>JAXMBU010000004.1:0-209836 GCA_046349735.1 Planctomycetaceae bacterium
GTTTTTTGACTCGAATGGAGCGAATTAAGAAAACGGGAGTCCGGGACATCACAAGATCAGTCATCCATCCTGATTGTGATCTGTGTTGTCCCGGACACCCGGGATCAGGAAGACTCGACCGCTGTTGAGGAAGCTCATGGGGCAAGAGCCGCAGCGTTCAGCCTTTCTGAATGCCTCTGTGCTAGTGCGACATCCATGTCACGATTGCAAAGATTCCACACCAGAACAGCGAGGTGACCAACACAATCGACGCCCAGGCGACCGTCACCAGAGGACTTGGTTTGGAGTCGTGAAGAATTTCCTCGGGGGAGAACATAGAAAATTCGTTGTCGGCGGTGATTCGTCGTCGAGACACGTGAAGTTCCTGAGGTCGAAAACGGTGGATGTTTGTCTCAGAATCCGGACCGGTGCCAGATTGTTTCCGGGGCGGGGACCGTGGGGACGGCTGGCAACTCCATCTACTGACAGGCCGGTCCGGTTTCTGAAACAGGCTAAGAGACGCTGCGGGGATCAGTTCTCTTCTGTTTTCATAACTGCCGCGTGTTCAGAAACATTGACACGTACCCTTGCGAAAAACCGTTGCGGCTTAAAAACGTCGGGGACTGGATCGTCCTGTTGACGTTTTGCAACATTCAATGATGCCGGAAGGCCTCACACGTTATGGAACGGCTGGCCTGACGGGCGGCCGATGTCGCAGGATCTCCGCGTGAAAATCGCCGAGGCTATGCCAGATTGCCGGTTGCCCCAGATCAACCTCGGCGATCACAACATCGCCCAGGGCACTGGCTTTCGCAACCGGACGGCCATCTCTGCCATAAATTGCTGTGATCATCCAGTTCGAAGCGATGTCAGAATAAGTACTACTGACCACGTAAACATGGTTCTCGCAAGCACGAGCTGATGCCAGGAGAGGATTGCAGCCCCAGACCGGGAACGCGATGACCTCCGCACCGCGGTTGCTCAGTTCTCGCGCGACTTCGGGATAGAAACCATCATAGCAAACCATCATGCCGACTTTGCCAAAGCGAGTTTCAAACACGGGATAATCATCCCCCGCTTCAACGCCCGCATCGATTTCTGTTCTGGGCAATGCAACCTTACGATACTTGCCGACGACTTTTCCATCCGGACCGATCAGCACGGCTACGTTGAAGATTCGATGCTGTTCACGTTCCACTAATCCTGCCACGATGTAAAGATCGTGCTGTTTGGCCAGCGTCCCGAAATAGTCAGTTGATGGTCCAGGAATGGTTTCGCCGCAATCCGCCATGGTTCGGCCGGAGTTAAAATACGTGAGCGTTTCAGGCAAGACGACGAGATCTGCTTTTTGATCGGCAGCCTTTGCAATCAGCGGCGCGAACTGTTGGCATTTGTCCAAGTTCGATGTGCCGGCGGCCGGACCAAAATGAACCGTTGCCAAACGTACCTTGCGAGGCTCCGGAGTTTCGATAGCAGCGAGTTTAACATCCGCCCATTCCAAGGACGCCTGATCGGCCCAGCGAAACGACAGCTCAATGCGTGCCTGTGTGGCTGAAGGCGGGCACCGGAAAACTCCTTCGACCTTCGTCCAGCCCTCCTTTTGCTCCGGACCATCAGCTGGGTACTCTGGTTCAGAAAGAGGTTTCTCGCCTTTCTCGATACGTGGTCGTCGCGGCAAAGTCATGTACGGCCAGGCGCGGCCATGAGCGTCCTTCCAGAAAATGCGAGCGACAGCTGTTTGGCGAGGATATCCATGTTGACCACTTTTCGCAGTGCGGAAAAGGATAGGTGCGACTCACCTTCAACGGAAATCGTTCGCTCCCACCAGCCATGCAGACTCTCGGTGGTCCGAACTCGTCAGCAAAACTACCCCGCTGATTCGGTCCGCCTCTTCGGCAAAAACTGAAACTCTGGTAAAGCGTCTTCCCGCGGCCCCGTGTGAGTCCAACCTTCTCGGAAGTTTCAGAGAGTGACTCCTCCGATGCAAACAAGGAACCTGAAAAACAGCACAGATGAGGAATGCCTGCATCACCATCTTCAGGGTCCTTTGTGCAGATTTGAGATCGTTCTTCGTAGTGCCGACTTCAGTCGGCTTTGCTCTTCATATTCACAATGGAATGCTGGCTGAAGACAGCACTACGGAGGAGGGGATCGCAATGAAATGAGTCGCATGACACAGAGGGCTTACGGCCCCGCCGCTCGCCGACTGTTTATGACAACATTTTCTGCGCCCACTCACCGAGTGCCTCTGAACGTCTTTCATCGCCGCGTCACCGGCAGCTCTTGCGGCGTTCAGGTCACCGTTGATGAGATCTGACTGACAGAAGAAATAAACTTGATCTTAGGTTCCGTTCCTGATGGACGGCCGGCGATCTGAATTCGTACCGGTTGTGATTCATCTGACTTATAGATAAGCAGATCGCCTCGAGGCTTCTCAATCGTGCCCGCACTTTGGCCCGATGGAATGGCAATCCGGCGACCGGTCTTATAATCCGCGGCTTCCGTGAATCGCACCGCGCCGAATTGAGCAGGTGGAGCATCGCGGAGAGTCTGCATCAGCCCATCAATCTTGGCTTTGCCGGTTGGGCCTTCGCAGTAAATCGATTTTTGACCTTCGCAGTAGTAACCACAGTCGCGATACAGCTGATCCAGCTGATCCAGCAATGTCCGGCCTTCGGATTTCAGTTCGCCAGCCAGCTCCAGAATGTACAATGCCGCTACACTTGCGTCTTTGTCACGAGCGAAATCACCAGCGAGGAACCCGATCGATTCTTCGGTCCCGAACACAAAATGCTCGGTCCCGTTCTCTTCCATCGTCTGGGCGATGTACTTGAAACCAACAAGCAATTCGCTGAAGCAGCGTGCCCCATGAAATGCAGCCACAGCTTTTGTCAGCGGCGTCGTAACCAACGTCTCCACGACGTAATCCTGCGGCGAGAATCTGCCGGACGCTTTTCGTTTGCGGAACAGGTAGTCGGTGATCAATGCTCCGACCTGGTTCCCGCTGAGCGATGTGAATCCGCCGGTACTGTTGCGGACCATGACGCCGAGCCGGTCCGCATCCGGGTCAGAGGCAAGAATGAGATCCGCCGGATTATTGGTCGCCTTCACCCAATCGATTACGGGATCGAAGACTTCGAGGTTTTCCGGGTTCGGAGCATGCTTCGGAACGTTCGGGAAGTTTCCATCCGGTGTTCGATGTGGTTCGAAGATCTCGACAGTCGAATAACCGGCCGCTTTGATTACGGCATAGACATTCGTCTCACCAACACCATGCAATGGAGTGAAAATGGCTTTGATCGTGCGATTGCCGGATTCTGACAACCTGGCAACGCGACCAACATATTCTCGATCAACGTCAGCCCCAATGATCTTAATGCGACCATCAGCGACGGCCGTGGCGAAGTCGACGGACGGGATCTTTTCTGCTTTGTCAACTTCGCTGACGATCCCTTTGTCGTGAGGCGGGATCACTTGTCCGCCGTTGCTCCAATACGCCTTGAAACCGTTGTCGGCCGGAGGATTATGAGACGCCGAAATCATCACCCCGATGTTACAGTTCAAATGTCGCACTGAAAACGACAGCGCTGGCGTGGAGCGATAGCCGTCAAACAGAAACACTTTCAATCCGTGGGCTGCGAAAGTGCACGCCGTGATTCGGGCGAAGTGGGCGGAGTTATTGCGAGTGTCATGGGCAATCACAGCCGAGCCGCCGGTCACGCAGCCCGTTGATCGCAGATAAACAGCCATCCCATGAGCAGATTCCGCAATGGTCCGATCGTTGATGGTTGCTGGTCCCATTTCTCCCATGGGACCGCGTCGTCCGCCGGTGCCGAACGGGATGGCGGTCCAGAACATCTCATCCAGCTTCGACCATTCTCCAGTTCGAATCAGTGTCTCGAGACGAGGGCGATACTGAGCCACGCTTTCGCGAGTCAACCATGATTTGAGATTGGTCGGAGAATCCGCTGTCAGTTTGCCAGCCGTTGCAGCGTTGTCGATGAGTGTAAACAACTCGGTATTCATCAATCCCGTTTCCTGAATTGGTTCAGTATGTTTCTGTGTTCGGCCGGTTTACCGAAAAACGGAGTCTATCGTTTACCACTGCTCATGCCACCACGGCCGCGGATTGTGTCGTTCGTGATATTCCGGACGTTCGCAATTGGGCCGGAAGAGGCTTTGGCGTCGTGGCTGAGTCTGTCTCCCGACTGTGCGATAAGGAGCAGTCCCGAAATAACATCCGGTTTTTGCTGAGGCGGGAAATCACAACCCGAAACGTCAGTGAGGGATTTTTCGACAAAGCGCCGATCCCTCGCTTACGCGGCGGGTTGTGATTTAGGGGACTTATTTCGGAACTGGTTCTAACTCGACAACGCAATGTTGGGGCGGATGTTCATGCTTCATTTGAAGCTCTGCTGTGATTTTTTCGTGAAATCTGTCTTATCCGTGGTCAAAAACGCAATCGCATTTTTACGACGGATAACACGGAATACACGGATGAATCGCAGAGGACACAAAAAGGTTGTTCATTGCTTGAAAGAACTGATGTTTCCGTGTTGCCGCACCGTGCGGACGGACAAACTGAGCCTCGAACTTGGCGCTGTCAAGGCAAGCACCCCGAGTTTTATGCTCAGTGCCTCGGGCAGGCGAATTAACCTCCGGCATCAAGTGAAAGGATCAGCACTGTGTCTCCATGGCGTATTGGAGTGGCGGGGTTTGTAGTGAATCGGTCTCCGCTCAGGTTAGCGACATATCCCGGCCTAAAGCACTTCCCTTCAAAACAGCACTCGCCGAGTGCCGGAAACTTCCGCGAAAGGAACTCGACAAGTTCTCCGAGTGATTCGCCGCTTGCGGGTGTCTGTGCAAGCCCCGCTCGTGCTCGGGGGATGCCAAAGAATTCGACCTGGACCTCTGCCACCAGTTCTTCCATCAAGGGGACTCGTACTACGGGTACGGCTCATTGAGATGGTAACTTATCCGGTGCAATTGGGCAGCGTCTCATCGCGAATAATCGGGTCCTTCCTGGGAGAAGGCCAGACAAAACTGGACTTCGCGCACAGGGGCTGGTGACTTACATTACGGATCTCTCCTCCGGCTGGTTCTGCGCCAAAGATTTCTCAACGGCGTAAATCGGCTCCTTTCTGTTACTTCTCATTCCCCAATGACAACTGCGGATCAGCGTTCAGTTCACATTCCGGTTATGCCCCGGGAAGTGATGCAGTGGTTGCAGTTATCTCCCGGACTCACGGTTCTTGACGGAACTTTGGGCGCCGGCGGTCACAGTCGATTGATCCTGAAAACTCTCGGAGAAACCGGACGACTCATTGGTCTCGATCGAGATCCCATGATGCTCGCTCTGGCGGCTCAAAACCTCGCTTCATTACAACATTCGGGTGCGTCCTTCGTTCGTTCCAGCTATGCAGAGGCCGAAACGGTGCTGCAGAATCTGGGAATTGAAAAGGTCGATCGAGTCTTGCTGGATCTGGGTTTGTCTTCTGATCAGCTTTCGGATCGTCAACGTGGTTTTGGTTTTGATGCTGGCGGACCTTTGGATATGCGGTTTCATCCGCACGAAGACAAGCCGGTTGCGGAACTGTTGAGGAGTCTGGAAGCGGCAGAATTGGAGAGGATCTTTCGTGAGTTTGGCGAAGAGCCGGCGGCAGCGAAAGTTGCTTCGGAGATTGTCAGACGCCGACAACTGGGGAATCCAGTCGTCACTACGGAAGATCTGGAAGCCTGTGTTTCTACGGCAGTCGGAGCTGCAAAGAACGCGGGTGGTCGAAACTCTGCGACACGAGTGTTCCAGGCATTGCGGATCGCAGCAAACAATGAATTGCAGCATGTGGAACGCATGCTGACGAACGTCCTTCCGAACATTATGAAACCGGACGGAATTGTGGTGATTTTGACCTTCCATTCATTGGAAGATCGAATCGTCAAGAACGCATTCAAAGGACACCAGGGATGGCAGGTTCTGACAAAAACACCGGTGGAAGCAACCCCGGCCGAAGTGCGACTGAATCCTCGCAGCCGGTCAGCGAAACTGAGAGCCGCGAAGTGGCTGGGCAGTTGCTGAACTCTCTGAAGTCCGCATCCACAGCCGCAAGTGCAATCAGTCATGAAGCCAAGCTGGGAATGGCAGTCATCACCATTCTCTTCTTCGCGTTCTGCTTTCTTGTTTACCACAAGATGGATCTCCATCAGCGTCAGTTGACTCAGGCGTCGATTGGTTCGACGGCGGGAACTCCTGACATATCGGCAACGCCCGAAGAGCCATCCGGTTTGATGTCCGGCAATGTGACTGGGGCCACCACAGATCCGCTGCTGGAGAAGAATCCAGAGGCAACCGACAACACGATGGCCGCCACAGAGCAGGATCTTCCGGCATTTGGCGAGGCCGAATCGAACACAACCGCTTCGAACTTTGGTGCACCTGCTGCGATGGAATTCGCTGAACCCGCAGAAGCAGAGACCGTTGTCTCTGAACATCGGCAAGGTGACCTTGTGGCAGACAATGCATTTCCGGAGGCCGTGATCGAGAACCGCAAAATGCAGGATTCGTCTGCGGATCAGGCAACCGCCGGGAACGCATTTTTCGCCGCTGATGAGGCTTCGAGAGTACCGTCCCTATCGACCGATCCTCAAGTTGCCGCCGTTGATAACGCCGAGTCAGAGCTCATGACTCCTGAATTCAGTGCACTTGAACCCACAGAAGAAGCGACTCGTCCACACGACAACGAGTTCTCCTCAGTGCTCTGGAGGGCACTGAGGATCTGCCAGCGTCAGCAGCGTCAGCCTTCGATTGATGTCGCTGAGACATCGGAAGGAATCATTCTTCCCGAGGCAGCCTCTGCAGAGACGGCGGATATCTCGTGCGACTCAACCTGATGCGTTATCAGTGCCGGAGACATCAACAGCAGAGACCGAATTGTCTGAACCTCCGATGCTGGAGGAACCGATTGTGGAGTCCGAAAAGGAGCCAGTGCTTGTCGCAATGCTGGATCCACAGGATTCTTCTGCCACTCAGGACGCTGGCGACACTTATTCCGATCGAGTGTCCAGCTTCGCACCTCTGGATGAAACAACAGACGGCAATCGTGCGGTTGTTGACAACAAGACGCCGACTTTTGAAACAGCCGGTGAACAGGAGATGTCTGAACGGACCGTTGCACAGCATTCGGGCGGATTTGGCTCTCGAGGCTTTGACGCAGTGACTCAACCTGGCGGACGAAGTGCTCGCAGTTCCGTGCGAACAGCTGGCGGCTCCGGAGCGGATGGGAAGTTTAGCCTGGCAGCATTCAACAGTCAGAATTCGGAAGCTCAGCCAGCTCCCGATGATGGTACAACTTATGAATACACCGTCGTGAAAGATGGGGAGAACTATTCGAAGATTTCCAAGCGAGTTTACGGGACCACTCGCTATTTCTCGGCCCTGGCAGTTTTCAACCAGCATCGGATCGCTGAGCCGAAACATATGCGTCCGGGGATGGTTGTGCTGACGCCTTCCAAAGAAGTGCTTGAAGAGCGTTATCCTCAATTGTTCGTCGATTCGAAACCCAAAGTGGTTGAGCCGGCCGCGTTCCTGTTGCTGGAAGATGGTTCACCGGCCTATCGAGTTGGCGAACGGGAAACTCTGTCGGAGATTTCCAGGCGGTTCCTTGGACGTTCCAGTCGTTGGGTTGAGATTCTTCGCTTGAATCAGTCCAACGTGAAAGATCCGAATAAACTGAAGCCCGGAACAATTCTGGCACTTCCTGAGGATGCCATCGAAGTCAACGTGGTGCCCTGACGGCACAAGTTCCGATGACGCCCAAGTGATGGACCTTGAACAGGGGATGGGCCGGAATTTATTGTCAACCTTGTCGCTGATTGTGCGAGCGGAATGGCGCTAGCCATCGGTGACGGATTGAAGAATCCAGACAGGCACCGGCAGCTAGCGCCGTACCGGTCGCACATGAAATTTCACTCGGGCCCCCCTGCTTGAATCCATCACTCGCGGAGTTTCCTCCGTGATCGATTTCATGGTCTCATGCAATCGCAGGGCGTTCTGTGTTCTTTCGCTTCGCTGCAGGTTTACTGTTGGTCGTACTGGTTTCCATGGCCGGAGTCCGGCTGGAGAAACACACGCTGCAAATGCGCCGTGATGTCAGTGTGCAGTACTATCAAACCGACCTGCTTCTGGAGCTGCTTGTCCGTTTACGACTGGAGACACAGCGTCTGACCGCTCCAGCGCAGCTGGCCGCGACGATGAGTGAAGCCGCCGGTCCGACGAACCAGCGAACTCCGGGTGCCAATCCAAAGCCACGCATGAAGACGGCGATCCTTCCCGACTCAAAGGACGACAAAGCAAGCCGTCCGTCCGACGATAAACGCTTGCCGTTGTTGCGATTTCAGTATCCCTTCAATCCCGAAGGAATTGACTGATGAGCGGCCCTGCTTTGCCCGTCGACAAAACCGCGCCTATTGGTGCTTTCGTTGATGATCAGGCTCCTCGCGAAACGGCTGATTTCGCGATAAACAATGATGACGCGTCAGAGGGTTCGAGAGTAGACTCGTCGACGAGATCGCCCGGGGATTTTGATCCTGGAGGTTTAGTCTGATTTCCGGGTTCGTGCGTTTCTGGCTGGTTGATTCTTGCTGGCGCGTCGTTCAATTTCAGGGTGCTCAGCGGCAACTGATGAATGATCGAGTGGCGACAGAGTCTCTTTAGTGAAGCTGGCCCCGGGCGCGGCCTGGCGAGATCCTTGATCGCAATGGTCACGTTCTGGCGATGACTATTACTCATGGCGTTTGTAATGCGGTTCCTGATGATCACAGAGCCGTGGATTTTGCCTGGAGAGCTGGATCGATTCTGAACATCAATACGGATGAACTGTATCGACGACTGATCGACAACAAGGACAAGCAGTTTCTCTGATCAACAAACGCCGCATCGACGAGGCGATGGTTCAGGAGTTTCGCAAACCTGAATCTGCCGAAACTACCTGGGGCTGCGTCGGGAGTACCAACGCAAGTATCCGCAGGTGGTTTTGCATCGCATGTTCTTGGCATTCGCAATATCGACAACGATGGAAAAGGCGGTCTCGAACAAAGCCTCAACGCGCTGATTCGAGGCGTTGACGGAAAACGCGTGATGACGCGGATGCGCGAGGAATTGTTGCGGAAGTTGCGGCTGAACAGTCGTCTCTGCCCGATCATGGCCAGACGGTTGTGTCGACGTGATTGATCTGCTGATGCAGATTGAGTTCGAGCGGTATGTGGATGAATTGATTGCGCAGTGGGAACCCGTCGGCGCCTGCGCGATCGTGATGGAACCTCATAGCGGCGATGTTCTGGCCATGGTGTCCCGTCCCGGCTTTGATCCGAATTCACTGGTGGAAGTTCCGGAAGCGGCATGGAAGAATCTTGCTGTGTCGGCGGCGTTTGAACCGGGTTCAACCTTCAAACCATTTATTGTCGGCTGGCACTGCAGGAGCAGTTGTTGCAAAAGTGATGAAATGATCGACTGCAGCTTTGGCGCTTACCGCATGGGACCGCGAGTTCTCCATGATCATCATTCTTATGGTGAGTTGAGTGTTGAAGATGTGCTGGTTAAATCCAGTAACATCGGCATGGCAAAAATCGGTGAACGGCTGGGTCTTGAAGCCCTTTATGAAGCGACTCGCAGTTTTGGCTTTGGACGACGAACAGGTATCGAATTACCGGGTGAAATTCCGGGACTGTTGCATTCGTTTGATCGCTGGAATGTGTATTCGCTGGGTTCTATCCCGATGGGACAGGAACTTGCCGTCACCCCTCTGCAGCTCATTACGGCCCATGCTGCTTTGGCGAATGGCGGTCGTCTTGTTCGGCCGAGATTGGTTCGAGGGCGGCTTTCTGGAGGAAGGTATTGCCTGTACCCGCGCTGCTGGGATCAATGCTGTCTGCCCCGCGACGGATGTCACGCTGAGTTGCTGGATTCACAGGTCGCACGTTGGTTGGTTCAGCAACGCGGTTCAGGCTGTTGAACGAGGCACTGGCAAGACAGCAAAATTCCTGGCCTTCAGGCCTGGCAATCGGTACGGCTCAGAAGCCTGATCCGGAGACCGGGACTTATTCTGACAAGGCGTGGGTTGTATCGTTCATTTGTGGGGCTCCTGCGGAAGATCCTCTTCGGTGCTCGTTCTTGGGTTGATGGTGGACGAACCGACCGTTCCTTTGGTGTCCATTATGGCGGAACAGTCGCGGCACCCACAGCAGCCAGAATTCTACAGTTCGCCGAAGCCCGTGCGAGAACTCTGGATCTGCCCCACTCATCGAAGACTCGATCTCTCGACGATCAAAACCTCAGCACCTCGATCGCGGATGACTCCAGAAACTGTCGGGCAGCGGCCTCGGTAAGTGCCGAACGCAATCTGTTCTCTGTGAGCGGAAAGGCGTTCGAACGTCATTCTGCCCCGAATGTAGGTTGGCTATTCTTGATGCTGACGGCAAAAGGACTGGCGTGATTGTCCAGGTTTATCTATCAATGCCGTTCCGCCGTCGTTCCGCTGGTTAGGGAGGGGAGACTCGCCCGCTGGCTCAAGTCGAATCTCTGTGCTGATCACGATCATTCTCCATGCGATGCTCCGCGTAATGATGCAATGATCCGTCTTTGAGTGAGTTCTCTGCGCGATCGGAAGCAGCTTGCCCTCGCGGGGACTCAGTTAAGGAAAACTCAACTTTGGTCTATTCCGTCAGTGGAGCCTGGCAGGATTGGGGGGATTATCGAGCTTTCCCGACTCAATGCTGGCGACCCCCAATATGGCGACATGTTCGAGCCTGAAACGTTATCGCAGCGGGTTGTCGTCGGTGGAACATCATTAATGGGGGTGAAGGTCGAATGCTGGGGACACTGATCGGAGCGTTCATCATCGGCATCATTCAAAATGGCATGAATCTGATGAGTGTTGCACCGTCGAATCAACAACTTGTGCTCGCCGCTGTTCTGCTGCTGTCGGTCCTGGCTAACCGACTCAAACGCTGCCCGAATCGCTGAATTCCTGCATGAACGTTTTCGATTCTCAGTGAGACTGGAGTCTGCTCGTGGATGACTGGGGGAAGGCTGGTATCATCTGCCGCATGTGATAACTCCTCCTGCTAAAATCAGTCTGCCGATCCTGAATTCCTCCGGCCGATGCGGACCCACTGGCTGCCCTGGCGGCTCAGGATCGCCGCGCGAAAGATGCCGTGCCGTTACCGATGACTATGGCTGCCGAGAAGGAAAGAACGCGGTGGCTGGGATGAACTGGACGCTGTGATTGTCACGGGTGATGCATACATGCCGATCACCCCAGCTTTGCGATGGCCATTCTGGGGAGAACGCTGAAGCTGGCGGTTTTCGAGTCGGCATAGAGTCAACCGGACTCGGTCGTGCGACGCGGAAGACATTCGGCAAGCCGCGACTATTCTTCGCGATCGCCGCGGGGAATATGGATTCGATGATTAACCATTACACCGTGAATCGCAAAGTGCGCAACGACGACGCGCGTATTCGCCGGGGTGGTCGCATCGCTTCGTCCGGACCGAGCGACTTTAGGTTACTGGTCAATGTGCGCCCGTGAAGCCTTTCCCGGTGTTCCTGTCATCGCTGGTGGTGTCGAAGCGTTCAGCTGCGAAGACTCTGATTACGATTATTGAGTGATAAAGTTCGCCGATCGATTCTGCTGGATGCCAGCGATCTGGTCGGTTTCCGGCATGGGTGAAGACACGATCCTTGAGATCGCCCGCCGCCTTGCCGCTGGTCAAACCGTTAGAGACCTTCGCGACATGCGCGCGGATGGCGCAGCAAAGGGGAGCAAAGGAGCCGGAGGAAAAATTCGGCGCGATTCCGCAAAGTCGCCCGAGTATCTGCGATTGCCGATATTTGAAATGGTGTCCATGGACAAGATGCAGTTCGCGGAAGCCACGAAGATCATTCACAACGAAACGAATCCCTACAACGCCAAAGGGCTGGTTCAGTTTCACGATCGCCAGGCGGTCGTCCGGGTAATCCTCCGCGATTTCCGATCTCAAGCCTGCCATGGATGCGATCTGGCGGATGCCGTATACGCGCCGGCCTCATCCTTCGTACACCGAAAAGATTCCTGCCTTTGAAAATGATCAAGGACTCGGTCACGATTATGCGTGGCTGTTTTGGTGGTTGCACGTTCTGTTCGATTACAACGCATCAGGGACGCATCATCCAGTCACGCAGCCATGAATCGGTGCTCGGTGAAATTAAAACGATGACCGAGGATCCTCAGTTCAAAGGTGTGATCAGCGACATTGGCGGGCCAACAGCCAACATGCGCGAAATGCGATGTACTCGGCCGGAAGTCGAAGCTCGCCGAAGGCAATCCTGCGCATCCGACGATCTGCAAACGCTGGGCACAGATCACGGGCCACTTGTGAAGCTCATGAAGGATGCTCGCGAAACGCCAGGCATCAAGAAAGTGTTTGTCGCCAGCGGCATCCGCATGGACTCCGCGCGACGATCACCTGAGTACATGAAGGATCTTGTGCGGCACCATGTGGGTGGACACCTGAAAGTCGCCCGAACACCTGACCCGAATGTTCTGGATCTGATGCGAAAAACTCGCCATGACGACTTCGACAAGTTTGCGGAAGTCTTCGACCGGGAATCAAAAGCTGCCGGAAAAAAGCAGTACATCATCCCGTATTACATCGCCAGTCATCCTGGCAGCGATCTGAATGCAATGATTGATCTGGCCCTGTTTCTGAAACGCAATCATTACCGGCCGGATCAGGTGCAGGACTTCATTCCGGCTCCGTTCGATGTCGCGACGGCGATGTATTATACAGGCGTTGATCCGTTCACGAAGAAGCCGGTGTATGTCGCTCAACATCTGCGAGATCGCAAGTTGCAGCGGGCTCTGATGCAGTTCTTCAAGCCGGAGAATTACTTTGATGTCCGTAAAGCTCTCGAGCAGGCCGGGAGGCAGGATTTGATTGGTTCCGGTTGCGACTGTCTGATTCCGGCAAATCCTCCGCGTGAAGCTCTGGATAAACGGCGTGCCGAAGCCAACACTCGCGTTCGCGGCGATTACGTGCACACGATTCCTGCGGCCGAAGGTTCCAAGCCAAAGGGCAAAGGTTCAAAGAAACAGTCTCGCAATGCCCCTGGCAAAGGTTATCGTCCGGGACGATCCAGTGCGAAAGATTAAGAACGCCTGACATAACATGCGATCGTAGCCGAATTCGTGAGAATTCGGATAGGTTTCTGAGCTCTCACGAGCTCAGCTACGGTTTTGCCTCAGACCTTTGACCGAACGGCAGGATCCGAGGATAGGATTCAGGATGCGTCAGGCCGACGTTTGTCATCAGCGACGACCGGTCAAATCGGTCAAAGAGAATATGGCTGAAGAATGGTGTGGCGGCGTTCTGCTGGTAACGTTCAGGTAAAACACCGCTAATCAAAAAGTGTGTTGCCCAGCGAATCCGGCACGATTCAATTGCGATTGGCGGCACGGAAAAGTAGGATCTGAGTTCCCGATTGGCGGTTTTCGGCTCGGCCGTGTCGTCAGTTTTTGGTTTGAGTTTCAACCCACTGGTACCTTCCTGATCGATTCTGCCCGGCATCCCCTGCTGCATGCTCAACAGATTTCTTCAAGTAGGCTGTCCTTCCTGAACAACTGGAGTTTCCGTACATGTCGAAGAAACCATCTGATGCCTCACGTCGAGGCTTTCTGAAGACCTCCGCAGTGGCTGCGGCCGGCTCTTCTGTCCTGACAAATCTCAGCCCGGTCCGCGCGGCTCACGTGAACAGCGACGAAACCATTCGCATTGGTCTGATTGGCTGTGGTGGTCGAGGTCGAGGTGCTGCGGATCAGGCGATGAATACCGCCGGGCCAACAAAGCTGGTGGCTGTCGCCGACGCATTTGATGACAATCTCAAGAGTGCGGTCAATACCCTGAAGCGTCAGCATGGTGATAAAGTAGACGTTCCGGAAGATAAGCAGTTCGTCGGGTTTGATGCCTACACAAAGGTTCTGGAACAGGATTGCGACATTGTGATCCTGGCGACTCCTCCCGGCTTCCGCCCACTGCACTTTGAAGCCGCGATCAATGCTGGCAAGCATGTGTTCATGGAAAAACCGGTAGCTGTTGACGCCGTCGGCGTTCGCAAAGTGCTCGACGCCAATCAGGTCGCCAAGTCAAAGAACCTGGCAGTGGCCGTTGGTCTGCAGCGTCACCATGAGCCGATCTACATCGAGACGATTAAGCGTCTGCAGGATGGCGAGATCGGACGCGTGGTGGCGACTCGCTGCTACTGGAACGGTGACGGCGTTTGGGTTCGCCCACGCATCGATGGCCAGACAGAAATGGAATACCAGATGCGAAACTGGTACTACTTCAACTGGCTGTGCGGTGACCACATCAACGAGCAGCATATTCACAACCTCGACGTGATTAACTGGCTGATGGGTGGTCCTCCGAAGATGGCTCAGGGACAGGGCGGTCGTCAGGTACGAACTGGTAAAGAGCATGGAGAAATCTACGATCATCACTTCGTGGAATTCACTTACGAGAACGACGGCGATCGCTCCGTTCTGCTCAGCCAGTGCCGACACATTCCAAATTGCTGGAGTTCCGTCTCTGAATACGCTCATTGCGCAGATGGCTGGGCCAACATCGGCGATGGAAAGATCTTCGATTCCAAGGGGAATCTGAAGTGGGAATACAATCGCAAGTCGGAAGACGGCAAGCGAAAGAATATCCATGACGGCCATCAGGATGAGCACCATGACCTGTTCGCTTCGCTGCGTAAAGGCGAGATTCCAAACGAAGGTGACTACGGTGCTCACAGCACGATGACAGCAATTCTGGGCCGACTCGCGACTTACTCCGGCAAGGAGATTTCGTACGAGGATGCTCTGAAGTCTGATCTCTGCATTTCACCGGTTGAGACGTATCATTCGTTCAAGGATACTCCACCGATCCTTCCAAACGCCGACATGACCTATCCAATCCCAATGCCGGGTATTACGAAGGTTCTGTAGGGCTGGGCACTCTTCACTCGATCAGCCGGCACGCGTTAGCGTCCGGTTTTGGATGACTTAACATCGCGAGGCCACGATTACCAAAATCGTGGCCTCGTTTTTTTTTCGGCCCACTTGGACTTCGGCAGGTTGCTGCCGCTTTCGTGCAGGCAGCCTGCTGCCAAACGCAGAATTCTAAGTTCGCCGAGTTAGAAACAGGGATCCACAGCAGGCTGTGAATCGTAAAGCTGCAGCGGGCTGCAGCAGTCCAAAACAGAATGCTCATCCACCAGCTTCGACGTTTTCAGCTTGTCGTAGATGGCAGGATTCCCCAATAATGCAGAACGAACGTTTCCCACAATGGAGTCCATGATATGTCTTCAGGAAATGTTGAAGATCGTATTCTGCAGCTTGAACAAAAAGTTCGTCAGCTGGAAACCAACGCACGGCCTGATCAAATCGCGTTGCCCTGGTGGGAGCGTATTTCAGGAGCGTTCAAGGACGATCAGGTTTACGCTGCCGCCATGAAGCTTGGTGCAGAAATTCGCAAAGATGATCATTCAGAGGCTGCCGGAGAATGATCGTCCTGGATACCGACCATCTGAGTTGCCTTGAATGGGGCAGTGAGGCATCTGCTTGTTTGCGAAGTCGACTGGCAGAAACTTCCGATCGACAGGTTGTTGTTTCCATTGCAAGTTATGAAGAGCAGATGCGGGGCTGGATGGCATTGCTCGCAAAGACTCCGGATGTCCGGAAACAGGTTGATACTTATTCCCGACTTCGAAAGCACTTGCAACTCTACTGCTCAATTCCACTCCTGGATTTTACCGAGTCTGCCGCAGAAAAATTCATTGAACTTCGGCACATGAAAACCCGCATCGGCACCATGGATCTGAAAATTGCGGCATCGTGTTTGTGTAAAAACGCACTTCTGCTGACCCGTAACTCCGTTGACTACTCAAAGGTTCCGGGACTCCGATTCGAAGATTGGACTCAGTCGCGGCATATTAACCATCACCGTTCGATGAGGCCTTACGCGAGGAATCAACCGGAACTCAGAGCCCTCTCAGTTGATGAGCGGCAGCCTGCCAAACACAGAGTTCTAAGTTCGCCGAGTTAGAAGCAGGGATCCACAGCAGGCCAGATCGCGCCGCAGCGGGCTGCAGCAGTCCAAAGGTGGAAGTCGCCTTATTTCATATTCGCATACCACGTTCTCCTGACGCTGCTCTCTGCGGCAAGTCGACAGCATTCATCTTTTGGTGCTGGATTTGTTGAGGTTGAAATGCGTAGCACGTTTTCAAAAACGCTGCTGGCTGCGGCCGGTTTGCTGTTGGGGATTGCATGCTCAGGATGCTTTGCCGGAGACGGTTGAGTTCAATCGCGATATCCGCCCCGATCCTGTCGGACAACTTCGCTTCTGCTCACGGCCTCGACAAGAACAAACGGCGAGACCTGCGTTCCTGATGCTGGCCGAAACAGGCCTCCACGGTGATGGTCAGCATGGAGCGATCGTCGCCGGTAAGCCAGACGACAGCGAAATGATCAAACGCATCCTGATCGCAGATCCGGAGCAAAAATGCCCCGGTGCATTCGGGAAAGTCACTTTCCGAACGTGATATCCAGTTGGCGGAAACGCTGGACGAACAAGGCGGAAAATTGAAGCGCCACTGGGCGTTCCCGCAATCAAAGGCCGAGCTATGGGCAGTCCTGTACGAACGGCACGATCAGCTCGTGCAGTGAAAAGTCTGGCTGAACATGGCTGGCCAACTCCGCCGAGGCCGATCGTATCACCGATTCGTCGCCTGAGTTTTACCTGACTGGATTTGCTGCCGTCAGGAAAGAAGCCGCCGAGTTTGTCGCTGACTGGCTCTGGAGGCGCTATGTCTCCGTCGATCGCTTACTGCAATCCCCGCACTTTCGGGAACGACGGCAATGTGGTGGCTTGATCCAGGCGATATGCCGAGATTGTGCTGGTTACTACGGGCGATCAGCCCAAGAGCGCGCTATTTCGAGATTATGTGATCGCATCGTTCAACGCGAACAAACCGTTTGCAGACGGTTGAAATAGAACAGCTCGCAGGCGATCTTCCTGCCGCCCGAGGCGATCGCGAACACCGCATTGCGTCGGGTTATAATCGTCTGGGAATGATGAGCAAGAAGGGGGCGTGCAGGATATGGCGAATGGAGCAGGCCTGCAAGTATACCGCTGAGCGAGTTCGCAACATTTCCGGCACCGCTCGGTATCACTCTGGAGTGCCGAATGTCATGATCAGCAGTTTGACCTCTGACAGCTAAAGAGCCGACAGCCAGTGCCTTCGCGGACATCAAAGAACGCGGTCTCTACTCCGCGCAAACAGCGACGCAACTGGGACTGTTTGTAAAAGTGCTCACGGAACAGCAAGCGGCTGACCTGGCCATGTTTGATGAACAGATTGCCTCGGTAAGAAGGTGCTGGAAACCGATACGGCGCGAACTGCTGCGGCAATGGAGTAGAGAAAACTCCAGATTCCCTGGACTCCGCCTTTACGGCCGATGAGATGCCTGCGCAGGGAGCCAAGTTGTCGCTTCGTGCCACGGTGCAAATTCTGCGTCCGAAAAGAATGGCGCGACAGACACGTATACTGATGTTTTCTAAACTGCCAAATGCGGTCACAGCGATCCTGACCAGTTTTCACGCAGATGGATTCTCTGCCACACAAAGTGCTGGGCGAGCCAACGGCAAACTTTGTGCTCTCGGAAATCATTCTGAACGTTAAGAAGCGGCAAAGGAGCTCGTCGCAGTCCTCTCTGCAAAATGCTTCCGGCGATTATACCGTATCGGGCGGTGGCCGATGGAAATCCTTACAAGAAGTGGCTGTTGAAGCTGGCATCGATGGCGATGCAAAGGCGTCAAGTGGCCGGCGACGGCGAGAAAGCCGGCTGCACAAATTTCGCCGTTCGAAACAGCCAGCGATCTGATGCTGAAGGCGAAAGTATACTGACGCCGCGATTATGCTGGCTCAGAAACTCCGGATAATCCTGACACAATCTGGGTTGCTTTCCGTTCTATCCGCGTCGACGGTCACGACTGGTCAAAGCGTTCACGCGCCCCACCACAATCTTCTGGCTATACTATGACTTCGTGAAATAACCAACGGATGCTCAGGAAATTGCTCGGCGGCGTATTATCGCATGGTAGTTCTGCTGCTGAACCCAGGCCAGGAACAACTGGTTCTATTGAAAAATAAACGTAAAGATGTTCCGGTCAACGCGATCCCATCACTCGTAACGGGAAGCTGCAAACACCGCGAATGTGCGAATCCTGAAACGAGAAATTGATGGATGACACCGGCGAAGTGGTGACTCCGGCGTTCCCGGCGGTGCGCCAGAAGCCTCCAGCGGACAAGATTCTCAATCGTGACTCGATCTGGCGAAGTGGATAGTCTCGTCGGAGAATCCGTTGACGGCTCGAGTCGTGGTGAACGAGCTCATGGAAGACTGGTTTCGGTTGGTCTGTCATGCCGATGACCGGTAACAGGCTGGCCGGGCTGGAGCTACCCGGAACCGCTTTATTTATTCGCCGATGATTTCGCAGCCACGGCTGGGATCTTAACGTACGATCAAGACGATGGTGATGTCAACCTATCGTCAGTCATCTTTGACAAGCCCGCCAGTGCGAGACGCTGATCCCTACACCGGCGGGCGGTTTCTACGCCGTATCCTGCCCGATGGAACTGGTGCGGGACAACGCCTGAAGAAGCCGCCGTGGCGGTTTGTTTGTTTGTTCGATTGGCGGGCAAAAGTGTGAACCTTTATCAGCCGGCTGGTTACTGGCGTATCTCAACTTTCCACCGCGAATGGCAGAACAGCAAGGGCGAAGTGACTTTATCGGCGAGGTCTCTACACACACTGGCAAGCGTCAGTATCTGCATCCGGAGTCTTTGGCATTCGATGCCGTCGAGAAGAATGCACGGCTGATCGTCCTCGTTCAAATACGCCATTGCAGTCGCTCGTTCTGTTGAACGATCCCAGCTACGTCGAAGCCAAAAGAGCCTTTTGCCGAGCAAATTCTACGGCAGTCCGGCTCCAGAGAAAGCGCCTCGACTTTGCATTCGGCGCAATTATCGCGTCCGGATTCAGGATGACGAAGCGGCGGTTCTGGAAGAACTGCTGAACACTACGGACGAATATCAGGCTACGCTGCCGCCGCTGTACTCTGTTGACGGTCGGGGACAAACCGATGCCAGCGGATCTGCCAACTCCGGAACTCTCCGCGTGGACGAGCAGCCGCGCGATTCTGAATCTGCACGAAGTCATTACAAGGAACTAAATCATGATTACGTTGCCTACAGACATCGTCGACGTCTGTTTCTGCGAAACACAGGTGTCGGTCTGGGATCGATGGCTCTGGATCACTGCTGGCGAAGCAAGCTGGTGCGTCGGAGTCCGTCCCGAAATGGACGGCAGCATTCAGCTGACGCTATCGAAACAAAGCCACGCATCATCTGGCTGTACATGGCCGGCGGGATGACTCATATCGATACATTCGATAACAAGCCGAAACTGGCGGAGTTGCACGGCAAGCCAATGCCGGAATCTGTCACAAAAGGCCAGCAGATTGCGTACAGGGAGCACAGTTGAACTGTTTCGTTCCTGTGCATGCTCAAGCTGGGGAAAATCGTGCAACTGATTTCCGAGATCTGGCCAATGCTCGGCGAAAAAGCCGCAGACGATATGCGCATCGTGCGGTCGCTGCATACCGATGCGATCAATCGCTATCCGCCCATACATTTATGAACACCGGAACGATGATTGCCGGTCGGCCCGCGATGGGATCCTGGGTTGTTGCATGGACTCGGATCTGAATCCGAAAGTCTGCCGGGTTTGTCGTGATGGTTTCAACCGGCAAGTATGGCCGCCGCCGCCGATTGCAGCTCGTCAGTGGCATTCCGGTTTCCTGCCGGGACAATTTCAGGGCGTTGAATTCGTGGCACCGGAGATCCCGTGTTGTATGTCAGGACCCGAAAGGCGTAAATTCCAAGCAGCAACGCGATGTGCTCGATGCTGTCGGTCGCTTGAATGGACTGGCGAATAACGCTCGATGATCTGAAATTGCCACCGTATCAGTCAGTACAGTCTGGCGTTTCGAATGCAGTCGAGCGTCCCGAGCTGATAATGTCAGCAACGAACCGGCTCACATCTTTGATTCTGATGGCAAGCCGAAAGGCGGGAGATGGCTCATTCGCTCTCCAACGCCTTGCCGACCGTCGACTGGCCGAACGTGGAACGCGTTTTATCCAGCTTTACTATCGAGACTGGGACCACCACGGAAGCGTGAACAGTTAACGGCCGAACAAAGCGTTTCTATCGGGCGCGCAGCATTGATCACCGACCTCGCGCGTGATATGCTGAAAGACACAATCATTGT
Organism: Planctomycetaceae bacterium; assembly: GCA_046349735.1. Lineage (GTDB taxonomy): Bacteria > Planctomycetota > Planctomycetia > Planctomycetales > Planctomycetaceae > SXXK01. The sequence continues at coordinate 20,386 of JAXMBU010000004.1, forward strand.
GTTTGGCTCCGAGTTCGGCCGCACACCGATGGCTCAGGGCAACGGCCGCGATCATCACCTGGCCGGGTTTACGATGTGGTTTGCAGGTGGAGGATTCAAGCCGGGCATCAGCTACGGAAACACGGATGAGTTCGGATATCACGCCGTTGAGAATCGCGTCTCTGTTCACGACGTCCACGCCACGCTGTTGCACTTGATGGGTATTGATCACATGCGATTCACATACAAGTTCCAGGGCCTGGATGCGCGCCTCACAGGGGTGGAAGAATCCACTGTGCTGAAAGATCTTCTGGTTTAAACAGCATTTGCGATTGCGGCCCTGATTTGTGCTCAGAAAGGGGGGCCGGTCGCACTGAAATGCTTCATCGAATTGAGCCCCGCCCCTCTTTTTTCGGTTCCTGCTGAATTCAGGGCAGAAAGATGACGAATTGCCGGCCACGGGCGATCGAGCAGCGAATGGCAATTTGAGATCGGAAATTTCATATTTCAGATCTACGAGTTGCGCGGAAGCACGCGGATTTATTTTCCGCCAACCAGTTTGTTGCGAGTGACGTCTGTCAATGAAAACGTCTCCGCCAAAGAAGATGACCCCGTTCAACCAACGCAGCAGGGTTAATACGAATTAGGACGTCAAAGTCGGTAGAACCGCACCGCCTTGTTGAAAACAGGCAACATAGGCAAATATTGCGAGGCAAGAAAGCAACACGAGTCAACGATCACGGGAACGAGACCACCGCCCCTTAGCGGTTTGTCATTCAACATTTCTCTGACGCGCGAAAGAGCGCGAAGCGAAAGGTAGACGCCCGTGGAAATGCTCGACGATATCGTCAAAGAGTTTCTGGTTGAGAGTTACGAGAACCTTGATCAGCTGGACAAGGACCTGATGGCGCTGGAGGATGCTCCGGATGATCGCAGTCGGTTATCCAGCATCTTTCGAACGATTCACACGATCAAGGGGACATCGGGGTTTCTGGCCTTCCCGAAGCTTGAGCATATTACTCACGTAGGCGAAAACCTGCTGGTACTATTGAGAGATGGTGCCCTGCGGTTGAACGCTGAAATCACATCCGGCCTGCTGTCCATGGTGGATGCTGTTCGCAGCATCCTCGGGCAGATTGATACGACTGGCACGGAAGGCGAAGAAGCCTACGAGGCCCTCGTCGCGACTCTGGGTCGACTGAAGAATGGTGAGTCAGCCGTACCACCGGCTGCTCCTGCTGCTGCAGCAGCGTCTTCAGAGCAGACAGAAATCGAAGTCGAGCAGGTCATTCGAGAACTCAGCAGCGACGTCGCTGCGGCAGTTTCTGAATCGACAACGAAGAGCAAGAAGTCAAAGAGCAGCAAAGCAAAAGTTAAGGCCGTGTCGGCGGAAGCTGCACCAGCAGCCCCGGTCGCTCCGGCCGTGACCGCACCGAAGCCCGCTGCGGCGGCTCAAGCCGATCATGACCACGATCATCCAGCACCAGTTCAGGCAGCGGCTGCGGCACCTGCTGTGAAGAAGGAAGCTCGCCAAGTCGACAACGGCGAAGGTGGCGGTGGTTCCGCGGCGGATTCGTCAGTCCGTATCGACGTACATCTGCTCGATAAGCTGATGAATCTTGTGGGCGAACTGGTACTGGCTCGTAATCAGATCATGCAGTTCAGCCAGGGAATTGAAGACGCAGCTCTTGCTGCAGCTTCTCAGCGAATCAACCTGATCACCACGGAACTGCAGGAAGGAGTCATGAAGACTCGTATGCAGCCTATCCGCAATGCGTGGAGCAAACTGCCACGCGTCGTCCGCGACCTGTCGATCAGCTGCGGCAAGCAGGTTCAGGTCAAGATGGAAGGTGCGGAAACAGAACTGGACAAGACCATTCTGGAAGCCATAAAGGATCCGTTGACCCACATCGTCCGCAATTCGGTCGACCACGGTATCGAAACCTCTGAAGTTCGCAAGGCGAACGGCAAACCGTCAGAAGGGACACTGTGGCTGAGAGCGTATCACGAAGGCGGTCAGGTCAACATTGAAATCGCCGACGACGGTGCCGGGATCAATGTCGATCGAGTTCGTCAGAAGGCGATCGAAAAGGGCATGATTACTCCGGAGCAGGCTGCGGCCATGCCGGATCGTGATGCCATCCAGCTGATTCTGTTGCCAGGCTTTTCCACTGCGGCCAAGGTCACCAACGTATCCGGTCGCGGCGTGGGCATGGACGTCGTCAAAACGAACGTCGAAAAGATCGGCGGTACGCTCGACATTCACAGCACTATGGGACACGGCACGACTCTGCGAATCAAGATTCCGCTCACTCTGGCCATCGTTCCGGCATTGATTGTCACGTGCGACGAAGATCGTTACTGCATTCCACAGGTCAGCCTGCTGGAACTGGTTCGCCTGGAAGGTGAGCGAGCCCGCAAAGATATCGAACTTATGCATTCCGTACCGGTATACCGACTGCGTGGTCAGTTGCTGCCTCTGGTCTTTCTCGATGAAGAACTGAAGCTGCGACCACGCCGATCGGACGAAGAACGCCGATCCTGTGATGTGGTCAACATCGTCGTTCTGCAGGCGGAAGATCGTCAGTTCGGACTGGTCGTCGATCACATCAACGACACTCAGGAAATCGTTGTCAAGCCGCTTGGACAGCACCTGAAGGGACTGGCCACTTACGCCGGGTCGACCATCATGGGAGATGGAACCGTGTCGCTCATTCTGGACGTGCTGGGAATTGCTCAGCAGTCGCATGTCCTGAGTGCTCATGGAACTCGTTCACTCATCGACAACTCCGGTGATCGAGGCGATCAGAACATGGCCGGCATCTCCTGGCTGATCGTTGATCCGCAGGACGGCACGCGAGCCGCGATTCCGCTGTCCAGCGTTTCGCGACTGGAAGAGATTCGGCTCCGATGCAATCGAAGAAGACCAGTCGACAGCAGGTGGTGCAGTATCGTGGCGAGATCATGCCGCTGGTGTCGCTCAACGACTACGGCCAGGTGGAGCCGGACGAGCACGGAGCGATTTCGCTGGTTGTCTACAACGATGGTCGACGCAACATTGGCGTTGTCGTTGGTCGAATTGTGGACATCGTCAACGAAGCCGATCAGGCCTTCACGGATGAGAGCAGCGAAACTCGCATCATCGCAGGCCGAGTCACACGCGTTGTGCATCTCGAGCAACTCGCGATGAATGCGTAGTCGCTGCTTCCAGGGGCTGGCCACCAGCTGATCTGTCAATTTCAAATCTCAAATTTCAAATTTGAAATTCAAAACATCAACAGCACGAATCCACGAAAGTGTAGCACTCATGGTTGCATCAAATTCCTATTGCACATTCCGAGTTGGAACGATGTATCTTGGCGTCGAAGTTCATCGCGTTCAGGAAGTCATCCGCGCTCAGCGAATGACGCGCATTCCGGGGGCACCGGATGTGGTTCGTGGTCTGATGAATCTTCGCGGTCAGATTGTGACTGCACTCGATATGCGTCGTCGGCTGGGTATGGCCGAAGCCGATACGAAAGAGCCACAGATGACTGTGGTCGTCCGAACTTCGGACGGCCCTGTGAGTCTGCTCGTGAACGAAATTGGTGACGTCATTGTTGTCGATCAGGAGCAGTTTGAAGCTCCTCCCGAAACTCTGCAGGGCTTTCATCGTGAGCTCATCACAGGGTCCTACAAGCTGCAGGGCCGGTTGATGCTGGTGCTCAACCTGGATGCTGCCGTGCGGCTTGCTGCCTGAACGGCACCAGGTGAGTTCTTAGTCATGGCGGCTTGAAACGGCCCGTGGCAATTCCTCAGTGTTCGAATAGCAACAAAATTCTTCCACACTCAGCTGTGATGATCTTCATGAACCTTGCAACACTTATCCCGGAGAATCTGCGATCACTGGCTGTCGTTCTGGCCGCTCCGATCGCCTTTGGCGTAGCAATTTTGGTCACTGAAGCCAAATCAGGCAGCCTGGGTAAGCACGAGCATGCAGCCAGCGTAGTGACAAGTGATGCCGGTGAAGCTTCTGTTTCAGCGGACACTTCAGTCGTCGAGGACAGCCATCTTCTGAACCGCCAACATGTGATTTTTGCTACGTCAGCGTGGCTGATCGCTGCGTTAGCTTCGACGGCGGTCACGATGAGCATTATGTCGCTCATGAAGAAGCAATATTCACAGACTGCAGCGAAATCCAAAGATTATGCTGATCGGGTTCGGCACTACTCATCTGAGATGGCGACCGTTGCTCAACAGACTTCCGGCAGTATTGATGAAATCGCCCGCAGTTCACAGATCGCAGTCAGTGCACTGCAGCAGGCTCTTTCTCAGTGTGTGCGATCCTCCGATGTCGTCAAATCCCTGGGCAGTCATACGGACTCCGTGACAGAATTGATCGGCGAAATCACGGCGATCTCCGAACAGACCAACCTTCTGGCCCTGAATGCCACCATTGAGTCAGCTCGAGCTGGCGAAGCGGGCAAGGGATTCTCGGTGGTTGCAAATGAAGTCAAACAGCTGGCCAATGATACGCGAGTGACTTCAGAGCGTGTCATCGAACGTGTTCGCTGCATCCAGAAGTCCAGTGGGGAAACCATCACGACAACGGACGAAGTTCTGGCCCTCATGAAACAATGCTCCGAGTCGCAGTCGACGATTGCTGCCGCTGTTGAAGAGCAGCGAAACATCGCATCGCAGCTGGCACGCCAGGCTCATGAGCTGGCGACGGAAGCCGGAAGTGACAACTCTTCGTCGTCCGGACCTTCAACACCAGACACCAGTTACATGCCACGAATCAACAGTTACTCCTCAGCAGACAGCGCCAAATCGAACCGACGCCGCCAGCTGCAGAGTGTTTCCCATCTCTAAACATCACGATCGCGCAGCATTGACAGGTTACGCCTTTTCGGATGAGTCCGAGCGGAGACTTTCATGTTCAGTTTAGTGCAAAAAATCCCTCAGAAATACCGAATACCTCTCGTTGCCGCAGTGTTGCCCACGCTGGTCATTCTGGCGTTGACCTGGTCGCAGGTTGGCGACATCCGTCAGCGCGCTATTGATGCGTGCGTGAGTAAAGCTCGGGCCGTTTGCCTGTCGGCCGAGTCCGTTAGATTGCATGCGGAACATCAGTGGCAGAAGGACATCTTTCAGCAGTCCAAGCTGAACGAATGGTCGCAATCGGGAAACACCGATCACGTCATGTCGACCGTTCCAATTGTCTCTGCCATGACTTCAATTCAAAACAGTGCGCAAGAGTCCGGTTTCGTTTTCAAAGTCCCCACAATGACTCCACGAAACCCCGCCAATTTGGCCGACGCATTCGAACGAGATGCACTTGAACAGCTCGGTGACAGCAATCTCGAGGAATTCATCGCTTTTGATGAAACCCATAACACAGTCCATTACTTCCGCCCAGTTCGGATGAGCGAAAGCTGTCTGAAGTGTCATGGCAACCCAGCCACTTCGAAAGAGCTTTGGGGGAATGACAAAGGGCTGGATGGAACTGGCTTCGAGATGGAAAATGCCAAAGCAGGCGACCTGAAAGGGGCATTCGAAATCGTCTCATCGCTCGATCCTGCTGATGCGGATGCCGCAGCAGCGATGTCCAAAGCCACAAACTTCGCCGTCGTCAGCCTGATCGTGTGCGGCTTGCTGTCACTGGTCATTTTGAAATCCGTACAACTCGATGTTCGTCAGAACGCCTGTGAAATCGGCAATGAAGTCGCTCAGGATGTTTCCGACGGAACTGCGGGAATCGCCAGTGCCATCGAAGAACTGTCTGCCAACATTCGTGACATCGCCGACGGTGCCTCTTCAACGTCCGGGTTTGTCCGGGAAGTGGTCCAGAAAGTGGAATGCACCAATGAACGCGGCAACCTGCTGAGCAAGTGCAGCAGCGAGATTGGCAATATCGTCCAGCTGATCGATGCCATCGCCGAACAGACCAATCTGCTGGCCCTGAATGCCACGATTGAAGCGGCACGAGCTGGCGACACAGGCAAAGGCTTTGCGGTCGTTGCCGGCGAAGTGAAGGAGTTGGCTCGTGAAACATCCAAAGCCACATCTGCGATCACAGAAAAGATTACTGCGATTCAATCGGCGTCTTCTGAACTGCTGGGAGATCTTGGCACTGTTCAGGAAGTCGTACGACGAATTGATTGTTCACAGACGGCCATTGCCAGTGCCGTGCATCAGCAGAAATCAGCAACCGATGAAACGCCGGAGCGGTCCATGGAGTCCTACACTCCAGCCGCCAGCTGACCAATCGACTGACTGGCACTGCTCTTTGATCCCTGAAACCACAGTGCGGTTCAGCAATGAGTCGCCAAATCAGACCACCCGTTCCACAAGCTAACGGACTTCTTCGGAGTGCTCTTCATGTCGTTTCGTAACATCTCAGGCAATGTCAAAACTCTTCAAGCATCCTGACGCGTGTTTTCGCTGGTTTGATCGGTTACGGCGTTTGGTCCAATCACACGCTGTCTGTCAGCAAGCGTGAATAAAGCCACGTTGATAAGCAGATTGTGGAGTTGAAAGATGTTCTTGCCGACATTCTGCCTCCTCCGAGTACATTCTCGAGGCATATCTGCCTCTCGACGCTGGCTGCGATGGCTCATGATCGCGTGGCGTCTCCCGCTGATGGCGGCTGTTGCAGAAGAAGTTCAGCACTTCAGAAGCAATACGAAGATCGTCATGAGTTCTGGAGCCAGACCCTGAACGAAGGAGAGATTAAGTCAAAAATTATGAGGGACACCTGCGCGATCCGCCATGAGTTCTGATCTGGCCAATGAGAAGTTGATTCCGGCGTGCTCGCGGAAAAGGGGGACGAAGCCAACACGATTTTTGAATCTGAAATGGCTCTTGTGTTCCGCAAACATGTTGCCATCAATGATCTTGCAGCTCTGACGCAGAAGGCCTTTCAGTGGTTGAAGAGGAATCTCGGTGCTTATGTTGACTCCAGCGTGAAGCTGAATCTTGGTATGGCAGCCGGAGTCGTCGTCTGTTGCGGACTGCTTGGCTGGTTTACAGCCGAGAAATGTCCAACAGCCTGCGCAAGTCAGCAGAAGCCTCCGTCACGTGGCTCGATCTGAACTGGTTTCAGTCGGCCAGCAGATGCGATCCAATGCTCAGGAGACAACACACCAGGCGACTCTCGCGAGCGGTGCCGCAGAACAGGTCAGCACAAATGCTCAGGCTTTGGCCAAGGCCGTTGACGAGTTCAACACCAGCATCCGAGAAATCTCCGGCAACACATCCAATGCGGCGACGGTTGCCGGTCACGCTGTGGAAGCCGCCAATCGCACAAACGCGACTGTGACCAAGCTGGGCGAAAGCAGTGCAGAGATCGGGAACGTGATTAAGGTTATTAACTCGATCGCTGAGCAGACCAATCTGCTGGCTCTGGAATGCAACGATCGAAGCGGCTCGAGCGCGAAGCTGGCAAGGGGTTTGCCGTGGCTGGGCAACGAAGTCAAAGAACTGGCCAAGCAGACCAGCGAAGCCACTGAAGACATCATTATTCGCAGATTGCTGGCGATTCAGGACGACACCGCTCAGGCAGTGAGTGCTATCGGTCAGGCTTCTGGCGGAATCATTCGCCAGATCAACGAAACCCAGAACGCGATCGCAAGTGCGGTTGAAGAACAGTCGGCAATGACGGGCGAGATTAGTCGCAACATCGCCGAAGTCGCAGCTGGCAGTGGTGAGATTGCTCGCAACATTACTCTCGTGGCCAACGCTGCTGATTCAACGTCTCGAGGCACCGATGAAACTCTTCAGGCCGCCGCCGATATCGAACAGATGGCAGAAGACCTTCTGTTGCTGGTTGGAGCTGTGCAGGAAGCCGTTTCACCGGTCAATGAACGTAAACGAGCAGCTGCCGCAAAGGGATCGCGACGCGAATCATCAAGCCGCGAGTTTGATCCGAATCACGTGAAGATGACATAGCTGCGAACGTAGGTTGGACATTCTTGTCCGACACGAGAACAGGCGAGATCAGACGGGCAGGAATGCCCATCCTACTTCAAGACTCAACACCTAAACTTCAGACCGTGCAGAGAACTCAGGGCAACACCATGCGACTTAACAACATGACAATCCCGGTCAGGCTTTACCTCCTGATTGCTGTATTCTCAGCAGGTTTGATCGGTTACGGGATCTGGTCGAATCGAACTCTGGCCATTACAAAAGTCAACGGTCCGTATTACGGGCAGATTGTAGAGATGAAGGATGTTCTCGCTGACATCCTTCCTCCTCCGGAATTCATCATCGAGAGCTATCTCGTGTCTTACAAGCTCGCCGAAGCCGTGGAGACGAAGCAGCCTTCGACAACGATCAATGAACTGGTCGAGAATCTTCGCAGTCTCGAAAGCGTCTACCATCAGCGCCATGCGTATTGGGACGAGAAGCTTGCCGAAGGCAAGATTCGCGCATCACTGATGCAGTCGACTCATGAACCAGCGATGGAATTCTTCCGAGTCAGCAATGAGCAGTTCATTCCGGCGTGTCTGGCCAATGATGGCCCGAAAGCGGAAACCTTGCTGCGAGGTGTCCTGACATCGCTGTATGAATCTCATAAGACCGAGATCGTCAAGTTGTCGACTCTGTCAGTTGAGACGGCCACAGAGATTGAAAAGGAAGCGGCGGAAGTTGTGGCGTCCAGCATCGCTCTGAACGTGACTTGTGCCGTGGGCGTCGTCATCGGATGTGGAATCTTCGGCTGGTTCACAGCTCGAAAGGTTTCCAGTGTTCTGCGTAGTTCCGCGGAAGCCCTGCGATCGGTTGCTCGCGAAGAACTGGTTGTGGTGGGGCAGCAGATGCGATCCAATGCCCAGGAGACGACTCACCAGGCCACATTGGCCAGTGGGGCGGCCGAGCAGGTCAGTGCCAATGCTTCAGCGTTGTCACAGGCTGTTGATGAATTCAACACCAGTATCCGCGAAATCTCCGGTAACACGGCTAACGCGGCGACCGTTGCCGGGCATGCAGTCGATGCTGCCAATAAAACGACCGCAACAGTTACGAAACTTGGTCAGAGCAGTGCCGAAATTGGCAATGTGATCAAAGTGATCAACTCGATTGCTTCTCAGACGAATCTGCTGGCACTGAACGCCACCATCGAGGCGGCTCGAGCTGGCGAAGCTGGCAAAGGCTTTGCTGTGGTTGCCAATGAAGTGAAGGAACTGGCGAAGCAAACCGGCCTCGCCACAGAAGATATCATTCGCAAGATTGCCATGATTCAGGATGACACCGCCGAAGCCGTCATGGCCATCGAACAGGTGACAAACATCATCCGCCAGATTAACGAAACACAAAACGCCATCGCGAGTGCTGTCGAAGAACAGTCTGCGATGACGGGTGAAATCAGTCGTAATATCTCCGAAGTTGCAACCGGCAGCGGTGACGTTCGCAACATCACAAGAGTCGCCGATGCAGCTCAGTCAACTCCTTACCGGTACGGAAGTGACTTTGAGTGCGGCCGCCGATATCGAAGGCATGGCGGAAGAACTGCTCCGACTGGTTGGTGATGTGCGATCTTCAATCAGCGAACGATCGGAACGTAAGCCGTCGGCGCAAAGATTGATGTCAAGCTAATCTCATCACCAACACTTGAGTCCTAAGTAGGATGGGCATTCTTGCCCGTCGAAATCCCGTCGGACAAGAATGTCCAACCTACGAATTTCAAAGTGGCAACGCGCAACCCAGAACAATCTTCGACGTCTGCTCGCAGGCATTTAAATTTGTCCTCAGCCTGATTTGCACCACCAGATTCCCCGGAAGTTAAACCCATGATCAAACGCCTCTCAATCGCTGCCAGACTGCGATTCATCCTCGCAATGTCAGTTCTTGGCATCGTCGTCAGCAGCATGCTGTTCTACGACGCAATGAAGCGTTCGGCGGTTCACGGTCCGGGATACCTGGAGATCGTTCAGGGCAAGGATGTCATCGCCGACATTCTGCCTCCGCCCGAATACATTGTGGAATCACATCTGGTCGTCCATCAAATGGTTGTCGCCCTGCAGAACAAACGACAATCTGAAGTGACACGCGGCATTGATCGACTGCAGGTTCTGAAAAAGGAATTTACAGATCGCCATGCGTTCTGGAATACAGATCTGAGTGATGAAAAGCAGCGAACCATGATGCTGGAACAGCTTTATGCACCAGCCATGGAGTTCTATCAGATCGTAGAGAGCGAGTTGATTCCGGCCTGTGAACAGAATCAGGAAGAAAAGGCCGTTCAGATTCTGCTGGGATCGCTGACCGAGAAGTACGCCTTGCATCGAGATGCCGTAAACTCACTCGTTACATACACAACGGAGAAAAATGTCCGACGTGAAGGTGAGATCGTCCAGAGCATGAACACCAGCACAAACGTGTGCCTTGCAATCGTCGTAACGACAATCGTAATCGTTGGTGGAATTGGCAGCTGGGTGATCAGCACCGCCGTCGCACCGTTGCGATTGAAAGCCCGTGTTCTGTCGACTCAGGCTGCCGAAACCGGGGGCAATGCCAACAGTATTGCTGCCGCCGTACGCCAGCTCGACGACAGTATTCGCGAGATTTCGCAAAACGCGCATCAGGCGGAAAGCGTCTGTTCAACTGCTAAGGATACGGTCGGTCGCACAAGCCAGATTCTGCATGGTCTGTGTAACAGCAGTCAGCAGATCGGGGAAGTGATCCAGCTGATCAAACGAATTACTCATCAGACAAATCTTCTGGCTCTCAACGCAACCATCGAAGCCGCTCGAGCCGGTGAAGCAGGGATGGGCTTCGCTGTTGTGGCCAGAGAAGTCAAAGAACTGGCCTCGCAAACGAATGAAGCAGCCACATCGATTATCGGGCACATTGAAAACATTCAGAATGAAACTACGACCGCATTGAATTCCATTGAGATGGTCAACGAAGTCGTCACGGCTATTCACGAGAGCCAGACAGGGATCGCGTCGGCTGTCAGCCAGCAGTCCGACATGACCATGCAACTGGCTCGAAATGTGGACGACATGGCGAACGCCAGTCGTGTGATGACAGAAACAGCCGGCCAACTGATGACAGACAATGTTCGACACGCGAACGACAGTGCTTTGCGAGGAACAACACAGTCTGTGTGAAAAGAAGAGTTTAAGCCTATGAGACATATAAGTCGTATGGGACTTATACGACCTATGAGACTTATAAGAAGTAATACAACGCATTCTGCCATTTTGCTTTTTGCCGTTTCTGAACAATACACCCTGACTTCCACACAACAAAACACGAACTCAAACGTGAGCACAGGAACTGGGCTCACACATTAATGTCTTAAGGAGTTTTCATGTACGCTCTGATTATCGACGACTCTCGAGCCATGCGACGCATTCTGCGACAGATTGTGGAGCCCCTGGGTTTCAGAATTCTGGAAGCAGGTGATGGTCAGGAAGGACTTGACCGCCTCGGGGAGCATTACCCGGATGTCGAGCTGACTCTTGTCGACTGGAACATGCCGGTCATGAACGGGCTGGAGTTCGTAAAGACAGTGCGTGCCGATGATCAGTATCGGCAGATGAAGATTGCCATGGTGACCACGGAAACGGAGCCGGCTCAGATGGCGCGAGCTCTGATGGCTGGTGTGGATGAGTTCGTCATGAAGCCATTCACGTCGGAAATCCTGATCGAAAAGCTGCGACTCATTGGTGTGCAGTGCCCGGACGCCGCGTAGCCGCATAGCGGCTGGTGTTCGGTTTTCAGATTTCTATGTTCAGTCTGTAGTGATCGCAACAAGGCTGAGAAGTTGCAGCTCTGGCTGCCCTGGCCATTCTCTGAAAACTGAAAACTGCCAACTGAAAACTCGAGCCCGAAAACCCCTTTCAGAAAACCTTGCCCCATGTCAACCGCAACACTGCCAACCAATGAGTTGGATCCAAAACTGCAGGCGGAATTTCGCCGGAAGGCGCAGGCCCTGCAGATGCTGCCGGGTGTCGCTGTCCAGGCATTAGAGATCGCTCGTGATCCGGAATGTACCATCCGTGAGTTTGTCGCCGTGGTCGAACGCGACGCCAAACTGGCGGCTGATATCCTGGCCATGTCGAATTCCGTGATGTTCTCCGCTGGCGGCCCCGTTGTGCTCAGCCTGCAGCAGGCCATTGTACGTCTGGGATTTCGACAGTGCCGGAATCTGATTCTCAGCACCAGTATGGCCTCGCTGATGAAGAATCTCAGCCTCGAAGAGGAATGGGTGCGTGACGTTCTGTGTCGACATGGCTTCCTGACCGGAATGCTGGCGATCAATGTGAACAAGGTTGTGGGCACGGGATTTCAGGGCGAAGAGTTTGCGGCCGGACTTGTCCACGACTTTGGCCGGCTTCTGCTGGCGGTGGTGGCTCCGGACAAATTCTGCACCGCAGATCCGCTGCACTTCGACGAGTCACCGGAAATGCTCACTATGGAACGCCGAATTCTTGGGACCGACCACTGTGAAGCGGGGGCCTGGTACGCGGAACTCAGCAAACTGCCTTCTGAGTTCGTCGAGGTCATTCGATATCACCACAACCCGGCCGCATGCACGAAACATCGCCGGCTGGTCGCTCTTGTGGCAATCGCCGACCACATGGCCAGCTACCTGCAGAGATTCGACAATGGTAATCAATACAACCTTCGTGAAAACGAAGCCGTCTATGTTCTGGAAAGCTGCGGTCAGACAAACGTCGCAGCTCGTTTAGCCGACGTCTGCCGAGAAATGATGACTTCGGCCAAGAAGGATGTGCAGAAGATGTGGTCTGTTTAATCGCCGACCACGCTCTCCACCACCTTTCCGGATACCACCTTAATAAGATTCTGAGCTTCAATTATGAGCAGCATTATACGAGTCGTAATCGCAGATGATTCTTCGGTGACTCGCCGCATTGTCTCCGAAGCGATCACTCGCGAGCCCGATATGGAGCTTGTGGGAGCCGCCCAGGACGGCGAAGAGGCGATCTCCTTCTTCAAATCTCAGAAGCCCGATCTGGTCCTTCTGGACGTGGATATGCCGACTCTGAACGGCATTGAAGCCTTAAAATCCATTCGCAAGCTGAACGATACGGTTCCCGTCATTATGTTCAGCACATTGACCGTCAAGGGTGGCGAAGCCACGCTCGATGCTTTGTCATCCGGAGCAACCGATTATGTGCCGAAACCAACCGGCGTGGGCCATCTGAACAAGGCCATGGATTATCTGCGTCAGGAACTGATCCCCAAGGTTCGCATGTGGGGAGCAAGGTTCAAGTCGCGTCAGGAAAGGCTGCACAAGCCAGTCCGGCTTCTGCACAGAAAACACACGGGAGTTTTGGAGCGACGACACCGTCTGTGAACAAAGATGCTCGCGGAAGTGCATCGTTCACTCTGACAGCATCAAAGCCAGCGGTCACCTCGCCACAGACAGCTCCTCGCCGGAGAAATGTTCCGATTGGTGTGCTGGCCATCGGATCTTCCACCGGTGGTCCGAACGCTCTGGCAGAACTTATCGGACTGTTGCCGGGTGATCTCGGAGTTCCTGTACTGATTACTCAACACATGCCGCCGGTGTTTACTCAGCTGCTGGCCGAACGCCTTGACCGTGGCTCACGGCTGAAAGTCAAAGAAGCCTTCGACGGTGCTGTTGTTCGACCGGGCGAAGCCTGGGTTGCTCCTGGTGATTTCCACATGATCGTGACTCGCGAAGGAACCGACACCCTCCCTGCGTATTAACAAGAACGCCCCGGAGAATTCCTGTCGTCCGGCCGTCGATGTCATGTTCCGCTCGATTGCGGACGTGTACGGCGCCAGCACACTGGCCTGCGTACTGACAGGCATGGGACGAGATGGAACTGCGGGTGCTCAGGTGCTGGCCAAAGCCGGAGCCAGCATCCTTGCTCAGGATGAAGCCTCTTCAGTCGTCTGGGGCATGCCGCGAGCCGTCTACGAAGCTGGAATTGCAGACGCCGTTCTGAATCTGAAAGACATGGCTGCCGCGATCACGACTCGAATTCGTGGCTCAAACAACGCAACGTCCCTGTCTGCGGCACGCTGAACGGCTCTCGGCGAAAATCAAATTCTGACCCGGTCTGGTGGATTCCATCGATCGGCCCCACTTCATGTGCACATGAACCACGCTCTTGACTCCCTCGGGACTGACAACAATGCCTCTGGCCACAATGGAGATCGATTTTCTGAAGCAGCTGATCGCCTGCCGCTCAGGAAACGTCATATCGTCGAATCAGGACTACCTGCTCGAATCACGTCTGCTTCCTGTCGCCAAGTCGGCCGGACTGGCAAACGTCAATGCCCTGGTCGCGGAACTGCGTAAGCAGACGAATGGGCTGCTGCCAGAACGCGTCGCAGAAGCGATGACGATCAATGAGACCAGCTTCTTCCGGGATATGGCTCCGTTCGAAGCACTACGTTCGAATGTGATTCCGTACATGTTGCAGGCCCGCTCGGCAACGAAGGCATTGAATATCTGGTGCGGGGCCAGCTCCAGCGGACAGGAACCCTACACGATTGGCATCACCCTGCGTGAGTACTTCAATGAACTTGGCGCATGGAACGTGAAGATCCATGCCACTGACCTGTCCGAAGAAATGGTGAAGCGAACGCAGGATGGAACTTACAGCCAGTTTGAAGTCAATCGGGGTTTACCCGCACAGATGCTGCTGAAGCATTTTGAGCGATCCGGCAACTCATGGCGCGCTCGACCTGAGCTGCGAAAAATGATTGATGCCCGTCGCATGAATTTAACAGGTCCGTGGCCCACAACGACTCAGTATGACATAGTGTTTCTTCGTAACGTCATGATCTACTTTGATCAGCCGACGAAGGAACAGATCCTGAAACGAATCCATAAGGTTCTGCGTCCCGACGGTTACTTGTTTCTCGGAGGCGGCGAGACGCTGATCACTTTGAATGTTCCGTTCACCCGAGAGACCATTGGCAAGACCGTCTGTTTCAGACCGGTCGCAGTATAGGACTTGACTCCATGACGATTGATGAACAGACACTGCAGCAGGTCGTGTCCGATGTCTGCTCCGGCATGCTGGGACTGGAACTTGAACCTTCCGAGCAATCCGGGTGCGATGAATCGGACGCTCTGTCCGCAGTCATTCGAATCTCGGGTGACTGGGACTCCCTGGTTCAGGTGCTGACTCCTCGCAAAACAGCGGTGGCAATCGCTTCCAATATGTTTGCAATGAGCGAAGACGAGCTGTCAGAGGCCGAGATTCGCGATGCCGTCGGGGAAATCGTCAACATGGTTGGCGGAAACCTTAAAGGGATCGTCGAAGGCGACTCCGCTTTGTCTCTGCCTTGTGTCGGCGAATGCGTCGGCGCAGCTCCATTCGACAGCAGTTTCAACGGTCTGACCGTTTCCAACCGCTGCCAGGGCGATCCGCTGATCGTGCGAGTTCTCGATCGTACCAATCAAACATCGTGAACGACATTGTTGTCAGGCCTTCACTTGTAGGTTGGACATTCTTGTCCGACTGAGTTTAGACGGGCAGGAATGCCCATCCTGTTCAACAATCAGGTGTTGATGAATTTTTCTGCTGGTCGACTCAATCGAATCGCGCCGGCTGTTTCATTTCTTTTCGAATCCGACGCCGTTGCGGTCAAATGCAACGCATGTTTTAAGACTAAGGGGGGAAGTCCTATGAAAGTTCTCGTCGTTGATGACAGCAAAGCCATGCGTATGATCGTGATCCGGACTCTGAAGCAGTCCGGAATCGCCAACCTCACCACCGTCGAGGCCAATAACGGACTCGAAGGTCTGGCCATGGTCGCTGAACACAAACCACACGCGATCTGCTGTGACTGGAACATGCCTGAAATGAAGGGCATCGATTTCCTCCGCAAACTTCGCGCTGATGGAAACGAAGTTCTGTTCGGCTTTGTCACATCAGAGTGCAGCGCTGAAGTGAAGAAAGAAGCCGAAGATGCCGGTGCAGCGTTCTTTATCGTGAAGCCGTTTACTCCAAATGCGTTCGAAGCTGCTCTTACCCCTGTTCTTGCTCATTGATTCCACGAGGTGACTCATGTGCAGCAACCCACTGCCAACTTTGAATACTGTAGAAAAACTGATGCAGTGCCTGCTTGGTAACCAGGTCGAGGCACGAAATTCTGCCCCCGGTCCGGATCTGAATAAGCCTCACGTGGTTGCCAGCTACGTGGACGATGCTCAGACCGTGCAGCGAGTCCTTGTGTGCGAACTCGGGCTCGCAAACTCCATGGGAGCTGCGATGTCGATGATTCCGGCGGGCGTCGCGAACGATGCGACCAAAGCCGGCATCGTGGCAGAAAACATTGCGGGTAACCTGGGTGAGGTTTTGAATATCTGCGTCAATCTGTTCACGGAGAATGCTCCGGATCGACTGACGTTTAAGGATCTTCAGGTCTGCGGCCCCAAGAACCCGGCGCCGGCTGTGAAACAGGCCGTCAAGTATGCGATCGATATTCCTCGCTACATCGGCGGAAGCCTTCTGGCGGGTAGCATTTGATATCCTTTTGCGAGCCGGATTCGCGAGAATTCGGCCCATCTCTCTGACAGGTGTCCGAATTCTTACGGATCCGGCTGCTCGGCAAACAGTGCTCTCAGCACGATAACACTCCGAAGCGGGTGAGGAACGTTGCGTTGCTCACCCGCTTTTTGCGTTTCTGGCGCAGTCCGTTGAGCTGCCCCGTGCGATCCTGATAGCATCCGCAAAAGCTCCGTGGGAAATGACCACTCCAGGTCCTGGCGGCAGCGACTAAGTGACAGGCCCAAAATAATTTCCGTCTGTCCAGACCCGAAGCGTCAGTTTTGAAGTTGCGAGTTTTCATTAGGGCTGTAAGCCCGGCATATCCTCTGCCGGTGGCGTGAGCCACCGGACCTCTAAAAACACTGCGTTTCAGGCCTGAAGGGCCGACACACCCACTCTTGTGTCGGCCCTCCGGGCCTCAGATCCTTGTGTTCGCATACCGGTGGCTTACGCCACCGGCATTGGAGCCTTGTCGACCCTCCGGGCCTGAAGATACGCCACTTCACAAGGCGTCAGCGAGGGATCGGGAAGTTGTCCTGAATCCCTCTCTGATGTTTCGAGTTGGGACTGTTCCAAAGCATCCCTCGCGTTTCACCTGCACTGCGGTGCCTCAACAAGAATCTGGTCTGTTATGAATCCTGGCTCTATTCCGGACGCGCTGCGACCTTACGCTCCACGCTCGCACATCTGTATGAAAGTCCTGCCGCCCTTGAGGCTGCCGTCGAGAAGTTACTCAATTCGAATTCCGGGCGGACTCCGACGCAATCGCGACGGCGTTGACTGGACAAGCGACGTGAACGCTGTGGTTTCCCCGAAGTGGTGTTTGGCGAAGGAAAACCGGCAGCGTGCGATTGTGAGGATCACTCGCGAGAGCAGCGTGAGGCCGGTCAGGATAGTTTGGTCTCAGAGCTCGTGCTGATCTGGCTGGTGAGTTACTCATCGCGTTTCCCGACGCTGTCTACAACGACATCGCACGGACTTTGCGACGCCACTTGACACCTGAACCGGCCCCTGACACCGAACCCTCCGTCTTCGTAGTCGCCGCTGGCAGCAGTGATCGGCCAGTCGCAGAGGAGGCTCTGGAGACGTTACGGTGGATGCGAGTTCCGTCGGAGCTGATCATTGATGTGGGAGTCGCGGGACCTCATCGACTTCAGCGCCATGTGGCTCGATTGCAGAAGGCTGTGGCGATCGTTTGCGTCGCTGGCATGGAAGCCGCTTTGCCGTCCGTTGTCGGTGGCTACGTTCCCTGCCCTGTCATCGGAGTTCCCACGTCCGTCGGCTACGGCGCTTCACTGCACGGGATCACGGCGATGCTGTCGATGCTCACCTGCTGCGCGTCGAATGTGACGTGTGTGAATATCGATGCGGGCTTCAAAGGCGGATACGTGGCCGGATTGATTGCAAGTCAAGTTTCACGTGAATAATGCTGACCTCAGTTTCGTTGCGAAACGTTATCGTCACTCTCTAAGCGTGCATCCCTCTTTCTGGAGTCCCTCCGCACGTTCAGGATCACTGCAGTATTGCAACAAAAAATCGCTGAGGCCAAGAATTCACTCAATAGAAGTCGGCGATGTGCAGCAAAGGTTGACGAAATCGAAATAGATCGCCGAGCAGTCAAATTGCACATGATGGACCGCACTAATGCATAAACGTCTGAAATTGCGATTGACGTGCGATTGATCCGCGGCAACACTTTCAACGAAGTCGCTTTTCCGTTGCTGTGTTTTTCCTTGAACTGGAGGACGCCTATGGAAGAATTGATCACTGCTGGTGAAATTGTCTCCGGTTTCTGTTGAGACGATTTCACGACTCCGGTTCTGCTAATTCGGACTACGTTCGGCAGGTGTCTTCACTCTACATCACGCTGCTTCCCAGCCGCGAGGTTGATGCAAGATTCGCCCTGAATGGGCTCAGCTGTTTCGAGCCGGATTCTATCGAAGTCTCAGGCAGTCTCCTGTGTTCGAACAATCTTAGGCCCTCGTCGTATCTTTACGGCGAGGGCCATTTTTATGCAATCGCTATCGTGTCACAATCGAGCCGGTGAACTCAGCCGCGTCGGGTATTCCGGATATTGAAGCACATCTGTAATTCTACTCCGGGCGACGGCCTCCTGTTCTCGTAAGAGTTTTGCTGAGGGGGATTCAAGTACGGGCAGCCCGAGAGGCGATGGGCTTCCGAACGAATGATAGGATGCCCACAATAATGCGGAATGATGCGTCGAGTTCGTGACTTTGCTGGGTGAACTCGTTCTCGAAAGCCTCCGAGCCACAGGGTTGGCTATCTTTGTCTTTAGAAACGGTCCCGAAATAAGGTCCCGTGGTAGCCGAACTCGTGAGAGTTCGACTGAAGTCTCACGACTTCAGCTACGGAAGTTATTTCGGGACTATTCCTTAATCGAAACTCTCTGTCCGCCGCGCGCGAGTCTGAAGCCACATCCGAGGTGCCACATGGGTCAGGGGATTCTGCCAATTCTGCACCCGTATTCCGGCCAAAAAGAAGGTTGCCAGCACGTATCTGGAGAAATGCTGGCTAAAGGGATTCTCCAATGATGGCCGCTGTGTCGTGTTCAGCCCGGATGGACGAAGCCTCGAATCAGCAAGCAGTGACGAGACATCCAGAGTGGGGAGTCTGTCGCCTTTGCCGTGGATCTTCAGTGTTCCCAATGTGTGTTCTTTCCCACCTGATTCTCCTGGATTCGGGAATTTTCAGTGAGAAGGTCAATACTGTTACCGGCCGAAGTCTGAATCATTAAAGCTTCAGCGTGACCTTCGGAGTTAGTGCCAGCACGACGAGCCCGGGTGATCAATAAACACGGGGACTCCTGCGCAATCAGAATTGACTGCTCAAACAAAGGCTGAAACGTGCTGATTTCTGCGGTGTGGCGGCCATCATCCTGTCAGTTCTGTAACAACTCAGATGAACCGGCAATGGACTCATCAATGCCGGCCAACCTGGTCATCCTGCATGTCAATCACACCTGATCGATCTTGGGGACCGTGGAAGTGGAAATGCGTTGTTCGCTCTATTAGATGGAACTCGATCAGCCTTAAGGCTGGTGTAGTGTCTCAGACAGATGGGGTCTTTTAGAGCAGAATGTTTTGCCATGTTTAGCCCAGGGCCGACAGGCCAGGAGTTGAGAACACCTGGCCTGTCGGCCACGAGTTAAACGAAGGGATTTGAGAGACACGACACGGCAGGCAAATGGGCCATGGGTAATTGGGCAGATGCGATTGGAATGAATATGATATCAGGTGTGCTGAAAAGCCTTGATCAGCAAAACTGGAGCTCTTCAGGACATTTGAACTCCGGAGGATTTGTTCGAGCAGGCACAGGCAGAAATTCCGGGACTGGACGCTTCCACTGAGGAGCGGATTTGGGGAAGTCTTCTGGATTCATGGCTAAAGGATGTTCGTTCGAATTGGAGATTGCCAGTTTAAGCAGACCGGCCGCCAGCATGGCAAGCACTGATGGAGCCGTTTGTGATGCTGTAGCGGATTGGCGAGCACCGACGCATTGGAATTTCGATATGACTCTGACACTGACGAGATTGGCTGATTTGGCATCATGAGCGAAATAGAAACTGCATTCACTACAGACTGGGTGAATGCCCACCAAAGTCTCTGGCATCAGCACCTGGCTGGATTTGCGAATAAGCCTGGAATCAGGGCTTTGGAAATTGGATCATGGGAAGGGCGATCGGCCTGTTGGTTCTGCGAACACATTCTAACCGGGGAACATGCGACACTGGACTGTGTTGATCCGTGGACTGGCTTTGTTGAGCAGGAAGCACGGTTTGATCGGAATACGAAGAAGTATGCCGAGCGAGTTCGCAAGCATAAAGCGGGCAGCTTTCGCTGGTGTACAGAAAAAAATCTCGAGTCTTCGGGAGGAAAATACGACTTCATTTATATCGACGGAAGTCATGAAGCTCAGGATCTTCTGAATGATCTGGTTCTATGCTGGCCACTGCTGCGTTCCGGCGGGATTATGATCTGTGATGACTATGATCACATCGATCCGGCACTGCGGCGTCTGCCGAAGCTTGCCATCGACGGCTTTTTTAATTGTCGAACAGACTGGATACTGCTTCATAAGGCCGCTCAGTTTATTGTTCGCAAGATTGACGAACGAGAGATTCTGGTCGAGCACAGAAGTCCAGTGGAGGTCACCAAACCTCTCAAGACCCGCGTCCATTGGGGAAGCAAACCGCATATTCGTCCTGGCCTGAAGGATGGCCAGCGTGGTGTGTTGACGAGTGCGTCAAGTCCGTATTGGCTGACTTTAAAACTGCAGGTTCGCGCGTGTCATGAGGCGCATGTCGACCTTGCTGTTGCTGATCAGGGATTACTTTCGTGGCAGGTGGAGTGGCTGGTTGATCATGGTGTCACTGTACTCGCAATGCCGGAAGACACGCAGGCTTACCAGGAACAGGCTAATTTTGATCTGGCATGGGATAAACCGGCGATTTGTCTGACAAGTCCATTTGAAGAGACCATCTGGATTGACGCGGATGCCGTTCTGCTCCGAAATGCAGAACTCCTGTTTGACTACTTACAAAAAGGTCCTTGGGTCTCCCTGGAGAATTTTGTCAGTGAGATATACGCCAGAAAACTATATTTGCGAATGGCTCACCGGATTTTTGGCCCGATCCCATCGTTTTACGCAGAAGCGACTCGGGTGAATACCGGTGTTTTTGCTTTTCGCAGAGGCGATCAGTGGATAAAGGACTGGGCGGCCTGGTGCGATCGAATTCTCGCGGATCCAGTTCTGAAGAGCGAATGTTATCTTCATGATCAACATGCACTTGTCGCTTTGTTGTGTGACCCGATGTCCAGCGATCGACCAGAAATTCATGAAGACCGTGGCCTGAATTGTCCCGCGAATAATCTGAACTATAAACAGGCAACACAGCGTAAGCAGTATCTGTGGGATGCGGACGACTGCCTGGAGCGATTGCGGAACGACCATCCGAAAGAAACCGTTGTTCATTGGCTGGGACGTCCGAAGCCACTCTGGGGTGTTAGTGAGAAAGGGAGTGGCCATGTCTGACCGAAATGAGTCGACAAATCACGCTTCGCCCGACGAACAGTCATTATCGGATACGAAGTCCGGCGATCGGCCGGTCGACAACGAGAAGACATGGCTCCATGACAACGCTCAGCAGAACGTCCAGAAAGTCAGCGCCGGAATCCCCTCGAGAATGGGGCGATATGAAGTCCGGGGGCTGCTGGGACACGGGTCCTTCGGACAAGTTCTATTGGCGCACGATGCGAATCTGGACCGACTCGTTGCAATTAAGATTCCTCGACTGGATCGTTTTCGATCCGACGATTCTCTCCAGAGTTTTCTGGAGGAGGCACGAACTGTTGCCAGACTGCGACATCCCGGAATTGTTGTCGTTCATGATGTGGGGCAGGAGTCGAAGGTTCCTTATATTGTTATGGAGTACATTCGAGGGCGGTCGCTCAGCGACTACCTCAGGCTGGAGAAAGTTTCCTTCAGAGATGCCGCCAGGCTGGTCCGGCAGATCGCCGATGCCCTTGCCCATGCGCATAGCGAAGGGTTCGTGCATCGTGACCTGAAGCCGGCAAATATACTGCTTGACAACGAGGACATGCCGCACATTTCGGATTTTGGTCTGGCATTGAGATATCGTGAAGCAATGGACCTGACCAATCGGCGAATTGGAACTCCGCAGTATATGGCTCCGGAGCAGGCCGCTGGTGAGAATCATCGAATCGATGAACGAACTGACATCTGGGCGCTGGGAGCAATATTCTATCTCGCACTGTGCGGACGGAAGCCTTTTTCTGCGGATGATCTCCTGCAGTTACAGGAACAGATTGTTGCAGCGGACTATGTTCCACTCTCACACTGGGATCCGAAGATTCCACGAGAGTTGCAGCGAATCTGCGAACGTTGCATGGCGCGTCGCATGACCGATCGTTATCGGTACGCGAATGAACTTGTGGTTGAGCTCGATGAGTGGCTGCAGGCTTCTCGACGTGAGCGAGACTCCGGGTCTTTTGCGTCGTCTGAGTCCAATAGTGCTGCGAACTCGGGCGGAGCGACGCTTGTTCCTCGAGGGTTGCGGCCATTCGAGCCTCAGGACGCTCACCTCTTTTCGAGGTTGCTGCCTGGGCCGTGGGATCGGGAAGGTTGCAACGCGACGTTACGTTTTCTGAAGACATCAATTGAGCAGACGGACTCGGAACAGACGTTCGCAGTGGGGTTATTGTATGGTCCAAGCGGATCAGGCAAGTCGTCACTGGTGAGAGCTGCCGTAATTCCACGGATCGCCGGGCGGATTAAAGTCGTTTACGTCGACGCCAATGCCGCCAATATGGAGCAACGACTCAAAAGTGTTCTGCATCGACAATTCGAAGGTCTTTCGAAGACGCTGGATCTGTCCGAAATGCTCTTTGAACTCCGTGAGCAGGAACTATTGAGTGACGACGGGAAAGTGCTGCTCGTTATCGATCAGTTTGAACAGTGGCTGGCACGCGGACAGGTCAATTCCGATTGCGAACTTGTCCGTGCGCTGAGGCAGTGTGACGGCGGGCGACTCCAATGTCTCCTGACAGTCCGCGACGATTTCTGGTTGCCGATTTGCCGGTTCATGAATCTGCTGGAATTCACAATTGTGGATGGCCAGAACGCCTGTTTGATCGACGCATTTGATGTTGATCACGCGCGCAAGGTTCTTGTGGAGCTGGGTGTGGCCTATGGCTGCCTGCCTGAGAACCGACACGAGATTACCGCCGCCCAAAACGCATTTCTGGATCGTTCGATATCCGAATTGACCGAAGATGATCGCCTGTTTCCAATTCGACTGACGGTCTTTGTGGAGATGGTTCGCAAGCAGCCGTGGCAGGTTTCTACGCTGGATCGGCTGGGAGGCGTGGGGGGGATTGGCGTAGCTTTTTTGGAACATGCGATAGGAGGTTTGGCAAGCTCTGCACGCCAGATTTACACTGAATCTGCTCGGAATGTCTTTGCCAGTCTGCTTCCGGCCCGAGGCCTGATTAAGGGCTCTGCCGTCAGGCGTGAGGTTCTGTTGAATGCATCCGGATATAAGGAATCGCCGCGAGACTTCGATCAGCTCATGCGGCTGCTCGACAGCGAATTACGATTGTTGACACCGCTGGCGATGGATGACGATCTTCAGTCGTCTGATCCACAGTCATCTTCCGGTGATGCTGAGCCCAGATACCAGTTGACGCATGATTTTCTGATTCCATCAATTCGAGCATGGCTGGAGCGGGATCTGCGAAGTACGCCTTCCGGGAGGCTGCAGTTAATGCTCCAGGAGCAGGCCGAATTATGGTCGAGTCGTCCGTCTGCTCGTTATTTGCCGTCAATTGTCGAATGGCTGCAATACAGTTTTCGGACGAATCGTCGACACCGAACGGAATCCCAGCGCCGAATGCTCGAAGCGGCTACTCAGCGTATACGCAATTATGTTCTGGCTGGCGGATTCGTGGCTGTGTTGGTTTCGTGCGTGGTGTTTTTTGTATACCAGGCGATCCGCGACGCTCAGGCAATTGACCAGTCCAAAGTTCTGGCCAGTGCGCTTCAGGAGATTGAGATTCGTGACGTGCCCGAGCATGTCGCCAAAATGCAGCCTCTGTGGAAGTACGTTGAGCCACTTGTTAAGGCGACCTATGATGATGCTGATGAGTCTATGCAGCGACGATCGCGTGCGGCGGTGGCAATACTTAGCAAATCCCGGGAACCCTCTTTGCCGCTGGCGGGATGGCTGCTGAGTGAACAATTTCCAGTTGAGGATGTCGCAGTCGCTCTGGCTGCACTTGTACCGCACGCAGATCTTGTCGCCGAAGAGTTCACTCGGGTTCTGGAGAACCAGTCCGAGGATGCGACCACTCGACTGAGAGCCGTTGTCGGTCTGGCCGGAATTGGCAGGCTGAACGTCCCGGCCTTAAAAGATCCGTCTGTTCTTCAGGAGGTGAGTCTTACGTTGCTTCACCAGCCCTATCCGGATGCGATGATTTGGATTCATGAGTTGCAGCCGTTGTCGGCAGAACTCCGTGAACCCCTCAGACAGATGACTCTGGAAGCCGACGAACTGGAACCGACTCGTATCGGATTTGCTGACTCCACACGTATTCTGTGAATCCGATGGACATCGCAGAATTGTTGCCGCTGGCGGGTGAATTTCAGTTTCGATCAGTGGTCGAAATCCTTCGACACTCTCCAATCCAGGCAAAGCAGCGAATCTCCGAGATCATTGCTCGAAGTGAGCTGCAACCGAATAATATGGGGTCGATCATTGAGCAGTCGCGGATGGAGGCGAATCTTGCAATTGCCGCTCTGACATTCGGAATTGTGGAGCCGATTCTCAAGCTGGCTTCGCGAACCACAGTTTCGCCCGGCCGAGAATACCTGATACATCTCATGACGCCTTCACGTCTGGATTTCGAGCGTCTGCGCTATGCCATCGCCGAATATGCTGATCACCCAGACCTCGTGGCGGTACTGCTGCTGGCATCCGGTAAATACTCGGAGTCGACAATGAGCAGTGGTCAGAGTCATGAGTGGCAGAAGTTGCTCAACCACCTGTACCTGACGTCTGGCGATCGTGAGGTTCATTCTATCGCTGGACTGCTGTTGAGAAGGCGGAATGTCGATACAACTCAGCTTGATAAACAGTTGGCCCTGGGAGCCCCGGCACCGTTACAGGAATGGTACGTCGACCCTTTTGGCCAGACGATGCTCGTGTTTGACAAAGATGAGACGTCCGGGTTTTCACGCCGCCACGGCTGCTCTTTCGCCGTCAGCAGTACCGAGGTTCCAGTGGAATTATTCTTAAGATTCTTTTCCGGATCATCATCTGAACCCGGCATTCGAGCCGGAGGAGCTGGGTCACCTGTCACACAGGTTCAAAAGTCTCGAATGGCTGAGTTTTGCAATTGCCTCAGCAGAGACGCGGGGATCGATGTTTCGCAGTGGTGTTACCCAGCCGTGGATGAGGCCCCGGATAACTTTTCACCAGTCGCCGACTGTCTGGATAAGTCGGGGTACCGACTGGCAACCGTCGAAGAATTAGCATTCCTGCTGCAAACTTCCAGTAAGCCGGGCTGGCTCCAGCGCGACGCCCGATATGACTCAGGAATATGTATGGTCGAGATCAAATGCTCACAATTTCCTGCGATCGGTGGCTCAGCTTCTGCCGAGCCCGTTTGGAGTATTTGACATCTATGGAAATGCTTCGGAAACTGCTATGGAAGTTTATCCGGGTGAAAACAATCGATGCAATGTTTCCTTCAGTATGCTTGGGGGAAACGTTGTAACGGCTATAAGATTTGACTCGACGGAGCTAACAGGATTTCCACGGAACCTCAGGTACGTGATACGTACGGTGGATTTCGTGTGGTGCGAACATTGCCCGTGGATTAATGTTCTATTAATGACGAGAACTCTTTCCTGCCCATACTGAATAGGAAAACTGGAATGTCTGAATACGCTTATCCATGCCCATCGAATTATTACTCTGGTTCTGCGAACTGCTCAGGTATCTGCGTGTTCGTCACGGTGGTTGATGAAGAGGGAGAATTTGTGCGATGGAAACAGTGCTGCTGTGGGTGCGGCCCTGGGACGTTTTGCGATGAACCTGGTGCAGGACGAGACTTCTTTTCGATCAAAGATGCAATTGTACTTACTCAGGAGGGGGAAGGGATTCACACAAAGTGTGTGAGTAGTCTGCAGGATCCGCCGGATGAAGTGGCTGCTGCCCCGAGTCATGCGGGGCCCCAGCCGGTCTACGGCTTCATTCGGGTTCAGAGCGTTGACAATCCACGCCTTTCCTTCGGTCCGACGCGGCTGAATCTCAATGTGGATGAAAAGCAGATTGAAATGGGTGGCTGGATCGTCACCTTTACACGTCTGCAAACCCCAGGCTCTTCGGCCCCGCATAACCCCAACGCTCAGATTCATCCGAAGCAGATTCCGATGGCGGATTTTGATCTTTTTGACGAGTTCCGTACCGCGATGGTTGTTCTTCCCGAAACGTCCGGTTTGAACCAGTACATCGTGACCGTTCCTGAGAGTTCCAACGACTCAACACCGCCCTACAAGCATAGTCTGCTTCTGACTCGCGACTGGCAGGTCCGCTTTCAGCGATTACCAATCCCGCTGGCAGTTGCTGCGGCAGACTGCGGCTGTCATTAATCTGCGGAGAGAGCCCTTTGGTGGAGAGCCTCCCGGCAGTCTTTCATAATAAGGTCTTGCCGGGAGCACCCTTGTTGTCTGCTGATGGCGTATCTACATCGGGTTAAACTGAGAAGAACATGACTCCGAACAAATCCGCTACGTCAGACACGGAGTACTGTAGGCCAGGGACAATCAATTTGCTGCCGGGGCGATGGTTTGTCGATGTGTTGAACCATAAAGAGTGAACACAAAGGGACGGAATGCTGCCGCTCGATGAACTGATCAAACGATTTCATGACCAATGGAAGCAACTGCCTCGGCCGGATCTTCGCGTTTTCCTTGATTCTCAGGGCCTTCTGCTGTCCGATCCGGTCGTCGCTCAGAAGGTTCTTCCAGAGATTCTGAGGGCAGACCTTCAGCATCGATTGAAGCTTCCGACGAGCTCCGGTGAACCGCCAGTCGTCAGAGAATACGTGAAGTGTTTTGGAATGTTGTCGCCAGCCTGCCGTGCAGATCTGGCGGCTGAAGAATTGCGACTGAGGTCTCTTCCACAGGCGAAAATGATCGATGCGTCTGAAGGTTTCGCTTCGCAGGAGGAAGGAGCCGGAGATCATCGCTCAGGTACACCACATCTCGAGCGGACGAGGATTTCTGTCGCTTCTTCGTTGACCAAATTAAGGCCTGTTGAAACACAGTTTTCGGATTTTCCAGGCTTCTCCCGCTTTATCCAGATCGGAGCTGGAGCACTTGGCGTGGTCTACAAAGCACGGCAATTGGGAACCAATCGGACGGTTGCGATCAAGCTCATTCGTCCTGAACTGGAGATGGACGAGAAAGCTCGACAGCTTTTTATCCGTGAGGCTTCCATTGCCTCGCGAATGCACCATCCGAGAATTGTCGAATGCTTAAGTTTCGGGTTCTCTGGTTCACGGCCTTACCTTGTGATGGAATTTGTTGAATCCGATAACCTCGAAACGCTGGTCTGGAAACATAATCCGGCTCGACGCGTGCGACTGGCGGTGAAGGTTGTTTTGCAGATCCTTGAAGCGTTGATTTACGCTCACAAGCTGGGAATTGTTCATCGAGACATCAAGCCATCGAACATTCTGGCCTCACGTTCTCGCAACAAACTCCATCTCAAGGTTTCAGACTTCGGGCTGGCCAAAATGTTTGAGACGGCCGGGCACTCCGGCATTACCGGGACCGGGGAATTGTGCGGAACTCTGGCGTATATGTCACCAGAGCAATTGCTCGACAGCCGCAGCGCAAAACCAGAATGTGATGTGTACGCCGCGGTTGTTTGTCTCTTTCGACTGTTGACCGGTGAGTATCCTTATCCTGAGTTTTCCCTGGCGGACTCATTTCGACGACGACTCTCTGAGGATGCTCGGCCGGCCCGCGACTTCAATTCGGAGATCCCTGTCGAACTGGCCGCGATTATTGATCAGGGCCTTAATCGTGACCTCTCCCAACGGCTGAAGTCAGCAGAAAAACTTCACCGAGCGCTGCAGCCCTTTGCGCAGCGGAGTGAGGACTGAGACAAATCCAACCCTATCGACAGCATCGTTTATGCGATCGAGAGCCTTGGATCCGTTGAGTCTGTATCAGAGCCGGAAACAGGGGCTCTGCCTGTAGCGTCGTGAACGTCAGCGACGACTCGACAGAAGACTAATTCTTCGCACGGACATATTCGACACTGAAAATGGCCTTTCCTTTCTCAGTATTGAAGGAACCGGGGCTGCCACAGCTTCCGTCGTTTAGCGGGCACTTCTGGTAACAGTGGCGAAGTCGGTCACCTTGTAGTTCGAAAATGCCCTTGAACAGAACGGGTTCAGGTTTCAGGGTGTCGAAAATCATCAGGATTTCGGCAGGCTTTTTAGTCAGATCAAAGCTCAGAATTCTGCCCTCTTCGATCCCGCGTTCCGTCGGATTTGGGAGACGATAGTAAGTCATTTGGAACTTGTCGCCAGTGATCGTAAGGACCTTATCCTCTGTCTTGAGTTGCTCCGGCGTAAGACTTGCACCCCCTCGTGCTTGTGTGACAGCGAGCCAGCGTCCCTGCAAGCGAGCAAGAATCTGTTCGGACGTTTCAAGAACCGATGTTGTTTGCCCGGCAATCGCTTTTGTCGCGGCCGAGTTCCTTCGTCGGTAGGTTGCAACGACAACTCCCGCTCCGGGACCACTTGTGAGAAATGCCGTCGGCCGCAGAACGGTTGTCTGCTCGTCGCGAAAGCTGTAGGCAATTATCAATAAATCTCCATTGAGCTCGTACAGACCAAGTAAACCAGTCGACTTTCCGCCAGTCGTGCCAGTCCAGTCGAATTCTTTCGGTGATGCACTGGGATTCAACAGGATCGTGCCCGTAAACGAAGCCGTCTTTCCGTCTGAGAATGTTCTTGAAATGACAAATCGGTCGTTCTCAACCAGCAGTGTATTCGCCCGCAGGTTCTGGATCTGCCCGCTGACTACTTCCTGCACAATGTCCCAGTCTCCCTGCAAAAGCGTCAAGTCCGCTGAGCTTCCATTGTCGTTTGGTGTCACGTTGTCAGGAAGCTGCCACAACTGAGCCACGTTGCCGGCCTGGCCAATGGGCTCAGAGTTTTGAATCGGGGGCCCTGTTGGCGTTGGTGTTGATTGTGTTTCGATGTCTGACGTTGCAGTCTCGCTCTCCCTGGTTTTGCCATCAGCGACTGTCACTGGCGTTTCGGCTGGTTTCGCCCGAAAAAGAAACAGAGCTGTGATCGCGACGGCAAGTAGGCCCACACCGCCGAGGTACCAGACGATCCGTGGCACTCCACCAGACGTCGTGCGAACACTGCGGGTGTGGCGTGTTCTGTTGGGCAGTTGGCGACTGCGGGAACGGTTCGGCGGGACAGTATTCTCTGGATCGATTGTTGGCGATTGATGGTCTATCGAAGACGATCTGGTTCGCTCCCCGACCTTGACGTTTGTCCGCCGTCGCTTTTGGTTTTTGAGACTTCGCGAGTGGGGGACGCCGTTGGGGAACCAGACGCAGGCAAAGGTAAAGTCGAACCATCCGCGAGATTAGCCAGAGCGTTCGCAAACTCGGTCGCCGGGCAAAGCGATCTGAGGGCTTCTTGGCCATAGCTTTGTAACAGACGGACGTTAGTTCATCACTCACCTCGGGCCGAAACGCTTTGACCTGCGGAACAGGAGCCGAGGCGATCTGAGACAACAATTGCAGGATCGGCCCCGAATAAGGCGTTTTGCCAGTCAGCAATTCAAACAGAATGACCAAGTGCAACATCTGTCGCGGGTCGATGGCTTTCTGATCTCCATTGACCTGTTCAGGAGCCATGTACTTCGGCGTGCCAAGCAGTGCGCCTTCCTGTGTCAGACGCGCTTCAGCAGCATCCGTTGCGCCCGACAAGCTTGGCCAGCCCGAAGTCCATAATGACAGGTTCGCCGTCCTGGTGATCATCACATTCGCGGGCTTCAGGTCACGATGAATGATCGATAGCTCATGCGCTTTCTGCACGGCAAGAGCTGTCTTGCGGACAATTTCAACAGCCTGCGTCACTGGCAGCAGGTTGTCACTGTCAAACACATCCTCCAGAGGCTTCCCTGTGATGAACGCCATCGTGATGAAGGGGCGTCCGGCGATTTCTCCTGCATCAAATACCGTGCAGAATATTCGAGTGATGGAGCCGCGCGCTGACCTTGCTTCGCGGAAAGCGTTCCAGCCGTTTGGGTTCTTCTCTGGCATCGAAAAATGGGATTTTGAAGCGCCAACGTTGCGATTCAGTTGAGAATCAATCGCCAGGTAAACGGCACCCATGCCGCCTTTTCCCAGCGCTTCTCGACACGATATCGCCCGAATTCTGCTGGCAGGTTCGGAAAGAGTCCGGTCTGATTTCTGCGGCCTTCGACGCTGTCTTCGATGACGTGCCATCCATCGTTGGCGTTGCACGAAATGGTGTACCGCATTTCCGGCACTTCACATTTCGGCCGGCAATCGATTCTTCGACATTGACCGTTTGAAGACAGCTGGGATTTGGACACTGAATCTGGATCGACATTCAACTACCTTTGGAGCACAAAGCACTGGAGTCTCAGACATCCGTCTCCATATGGGCTGGAAATAAAGTAGAAGCATCCTGGTAAAGTGAGCATCGTAGTTTCCTCCGAAGAAACTCGCGTGCTCACATTTTTTTGAAAGAAGCCCAAATGTAATGAGGTTTACTGCCTCTCAGCGTTCACTCAAGTGCGAGATATCTCCTGAACCCTGGTTGTTCACTCAACCGTGACCATAGAAAGCATCACGAGGACAGTCACGGAACCTGCCATTCGCAGATAAATCCAGGCACGAGCTGAGTTGAAACGTTTGGCTGATCTGACCACGTGCCACCGGCCATCAGGATGAGAAAGTCTTCACCATCATTTTTGTCGTTGGGCTGCCCGGATTGCCAGTTGGTATAAGTAAATCGCCGCCTGTCCAGCCATTCCCATCGATTCTCCTTCGATTCATCTGAGCCGCCAAGCCACGCTTCCTTCAGTTTTGCCTCATCCATTAACGACGTGAGAAACTGGTTCACTTCCTGCGAAGTCGACATGGCCAGTGTTCCGCCCAGCCACTCACATCGCGTCCTTGCCTGTTTCCAGCTCATCGTTTCTTTATAGACGAGGTAAGCTCGCCCATTCAAAATCTTCGCCTCAGGAGGGATCTTTGGATTCGCTGAAGTGTCATGTGAACGGTTTGCCGCTGTGGCAGCTGAGGCGGCTTTTGAGAGATCCTGGATCTCAATATTCCGGAAGTGGACAACGCCTGTCCATTTTTGCAGCGCGATCGGAGCGGGAGTACGCCAGTCGGTCGGCCTGAACAGGCTTCGCGCGGCAGGCTCGTGGGTACTCAGATCCGTGTCCAATGTCATATCACCGTTGATCTCGACCTTAAGTTTTTCTCCACGCAGCTCAACCTGCATTGTGTTCCACGAACCTCGTAGTTTTACTGATGGAACCGCGTCGCGTTCCAAACCATTCAACGCGCCGGTTCTCATCGTATACTGTTTTTGGATCCATTCCGGGTGAGCTTCATCCGCAAATGCGATCTCGGCCATGACCGGTTGGTTGTCACTGGCAAATCGAAATGCCAATCCACTATTCCCGTAGCTTTCACACGCGTAATCAAAACGAAGAACGTAATCGGAAAACGAACGATCTGAAACCAGCCATCCGCCGGTCACCGCACTGTTCGCCGTTTGACCGCCGTCGACGATAATTTCTCCGTTCTTTACACTCCAGCCGCCTTTTGCTCCGACCTCTCGCCACCCGGTCAGATCATTGCCATTGAATAGTCGTTCAAAAGGGACCGTGACGTTGTTTCCGACCGCAGCCGCATCCTCTGGCTGAGGCGTTTCATCCCGCACCTCGATCTTCCTGAATCGCATGTTGCTGTTTCGAATCTGAAACCCCAGTTTGCCCTGTGACCGGTGGAAAATGGTCGCTGCACTATTGCGAGATGCTTCTGTGCAAGATTAAGTTTCGGACTTCCTGATCATTGATTCGGAGAGTCATCGTTTGATTAATGACCGACAACTCTGCCTTGTTCCAGCCACTTGATGTGTCGATTTTTGATTGAGTCCTGCCGATTGCTGCGGTGGAAACATCATCAGCGGGCCCGCAGATGTGGGAGTCCAGACGACTCCCGTCTTTTCACCACGTTGCTTAGCCCAGTCCGTCGGGTCGCTGTCGTCCATGATTTTGATGGGAAGAAGTTGAGTATCATTCTTATCCATTCTAAACCCAAGTCCACCACTGGTTTTTGAATTCTGCCGCATGCGGAATTCAAATCTCATAGTGAAATCGGAATAATCATTTTGCGTCATCAGCCATGATTCGGATTCCGTGCTCTGAGCGATCGCGACCAGCTCTTTGGCTCCAGGTGTATCTTCACTGTCCTGTACCGACCAGTTGATTGCAGATCCTCGGGCAA
This sequence comes from Planctomycetaceae bacterium, assembly GCA_046349735.1. Lineage (GTDB taxonomy): Bacteria > Planctomycetota > Planctomycetia > Planctomycetales > Planctomycetaceae > SXXK01. The sequence continues at coordinate 52,978 of JAXMBU010000004.1, forward strand.
TCGTCCAGCCTGAAAGGTCCTGACCGTTGAAGAGCGATTGCCACTGCTTCAGATCGTTCGACATCTCCGGAATGGCTGATATTTCTGTCGTTCCTGCCGCAGGTGCCGTCAGGTCCCGAATCCTGACATTGCGGAACTCCGTCAGCCCGTCACCTCGTTGCTGAAGCCCTATTCGGCCCTGGGTTGCGATAACTCCTGTGAACGACGAAGTCCGGGTTTTCTCAGACAATTCGCCATCAACAACGAGCTCGCCATTGATGAAAGTCTGAATATGATCTCGTTGCAGCACGATGCGCAACTCGTTCCAGTCGCCCTGCTTCTCTCCTGGTTTGTTCACTTGCGGAAAGAATCCAATGACTGAACCGCTCTTGTAGGGAGCGACATCATCAGCGAGTGAAGAAAAATCGAGCAGCTGAACTTCGATCAGGTCCTCTCCGCCTGGCCGTGGGTTTGCGTCCGGAACTCGAACAAAGACTCCGCTGTTACCGCCGCTGGAAAGTCGGTACTCCAAAGACAGTTCGAAGTCAACATATCCTCTTTCACTCAACAGGATGCCCGGCCTGGCTTGGCCAATGATCGTATCTCCATTGCGGCTCCAGCCTCCACCGCTGACGGAGGTCCATCCCGAGAGATCGGAACTGTTAAACATCGGCACAAAATCCTGCACCGGAACGACCGAGGAATCCATTGCCGGATTTGCTGCTGCTGCTGCTGCTGCTGCTGCATCTGGCACGTCTTCAACACTGGCGACGGTCGCATCCTTTGCCGCATTGGCGGTTTCAGGTGGCGACATTGTTGTGCTACCAGATGTCGCGGTTGCCGCTGAATCGCCGCCGGTACCTTGACCGGCATTCCCCGATTCTGAGCCGGCCGCTGAAGGTGGTGTAATTGATGTTGTGGTTTTGACTGGCAATTGATTACGCGTGAGATGACGTATTGAAATTGCCGCAACCAGTACGATGATCGCGAATCCAGCAATGCCGCTGATAAATAGTGCAAGACGATTGGGATCTGTCACGATACCACGAGCCGCCGTTCCGGCACGACTCAGAAACCTGCTGATGAATGATGGGCCGCGGCTGGTGTTGTCGGATTCATTGACATTCTCCGGAGCCTGAACTTTCGCAGCCGTCATCTGTGTCTTGTGAAGCGTCGTCTTTCTGTCCGATGGTTTCTGGCCAGGCGACAGCGTCGTTTCTGCAACTGGATTTCTTTCCGAGTTGTCCCCGGCGTCTGCCAGAGTTCTGACGTCCACGTTGCCGGAGACTGTAGCCGCCTCCGATCGAGCGAGCCCGGTCAGTTTGAATTTCTGAGACGGCACATTTGATGGCGGGATAAACGGCAACAGAGCATCGGCGAATTGCTCCATGCTTTCGAAGCGGCTGGCCGGAATCTTATCCATCGCTTTGCGACAAACACGACTGAGTTCAACGTCCAGGCCCGATTGAAAATCACAGACATTGGGCACCGGGCTGGATGCAATCTGAGAGAGGATCGTCAGCAATGCTCCACTATAGGGCGCCCGCCCTGTGAGCAGTTCAAACAACATGACACCAAGCGCATAGATGTCAGTCGCTGGCCCGATCGCTTTCTGGTCCCCATTGACCTGTTCTGGTGCCATATAGCGGGGCGTTCCCAGAATCGCTCCTTCCTGAGTCAGTCTGGCTTCGCGACCGTCGATTTCACCGATGACTTTGGCCAGCCCAAAGTCCATAATGACCGGCTCACCATCGGGAGTGATCATCACGTTGGCAGGCTTCAGGTCGCGATGTACGATCGAGAGATCGTGCGCCTTTTGCAGCGCCAGAGCCATCTTACGGACGATCTCTGCGGCGACGGGAACTGGCAGCAGGCGATCTTCATCGAAGAGATCTTCCAGCGGCTGCCCGACGATATAGGCCATCGTGATGAATGGTCGCCCATTGACTTCGCCGACATCATAGACGGTGCAGATATTAGGATGATTCAGGCTTGCGGCTGCTCGAGCTTCGCGGATGAAGCGTTCCGCGCGTTTGGGTTCTTCTTTGGCATCGAAGAAGGGAATCTTCAACGCGACCTTGCGATTCAGCTGGGTATCGATCGCGAGGTAAACGGCACCCATGCCGCCTTTCCCCAGGAGTTTCTCGATACGATATCGCCCGAATTCAGAGGGAAACGAGGTAAACAGTCCTTTGTCGCTTCCTGGGGACCGAAGAGGTTTGTCGCCTGAATGCCCGTCCTTTGTTGGTACCGCGACAAAAGTCGTGCCGCATTTTCGGCACTTCACATTGCGTCCAGATACCTCCTCCTGAACAGACACTGTCTGTTGGCATTTTTGATTCGGGCACTGAATCTGAATCGACATCAGGACGTTCCGGGTAAACAACGTTCGTTCCTGAGCACCTGACTCCTCATGGTGGCAATGCAGTTCGAACTTCCGAGGAGAAAACCCTGTGAAGACGGCGGAGATATCGCCCCCCGGAGCCCGATTGTAGCTGACTCACCGGTAAATTTCCAAACGGCGAACCACGTTGCGAAGATAATCTGGATGTCGCTGTCCACCTTGTGGCTGAGCAGACGGGACCGGGACTTGAGGTGTGAAAATTCGCCGATGTTTCGTCCTTCGGGGCGATCAAACCTGTCAACGTGGTGCCTCGAAAAAACCATTCAGCGGGCCCGATGGCAGAACAGATCCAGGTTACGGCGAAGCAGGTCGCCGCTCCGAGTCGATCCTGACGGATGTCATTGTGATTGAACCCATCACGGACTGGTCATTAAAGATACTGACCGTATCGGCTTTCGTCTGAAGGCCCAGGGTGTAAAGCAGCGGCAAATAATGCTCACTGGTCGGAATCGCCAGTTGAGCTTCGCGACCAAGCTTTGTGTAGTCAATGATTGATCGATGGTCGTTCTTTAGTAGTCGTTCCTTGATGGTTTCATTGAAGGCTTCGGCCCAATCGTATCCGGAGTTTGCAAGGCGAGGATTCATGAGTCCGAGGTTGTGAACGATGTTTCCGCTGCCGATGATCAGAACGCCCCTTCGACGAAGGCGAGCCAGCATCTGGCCAAGCTCATAGTGCCAGATTGGTGACTGATGTTCGTCGATGCTGAGTTCCATCGCCGGGATATTGGCGTTGGGGAACACCGGCATCAAAATCGACCATGCTCCGTGATCAAGCCCCCATTTTTGATCAAGGCCGATGGTCACATCAGACACGCTGTTGGCGATGCTCTGGGCGATCTTCGGTGAGCCCGGCGCCGAGTAAGTGGCCTCTGACAGCCGACGTGGAAAACCACCGAAGTCGTGAATTGTGCGTGGCTTTGGCAACGCTGTGACCCAGGTGCCGCGAGTCAGCCAATGCGCGGAAACGCAGAGTATTGCCGTGGGCTGCGGAATACCTTCCATGGCCTTGCGCCAGCCACGAGTGAACTCATTGTCCTCAATGGCATTCATCGGACTACCATGCCCGATAAAGAACGCCGGCATGATCGTGTCCTGCTCAGGTAACTCTTCAGACATCGCCTGCAGAGAACTCGTGAGCGAAACTGCTCCTGCTGATGTAACCATGGTTGATAAGAACTTCCTGCGTTGCATTCTTCAAGATTCCTTCCGGGGGATCATCGACAGATGTTATCTATTCCGCATCAATCCCGGCAAAGGGATCTGCTGAGTCTTCGCTGGTGATTGGAGATGGTGACTTGGGACTGGCGTTTTGGCTTAAGGTATTCGCCGATTCAGACAAGGGTGTCGTCAACGATTTCTTCTCGTTTAATTTTGCAGCTGACGATTCGTTCATCGATCCATATCCCGAGTTCAAGGTTGCTGAGCTTCCACTGTCATCAATCACCCGAACGACCGTCATCGTGACTGCCGCCAACAAAACACAGGTGGCGCCGATGCGAGTGACAGCGATCAGGCGAGGTCCCTTGATTTGATCACCAGCCAGAACTCCGATCCACGCCAACAGCATCAGCCCCGCGATCAAGTTCGGAAGTTCCGCGAACGATGCGGATAGCCCAATCAGGCTGATCAATGGCACGGCCGCGAGATTTGAAATCTGAGACGCGGACAGCAGAAAACCGAGCATCACCAGTCCGCAAACTCCTGCCGCTGCACCGTACGTTAAGCTTCCGGAACCCGCGATCAGGATTCCTGTGACAGCCGTGGCGAAAATCCAGACGGCTGTTCTCCAGCTCTTCCTTGTTGCGAGTTCGCTATCCGGCAGGACCATAGGAGCTGCCAGAGCCATCGACCAGATCGCCAGGCTCATCAGAGTTCGAGCCTCCAATTCGCCGGGCTGCAGATAAACGCTTCCCCATAAGAACCTGCCGGGAATCAGCAAGGCGAGCACTATCCCCAGCGTCACGCGAAACTTGCCAGATGGAATCGAGATGACTCCCGACGCAAGCAGGCACACGAGCGGTAACCAGTCCAGTGCGACCTTTGGCTGGACGAATCTCAGGACATCCTGCGGGGAAGATGACTGCAGCAGGATCAAACCTGCTGCGATTGAGATGGCAATGGCCACCGCATGGCCTGCGCGGAATCCGCGCAGGCTGCGTCCGAACAGTAAACTGCAGAACAATGCCGCCGCAAAACCGGCGGCTATTGAAGTCGTTGTCACTGCTTGATTCCTTCTATGCTGATCAGGACATTGACGTCATCACCGATCTGGGGAACCATCGTGGTCATGCCAAATTCAGAACGCTTAACCAAAATGCGGCCCGAGAAACCAATACGGTCGTCACCGTAAGGGCCTTTGCCTTCCCCGGTCTTTGTCAGAGTCATCACAATCTCCTTGGTTTCACCGTGTAGTGTCAGGTCGCCGGTGACTCGCAGAGACTTCTCATCTTTGCCGCGGGTGACTGAGGTGCTCCTGAATGTGATCTTCGGAAACTGCTTCACATCAAAGAAGTCTGGTCCTCGCAGGTGTTCGTCGCGTTTCTCTGATTTTGTGTCGAGACTGGCGGCGTCAATCACTACCTGAAACTCAGCGGCTTCAGGATTCTCCATATCGATGGCAAACTTGCCGGCATACTTTCCAAACATGCCGTAGGTATTACTGAGTCCAAAATGATTGGTCGCGAAGACGATCGATGTATGCTGGTCGTCCAGCACAAAGTCGTCGGCTACAACAATCGGCAGTCGCAATGCGGCCAGTGAAAGCAAAGACGTCAGGGTTAATTGCATCAGGTTCATAACGTTCCTTTCGTGAAGACTGGAGTTAAATATCTGTTGGAACAGATATTGAACAAAAAAGAGATCAGGTTGTTTCGGGGTGGCGCGCCTGGTACAGCAGATTGCTGAGCACTCTGAGGGATTCCTCACTCATATGTCCCAGCTGTGACTGGTGCAGGTCAGTCAGTGGCTGGTCAAGTTTTTTCAGCAAAGCCTTGCCTTCTTTGGTCAGGTTGACCCAAACGACGCGGCGGTCGTTTTCACATCGAGTCTTCGTGACAAGTTCAGCGGCTTCAAGGCGATCAACCAGGCGAGGCATATCCGGACTGGGAGTCACCATTTCCGAGGCGATCTGATACACAGAGACCGGAGTCCCATGGCCGCGCAGGATTCGCAGTACGTTGTACTGGGGACCGCTGATGCCGTGTTCCTTGAAGAGTTTCTCGCCACTGGAGGCCAGGATAAAGTACGTTCTGACAATATTCAGGAATGCTTCTTCCTCTGCCAGACGAAACGGCCGCTGCATGCCGATCTCAGCTGCCAGGCCCTGCGGTTGAGTTGTCTTTTCGTCTGCCATGCGAAAAGAATATGTTTCAACAGATAATTTGGCAAGGTCAGTTTCTCTTTTTTGCCCGTACCGGAATTCGATCGTTTGGCCGTAAGCCCGCAGCACTGTGCAGCGACTCCCTGCACCCCGGAATCTGACCGACGACCAGTCACTTGGCGCGTCCGGCGATGAGCGAAAGAATTAGGGAATGCTGCTGGCATTTGGTGCTGCCCGTGCGGGATGATTCTGAATGGCATGGACTGAGTGAGCGGAATGACGCTAGCCATCGGTGTGTGGGGAATTACACACAGGGAAACACCGGCGGCTAGCGCCGTACCGCTCACGGGAGGATCCTTCCGTCCTTGTGATTGGGGATGATTCCTCTGGCAGTTAGCGATAACTCTTGTGACTTCTTCGACTCTGACAAACTGCAATCTTCATGCTGGCCACCATTGAAACGTTCCTGCTCGGCTTTGCTGCGGTGATTGATACCGTGTTGCTACTGGTATTGCTCGAGCGTGGCAATCGTCCGGAGGTGCCGATCTGGCTGACATGGTCATTTCTTGGGTTGTGGCTGCTGCATGTCGGCGATTTTCTGCACAGCCTGCTCGCTGATTCCACGGGGCTTACCGCGGTGAGGCTCGATGTCTGTTGCATGACCATGATGGCGACGGGACTCATGTTGCTGCCGACGGCCGTTCTTCACGGCGGACTTCGAGTCCTCTACACTGGGGATCAACCGCGGCCCAAAGTCGACTATCGGTTCAATCTCGTGTATCTGCCGATTTTGCTCGTCCCCTTCGTGGCGGCTCACCTGTTTTCGAGCCCGGGGCGGGATTTTCGCGTCAGTGTCCAGTCTTACACATGGCTGTTCATGAGTTGGCTGGTGCTAGCAAACTGTGGGGCCGCTCTGTGTTTCTATAAGGCTGCTCCTCGTTTGCGGCGTCCGCAATTGATGCCATTCATTCGGCGTTTTAGTCTGATTTTGCTGGCGATTAGTATCTTGGTTGTTGCCTATCTTTTTGTTCCAACATCTTAGCCGGGTGAGCCAACGCTGCGTATGATGATTGCATTGTCACCAATTGTGCCAGCCCTGATGTTTGCCTGGTATGTCGTTCGCCACCGTTTGATGCCGATTGTCTTTGAACGTACTCTTGTCTACGGTGGCAGCTTGATCGCTGTAGTCTGGCTGCATCACATCACGATCTCTCCACTGACAGAACTTCTGGAGCAGCGGTCTCGCTTTGACTTTGTCGTGCTGGAAGTTGTGCTGTTTGTGGCTCTTGTTATGGCATGGCGTCCATTGAGAGAACGAGTCAGTGAGTCCCTGAAGTATCTGCTCAGCAGTTCGGTGGCTCGTGTCCGAGACGCTACGCGAGAACTTTCTGTGCAACTTTCGCAGCGTTCTTCTGAGACTCCCGAGTCGCTGACTCGCTGGCTTTGCGAATCCTTGCGGAATTCTTTGCAGGTTTCTTCCGTCCGAATTATCGTGCGGGCCGGTATGGATCTTGATGTCTGCTCTCCGATGTCTGCTACCGCTGGAATCGCGGTGGACCCCGAGCTGCGACAACTCCTGCTGACCAGGCACCAGATCACTTCTGAGCAATTGACGGCTGAGCAGGAGTCCCTGCGACAATGGATGCAGACGGCTGAAGTGGGCAGCGTTTTTCGCTGCAATTACCGCGATGTGGAGGGCATGGTGCTGGTCGGCCTGCGGGATCGATCTGATCGTTTGTCGTCTGAGCAACGAAGTACTCTGGGATTGCTGTTCGATCAATTCGCGGCGGTGTTGTTCAATCAGCAGCGGGAAGAGATTCGCAGAGTCTCTGAGCGACAGGCGATGCAGAAGGAAAAGCTGTCCGTTCTTGGACTACTGGCCGGTTCACTGGCTCATGAGATTCGCAATCCCTTGTCTTCGATGAAGACTATTGCCACGTTGTTGGCGGAAGATCTGGCTGGGCGAGACGGGAATCATAGCAACGACGTACAAATGATCTTGTCCGAGATCGATCGACTTACGACGACCACTCAGCGGCTGCTCGAATCCGCTCGGCCTGCCGATGACAGCCACCAGTCTGCAGAGCCGGATCGTGTCATCCAGAAGCTACTGGGGATCCTCGGACACCTCGCCCGGCAATATGGCGTGGAGATTCAGTCAGATTTGAATACTTCACCGTCGGTTGTGGCCGCGACCGAAGCAACGCTCAGTGAGATCTTCTTTAACCTGATCAGGAACGCCATCGAAGCCTGCCAGGCCTGCTCCGCGCCGCGAGTCGTCATCAGGACTCGAATTGTAAGCGGTTTTCTTGAGGCTGATGTCGTTGATAATGGGGCCGGGATCAGTCCGGAAGTCCAGAGCTCGCTGTTTCAGCCGTTTGTCACAGGGAAGCCTCACGGGACTGGGCTGGGACTCTACATCGTCTCCGAACGAGTTCGGGAGTTGCGTGGCAGCATCAGCTGCCGCACAGAACTCACCGCTGGAACCACGTTTGAGCTTCGATTGCCTTTGCTGGTCGGCAGCACCGAGAACTCGCAACAGGGATAAGACATTCCTCGTTGTCTCGAGGTGAGCACTCGCGCGAACATACTTTGCGGCCGTGTCACCGCAAAATGCGATGTTCAACTAGCTGGACAGCGCAATGTTCAGAAAAACCATTGAGAATACAAGCCCGAAGCGTCAGCGAGTGAATGAGTCGCAAAGTGCTCACTCGCTGGCGCTTCGGGCTTGTATGGGAGACAAACATGGCGCTGTCCAGTTAGAACGCCTGACAAAACATCGCCACGTAGCCGAATTCGTGAGAATTCGGTGCGGTTTCTGAACTCTCACGAGTTCAGCTATGGTTTTGTCACGGGTTCTTCGTAGGTCTCCGCAGACTTTGCGTCGCCGATTTTCTCAAGGACGGATTTCAGGCCTGTCAGGTTCTGTTGCAGACTCTCTTCTGCGTCGAGCTGTTCACGATGGTCGATGATGCCGATCGGTCCCGTGTATCCGGAACGTCGAATCAACCCCATCAACTGCACATCGTGCTGTCCCTGGCCAATGGGAAGAATCTTGGGCTGAGCGTTATCATTCATACCATTCAGATTGAGGCACAGGAGGTAAGGCTGCAGCAAAGCCAGCTGCTGGCCAAAGTCTGCAATGTGCTCGTGACCGTGATGAAGGTTGTAAACTATTCCGACGTGTTCGGCTTTATGATTCTTTCGCAGGTACTCACACACCGCAATCATGTTTCGCGGCTCTCCGCTCCAGCCACCATGGTTGTAGAGAGCGAGTTTAAGGTTGTATTGGCGGGTCTTTTCAACCAGCGGAAGTAATCCTTCTGCAGCCGCTTTGACCTTCTCCTCTTCCGTGCCGCCCTGGGGAGCTCCGAACATCATCCAGATCTGAGGATGAATGCCATGTTTTGCGATTAGCGGTTCAAACGCATCATGCCAGCCCCAGAAGGCGAAGAATTCGATGTTGTGCTTCTTGTACTGCAGAATCTCTTCTTCAAACGTCGGAACATGCACGTCACGCCAGTCGTAGGCGACTCGAGTCATCCCGAGGCCCCGAACCATGATCGCTCGAGCTTCCGGCCCACGCTGTTTGGCATCAAACGGAACAATGCACCATGCAACCAATTGATCACGATGAAAGTTGGTTTGCTCAGCCTTCTTTTCACCCGCTGCGGCGGGCAAAATTCTCCCTGCCGCTCCAGCCATCGCGGCCAAAGTCAGAACGCACCATACCCCGGAAATCAATCTGCGACGCATCTGCCTGCCTTACTGTCACGTTACCGTGAATCTTTTCCTGAGGTTCTGCCGGCGGTCGTGACAACCTCGTCACCGGCCACGGTTTCCCCTGTTCCACTGTCGCGGTAGAGCACCTCGACGACCTCAAACCCAATCGAACGATATAGCCGAACAGCCGCTTCATTCAAGGCAGTGACTTCCAGCATCGACCAACCCATGCCGCATTGAATAAATCCACGCAACGCCTGGATCACCATCGCACGGCCGATTCCCTGTCCTCGATGTTCCGGAGTCACGCCGACATTCTGGATCGCTCCAATGCCGCCGTTGCGAGTAATCCCCTGGATTGTGCCGCAATCACAAGCCGGCCAGTCGGGCTCAGGCTGATAAACCACCATCCAGGTCGCTGCTGCGCAGAAGGAGTTTTGCGCAGCGATTTCTCGCATGAGCTTCAAACATCCCTGAGGAGCACCAAGACAGGAGAAAACCTTGCCGTCCAGGTCATCTCGGAATGAACGCCACTTGACCTGAGCATGTCGCTCCAGCAGCAATGAACGCCACGACAGCCAGCGATATCCGTCCGGCAACTCCGGAGGATTCAGAAACAGATGCCGCAGTTCAAGCTGCATCCGAAATCGCTTGTAGGCCGTCTTGGACATTCAGAGACTCGAAAAAAACTTTCAGGCAGGGGATCGCTCCGTTCAGCATTATGCCGACAACCTCTCTTCCCCGGAATTGCATTTCGAGGGGCTTTTCGCCATTTCGTCGAAGACGAACCTTACGACTTGAGGTTCTGCGCAGAATGATGTGCCCCACCCAGAACGGCGGAATTGAAACGGTGTTGGAATTCCGTAGCCGAACTGAAACACTGGGCAACGTGAGAACGGCGCGGAGGCAGGGGTTTGAACCGCTGATTGACACTCATGAACGCTAATTAATGCAGAAGGTGATCGAAGAAATGCGAAGCAATTCTCTCGTGCATTGTCAATTTCAGCGCCGTTAACGTGCGATTCAGTCAATGAATCGAGCGGCCGGACATTAAAGGCCATCAGCGTGAATTAGCGTTCATTAGCAGTCTCAACAACGATTTTGCTCTGCCCACATCATTCAGCGCAGAACCATTCTCTAGCCGCAACTAACTGTACATCGCCATGTTGGGGCATCTGTTCAGGATTCAGGTTGTGCTTTACGAGAGATTTGATCCGTGAAATCTGCGCTATCCGTGGTCAAAAAGACAATCCCATTTTTTACCACGGATAGCGCGGATAACGCGGATGAATCGCAGAAGTGATGAAATGGTTGCTCGGTGCCTGAAGATCCGTGTTTTCGCGTTTCCGTTCTATGCCCGACGGACAAACTGAACCTCACACACGGCGCTGTCGAGCTAACCACTACGCCAGAATCTCGTTCACAACGTGCCCATGGACATCCGTCAGGCTGACATCGCGACCACCAAATCGGAACGTGAGCTTCTTATGGTCAATTCCCAGTTGATGCATAACCGTTGCGTGAATGTCCTGAATCATTAATGGGTGTTCGACCACAGAATTGCCAAATTCGTCGGTCTGGCCATAAGCCATTCCCCCTTTGAAACCGCCGCCCGCAAGAAAAATACTGTAGCCATTCACATGATGATCTCGCCCCGCAGTTTCGGAAATGGCTGGTGTATGCGGCGTACGGCCCATTTCTCCGGCCCAGATCACAATCGTGTCATCCAGCAATCCTCGTTGCTTCAAATCGATGATCAATGCGGCGACTGACTGATCCGTAATCATGGCGTTTTCGGCATGATGTAACTTCAGGTTGCCGTGCTGATCCCACGGAGAATTGTTCGCATGAGTCAACGGACACGTGATCTCGATAAAGCGGACTCCCGCTTCGACAAGGCGTCTTGCACGCAGGCATTGCAGAGAATAGTACTTCTTGAAGTCATTCGAACTGTCGAGCCCATAGAGCTTGCGAGTGGCTTCAGTCTCCTTCGAAACATCCGCCACTTCGGGCACTGCCGTTTGCATGCGAAAAGCGGTTTCGTAATTCCTGATTGCGGCGTCGATGAGCTGACGTTCCGGCGTGTCTGTGGCAAATGTTCCATCCTGTTCTTTCAGCAGTCTTAGCTTGCGACGCTGCGTTTCCAGCGAATCGCCCGGCTGAATATTGTCGACGGTAGCGCCTTTGGCTCGCAAGAGTGTCGCGGAGTTCGTTGCCGGTAAAAATGCACTGGAAAAGTTTTCAAAACCTCCGTTCGGAATCCAGTCGTTATTCAGCAGGACGTATCCCGGCAGATTCTGATTCTCAGTCCCCAGCCCGTAGCTGATCCACGACCCAAAACTCGGCGCCAACCCCGTGACTCGTCCCGTGTGCAGCAGGAGATTCTGTTGACCGTGCAGGGGTTGTTTGCCAACCAGCGAACGTACGACACAGAGATCATCGGCTAATGCCGCAGCATGCGGCAGCAGGTCACTTACCCAAAGACCGCTTTGCCCTCGCTGAGAAAACTTCCAGGGACTGCCAAACCACACTCGCCCGGCACTGCTTTGTGACAGCTTCGAAACCTGTGAATCACCGATGGGCTTTCCCTGCTGTTTTAAAAGTTCGGGCTTATAGTCAAACGTATCAACATGACTCGGTCCTCCGTCCATAAAGCAAAGAATCACGTGCTTTGCTCGCGGCCCGCGCGCTGCGCTCGGTGTTGCAGGGTTCGCTCCTTCTGCGTCTGACAACAGCCCCGCGAGCGCAAGTAAGCCAAAGCCGTTGGCGGAGGCGTTGAGTATTTCACGACGTGAGTAAGGAATTTGCATCGCACGTCCTCAAATTCTCGGAGCAGGCTGGCTGCCTGAGAGCAACCAATCAGAAACGCTTCGTCATCTACAAAACAACATCATATGTTTTACGCGGTCTGTCCTGGCAGTGCCAGTGCCAGTCTGATGGCCTTTTTGCGTTCATTGCCCGGTTCAGCGGTTTCCAGTGTATCACATTTCGCCGCGAGGCAATTTCACGCAAACCAGTGTCCCGTCTGCGTTGCGCCCGAAGACAAGTCCGTTCGCCAGAATCGGTGAGGTCCAGCAGCGACCTGTCAGAAACTTCGTCCGCGCCAGCTCTTTGAAGCTGTCCGAAGCGGCTTCCGCAAGAACCAGATCGCCCGTTTCGGCGAGAATAATCAGCTTGCCGTCAGCAGCAATCAATGAGCCGCAGCCAAGTCCTCGTTGCTTCCATTTGAGCTCACCGGTTTGATACTCAACGCAGTTCAAAGTCACGTTACGGCCATTATGAGAATCACCGTCGAAGCCGTAGAGAAAGCCGTCAATCAGGATCGAGTTATTGAAATGGTTCCGCATGTTTGTGTTGGAGTAAATGCGTTCCAGTTTGCCATCGATCAGGCGAAAGAGTCCGCAACCGACTTTGTAGCCCGTTGAGATATAGATCGTGTCGCCAACCACGATGGGAGTTGTCGCGTTGGTTTTGTACGGTGACTTCCACGCCGTGAACGCGACCTCGCCACCGTCGTCAGCATTCAGGATTCGCAGGCCATCACAATCCAGCGTTGCAATCCGCGTTTGTCCACTGTGTTCAAACACAGTCGCCGAACCATAGCCGGCTTCATGCAGTTCCGTCTGCCACAGCTTCTGCCCCGTGAGCTTGTCAAAGCTGACGACTCGACCAGCTTCCAGAATCAGCTGATTGCCAAGAACTCGCGGAGAACTGCTGAAACCCCATTCGGGCAGCTTGACTCCCAATTCCTGCTGCAGCATCACTTGCCAGATGACGCTGCCGTCCTGAAGGTTGAGACAGAACAGCTGCCCTTCCTTTCCAGCTGTGTAGACGCGAGATTCATCAATCGTCGGAGTTGCACCTGGTCCGCCTTCGTGGAGATTTGGCAACAATTGGCCGGGATAAGTATGCTTCCAAAGAACTTCCCCGCTGGCGGGATTCAAACACCAGACGGTTTCAGTTTCATCAGCATGTCCCATCGCCAGCAATCGGTCGCCGACCACAGACATCGAACTGAATCCGGTGCCGATTTCTCGAGTCCACTCGGGAGCCAGTCCGTCGTTTGGCCACTCCGATGAAAACCGGGTCTCCTTCGAGATGCCATTGAATGCCGGACCACTCCAGTTTGGCCAGTCATCCGAGAACGCAAACTGAGGAACAAGGCAGAGAAGGATTGCGAAAAGTCTCGGCAAAGAAGCAAGGATAACCTGTGGCAAAGTAATCATGTGACTTTCCGTGTCTGGAGGTTTAGTGGAGACAGTCGGATTCTGAATCACAGCAAATCACTTGTCCATCGGCTGATGCTGCCTCGCGGGCAGAACTTCGCGTTTCGCCCGGACGTGAATACCAAAGGGGCCATCCCCGTCGACCAACTTTCGGCGAGCGCACGGCGTCAGCCGTGCGGGTGCATTCACCGCACTGTATCTCACCGTTTACTTTGTTGCTGCGCGAAGTGTTCGGGCTTATCGGCGTGAACAGCGAACACCACAGCTCACGCTGTGGGCTCGCCATGAAGTCACGCTAACGTGGCTGCCCCGCGAAGTATTGGAAATCTGCCGAAAGGATTGTGGAGTTGCAACGGTTCCAGCATACTGGATCACATTCTGTGACGCATTTGTTACTCGAACGCTGAATGATATCGGAGGATCACTCTTTTGAGACAACCCCGCCTGCTGATGCTCGTCACCTTGATCTGGTTCATACGCCTTTCCCCTTCCTTCTCTCAGGATAATTCTCTCCGCACGATTCAGTCGAAGGGCACGCTCATCTGGGGCGCTGATCAGGAAGGCGGCGGACCGTTTGTTTTTCCGGATGAGAAGGATCCCAATAAGCTCGTGGGATTCGAAGTCGAACTGGCCGAACTCATCGCTGCGCACATGAACGTCAAGGCCCAGTTTGCTCAGGGTCAATGGGACAAGTTGCCGGATCTGCTGGATCGAGGTGACATCGACATCGTGCTGAATGGTTTCGAATGGAATCCCGGCCGCGCGGAGCGATATGGAACTTCGATCCCATATTACATCTATGAGCTGCAACTGCTGGCCCGTATCGATGATGACTCCATTCAGTCGTGGGAAGACTTAATCAAGCAGCCCGCAGGGAGACCTCGAAAGATGTCTCTTCTGGGCGGAGCGGCGGCTGAAGACTTCACCAATGGTTTTGCGGCCGAACATAAGACGACGATTGAGCTGGCACTTTTCGATGGCGTGACAGACGCGATGCGGGCTGCAGAATTGGGCACCGACAATATTGATGGAAACGTGCAGGACCTTCCCATCTGGAATTTCTATCGCAAGGATTTTCCGAATCTGAAGCCTGTCGGATCGCCTGTCGGTCGAGGCTTCTACGTGGCTTTGCTGCGAAAGAGTGATCGACAATTGCTGGATTCCGTCAATGAAGCCATCAATGCCGGCCTCCGTGATGGACGACTTCGTGCGATTTTCGAACGCTACGGGATGTGGAACGACGTGCAGGCCCTGCGTGCGCTGGAAACGGCAGCGGATGGAGGATTTCGTGGCTTGGTGAAGAATGAAGAATCCAATAAAGCGGCCACTACAGACGGCGGCTCGGAAACTAAGGTTGCAAGCAGCCCGGAGCTGTCGTCATCGCAGTCGTTGCATGGTGTGAAAGTGATCGCTCAACGCGGTTGGTTCCTGGTCAAAGCGGCCTTGATGACGGTGCTGTTATCGATCACCGCGATGCCACTGGCCGTCCTGATCGGCCTGATGATGGCGTTGATGAAACTGTACGGTAAATGGTTCGTGTCCATTCCGGCGACGTGCTACGTGGAACTGGTTCGAGGAACACCGTTGGTGCTGCAGTTGTATGTGATTTACTTTCTGGTTCCCGAGGTCCTGAAGTTTTTGTTTCCGGGTACTCATTTCAGCATCAGCGCGTTTTGGTCGGCGGTGGCTGGACTCGCGATTAATTACTCCGCGTACGAAGCGGAGATCTACCGTGCCGGACTTCAGGCAATTCCGAAAGGGCAGATGGAAGCCGCTCTGTCTTTGGGAATGACTCGCAATCTGGCTCTGCGACGCATCATTGTTCCGCAGGCTACGCGAATTGTGATTCCTCCGGTGACCAACGACTTTATTGCACTCTTTAAAGACACGGCCGTGTGCAGTGTGATCACAGTTGTGGAGTTATCCAAGGAGTACTACATCCAGGCTCGCAATACCGGAGCCATTGTCGAACTCGGACTGCTGACCGCTTTCCTGTATCTCGCCATGAGCTATCCTCTGTCATTGCTGGCTGGTCGACTTGAACGACGTCTCGGAAAGGAATCACGCTGATGATTACGTTGAACAGAATCGTCAAACGCTATGGTTCCACGGAGGTTCTTCGGGGTGTCACGATGTCGGTAGCGCGTGGCGAAGTCTGCGTTCTGCTGGGACCTTCCGGTGGCGGCAAGAGTACTCTTCTTCGGACGATTAACGGCCTCGAAACATTTGACGAAGGATCGATTGACGTCTCCGGCACGCAGCTGATTGGTGGAGATGTCTCATCGCGTGAGGCTGCGTTGTTGAAGATTCGTCGCAAGGTGGGAATGGTCTTTCAGCAGTTCAACCTGTTTCCTCATCGCACCGTTCTGGAAAACGTCATTGAAGCACCGATGCAGGTGTTGAAGCAGTCTCGGGAACAGGCTGTCGCGAAGGCCAAAGAGTTGCTGGCTCGGGTTGGCATGCTGGGAAAAAGTGATGTTCGCCCAACATCATTGTCCGGAGGACAGCAGCAGCGAGTTGCGATCGCGAGAACTCTGGCCATGCAGCCGGAAGCCATCCTCTTCGACGAACCGACGAGTGCTCTGGATCCAAACACGACGGCGGAAGTGATCTCCGTGATGCAGGATCTGGCCAAGGGCGGCCAGGGAATGATCGTGGTAACTCACGGGATGAAGTTTGCCCGCAGTGTGGCTCATACGGTCCACATTCTGCATTCCGGATCCATCATCGAAAGCGGCCCGCCGGAGCAGGTTTTCGACAATCCCCACCATGAAGTGACTCGAGGATTTTTGATGGAGTCGGATTGAGGACGACTTTGGTGCTACAAATGAGTCTGGCACGTTGGTCACAAATTGAAGTTTGACTTGCTCAGGGAATACGACGAATCTAATTCGTGATGATAGATTGGCGGGTGCGCTCAGAGTGTTCACCAAAGCATTCCGCCATCCAGATGATTTTTGCGTCTCACGGCTATTTGCGTCCGTCGTTCAGCGTGATCTTCAGGATCGCATCGTCCTTACCCAAAGTGACTGTGCTTGAGGTACGCTTCTCCATTGGTGTTCCGGCGTGCTGAATGACTTCTACGACCGCCGTGCCTGAAACCGCCTTGCCAAGAACGAACTGTACTCGCAATTCATATTCACCCGATGGAGCAGTCTGGCATACGTAGGTTTCTCTGTGCTTAGCAGTCGGAGCATCTCCGAGACTGTCTTCTCGCACCAGGCGGCCGCGATTTGTTGTCAGCTTTTGTTTTCGACTGCATTTATCGCCGCCGGGCTCGACGACGCTCAGGTCCAGATCCGCTTCGCCGACCCAGACAAGATTCACGACAAGATCGCGAGTGTTCGCCTCGGCCAACTGCTTTCGAAAACCCGCAGCCTGTTCTTTCTGGTTCTGCTTTTCAAGGTCAGCGCACAGTTCGTTCACGACCTTGCGAGCCTCTTCATGATGAGACTCGAAGTCCGTTCCCCAGTCGTAAGTCAGGATTCCGCAACGGAAAAAGACCTGAGCCTCAGTCTGTTTCGATTTGTCGGCGACGC
The DNA here is from genome assembly GCA_046349735.1 of Planctomycetaceae bacterium. GTDB lineage: Bacteria > Planctomycetota > Planctomycetia > Planctomycetales > Planctomycetaceae > SXXK01. The sequence continues at coordinate 70,168 of JAXMBU010000004.1, forward strand.
TTCGGCCAAGCAGCCAGACCTGCGGAATCTCGGGATTAATCTCCGTCGCTTCACGACACATGGCGATGGCTTCTTCCCACGCTTCAAATCGCGAAAGCAGAGCTGCAGTAATCAACATCTGCTGCACATCAGAAGTGCTGAAGTCAATTCGCGATTCCAGCACCCTGGCGATCTCTTTGCCTGGTCGTCCCGCAAGCTTCATCTCCAGTGCCAGGACATCATAGACCCATGGTGCGGATCGGTCATTTCGGATGGCACTCTGCAATCCTTCGACGGCCGCTTCATACTGCTTCTTGTCGTGCAGATACGCCACTGCGTCAGCGATCTGATCATTCGTCAATGATTCATGAGAAAAGACCTGATCCCAGGCCTCGATAAAATTCGGCTGAGCCAGAATGCGTCGGGCGATCGAAGCTCCGGACTCCAGCTTTGGAGGCTTTTGCTCAGACTTGTTTTTCTCGCTGTCATCAGACTTTGACTCTGTCGATTTCTGAGTCGTTTGACCTGAGGTAACGGTGCAGAGGGCGTACCTGTAGTCCGTTCTCGGCACGGTCCTTGAATGCAAAACGGACATATCCACACCTTTTCGAGGCGTCGATATGTCCGTTGCAGTCTGCCGAAGTTCGCCCGTTTCGCTCGGAGGAACTACTTCACCGGTTTTTTTTTGAGAGAGCCATTGTTCAGCTTAATGCCATTTACTGCGTCAGCTGCAGGTTCAGGAGGCAGGCTCATGAAACCACCACCACCGAACTGTCCACCACCGCCGCCACCAAACTGACCGCCGCCGCCGCCGAACTGGCCGCCGCCACCACCAAACTGTCCGCCGCCCTGTCCGCCACCGAATCCGCCCCCGCCACCCATTGGCGTGGTGATCACGACAAGGTCAGCAACATCATAGATTCGAGTGATGAGGTTTTCATCAGAGTTCGCGGTGTCGGTTGTGGTCACCATCATGACTTCGTTCTTGATCATGATGGTCAGACCCGGATCCTGATCCTTTACTTTCGCAAAGATCAGCTTCAAAGCATTACGGAGCGTGATGCCTTTCAGGTCGATATCGCTTGGGACTTCCGTTGTCGTGAGGAACAACGGGTCGGTGCCAATATCGGGGTCTGACTCATCGAGCATAATCCGCATCGTATACGGACCCAGCTCAGTGAAGTAGTTTTCAATATCGGTCATGATGTCTTCCAGCGGTGTATTGGCTGGATGCTCAAGATCGACTGGTTTATCGAGCATCTCTTCCAGCCAGAGTTCAACTGGCTTCTCTGACCGCAATGACACCGACTGATGCTTCTCGCGGCTGCGTGTCAGCAGGCGCCAGACGTCCGCTGGCGGATACTGAATTGGTGGCTCGTCCGGAAACGGAACGTGAGACAATTCAACCTGATACAGAACTTCCAGAAATCGGTCTGCTCGCAGGTTCACAAGCTCGTATGCCTTGCTCAACTGCCCTGCAGATTCAGACATCACCACAGCTGCGGATGCTGTTCCATTGCCAGGTTCCATATCGAGGGCAGTACGGGCTGCAATCTCTGCTTCTTCGTAAGCGGGAATGTCGCCATGGCGAGCACGATCAAGAAGTCCGCGAACCTGAGAGATTAATGTCTGCAGTCGCTGTTCTTCAATTTGAGCTTCCTGAAGCATACGATCCATGGCTTCACGGTTTGCAAGCTGCTCCGATTTCTCCCGCTGACGAATCTGATTCGTCTGACGGACCGAATTCACTGAGGCATAAGCATCCACGACTCGACGGTCGAGTTCATTTCTCTTTTCCGGAGCCACGTCCGCGCTTCGAATTGTTTCCAACATGTCCTTCAACAGAGTCAAGGCATATTCAGGCTGCTCCGCAGAGACTCGATTTGCTTCGTCGATCGCAGCTTTTACGGACTGTACAAGCAACTGCGTAGCGATTTCTCGATCATTTGCGGCCTTGGCCAGCACATCGCCATCAGCAGCACTTGGAGGTCCCAGCTTGTCTTCCCCCGAGTTGACAATCGGTTCAGACAGAGCCTCATCCGCTGGCATCGGCGCCCCAGCTTCCACTGACGGAGATTCATCCTGCAATGCCGTGGCCAGCCCAGTCAATGTGGCATTCCCGGCATCCAGCAGAAGGGCGTTGCGTACAATCGCCAGGGCTTTATCTTTTTGGCCCGCCTTCTGGAACCGCTCAGCGGCTGCGATGGAATCGGTAATTGTCAGCTGAAACTGTTGTGAAGAACTGGCAAGTCCTTCGAGGCCAACGACCGAAGTGTTCAGACCGTCCGACTCAGCTGCACGAGCAAACAGAACACGAACTTCTTCGCCCGCTTCTTTCACTGCGCCTGCTTGTGAGGTCCAAACCATTTCGCTGCCATCAGCACTTTGGCCGGAAAGCGTCAGGCTTCCAGACGGCGATCCCTGGCCGAACAACACAGTGTGTCGATCCGCTCGCAGAGCGACGTTGTCTCCAGCAGCCAGTTTCAGACCGCTCCCGGCGACTTCGATATCCTTAACGAACACAGGAGCAGCGGACATCTGGTGAGCCAGTCGCTCCGCCGATGCGATTGCATCAAGAGACACTGGCTGCTCAAACGTTCCACCCGTCTGGTTTGCCAGAACACCCGGAAGCTGAGTGTCAACAGAAGGCCCGAGCAGCAATGCATGGAACGACACGCTGTGCTTGAGGAGATCATCTACAAGGGAGTCAAGATTCTTCAATGACAATTGATCGGCCGCGCTGATTCCGTCACCGATGTACAGAACAGACATCGGCTCGGAAGTCTTCTCTGCGAATGCTGATCGCAGGCCGGACGTGAGGTCTGTGGCTCCCATCGGAGTGCGGGAGGCCAATGATTTTACAGACTGCTTGAGTTCCGCAGAACCTGTCGCCTGGAAGCCATCCGTCAAAGGCTCAAATGTCGTGTCGACCGCAGCCACTTTCACAAGATGACCGGCCGGGAGACGCTCGATCAAAGCCGTCAGCAATTCGATGCTGCCATCTCGGAAACGCCCCGTCTGGCTGGCCGAAGTGTCAATCAGGATCACGTGGCGACGAATCTCAGCGGGAACCGCCGAAGATCGAATTGCAACCGCAAAATGTTGCTGGCCAGCAACTGCCGGCGTTCGAAATACCAATGCGTCCGGAGCCTGCTGCTCCGTCTTCGTGTCAGCCATCACGGCGTGGCAGAATGCCGAAACGCCAAGCCCCAATGAACACAACGAACCCGCCAAATGCCGCATGAGAATTCCCCTGAGGTTCCGCAGAAGCAGACCGTCCGATGGACATGACTCGCACAACGCTCACCAAACCGAGCGCAGTGCGCGAAGTAGTCTACAGTCGTTCTCGGATGAGCAGGAAAGGAATTCCCGGTAAAAACAGGCAGAAGAAAGAGGCAGGGCAAAAGTCGGCACATTTGGTCGTGCGAGATGGTCAACTCCGCAAACTCCGTTGGCAAAGAATTCGGATTTTGCGGCTGTTTTTACTTTCACCCTGCTGATTCACAACGTGCCGGATTCGCTACGTCGGGATTCTCCCCAGACAATTTCGGGGCTTCGTCTGCGTCAAAACTGGTGAATTTTAACGGTTGTAACGCCGATACACCTACTCGGGGGCGGCAGGTGCAGGCGAACCTGATGAACACAGAGCCGGATGCCGCGTGGGGTGGGGACCTTTCATGGTGCGGCATTCCGGCTTTTTTACGTCTCGTGTAGTGGTCCTGCTGGCCACCTGTTCCGTCTCATTTCTGGAACGGAGATCGGACGGTAGTCTGCAAATCGGACCGAAGGCTGCGGAGCCGACAGGTCGGAAAGTTCTCATCGATTCCCCTTCTCGCAGCGAAGGGCCGCCGCCGTCCGGTGGTTTGAGTCCCTGCATGATGGACGCGACCGACTCGAAGATACGGTTCAAGGTGCCAGCGGATTCGCTGGTTCTTGTCGGCAGTCTGGATGTTTCCGGTGCGGCACATTCTTTGTTGATCAGCACGAACTCCGACGAACCACGGCTGGCCTGCGGGGGCCCGAGTTCGCACGGCGTCGTTGACCTCGAATATATCGACATGGCAAGTTGCTCGGACCCTGGTCGGCGGTTTCAGCAGTTGAAATCGTGTTCGCCCGCTTCTGCCGTGACTGACAAGACCATGACAGCGGAGCGAAGGATTTCCATCCGTGCACTCGTTGACGAGCCCGCTCGTCGCTTCTTAGTACCTCACTTTGAATTTGATCAGATTGTTCAGCAACCCTGTGAAGCTGTACCTCTCGTGGAGGGATCTCGAGTCAAAGTCTATTTCGATCCCGGTCTTTTTGGTAACTCCGACGTTCAGCAGCACCGGAATCTATCCGAAGAGGCAATACGAGTTTGCACTACGATTGAGAGCGATGTGCTTCCGCTGATCGAATCGTGGATTGGTCTCATCACGGATCTTGATGCAGATCAGCGATTGTCGGTTGTGTTGACAGATCTGGATCGACGAGAGTCTTCCAGCGATACGCCAGTTCTCGGTTGTGTGCGTCGCGGTGACTTTTCGGCAGATAATCAGAATTCACTGGCCGGTGATATCGTCTATCTTGATCGGCATTTGCCGCAGGGTGAGCAGTTGCGAGCACTGTTGGCTCACGAACTGACCCATGCTGCGGTCTTTTGCATTTGTCACGAAGCGACACATGACTCACCGCTGAAGAATCACTCTGTCCCCTCATGGCTGAATGAAGCGGCTGCACACTGGGTTGAAGGGCAGTTCTGTTCCACGCCTGCAGGCTATGCTGCTCGCGAGATTGCATTTCGTCAGAACCCTTCCCAATGTCCGATCATGATGAGAGATGATGATAACCATTCGCCGGCTCGAAGAACCGGAAGTCGCGTTGCCGGTCTGACGTTCCTGCAGCAACATATCACGGACGTTCATGAACTGCGAACAATTCTCGAACAGTGCACACCGTTCGAGCAATCGATCTCCAGAATCGCAGAGTCCTCGTTTTCGCAGCTTTTTCGTCAATGGACAATCGGCCAGGCCTGCGCAGATCACAACGAATCTCTGCCTGGGAATTCTGTAATCACTGGCGGCTCGCTGAATACGGCCGATGACAGACCCGCCCGATATCGGCTCCACGGAACAGCATTTCTGATACTGCGTTCAGATTTCGAAAAGTCCGTGACCATTGAAGCCCGGGGCGACGCTCAGCTTCAGATTACGGTGCTGCATCAAGCGAACCTGTTGAACACGCAACATCCGCGAGACATCCTGACGGCAGAACGTCTGCAGACGGCTGACTTGGGGAGCCTGTCGAATCCTGGAATTCGATAGGCAACATCAAACGGCTTTTGATGTCGTTGCGACCTAGGCAGCATTATGGGCGCTCGCTCGAGTCACCAATCTTGCTGACAGGAGAGTCAAGCCGATCGTCGCGATCACCGTGACACTCAGACATGTCCACATCGATGGAAGTTCAGGTGTCACCGGCAACGACTGTTCGTACAAGAGACGACGCAGCCCCGCGACCCCATATGTCAACGGGTTGATTCGAATCAGCCAGAACAACCAACCGGAATCACCTCCGGGGAAGAATGCGCCGGATACCAGCCACATCGGCATCAGAAAAATGCTCATGATGGCATGAAAGCCCTGAGTGGAGTTCATCGGCCAGGCAATTACAAATCCCAGGGCTGTTAATTCTGCGGCCATCAGGACCAGAAACACTGCCGCCATTGCGATCCGAGCCACCGACCATGAAACATGAATGTCGGCTCCCGCGCCAATCCACGACAACATCGGACCGATCAGCAGGAACAATCCCGCCTGGAGAATTGCCAGAATCGTTCCGGCTGTGATCTTACTCAGAACGATCGCCAGACGTGAAACCGGGGCGACCAGCACACCCTGAAGGAATCCTTCGCGTCGATCTTCGATAATGGAGATGGTTGAAAAGATGGCCGTGAATAACACGATCAGAGTCGCCACACCCGGCAGAAAGTATTCCTGATATGTCAGATCATGGCCCAGATCGGCAGCCCATGACGGCGGTCGAAACGACGTCCTTAGTCCAGCGCCAAACAATAACCAGAAGATCACAGGTTGTCCGACAGCGCCGATAATCCGAGTTCGCTGGCGAAGAAATCGAATCAACTCACGCTGCGTTAATGCGATGATAGCTCCGCTATGCATGTGAGTCTCCCGAAACCAAAAGTGACCGACCCGTCAGTTCTAGAAACACATCATCGAGCGATGGTCGCGTCAGCTCCAGACTATGAATGTCATCACGGAACTGGCTCAGCAGAATCGAAATTTGCGCCGCCGGATCATTGACTCGCACCGACAATTGGTTTCCCTGTACCGACACGGGCACATTGATCGCCTGTTCGACCGCCTGATGCACCGCAGTAGCATCCCGCATTCGCAAAGTTAATCGCTCGCCTGCAAGACGGCCTTGAAGTTCAATCGGGGTTCCTTCAGCCACCTTCTGCCCCTGATCGAGCAGCAGCAGCTGATCACACAGTTCCGCTTCGCTCATCAAGTGAGTCGCGACCACGACCGTCGTGCCCGAGCCACGAACCTGCCTCATCACCAGATCCCAGAATTCCTGGCGAGCTCGTGGATCCAGCCCGGACGTCGGTTCATCCAGCAGAAGAACCCGTGGACTGTGCATCAATCCTTTGGCTAGCTCAACCCGCCGCTTCAAGCCCCCGGACAATTGACCGACCAGTGTCGATGCCCGATCGGCGAGCCCGAATCTCTCCAGCATGGAATTCAGTCGTTCACGTAGCAACGCACCGTGCAGGCCATAAACACGCCCATGGCAACTGAGGTTTTCATTCACCGTCAAACGCACATCCACGGCCGGCGACTGAAAGGTGACTCCCAGTTGCTTGCGAACCTGATCCTGACTGACGGAGACATCAAGTCCACAAATCTCCAGACGCCCTTGTTGAACCGGAATCAGAGTACTCAGCAATCGAAACAGCGTGGTCTTGCCGGAACCATTGGGTCCCAAAAGGCCGAACAGGCATCCCTCGCCAACCGAAAAGCTCAATTCCTTCAGCGCAGCCCGCTCGTTATAGGAGTAGCTAAGGGATTCCGCTTTGATCAAAGTCGCAGACATGGCTCCACGCCAGAAAAAATAAGCCCGGCATCCAGAGGAAGCCGGGCTGAAGAAATTTCCAAAGTTGAACCTCGAAATTACTCTGCTGGAGCAGGTTCGGCAGAATGTTTTTCAGGGTGCTCTGCTTTATGAGTTTCAAACTCACTGATCTCAGACGCCCAAACGCCTGTCTGAGGGGCAACACTCGTGTAATAAGATCGCCCTACATCCGGGAACAACGCCAATGGCAGACCAATGGCAAGAATTGTCGTCGGAGCGAGGAGAACGTACTTCCAGTTTCCCTCGAACTTCAGGTGCATGAAAAACATCATGACACACATCGCCTTAGCACAGGCCACAGCCATTACAAGGACGATCGTTACCGGCTTTGGCATATGCAGAACGTCGAAAATCACAGACAGAGCTGTGCAGCCGCAAAGCACAAAGAAAATGGCCAGATAGTTTACGTGATGAGTGGCGTGATCATCGTGCGACATTGGAAACCCATTCGAGAACAAAACTACTTCTGAGCCAAAACACTGACGGAGCAGACAAGCTGTCAGATGATATACAGCATTGGGAACAGGAAGATCCAGACAAGGTCCACAAAGTGCCAGTACAGACCACTGTTCTCAACAAAATCGGTCCATTTTTCGTTCAGTCCGCTGCCTTGCTTCAGCACCACAGCAAACAGAATCATGCCAACAACAACGTGGATCGCGTGGAAGCCTGTCATCAGAAAGTAACACGAGGCGAAGATGTTTCCGAACACAATCGGGTGCGGGTCGAAAACACCTGCACTGACATAAGAGCCGTAGTCCTTGTTCGCTTTCAGCTCCTTCAGCAGTTCTTTGACCTCTTCGTACTTTAATTCGGGAAACTTCTCACCTTCCTTCAGGCTGCCACGTGCCGCAAGATAATCCGCGGGAAGAGCAGGAACGGTCAGCGAAACGTTCGCCACGATATGCTGATGCAGGTTCATCCACTTGCGGAAAAGCTCCAGATCGGCCGGAGCTGTGTCCTGATACTCACGGAAAACATAATCCGGCATCCCTTCAGGTGCCTTTCCATCAGGAATCGCCGCGATCAGATTGACGATGTTGACAATGTCATCCGGACGCTCAGTTACTACTGCGCCACCGTCGGTATATTCACGGAAGCGATTTCGAACGACCACTTCCAGCTCACGGCTGACTTTACTGATCGCATGAGTAGGAGTTTCCGCAATATGCCCCGGCAGAATGTCATGCTGGATCTTACCGAGATACTCGACCGACTTAATCCCAAGGAACAGGAATGCAAGAATCATAGTTCCCAGGAGATACGTACGTGCCTTCGCAAAGTTTTTCTGGGCCATCGCTTCATGAGCCACAACCACCAGATAGCTGGAGACGATCAACACAAAGGTGTTAACGCCACCCAGTAACACATTGATATGCGTATCTGCCGGATCAACCGGCCAGCCTTTCGACCCCAGACGCAGCACTATGTAAGAGCCAATGAACGCGGTAAAGAACATGATTTCTGTACCGAGGAATAGCCATAGTCCGAGCTTTGAGTTCGGAATGGGGATCCCCATCTTCAGGGCCGGAGGTGCTGCAGTGTGTGACATGGCGTTCAAGGCAATTCAAAAAGTCAGTCTCAGCAGGTGAGACGAATTCAGGACAATGAGACCAGCCGAAGATAATCGGCGACCAGACAAACCAACATCGCAGGAAGACAGATCAATGAACCAACCATCAGCTGACGTGCTGTCATGTTGGTGCGAGACAGAAAGAATCGAACTGTCAGCCAGAGGTAACCCAGCGACAGAATCAATGCCGCCGCAAGGTATCCAGATCCGGCTAAGCCAACGAATCGAGGAAGACAACTCACGGGGACGAAGGCAATTGCATAAATCAATGCGACCCATCCCGTACGACGACCTTCGTCGGTAAACGAAGGAAGCATTTTCAGACCTGCAGCCTGATAGTCGTCGCGGTAAATCCAGCCAATTGCCAGAAAATGAGGAAACTGCCACACGAAGAAAACAGCAAACAACGCCAGGGCTTCAAGCGTCAGTCCACCGTCTGCAGCAAACCAGCCCAACACGGGCGGCATGGCTCCGGGTACAGCCCCCACCGTTGTGCAGAGACCGCTCACGCGTTTCAGTGGTGTATACAACAGAACGTAAGACAACATCGTGAGGAAGGACGCAATGCTCGTGAGTTCATTCACGAAGAAGTACAGCACTCCGGCACCAGTCAGTGAGAGAGCGACTCCAAATGTGGTCCCTTCAAACCGAGTCATTCGACCTGAGGCGATCGGACGATCGCCGGTGCGATCCATGCGAGAATCCGTGGCTGACTCCCACACCTGATTCAATACACTTGACGCCGCAACAAGACAGCAGATCCCAAACACGGCAAATAACAATTGCGGCCAGACCACTGTAATTGGCGAAGCCAGAAGAAACCCGGCAAACACTGCAGCAGCTGCCATGACGATGATTCTTGGTCGAACCATTTGGCGATAATCAGAAAGCCGGAGGCTGAAGTCGAGGCCTCGATAGCCAGCGTCCTGGCCAGACTGTTTGCAATCCGCACTCGGAGAAAGGGTGCTCATATCGCAGTCCCCCTTCTGTCAGCTACACTGAGATCAATTTGCAGACCAGCCAAACTGCCTGCTCGCCACAATTTCAACACGCTCACAGCAGAAACAACAGCCGACGAGAAGAGAAACATCCCACCGACTGTATGCAAAGAGCAGATAACAGCCTGAGCCAGCGAACCGGCTGTGGCGACATAACCAATCATCGGCAATCCGAAGCGAGTTAAGTACGAACCCGCACCCAGGAGCAACTGCACGAGCAATGCTGCAGAGATTGCTACTCCCGACTTCCGCAGCAGTGAGTTCTGACTACGCAACAGACAGAACGAAGCGGAGACACAAACAAGAGTGGCGACCACGGCTCCGATAAGATGCTCGTTCAGCATCATGTGCAGATGACGAAGCAAGCCGCCAAGTCCATACTGGCCGAGGACAGCCACCGGAGCCAGCACAACAAGGGCCGCACCGACCGGCGTGAGCCGCTCATCTCTTTGATGTAGCCATTCGGACCAACGTACAGAGCACAAGAGACGGAAAACTACGCAAAGGCAAAAGAAGCTTGCACCGGTCACACTGTGAACCATCGCCAAATGCTGACGATCAAAGAGAACCCGTGCACCGCCCAACAAGCCCTGCAGAATTACAGCGGCAAGAATCGAGTATCCAAATGCCCGTACCCAGCCCGTACTAAGACGCCAGGCGGCTGCAGCCAATGCAATGCTGATGAATCCAATCAACATCCCGGCAAGGCGATGGCCGTGTTCTGTAAACTTGTCCGGATTCGTCGCAAAGTCGCGGAACCAAGGATACAGAAGCATGTTGTGTCCGTCCGAAGACGGCCAGTCAGCGAAGGCCATCCCCGCCTTCAGCGTTGTCACGAGCGCGCCCATCCCTATCGGAAGCAGAGCCACGACACAGGTGGTCGTGGCCAGCTTTCGAATTACGGGATGAACTGTCGCATCGGAAATTGACACTGTTTGCTTTCTGGACTCGTCAGGCAACAACTAATGACCGTGACTCAATGATGGCTTGTATCCAGCCGGAGGCGGAGATGTCTGCAGGATAAAGTCCTGTCCCATCGCTTCGGCTTCAGGTGAAGAATATTCGTATGGGCCTCGGTAGCAGACAGGAGGAACATCAAAGTTGCCGTGACCTGGAGGAGATGGTGCTGTCCATTCAAGACCGTTGGCATTCCATGGGTTACGTCCAGCCTTCTTGCCGTAAAAGAAGCTCAACACAAAGTTACCAAGCAACAGAAACTGAGCAAACCCCATGATGATGGCAGAAATCGTCATGAACTGATTCATTGGGAGGAGATGCTCGAGATAACCGTGCAGATAAGGATCCGCATATCGGCGCGGCATTCCGGCAATCCCCAGAAGATGCATCGGGAAAAATGTCCCGTTCATTCCGATGAAGGTCAACACGAAGTGCCACTTCTGCACGGTGTCATTCATTTCACGGCCAAACATCTTCGGGTACCAGAACTGAACGGCCGCAAAGACTCCGAACAGAGTTGCTCCGAACAGGACATAGTGGAAGTGGGCCACGATGAAATAGGTATCGTGGAAGTAAATATCCACCGGCACCGCTGCCATAAAGATACCGCTCAGACCACCCACAACAAACAAGCGCTACGAAGCCCGCACAGTTCAGCAGCATTGAACTGGATGTTGCCGTCCCAAATGGTGCCAATCCAGTTGAAGACCTTGATGCAGACGGGAAGAGCAATCATCATTGTCGACGTCGCGAACGTCATGCCCAGAAAGCGAGGTTCATCCCGCTGGTAAACATGTGATGGCCTCAAACGATAAATCCAAGCCCGGCAATCGCGCCGGAATAGACCACGCTCGGTAACCAAAGACCGGCTTGCGCAATACACGCCAACATGTCGGAAACCATTCCCATTGCCGGCAGCAACATGATGTACACTGCTGGGTGGGAATAGAACCAGAACAGGTGCTGCCAAAGCAGAGTTTGTCCGCCACCAACTGTCGGTGTTGGCATTGTTCGGCAACGATAACACCAGCCGGGATGAAGAACACCGAGGAATGTCCGTTGGGAAGTGGATTGGCGAGTCGGTCGGAAAACCAGCATAAAGCCGGCAGCAGTCAGAACTGGCAGAGCAACGCCTGCAGGATCGCTGTAATAAATATTGACTAGATCGTCAATGGCAGGCCTGGAACAGTGTCATACCGAGCTGGCAACGCATGTTGATGATGGTCGTCATGTAGTTGACGGAGCCCATCATGGAAGAAACACCGACGAGTGTGAGTCCGAACTACCAGGTTTGAGCGGCCCCGGAACTCGGAGCAGCTTCCGCAAGATCGCTTAACAGCGGATAACCTGTCCATCCATTACTGAATAAAGTCGTCGCAATTCGCTTGCCATACGAAGCTCACGGCGAAGCAGAAAATAGCGGGCTGCCATGAACCAATAGCTCAACATATTGAGTACTGGAAAGGCCATGTCGTCTCGCCAATCTGAAGCGGAATCAGGAAGTTCCCGAACGCACCTGCAAGCACCGGTATGATCACAAAGAGATCATGACGGACGCATGCATCGTAAATAGCATCGTGTAGAACTCAGGCTGATCTGACTTCGCCTTCAGTCTGAAATAACCCGGCTGTTTCCCCACGATAGGCATGCTTCCCACGGAAACGCCAGCTGCCAGCGAACTGCCAGGCTGCCAGTGCACCACCAACCATCAGCATCAGCAATGTGGTCACCGAATTGAATCCCAATGACCTTGTAGTCGATGGAGAAAACGTACTTGGAAAATAAATGTCTGCTCATGGTGACCGTGAGCATGATCATCTGCGTGGCCGTGTGCACTGAAGGCCATGCGGGAGAAACAGTTGCCATGGCATAACAAACCTCAAGAATTTTAAAGCGACATTAGTGTCGCTGAATGGAGCAAACAATCACTCTTCGTCGGACTCAGACGCAACGTCGGCAACACCGTCTTCGTTCTGATCAACTTCCAGAGCAGCCAAATACTGGGTGTAGGACTCTTCAGACTCAGCAATGATCCGAGCCTTCATCTTGTAATGTCCCCAGCCACAAAGTTCCGCACAGACCAGTTCGTATTCGCCAGCCTTTTCGATTTCAAACCAGACTGGAATCACAAGCCCCGGAACCGCATCCTGCTTGACTCGGAGCTTCGGAGCAAAAAATGCGTGTTGCACGTCCTGAGTTCGCAGATGAATCATCACAGGCTGAGACACGGGCACATGTAGCTCGTTAACGAAATATAAGTCGCCTTCCTGTGGCTCAGTGGCAAGCACCAAACCGGGCTTTGGATAGCGAATTCGCCATTCGAACTGACGTGCTGTCACTTCTGCGACAGGAGCTTTTCTCGCTTCATCGGGGAACTTCGACAGGACTCGAATGTTGGCCAGAACTTCCAGCTGAGTCAAAGAGATGAACACCAGCACGAAGGCCGGCACAATCGTCCACATAATCTCCAGCTTGTGACTGCCATGAGAGAACATGGCCTTCTGGCCCGGCTTCTTGGTCGCACCTTTCCAAAGTACGTACCCCAAACCAATCTGAGTTCCGACGAATGTTAATGTCACGATAAAGAGAATCAGATAAAACAAGCCGTCAATCTGATGCCCCAATGTTGACATCGGCGCACTTGGAAACCACCAGCCTCGCGATGGTGCGACAAGGCAGACGTAAAGTGCCACAATCGGCCAGAAAATGAAAAACAGAGCCCAAAACTTCTTCACAACTTAACTCCGACCAGGAAACCCTGCAGAGATCAAAACATCATAAATCAAACTACTGAGCAACAGCCGCAGCTTCTGCCGCCGGTGCAGGAGTTGCTTCAGCGACCCCTGTTGCTCCCGGTTCAGTTTCGAACGGAATGCTGAGCACGTAATTGACCACATGCCAGATATCTTCGTGCGGTGTATTCTTGAAGGACGGCATACGCGATCCCTTGATGCCCGCGTGAATTCGACAGAACAAGTCAATCGGTCGGCGTCCGCCTCGATAAATCCCGGTATGCAGATTTCGAGGCTGGTTCAGGTTGTCCCATACATCATGAAGACCTGCCTCGTTGTATGGTTCGCCCGTGATCGGGTTCTTCTCATAGGCAATTGTCTGAGGGCCGTTGCCAGCACCATCGACACCATGGCAGTCAGCGCAGTTAAGTGTCTTGCTCAAATAAAGTTCTCGACCGCGTCGACGAGATTCAGGACTGTCAGGCACGCGAGGAACGCTCGGGACGATTATTGCGTCTTCTGTATCTGCAGCGGTCCATTCTTCCGCCATGCCATCTCCGATGGAAGACGCAGAGTCCACGATGTCCGAAGCCAGCATTTCTTTTAACTCTGCCACAATCGCATCGCGGCTTTCCCCACCCTCAGTACGGCTCACGACTGCCTTTTGAGAATAATCGCCAGCCAGTTCATTCACAACTTTTCGTTCGTACTCACCTCGCAGTGCAAGGAACCGGACGTATTCAACCAGAGCGTGAAGTTCATCGTCCGTCAACAGCAGGAACGAAGGCATGTAAGTGCCGGGAATGCCGTACTGCAGAACTCGCTTAATGTCTGTGCGACTGGCTTTTGAAACGTCTGTTGTCGACGTAAATTTGAAAATGCCATGACGATAATCGCGAGGGCGAGGATTCAAGTACTGAGCCGTCGGGCCAGCACCATCCCCTGAGGTTCCATGGCAATGACTACAGTGACGCATGTAGAGCACGCGTCCAGACTGCATCACCGTGCCGCCATCGATCACGCATGTATCTCCCAGCAGCAAGTTCTTTAGACGGTAATCGCTCCAACGTGGCCATTCCCGTCGCTGCATCCCAGCTCAAAATCGGCAATGTCTCACCGGAATCCGCTCCAGACACGATCTGCACTGAAGACGCCGAACCTGGCAGCGACTTTCCTTCTTCCACCGCGAATTTAACTGTCGCGACCCCGTCCGCTGCAGAGTATTCGGCCACGGAAGATGGAGTGCCTCCGAAATCCACCGGCAACTTCAACCAAGCCTTCAAATCCTGAGGATTACCGAATCGATCATCGAGAATCTGTTTGACCCCGGCTATCGGAGCGGCATCTTCTGAAGCCGCTTTAAATCCCTCCTGGGCTTCGGGGATCAAGGACGTGGTTCGTTCGCTGTAAACAAACGACGAGTCGTACTCCGAACATCCCCCCGCGACGAGAGCCGTCAGCACAGGGACGAAGAGAAACTTATTCCAACTGGGAGTCAGTGACATTCCCAAAACCTCAGCTCAGTGATGAACGCAGAAACCGAATATCAGCCGCTTACAGCTTCAACTTTTCCACAGGATAATCAATCTGAAGCTCTGTTGTGCCGCCAGACTGAATTTCCACTGCCAATTTACGCTCGACATAATTGCCGTCAGCCGCTTCGTGCCAAACCACAAAAGTGTGCTTTCCGGCAGGCAGATCGGGAATATTAAATCCACCGTTCGCATCTGTAACCGCGTAGTACGGGTGATCCAACGGAAGGTGATAAGCTTTCATCCAACCATGAAAGTCACAGGTGACAGCAAATGGGGCCGTCTCCGCTTTATTGTACGTAAACTCAACCTGACCAACTCTGTCTCCCGCACTGACTACTGAACTGATCCCGGTGTTTCGGCTCGGATAGGTGTGAGTGTTATGGGCGACACTGTCGTCACTTAAAACCTTCACGACCTGCCCTGTCGGCACAACGACACAGTGGGGCAGAAAGCGACAATTCTTCTGGTCAAAGAAGAATGGATCCGCAGGGACTTCGAGCTTTTTTCCGTTTTTAGGAGCCTTTGCCAGATAGATAAAGACGTTCGCTACGCCATTTGATTCACCAAGGACAAGCCGTTCGTCCGGAACGTCAACTGCCGCACATACCTCTTTATCCTTCACATCAGCCCCCATCGTAATTAAAGGCGCGAGCGTGCCACGCTCTCCTTTCAATACGACCTTTCCGGTGAAAATGCCGGGTGTTCCGGTGTCTGCAGCGGCTTCCGCTCCAGCCTCAGCAGGAGCAGCGGCCGTCGAGTCAGCAGCCACGAACGACACATACGGCCGCACATAAGCACCACCGGGGTACTCACCACAACCAGCTCCAAGAGCCAGTGTCAGTAGTGCAGTTGCGATAAAAGGCTTCTTCATATGACTCAACCAGCTGAAATCATCGATTAAACAAATCTCAATCAATCACACCCAGCGTTATTCCGCCCCGGCGGCATTATCAGGTTTGGCCGCATCGGCTGGAGGAACAGGTGCCGCAGCGGGAGCAGCTGCAGGTGGGGTGTAAGTCGTCGGCCCAATATCTTCCATCAACCGTGTGTAGTTCATCAGAGCGTCACGAGTTGCATTCACATGGGTATCAGGATCACCCTTGAACAGATCAGGCAACTGAGTCGTGTTGTTCTTCGGATAATTCACCGGCATTGATGTGTACGGTGTAATCCAGGACGGCTTGTAAAGCCACAGCTTCACCCAGTCTGCTCGCAGACGGTTCTGAACCATATTCAGGTTCGGTCCCTGAATGTCCTTGGCCGGATCCGAAGCCTTAAATTTCTTACCAGCCAGGGAGTGACACTTGCCGCACAATGGACCATTTAAAGTGCGCCATGATTCGTGCAGATAAGACTGACCTTCACCCAACAGCTGAGCATGGGCCAGCTCTGCTTGTTTCATAGACAAGCCGTCAGTATCTGTCGAAGCTTATTTTCCTGATAAGGGAATTCTGCTCCATCGGCTGCCGCCCGAAATAGTTTGCAAGAACACAGGCTTCTTCCTCGCTCATATTAAATCGAGGCATTCTCAAAACAGTCGTATGACGAATCTTTCCGGGCTCAAGAAGGAATTGGTAAAGCCATGGGGTCTGAACTTTCCCTCCCTCCTGATACAGCGGCGGAGGAGATGCCTGCCATGCAAGCGACCGATTTCCACCCGTTTTGTTCTCCATCAGATTCTCAACCAGCCACTCCGCAAATGCACCTCCGCGGCCACTTTCATACTTCACCAGTTGAGCGTGAGGTACGGTGATACGTTCACCAGGAAGCAACCGCTTCATCTCCTCACCAGTCCCGAATTCTGCTGTCTCCCACAGATCGAAACCATGCTCCTGATCCTCGGGATCATCCTCCGGATCCGGACGCACCGCAACCATTGCACGGACAGTCGCGAGATGCATTGATAGCTTTTCTTCGTCGACGACAAACTCCTTCACTTCTCCAGTCAATGCCTTCGTGACCGGACGTGTTTTCAGGAGCATTTCCAGCGCGACCTCGAAGTCTGAAGGTTTCACTTCTGAGGACGTCAACGTCTCAAGATCGACTCCATATGTGACCTTTGGCAGGTCAATCATATGACAGCCGGTGCAGTTGTACTTGGCGAGGAGGAACTCACCTTGAATCCTGTTTTTACCACGCTCATCGGGTGTGTAAACATACTCCTCAGCAGGAGGATCAGCCACCAATCCCAGCACGAAGGTTGCGATTGCCTCGATCTCATCTTCCTTCAAAGGGAACTTTGGCATACGAAGACGTTCGTCGTAGCCTTTGGTCTCTGTCTTCTCATAGTCATAGCTTCGAGGTGCTCGCAGCTTTTGCCACGCGAAACCTGCTCGACCATGATGCTGAATGCTGTCGAAGAAGAAGGATGCGGCCATTTCGCTTTCTTCTTCCTCCTGAGTAAACACTCCGGCCGCAGCGCCACCGGCTTCAGCCTTCTGATTTGCGACTTCAACTCGCTCGACAGTCGACTTGAATTCAGAACCAGCCGGCTCACCGTGATGGTGCAGGAATTCTTCGATATGCTCGAAACCAAGCTTACTGGTGTCTTTACGGCCCCAATCCTGCAGAGCTACGCCGATTGGTCGAGCCAGCTCGTAACCGGGCATGTCGTGACACGCGTAGCAACCATATCGAGCGATCGTTTTGCGACCGACGTACTCCAATTTCTTCTGACGCCAAACCCCAGGATCGGTAATTGCCGCTCCGTCTTCTGAGGCCAGAGCTTGTTCGTCACCAACAACATCCGCCAACTTCTGAGGGAATGAGCCGGATTCGATAATGCCCCGAGCTGCCGCTTTGCTGAAGCGAGTCTTCTCAAGGTACAAACTAACAAGATTGTCCAGCTCGTCGCCGTCGACTTCTGGTACAGGGAACTGCTCTGATTTACCCTGGCTCAGAAGGAACGCTGTGATATCAGCGGCGGGATCGATGACCGTCGTTCCGTCGACATCCATGTACTTTTCAAGGTATAGGTTCGGCATTCGGGTTCGCTTGTGATGCCGCTCTGGTTCCCGGATCCATGTATACAACCAGTCGCTGAAATTGTCGTCATCAGCGTTACGCAATACTTTCTTGTGGATATCCGAAATGTTCGGACCGAAGTCGGCCGTATTCCCGGGGACTGCTCCGTGCTGATGACACGCGAGGCATCCTCGCTCAGAAAACAACTGCTTTCCTCGCTCAGCATTCGCAACATAACCTTCTTCTGGGGACAACAGCTCAATCGGCTGAGAAGTCCCTATCAATACTGCCGCAACACCCGCCAACTCAGCCGCCTCGAACTTCGCCGTATGAGCCGCATCCGCTTCACTCAGGTGATCGGCCAGACCAAAGAACTTCGGCATCTTCGTGGTTGGTCGGAACCGCGATGGATCCTCGGTCCAATACTGAATGAACGCATCCGTGGTCTTCGCCGCGACGTGTCGCAGACTTGGCCCAACCTTACGCATTTTTCCAGCAACCTGAGTTGGGTCAGCCGCAATTCGAGCAGCCTCTTCCGGGGTTTGAGGTTCAAGTCGCATATCTGGACCGATGGCAACACCTCCATCAAACCCATGCATTTCGTGGCAGCCGAAGCAACCATATTTCTGGATCAGTTCGTAACCTTTAACCACCTTTGGTGCAGACGCGCCAAACTTCGGGCTCACACCAAGTTCTGTGACAGAGTGGTGGCACTTGATGCAAGTCGACTCGGCGAACCGAGACGGCTGCATTGGATACTCCCAGAAGTGATTCGGGTGATATCCATATTCCCCATGCCATTCATGGGCAAGATGGGGATCGTTCGGCGTGTGTTCAGCATTGCCGAAGCTCGTTCCCGAACCTTGTCCGTCGTGACAAATTGTGCAACCAAATTTAGCTACCGGGTGAGGACTTGAAGCAGTGCAGAACAGTTCTGTCTTCGGGTGAGTCGAAAACGGCTGCGGGAACTTGTTTTCCTTAACCCAATCTTCGACTGCGGCCGTTGAGGGGTGTCCAGCAGGGAAGGCAGCACCACCAGACGAGTTTGTCTTGTCAATGTTCTGGTGGCAGGAGCGACATCGATCGAAGCGAGCGATTTCGGCCATGCCCAGAGTCTGTGACAGACGCGGCATCCAGTCCTGCACGATTCGCAGATGAGAGTTAAAGCCATCAATGATCGGAAGTTCCATCATGGCCCGCTTCCAGCTGGAAACGAGATTTGTTGGTTCGATCTTTTCAACGGCGTCGCTAACTCGCTTTGCCTCAAAATTCAGCTTGTCCTGAGCAGAGACAAGCTCATCGTACTCAGCGGTCAGAACCTTGACTTCAGCATTCTTTGCTGCGAGCAAATCTTTCGCTGCGTCAAGCTCGACCTTTTTCGCATCACATTCGTCCTGCTTGGACCAGTAGGCATCAAAACGAACCTGAGTCAAGTCCGCAGGCAATGCATCCCGCACAGCAAGGTCGTACTGAGCACGTGCCTGGTCACGAAGTGAATTCTTGAACTTCAGATCAATTTCCAGAGCATCTACACTGCGCTGCAGCGTATCCTGTTCTTTAAACAATGGAGCCTGATCAAGCTTGATCTCGTCCAGCTTCGCTTTCGCAGCCTTCACTTGCGCTTCCATCTCAGCGCTCTGCTTGCGAAATTCCGGCGACTGGATCTTTGCAAGATCCGCCTTTCGCACAGTCGCGTCCAGCTTGAAGTTCGTCCGTTGATAGCCCTTCCACTCATCCGCCTGATCGGCCCGCATCATCACGATTACGGACAGAAGCAGAATCAGGGAGCTGCCGGCAAACACGCCGTTCAGGGTCTTTTGATTCCAACGATAATTGTCAGTTGCTGGCATGAGACTTTGGCTGGGCCTTCTGCCCGTCCTCAGTGGTTTTCAGAAACCGGAAACCTGAATGTGGCACGTGCCAGCATCAGATATTGAAGAAAAACTCAGGGATCCCAACGATGTACTTGAGAGCAAACGCCCAGCGAAGCAACATCTTGATCGGAAGGATCGCCATCCACAGGATGAGGTTCGAAAATACAAGGAATCGAAGCACACCCATTCGAACGAAATACTTTCTCAGCACTGTCAGTCCAAGAACCGGAGGCAGAGCCGCGAAATAAACAATCGTCAAAATAATTCCTGGAGATTCGCGGAGCAGAATGTCAGCAACTCCGGATCCTTTTGGAATCCCCAACCCAAGCCCGTTCCAGAAGAACTCGCTTAGATTAACGTTGTTGGCAGCCTCGACTTTGTGAACATCCCAATACTCATAGATCCCGAAGAAGTTCCAGTTTGGACCTCGCAGAAAGGTTCCCAGAACGATCAGAGCAACCCACAACGGCATGAAGCCGAAGAGAAACGTCGTGACGGCAAATGATCGCTGCTTGAAGGTGTAGTAACCATTCCCCAGCTTGTTGAAGTCAATGTACGGCACGGCCATCAAACCGCCCAGGATGATGCTCGGCAAAACAACCCCGGCCAACCACGGGTCGAAGTAAACAAGCATCTCCTGAAGCCCAAGGAAGTACCACGGTGCCTTCGATGGATTCGGGGTCTTCATGGAAGAGGCAGGTTCTTCCAAGGGAGCCTGTAGAGCAATCCCCCAGAAGACCAGTACGGCAGTCAAGACCACCATGCAAATGAGTTCGGTGTAAACCAAATCCGGCCAAACAAGAACCTTGTCATTGTCTTCCTGCTCGAATAATGGACGCCCTTCTGCAATACGACGGTCATTGTCCACCGAGCGGCTGAAGTAGATCCACGTGAAGAACGCCACAATGAACAACATCGCAACGATCGGCACGTTGTCAGGCTTACCAACGATCTGCCGGAAGTCGTAATCCGTCAGACTTAGTGTCATGAAGATCAGCGAGCAATTCAATAATACCCAGGCGACAGTAGGTTTTGTCCACCACTCCCGAAACTGAATCATGGCCCACAGACCAACAATTGACAGAAAGAAGTAGAGAACCGGGTTAGAAAAGTAAGCATCAAAGAAGTTCTTGAATGCCACTGGCATTGAGAACATGAATCCTTCCACCGGATAGGTGAAATGGTAGAAGGACAGCATCATCAGAATGGACGTGTAAACCGCCCACAACGAAGCTTTCGGCATACCGTTCTTGTATTCCCCGTCAACCTTAAAACTGCGGATTGTCCACAGCAGGTTCATCAGGAAAATGACAAGGTAAAACCAACCAAGACCGACCAGTACGCTCGGTGTGAGATCGGGATGAGGATTCAGCATTGACAAAGCCCGGAAAAAATACGCCAGATCCGGAAGAATCAAAAAGAACACAAGAGAGCAGATCAGCCGCGATCACAAAGGCTGGCTGATGCCACCGTCTTTTCGCACACGCCAGAAGTGAATCGCAATTAGACCACTCACCACGATCGGAATCGCCACGCAGTGAAGAATATAGAATCGGTTCAGCGTCGCCTCGCCCACAAAACGTCCGCCCAGCAAAAGGAACTTCGCGTCAGACGCATTTGTGATCAACTCATAGCCACTCGTATTGAACAACTGAAAACCAGGACCTTCTGTTCCCAAACCCGGGGTGGCTTTCGCCATGTTAGACCCCACAGTAATAGCCCAGATTGCCAACTGATCCCACGGTAACAAGTAACCCGTGAAGGAAAGCAACAATGTCAAGACGAGCAACAGAACCCCAATCACCCAGTTGAATTCACGCGGCGGCTTGTAGCTCCCCGTCAGGAACACTCGATACATATGCAGCCAGACAGTGATCACCATTGCGTGAGCACCCCAGCGATGAATCTCACGCATGATCCCAAGAGTTTGCACGTCTCGTAACGCCTGAATGTCATAAAACGCCCACTCCAGCGTTGGCCGATAATAGAACATCAGCAAAACACCGGTGATCGTTTCCACCAGAAACAGGAAGAACGTAATCCCGCCCATACACCAGGTGTATGACAGCGCGATCCCCTGCTGCTTAATAGAGACCGGGTGCAAGTGAAGGAAGAAGTTCGTGAGCATCACGACGACACGATTTCGACGATCGGTCGGCGCGGGATGCCGGAAAACACTCTTCCAGATCTGTGAGTTACGAATGTAATCGCCTACAGACACCTTCAGACCCTCAGAAGAAGCCGCATCAAGAACTCGCGGCAGCCAAATAAAAAAATCAGCAACAAGACGCCCCGTGACCTAAACGCCCAAAACCCGGACTAAGTCACTCCCACAAAGCAAGACGGATTTGACCACTGCCCAAGTTCCTTCTGGAACTTGACGCTCTTATCAACTTCAAGCATCCCATCTTCCGCCAGCCGAATTCCGACACGCTCAAGAGGCCGTGGAGCAGGGCCTTCGAAGTTGACACCGTTCTTATAAAAACCCGAACCATGGCAAGGACACTTAAATTTCTGCTCGCCTTCCAGCCAGTTCGGAGTACATCCCAGATGGGTACAAACTGTGCTCAGAGCATAAATCATCTGGGCTCCATCAACTTCACCATTGACAACCCAGATATTGAACTGAGCCTGCCACTTCGTGGACACTGTCCCCGGGGCGTAATCGTTGGGCGGACCAATCTTAAACTTGGTCGGAGGCTCAACGAGAACATTCGGCATCATGAATCGGGCAACACCGAGACCGAATGCACCGAAGGCCGTTGTGAAGGATGACCACGCAATGAACACCGGCGATAGCAGGAACGCCACAACCGCCCCGACTGCCGTTCGTCGTTCAACTTCAGCCGCCGGCGTTTTTGCTGCCGCTGCTGGAGCCTTCGCCGCAAGGGGCTTCGCAGGGAGCACAACCTTCGGAGGAACCGGAGCTCCCTCAGCCACAGATCGTGCCGCTTTGATCATCTCAGCTGCAGACATCCCGGCAGGAACCGGAGTTGCCGCCTTCACTGCGGCAGCTGGCTTATCGGCTGCAGCAGCCGACTCCGCAGGAGCAGGCGCCGCACCAGCCTTGGCACGAATAGCAGCCATGATGTCAGCTGGACTCTTGGGAGCACCACCAGCTGCTGGAGCAGCTGCCGATGCCGGCTTCTGGATCGCGGCCAAAATATCGGCCGTCCCAGCTGGCTTTGCTGCCGCGCGGGCCGCAGCAAGAATATCACTTGTGCCCTTGGGGGCCGCCGCTGCTGGCTTTGCCTCTGAAACAGAAGCTTCAGGAGCTGCTGCGGCGTCACTTGCCGGAGCAACCGGTGCCGCAGGTGTTTCAGCCGGAGCTGCTGCGGCATTCTTCGCACGAATCTTTGAAAGGATGTCGTTCGTTGAAGGCTTTGGATCTGTCATTCAACCCTGCCAGCCGTCGGAAAGGATACGGTGAAAGCCATGCTCTCGAACGGAGCATAGACACAACTTCTTAAATCGCCGAAGTTTACTGCCAGCCCAGAAGAGGGCATTGTCCGGATTCTGTCTCTCCTCTTTCGGACTGGCAAGGCGGCCAAAAGTACACGAGTTTCTTTTCTCGAAGGCAGGAAGGCCGAAAAGCGTTTTCCGTAGACCGGGAAGGACAGAATCGTTCCAAGTTGGCTCAAGTTATCACCCCGGGCTCTTTTGAGAGCGATCAATCAACCAATCGCATTGAATGTTTCCCTTCGAAACTCCATCGTGTTCCGCCTCATCTTCATAGATCAGCAATACCTCGCAGGCGATTCGATCGTTGCAGATTCTCGGATGAAGGATGTTCGTTTTTCCGTTTCAGGAATACGTCCGGGACTACGAGACTGACTTGAGGAGCAAGCTGAAGGAATCCGAAACGCGCAGAGGGAGTTCCCCTCTTTGCTCCGCACGTTGAGCACATCTATGTTTTTGCGGACATGATCGTTGCCTGCAATGATCGGTGTTTGACGCTGGACTTACGCGGAATCAAGCCGGGAATCGCAGTTCACGACCTGCCTCCATGAAAGCATCCCCTATTGCTCTGCGGCCAGCTGAACAGCACGGCGAGCATCCTCGATGGTTTGCCAGGTTTTCAAGTGGACTCCAGCCAGCAGTGCGGCACCGGTCGCTGCTTCTTCCGAATGGCGAGCCACCTCGACGGGTACTCCAAAATGCCTGCGCACGGCATCGACTAACAGCGGATTGTGTTTCACCGCATTGCCCGCCATGGCGACTCGTTGCAGCGGACCAGCCTTGCTTTGGGGCGACGTCGACCAGACGTCGGACATTGATTGAGCAATCCCGGCGAGCACACTGGCCAGCAAATGTGCAGGACGTAAATTGTCGACGCCGACTCCTTTGATCAGACCGCGTCGATCGGGTTGGTAACGAGTTCCACGGAAGAAAGGTTCGCAGACAAGTTCCGGAGCCGGAGTCTCCTGAGCCACTAGTTGCTGCAGGCGGTCCCAGATTGCCTCTTCGCTGATGATGCTACCAAAATCCGCCAGCCAGTGACGAATGGTGCGATTGACCCACGCAATCGCATCGCCGCCACAAAGTCCGGCACCAACGATCATAAATTGTGGCTTCGATTTCCCCGTGGAGGGGGCCGGGTTCCCGGGCAGAATTCGGGTGTCCAGTGGCAATTGGCGAGTGAACTGGGGAATTCGCCACACGATTTGGCCGCCGGTTCCGATGTTGATCAACACAGAACCGTCCAGATCCGGCAATGCGCTCAGCACGGACGCCTGATTGTCGCCGATGGCGTTAATCACCGGCAGACCCGTCGGCAAACCAAGTTCGGCCGCGATCGCAGAATTCAAATTGCCCACGATGGCTCCACTGTCAGCAACCGGCGGCAGCCATTCACGAGGAATCTCGGCGGCCTGCAGGATCGTATCGCTCCAGTCATCGGTGACGAGATCAAACAGCCCGGACGAAGCCGCATGAGATCTTTCCGTGATCGGGGCGTTTCCGGTCAGGCAACTGCCGATCCAGTCGGCGACGAAAGAGACCGATCCGATGTTGCCTGGCAGTTGCTTCAAGCGTCGGAGGGCGAACAGCGTTGTGCCCAGATATCCGGGAGATAAGCGACAGCCGGTGTTCAGCATCGCCTGATCGGTCGCTCGCTGCTGCAGTTCTGCTAGTAATGACTTCTGCCCGCCGTCAGAAACGGATCGGCGATCCTGCCAGGTAATGACATTGCCAGCGATATTGCGGCTCTGGTCGAGTATCACCGTGCTGTGCATTTGCCCGGTCAATGCGATTGCCTGAAACTCTGAGCCTCGGCAGAGTTCGCTCAAGTCCTTCAACGCCACGAACGCTGTCGCGCGGATTCGTTCGGGATTCTGTTCCGCATAATCCGTTGGCAGACCTTCGATAGCCGCATGATGAGTTTTCGTCACCGCCTGAACGACTCGACCAGCTCCATTCAGGGCCACCGCCGAAATACTGGTGGTGCCCATATCCAATCCCAGAATCAGCTTACTCATGGGTGAAGATTTCCTGTGGTGTTGTTCACTGAAAGCGGAACGGCACGAGCCGTCCGGTGATGTAACCCACAGCGTATGTTTTGCAGTTTCGCATTTTCGTCAGTGCTGGAAGCCCGGCACATCCTCTGCGGGTGGCGTGAGCCACCGGACTGCAACAAAACACTGCGATTCAGGCCTGAAGGGCCGACACATTAGTTCTTGTGTCGGCCCTTCAGGCTCAGGCTACTTACGTTCGCATACCGGTGGCTCACCGGCGTGTTGATTTAATCTGTTTATCGAAGCCGCCGCCGGGCGTTAGCCCCCGGTTGAATTTGCTGTGTTTTCAGCATAAAACCGGACGCTAACGCGTTCCGGCTGATTAAATCAACAGACCCTCACGCCACCAGCATTCGATTTGCCGACCCTCCAGGCCTGCATCGCGCGACTTCAAAAGCGTTCACAGGAGCAATTTGTTGAGTGCCGGCGTAATATGCAAAATTCAATCCATCACTCACGTTTCGGGTTGAGTAATCTCATGGAGACAAATGCCGGCCCTAAAATTCCAATGCATCCAGATCGGCAATTAACTGGTCCATTTCTTCGCGGACCTTCTGCTTAATCCCGACCGACATGCCGACGGCTTCGCGGCCATCGAGAATCAGTTCGCGGTCACGCTCTTTGATCGCCATTTCGACGGCCGACTCGCCGCTGTCTCCGCCGAACAATTTGGTCAGGTCAATCTTGAGACCGCTGACTTCACCGTCAGCTCCGGCGATCGCCGGTTGCTTATGCTGCGGAAAAATGATGGCGTTCTCAGGGCAAACTCGACTACACGCCGGGCACCCTTTTTTACAATTGTCCTGTTGCTCAACCAGAATACGATCGAGTGCATCGACGCCGTAAACACCAAACAGGCAGAAATCGATGCACTCCATGCAGTTCGTGCAGCGACTATAATCAATAACCGGATACCAGCGGCGGCCAGTGTCCTCCGGCAAAACGGCTTTATCAACGTGTGTCGCTGATCCGCTGTCAAAAGCACGGCGAGCTTCCAACAAGCGTTCGGGCTGGAGGTAGCGTTGCAGTTGTTCTGGTTGAGGAGTCCCACCGATCCAGCTCATCAGATCAACTGTCTGCACGGAGTTCTCTTCGGAGATACGACGAACCTCACGGACAAACACCTCAGCGCTCTCGGATGCTCGCAGGTCAATGCAGTAGATACGCCGATTCGGGACGTTCACACTGCCAATTCCGTTGTACTGGCGAGTATCCTCTTCGTCATCATCATCGTCTGACTCTTCATCCGCTGACTTCAGCAGAGTCATCCCTTCTTTGCCGCGAATGTTGGCACGGTCAAGAGTCCACCGGATGGCTCGCTCGTAATGCCACCCGAGCACAATCAGGTTGCCCGGGACGGATCGCAGAAACAACATGCCGGAGTGATCCTGCGGCATGTCATACAAATGAGGAACCAGCGAAACATCCACGCCGGGTTCTGCGATCAATGCGGTCGCGATATCTTCTTCCAGTTGACGCTTGATCGGATTGCGTCCCTGCGCCTGGCTGATCACAACGGTCACTTTACTGCCTGCCATGAGATCCCTGCACTACAACGAAACTCAGCACTACGATTCGTTAACCTGCCCTTTGATCGTCTTCTGCGCATCATCCCAGGCGGAATTCAAAAACTCAATGTACCCGGCTGCCGAAAGCGGAGTCTGGCTTGTTTCGAACTCGTAGAGCCACCCGTTCCCGTAATTGTCGGCATTGATTCCGGAGGGATCACTCAGAAGCTGCGGATTAAACGCCACCACTTTACCGGCGAACGGCGGAAACATCGACGAGACCGCCTTTGCGCTTTCGATTTCTCCGATCTCCTGCTTGTCGCGAACGACAGTGTCCGGATCAATTGACCACTCCAGGAAATAGATGTCCTGCAGAAGACGCAGCGAATACGCGGTAAAACCAACTCGATAACGTCCAGGCGCGACTTCCTGCAGCCACAAATGCCGCGGGGAGTACTGGCGATCCTGGGGAATCAAGGCCTTGAACTGGCCCATCATAAAATGCAATGGTTCGGTCATGCCTTATCCTGAGATTCGCTGGTCGAACGAGCAGGTGGGGTTCTGAGTTGCACGTTTTGCGGCTCGCCGGTTCATCTTCATACCGCGAGTCGTATTCGTCCATCAACATGGACGGGCAGACTTCGTGCTTGTCGCACTGTTTACAGACGATGCGGACGAGATCCGGTCCGGCAATTTTGAGCTGATGCGTTTCACAAAGCTCAAACAGTTCTTTCAGATGATTGCAGACCATTGGGAAATTCTCCGGCAGGAAGTTCGAAAGTGGTCTAGTGATAAACCGATACTCCGCTCAAACTCAACAGCCAATTGATTTAGTCGCTTTATCAAATATCGCAGGGAGCTAGCCTCTGGCTGTTTGTCCTCGATTTCAGAGGCCAGAACCGGACGCTAAAGCGTTCCGGCTGATTAATTCAACACGCTGTTTGGGGGAAGCGTACCACATTTGCCCAAAGTTATCCTGCAGAAAGTCGAACATGGAAATTCACTGTCGCGGTCCTGAGCGTCGCCCGTATCCACCACCTCGAAAAACGTGTTGATGCTCAGTTGTATGGACCTGCGGCTGATTGACGATCTCGGCCAGTTTTATGGAAGGCGATAATCTGATCAACCGCTACGATCAGTTGGTTTTCGCCGGAGCCGCCCTGGGAGTGATGCAGCCGACTCATGTGGCGTGGCGCGAAGTCTTTTTCCAGCATCTGGATATCGCCGTTCAGCTTCACGATATCCATGACGTCTACATCATGGAGCACCGGAATTGCGGGGCTTATTCGCATTTTCTGGGGCCGAAGTTCGAATTCTCGGATACTCAGGAAGGACAGGACGCGGAAGAGGAAGCTCACCGAAAATACGCCAGCATGCTGCGGGATGAGATTATTCAGCACTGCGAATTACGCAAAGCTCAGGGCGGAAAGCCGGAGTTGTGGGACCTGAACGTGCGCTGTTTTCTGGTCGACCTGCGAGGTTCGGTCAGAATGTTGATCGCGGAAGGCGAAAACTACGATTTCTGAGCCGGGCGAATTCCGGACAACCCGTTGGGGAATCGCTTGTTGATGGCGGGCAGTACGGTATGCTCGACCTCGCCGATCAGCCTTTTGATTCAGCTCTATCATCAGCCGCAGGGCGTTAGCCCCCGGTTGTTTTTCCTTTGTTTCGCTGTCGAAAAACCGGTCGCAAGCGGTCTATTGATTGCGTCGAGATTCTGATGAGAAACGTACATTAACCCGAAATAGCCAGCGAGGAATTCTGCGTGGTTTTGCCTCGCTGGCGCTTCGGGTTGGTATTAACTCAACCGGACGCTAATGCGTTCCGGCTGATTAATTCAACAGGCTGGCAGTGGTCGCATTCCCGGTAACGTCCCCCAAATCTGAACGAGTTTTCTCGATGACTGTCCCACAAATCTGTCCGCCTCAGCGAGTTCTCATGGGGCCAGGCCCCAGCGATATTCACCCGAGCGTTCTGGCCGCGATGGCCGCGCCAACCGTGGGACATCTTGATCCGTATTTCCTGAAAGTCATGGACGAAGTTCAGTCCATGCTTCGTCAGGTGTTCCAGACGACGAATCACATGACAATGGCCATCAGCGGCACGGGTAGCGCTGGCATGGAAACCTGCGTCGTGAATTTGATCGAGCCGGGCGACCGCATGGTTGTCGGTGTGAACGGTGTGTTCGGCGGACGCATGGCGGAAGTCGCCGAACGAGTTGGTGCGGAAGTGACGAAGATCGAGCGGCCATTCGGAGAAGTCTTTTCTCCGGAAGAAGTCGCCGCTGCGATCAAAAAGTCACAGCCGAAGGTTGTGGGAATCGTTCATGCCGAGACCAGCACCGGGGCCAAGCAGCCTCTGGACGAGATCGCCAAAATCGTCCACGACGCCGGTGCTCTGCTTTTGGTTGACTGTGTGACATCGCTGGCGGGGATTCCGGTTGAGATCGATCGTCTTCAGATCGACGCGGCCTATAGTGGTTCACAGAAGTGTCTCGGGTGTCCTCCGGGATTGTCGCCGGTGACGTTCGGTCCAAAAGCGTTGGAGTCGATGGACAATCGCAAGAAGAAAGTCTCCAGCTGGTATCTGGATATTGGTCTTCTGCGAAACTACTGGGGCAACAACCGAGCCTATCATCACACAGCTCCGATCAACATGAACTATGCATTGCATCAGGCGTTGCGGTTGGTGCTGGCGGAAGGTTTGGAAACGCGTTACGCGCGTCATCATTTGCATCACTCGGCTCTGAAGGCCGGGCTGAATGCAATGGGGATTCAGTATTCGGTAGCGGCCGATGTTTCTTTGCCGATGTTGAATTCGGTGCTGATCCCGGATGGTGTTGATGACGCCGCTGTCCGAGGTCAATTGTTGAATGAATTCGGGATCGAAATCGGCGGCGGGCTTGGTCCGATGAAGGGCAAAACCTGGCGTATCGGTTTGATGGGGGAAGCTGCGAAGAAGTCGAACGTGTTGGTCTTCCTGGCGGCTCTGGAGCAGTGCTTGAACAAGCAGGGTGTGAAGCCATCGCCGGGTGCTGGAGTTGCGGCGGCGAATGGGGTTTATCTGGCTTAACGGACGGATGTCGGCCTGAAGAATTAAGCCCGTCGGCGGAGCGACGGGTGTACGGTACTCCCGTCGCTCCGCCGACGGGATCAGCCTGCCATGGCTTCCGAGCACATCGAATGAAAGTTGCGTTATTCATCCCGTGTTATATCGATCAGTTCTATCCTCACGTGGGGATTGCAACGGTCGCAGTGCTGGAACACTTTGGCGTGCAGGTGGATTTCCCCGAAGCACAGACGTGTTGCGGGCAGCCGATGGCCAATAGCGGCTGCATGGATGAAGCTCGCCCGCTGGCCGAGAAATTCGTCAACACGTTTGATGGATATGAATATGTCGTCGCACCATCAGGCAGCTGTGTGTCGATGGTTCGCAATCATTACGATCATCTGTGTGATCATCACGACGAACGATCGGCCACAGTACGCCGCAGAACTCTGGAACTGAGTGAGTTCCTGACGACCGTGTTGAAGGTTTCAAGTGTGCCGGGCCGGTTTCCTCATCAGGTTGGACTGCATCAAAGTTGTCACGGGCTGCGTGAGCTTCGGCTCGGTCCGTCTTCTGAGGTCATGAAACCTCGCGATAGTATGATGGAATCACTGTTGACTGGGCTTGAGGGAATTCGGTTTTCGAAGTTATCTCGCCGTGATGAATGTTGCGGATTTGGTGGGACTTTTGCCGTGGCCGAAGAAGCCATTTCGTGCATGATGGGGGATGATCGAGTCAACGATCATGTCAACGCCGGGACCGAAGTTTTAACGGCCGGTGACATGTCCTGCCTGATGCACCTGGAAGGCATCATTCGACGGCGTAAAATTCCGATGCGAGTTATGCATTTCGCCGAGATCATGGCGGAGGCGATTGCGGCTGAAAAAGGGGCGGCTGAAAAAGGGGTCAGGTCTCATTAGTTCGTTCCATTCTCCTTCCGCCACCGGGTTTACCCCGGTGGTTTAACGGCCTTTGCGCTACTTCGCTGCTCAGTTCTCAGCCCGTTGTTAAACTCGTTTAGTAGCGCAAAAGCCTGGTGCCCACCGGGGTGAACCCGGTGGCGTATTGATATTCGTTTAGAAATCTGTTCCTTGCTTCCTTCCTGAACCACCACCATGGCACATCCCGCTTTAGCTCAGGCATTCGTCGACAACCGCGAACGTGCGCAGTGGCACGATAAGGCGTTGTGGTTCGTGCGTGAAAAACGCGACCGCATGGCGTCGAGCGTTCCGGAGTGGGAATTGCTCCGCGAAACCGCATCGGCCATCAAGCGACATACTCAGTCTCGGATGGCTGACTACCTGGAGCAGTTCGAAGCCAACGCGACGAAGAATGGAATCGTAGTCCACTGGGCCGCGGATGCTCACGAGCACAACGAAATTGTGCTCAGCATTCTGGAACGCCACAACGTCAAGCGACTGGTGAAAAGCAAGTCGATGCTGACCGAAGAGTGTCATCTCAATCCGTTTTTGGAAGAGCATGGCATTGACGTTGTTGACACCGATCTTGGCGAACGCATCGTGCAGCTTCGCAAAGAAACTCCCAGCCACATCGTGTTGCCGGCGATTCACATTCGCAAAGAGGAAGTCGGCGAATGTTTTCATGAACACCTCGGCACAGAAAAGGGCGCTTCGGATCCCAATTATCTGACCGAGGCGGCTCGCCACCATCTGCGGGAACGTTTCTGTCAGGCGGATGCCGGCCTGACGGGCGTTAACTTTGCGATCGCTGAAACCGGTGGCATTGTCATCTGCACCAACGAAGGCAATGCGGATCTGGGAGTTGGTCTGCCTAAGATTCATATCGCCTGCATGGGAATGGAGAAGCTAATTCCGCGAGCGAAGGACCTGAGCGTCTTTCTGAGGCTGCTGGCTCGTTCCGCCACTGGTCAGCCCGTGACCACATACTCCTCGCACTTTCACGGTCCGCCACCGGGCTGTGAAATGCATATTGTGATTGTCGACAATGGTCGCAGTGAAATCCTGAAATCGCCGGAGTTTCGTCGCAGCCTGGACTGTATTCGCTGCGGGGCCTGCATGAATACGTGTCCGGTTTATCGACGCAGCGGAGGCCATAGTTACGAAGCCACCGTGCCCGGACCAATCGGCTCGATCCTGACTCCGCTGCAGACTCCGGAAAAACATAACACGCTGCCGTTCGCCTGTACGCTGTGTGGATCGTGCTCGGATGTTTGCCCTGTCAAAATTGATCTGCATCAGCAGTTGTTTACTCTGCGAGAGCTACTCGACAGCAAACGCCTGATTGGCACATCGAAGAAGCTGTCGATGAAAGTCGTCTCGGGCGTCATGTCGCGAACATGGCTCTTTAATCTGCTCGGCGGGATGGCTCGCATGTCGCTGCGATTGATGCCTCGATTTTTGATTTACAATCCGCTGAACGCGTGGGGAAAGCAACGTGATCTTCCGGAGGCTCCGAAACAATCATTCCGGCAACAGTACGCAGAACGCCAGAAACAAAAGGGAGGAGGGAAATCATGATTGCGAAAGCCCCCAAATCGTCTCGCGAAACCATCCTTGGAAAGATTCGCGCTGCGCTGCCACAGTCTTCTCCATTGCCGGAACTCGAAACAACCGGTCCATGGCAAACATTTGAAGACAAAGAAGCTCGCTTCGGCGAGGTGTTAAAGTTCGTCGGCGGTCAGGCCGTGCATGTGAAAACCATTGCCGAAGCTGATGCGCACTTGCGTACTCTGGAGCCGTGGGCGAAGGGCAAAGTTCGCTGCACGATGATTCCGGGACTTGGTGATACAACGTTTGATCTGAATGCGGTCAATGATCCGCATCAACTGGAGAATGTTGACTACGCCGTACTGCGCGGTCACTTTTGTGTCGCAGAAAACGGAGCGATCTGGGTGACGGACGATACGGTTCATCATCGAGTACTCTACTTCATCCCGCAGCATATCTCGTTGGTCGTCCCGGCTTCGCAGATCGTCAATAACATGCACGAAGCGTATGCTCGAATCAGGATCGGTGAGCATCGGTTTGCCGGCTTTATCTCAGGTCCTTCAAAGACGGCCGACATTGAGCAGTCTCTCGTCATCGGTGCGCACGGGGCTCGATCGCTGACAGTCTACCTCGTTGACGAGCTTTGACTTCCTGCTGATTTATCAGCCGCAGGGCGCTCGCCCCGGTTTTCTCGTGCGGCAAACAAGGAACTTCAACCGCGGCTGGCGCCCGACGGCTGATAATCCACAAACTGCGCAGTTCCTGCGGCGCGAATGTCGGACAAGAATGTCCAACCTGCTTTTTGAATCCGCCGGCGCGTTAGTTCCAGAACTTTTCGCCGTGCCAATTGATTGGAGGATGAGTTTCCACTTCGCAATCGCCATTCACGCGAGTCTGGCAGGCCAGTCGAACTTCCTTCTCCGGGTTGCTGAAGATTTTCAGACCCAGCAGAGGATTCAGCCACTTCCAGAGCATTTCGAGGACGCCCTTCTTTGTGACGTTCTCTTTGCCTTTGGCGATGATCACATTGCAACTGCAGCATGTTCCCATGCCCATGCAGTTCACGATCTTGTGAGGCCCTGAATAAAGCTGAACACCATTCTTGCGGGCGACCGTTCGCAGGTCTTCCCCCTGGTTTGCGTCAACCGTAACTTTCTCGTTGACAAACTTAACCTTTGGCATTGCAGCGGGCTCTCATGCTTCGGCGACACAGGATGTTGGCTGGACAGGCGGAAGATCGTAGTTCGGACAGGAAACTATTTCCAGAGGCCGCTCGGGCATCCCGACACTGAGAACAGCCGCCAGCTTCATGAAACTGGAAAAACAGCTCGATTTTCAGGCATTTGGGACCGTCGATGCAATCGTTATCGAAGCGCTGACGACTGCCCCGCATACTGCATCGTGGAAATGACGCGATGCAACGCGTTGGAATTGCGAACGGGGGCCATTACATCTGGTGGGCAGGCCAGCCAGTCAGGAGTATCCAGCATCGGCATCCGAATCTCAGGAGGCTGAACGGCTCGAAAATTGACATGCGGCAAAGAGAAGTTCTGAACCGTAAACTTTGGGATGTTGAGCTTCGGTAGTGGATTCTGTGGAGTCGGCGCACTTTTCTTAGCGATCGCAGGCGTTTGTCTCTGGACGGGAGGCTGAGGCGCAGGTGCCGGCCGTTCAATCACTGGAGACTTCCGGTTCTGCGATTTCGGCACTGTGGGTTTGTGTTTGGCCGTCATGGTCTCGGGCAACTTCAGAGCATCTGTCATCCACGAAACTCTTTTGTTGATACGGCGGAACGTTGTTTCGAATGGCAGTTTGGCCGGAGACTTCTGCGGCATCTTTCGAGGCGGGTTCATCGGCGGTGCAGCCGAGAATAGTGGAGGTGCGTTGATTTCCGCACTGACTTGATTGAGCTTATCCACTGCGGATTCCATCTCATAGACGGTGCTGGTGTCGGATTCGGTGAATTCCGTGGCGGATCGCGACGTTGAGTCTGCAGGTGGATTCAATGCAGCGGTTGTCTGAGGAACTGGCGGCATTGATGTCGATCCCAGTTTTTCAGAGTCTGAGTTTTGTGCGACTTCGGTTGTTCCGTCATCATCAGGAATCATCAACGGTGAATCCGTAATTGACAGATCGATACCTGACTCGACCAGAGAATTCTCGAGGGCCGGTGGAACCGCCGCTGGTTCCTGAAACGTTGAGGGGACCGACGGCAATTCAGTGCTGGCAATTTCCGGGATCGGCGGCACGGGAGTTGACGGAGCAAGAATCTGTTTTCGATAGATCCTTGAACGATACTTATGCCATCGCTCCGGCTTGGCCTCTGCTGGCAGCATCACTGGATGCTCAGGACTTCCGGGAATCTCGCTATGAGCCATAGCGGGGTTAGGAACGGTTGGCTCACCGAATTCCAATTCGACGGGCGCTGCCGCGCGGGGAAGAACAGTCACGCTGCCGCTTTTGAATCGGCGAACGAAATCGTTGGAGGAGACGTCTCCGGAGTCATCAACGGGATCCAATGATTCGGCGATCTCATCTGAGTCGTTCTTCATGGAAATCGGCTTGGTGACGATGTTGTCGCGACAGGCTCGGCTGGCTCGATCGGAGTCACGAAAGGTATTGATGGATCGGCGAACAAATCTTCCGGTGGCAACCCTCGCACAGCAGCAAAGGCTGCTGCCAACTGTTCGCGAGTTTGGCGAGACTTCGTTGCATTTTTTGAGGCGGCTGCTTTGTTCTCTGTGATCACGAATCCTGAATTGTTTGATGTTCCCGAGGCTTGTCTCGCTGCCGCATCAGCACCTGCAGCAATGGATGCCGTTACGCCGGATTCGCGTTCAAGGCTAAGGGTTGGCAGCTCAACGGATTTCTCCAGCGATTTTTCTTCGATGCTGAGTTCGGGGAGCGATGCCGGAGCTTCGGGTGGGGCTTTTGGTTGATCCCATGGTGCGAATTCGACGATCACTTCCTCCGAAACGGATTCGCGGGAGGACTCTTCAACGGTCTCCTCGACTGAGTAACTGATCGGCTCGATTGCGGGCACAGGACTGACGGTCTCGTCTACATCGTCAGGAGCTTTTGGTGAAGAAATCGGTTCAAAGGAGATTTCCTCCTCGATGTTTGAAGCCGCGTCTTTTGTTGCCGTGCGACTTCCATTTTCGGCTTCAAACTTAAACGTCATCTCTGCATCGGTTTCATGCGGGAATTCGTCTGGCGGTGCTGCGCCTGCTGCTGGAGTTAAGCCAGAGGCGGTCCTCGCTGGAGTGGCGTGAGATGATTCACCGGCGTTGTTTGGCATCCGGCGAACAAGTTTGTCTTCAGAGACAGGTCTGATCCTTGAAGCAGTTCGGCCTGCGATTTCTGTGGAAGCAGAACGAACGTCCGAGGACGTCGTTGGTTCGACGGAGAACGAATCCTGCTGCTCCTTCGACGCCTGATGATTCTGTGTCGTGGTCCCATGAGCGGCCTGAACGCTCGCGGTTGATGTTTCGGCTGACTTTGAGTCAGGACTGGAGCTTGCGACTGAGGTATTGCCTGAAACTGGTGGAGTGTTGTTTGACGCCGTCGCAGCCCCGGATCCCTCCTTATGAACCTCATAGGAGAAGACACGCTGTTCCTGACGGAGGACAGACTGTTGGGCTTTCATTTCCGCCAGCGACTCACGCGTCTCAATAAGTTGCGACATGAGCTCGCCGTTGTTGACATTGATTGTCACCGGAACGGGAACCTGTGGCACTCAAGCCGTCGTGCCGGATGACCATGAAGTCGTGACTTCCGCACTATCGTATTCGGAGGTCGTGGTCACCACTTCGTCGAACGTGCTGGCCTGGGGAGAATTCTGGAGCGTGTTTGTCGCAGAAGAGTTCGGTATGCCGGCCGAAACTCGCGGCTCGGACGGGTAAAACTCGCCAAATCGGTTACGGAGCTTCTGATTTGCCGTAGAAACCAGGGCCTGATCATTGGCAGCGGGGCGAAGTCGAAACTGCGAAAAGCCGCTGAACAACATCACGGCACACCCGACGATCGTGGCGACAGTCAGGACTGTGATTGAGGTTCGGAATGAGTGATTAGCGTTCATCCGTGTTTCGCCGACAGGAGAGCAGTCTCGATCCTGCAGGAAAATGAGGGCGCAGGATCGCTTGTCGGTCGTCATCGGCAATCGTCAAAGTCGGACTTTACGGAAAAACCAGAAAAGTCATCGCAATCGACGTATTCTTCCAATTGCTGCGAGGGCAATGCTCAGTGCGTGCATCGCGCGCAAAAATAAACAGCGCGGCAAGGTCCCCTCAAAGCTCCTAGCTTTCCTTACCGCGCTGTTAAGTCAAATGATATTTCTGTTGGTGTCGCTCTGGTCCTCGCTTGCACTCCGTCAGCGATTCCCGCGTCAGCCACAGAAACATAGGTCGAGGATGTGTGACGTCAAATAATTGTTGTGAAATTGCGTCGTCCCGCAAAAACAGGCATATTTAGGTTGCTTCCAACATCGCGGACTTATAGGTCCTTTGGGGAGCCATGACGAAGCATTGGTGTCGTGTCAAACAGGATTTTGGGGTTCGTCGTCATTCCCGCGCACGCGGGAATCCAGCTTTCCACGCACTGGATTCCTGCCTCCGCAGGAATGACGCCCCCCTTTCCAGGCTCTGACAGAGCACTAGTCCGGCAACTCGTCCGAGTTTTCATCTGATGACGATGGTTCGGCCTGCTGAATCAGGTCGTGCAGTCGACACAGGAACTCGCAGAGAAACGCGTCTGCGTCATGAGGGCTGATTTCGAAGCCGTCGGTTCGCAGGCTGAGAGAGAGTTCTCCGGCATAGTCGCCGATCGACATCGCAGCTCGCGTGTTAGGACGAACGGGCGCGACTCCGTGGATTTGTTCGACGATCACATTGCCAGCGATCCATCTCCCCTTTTTTAGCGGGAATCGGCCACTGAATCTTTTCCGAACGTCGCCCACATTGGCAAACACCATCGTGCTGAGCACGGTCTTGAAGCTCAGAAACGCCTTCATAGCGCCAGGAATTCTGCGGAGGATACGAAACAACTTCAGGCATACGATTCCTTCCCGGTTATACAGGACATCACTCGTTTGCTGATGGATCGAACGCAGCAACTCGTCCGGGTCATCACAGTCTTGTTCGCGACGAGTCACGAGGGCATAACTTACGACATTGGCAGCCGGCATATTCTCATGCACAACGGTTCGCATGCTGAGCGGAATGGCCAGCCGAATCCAGCGGTGTCCGAATCGAATTCCTCCGTGGTGATTCCAGCGACGAATCTGCAGCATCATTTCTCTGACGAAGAGATCATTAACAGACACGTCCTGTTGCGCTGCCACCGCACGCAGAGCTCGGTACGTTGTACGCGGAATGACCGCGCTGTGAATCGCAGAATGTCTGCCGTTCCGGGCGTCGTCGAGAGACAATTCATGGTTGGATTCCCGGGGTGTCTGTGAACTGATATCCGAAGATGCGGCCAGCATCACAGGAGCTCGCAACAACAATCGAGAGACTTTACCCAGCATACGTGTCAGAGATCGCTTTTGTCTCTGCGCTGCTGCTTCGCCGGTCTCATAATTCTCACGCTGGAGCAGCTTTCGGGGATCGACCGGCGTGAACTCAGGCGGTTTTGTGTCCGGGCCGGCGGTCTTCTGTCCGTAGCGCGCCAATAATTCTCCGACAAGCTGCAGTGATGCAATTCCGTCGCAGCAGGCGTGATGCAGCCAGATCACTATTCTTGCTGCGGAATCGGCCGCTTTGACAAGTACCTCGATTCCATGTGACTTGTGGATGTCGATGGCTCGTACATGCGGAACGAACTTTGACACTGCGTCCGCAGTAACGGACTCCCATTCCAAAGGTGACTGTTGAGACTCCACAGGAATCCAGCACCACCCCAGTCTGGCCAGGTTTTCAACTCGACAGTTGAGGAGAGGATGTGCCTGAATGAGATCCTGGAGGGACTCACGAAACGGTGGTTCCAGGAGTGTTCCACGAACATCTACAACCATGACGAAAACCATCGGGTGAGACGGTCGGTCATCCAGCAGCATGTAATATTCGAAGTCCGACAACGGCAGAGGAAACATGGAGTTCAGCAAGGGCGTCGTCGGCGTTGCGTCTTTAGCAGGCAAGAGATGCATCCAAACATCATTGTGCAGGTTTGCTTGAGTACACGAACTGAAGGAACAGTCTCGAAATACGTTTCCGTCGTAGCCGATCTCATGAGAGTTCGGACGGAAGTCTCACGACTTCAGGTTCAGACGTTATTCCGGGCATGTTCCTAAGCGACACAAGCGTGTCATTGGGTTCGTATTGGCGGCGATCGTAACAAGCTCTGATCGGCGTGAGCAAGTCGTCAGTCTCAAAGTTCTAACGAACGTCAGTTCCCGTCGAGGTGAATCGAAACGCCGTTTGAAGGGAATTCTGATCACGTGAGCTGTACGCCGCCATGTCCAAAGGGTCCGCAGTGCGCAATCACCCAAACTCAACCGGGGAAAACCGCAAAACGGGACGCTTGCTCGTTCTGACTGGCCATTTCATCGACACCGGTTTTTTCTGAGCCTTGAAAGAACGCTCGCCGCCATCGTTCAGCGAATTGGCGGCGGATCCCCGATCGCTCCGTGGAAGGAAGACGACCTGATCTGGGAACCGTGTCCGGAAGCATCGTTTGCGCGGTCCCGGGAGTCGTCGAGAATTGGACTGCGCGAAGGAAGAAATCGGATTGTTTCCTTCAGCGTCCGAGCGATCCCGAGTCAACAATCGAACCCACGAAAGTCCGGGCCAGTATTTTTTCAGCAAACTCCGCTTCCGAATTGGATGGCTCGACTGAGTCTCCTGCCGAGTGGAATCTACTGAACGTATGTCAAATCGGATCGATTAACCACATCGGATTTGCAGATTGTGGGGACGTTGACTTGCCCGTTGAATGAAAATTGACGGCAAAAGCAGTTGTAAGTGGTGGAATACCCGCGGAGCATTCCCCTTGTGAATGGGCGATTTGAAGACGCCCCTAAGCGGTTTTTTGATTCACCCATCTTCAACATTACTCAGAGTCTCGCTATGTCAATCCCTGACTTGTATTCGGTGTATCCGGGGCAGAATGGTACATGCGACGGTCGGCGGACGGTCTCCGGTGGAGACAAGGTCGCTGCGTATCCCAATTCCGTTCCGTATCCGCGACCTGAGTGGCGTTCGGGACGCGGGAGGCGGAAGCAGCCGATTCGTGTGGTGCACGTGGGACCTTCGTTTGTCTGTGCGGGAGTTGAATCATGGCTCCGCGCCATGACGTCTCACTGTGACCCATACGTGTTGCGGTTTGTCAGAAATGTAGTGACCGAGGACTACGCGGTCGATCACGATTTGTTGCAGAAAGCCGGAATCCCTTTCTCGTTCGGTCGTGACAAGGCCGTTCGGGAGGCGGCTCTTGAAGCCGATGTCGTCCTGGTCTGGGGCAATGTCGAGCCAAAGTACCTGCATCCGGATGGTTCGCGTGCCAAAGTTGTTTTCGTCGCCCATGGCGTCGGAGAATGGACCAGGTCTGCTCTCGCGATGGCTGCTCCGGTCGTCGATCACGTGGTCGCTGTCAGCAGCGTTGTTCGCGAGAAGGTCTGCGTTGGTTTTCCCACGAGTGTTATTCTGAACGGAGTTGATCAACGTCATATTGCCTGTCGGGAAAGTCGCGACGAGATGCGCCGTCGACTGGGGTTTTCTCAGGATGACTTCATTGTCGGCTTTTCCGGACGCTTCTCACCCGAGAAGAATGCTCATGTTGTGATTGAAGCCTGTGAGAGACTTCAGCCGGGAGCGAAAGCTCTGATGGTGGGCTGGGGACCGCTTCGATACGAGTTGATGGATCTCTGCAATGAATTAATTCCTGGCCGATTTGCCTTTGCGACGGCAAGCGATTTTCTTGGCGATTACTACCAGGTCATGGATGCTCTTTGCATGCCATCCGAGGCTGAGGGGTTTGGGCTTGTGGCCGCGGAGGCGATGTTGCATGGCGTTCCCGTCGTCAGTACTCAGGTGGGTATCGCACACGAACTTTTCAATCATCGCGTGAACGGAATGCTTTGCCAGGCGAAGCCGAATGACGTTTCAGAGAATCTCCTGTTGCTGCAGCAGAATCGCGATTGGGCTCGGGGCGTCGGAGAACAAGGACGCCAATCCGCTTTGAAATACTGCCTCGCGTCGACGATGGCGAGGCGTTATGAGCAGCTTCTTGAATCTTTGGTTGATGGAAAAGCGATTGGAGTCTAAGCAACTATGAGTCATCAGCCCGTCATGCCGGTGTTTATCTCGTGGAATACTCGGCGATGGATGCCGGTGGGTTTGGGGTCATTCCGCAAGCATTTTCCATCGTGGCAAGTGCTCGTCATTGACAACAATCCCGAGCGAGGCGCAGCAGGTTGGAACGAAGACCACGAGGCTGAACGAATCTGGCTGCAATCCCAGTCCGGTGTCATTGTCATCAAGCATGCCGGACCTGTCAGGACTCACGGGGCCGCGGTCGACACGGCCGTCCAGTGGTGTCGGCAGAACAAAGTCAGTTACATGTTGCACCTCGAACCGGACTGTCTCATCTCAGGGACCCGATGGTACGAAAAATTGTGCCGCGGTATTGACACTGGAGCATGGATGTCCGGAAGCCATCGAAAGGAATACGGCCCCAT
Source organism: Planctomycetaceae bacterium (assembly GCA_046349735.1). Classification (GTDB taxonomy): domain Bacteria; phylum Planctomycetota; class Planctomycetia; order Planctomycetales; family Planctomycetaceae; genus SXXK01. The sequence goes on from JAXMBU010000004.1 coordinate 111,122, forward strand.
TCATCCGACTCCAAGTCTTTGGAGAGTGGATAAGATTCAAACCAGTTTTGATTATGCCAGTCGGATCCCCGACGAAGACCATCCTCTTTTTCATAAACTCTTTCGCAGAGCATGGCTTCTGGAAGCGATCACCAATGCTCGCCAGGATCTGCAATTCTGGACGACCACCTGGGACTCGGCGCAGAAGGCGTGGTTTCAATTTGCTGTCGAGGGGAAAGCTTACCACGCTGAAGAAACCGACGACTTCAAGCATTTCTGGGCCGGCTCCAACAAGGCCATCAGCGAGCGTCACTTCCAGAAGAATCCAGAGCTCGGCAGATTCACAGAAGCCGCCCTTCCCCCTCGACGGACGATGCCGTTGGGGACGCCGGTATCAGCCGTCGCCAACTCCATCAGGAGTCTATTGGTTCAGGCTTTGCGTGAAACGGGAATCAGAACGGCCATTTACGCAGGAACTCCGCGGCATGCTAACACCGGTGATTCTCTGCTGATGCTGGGCCAGCGGGCAGCCATTGAATCGGCGGGCATTGAGATCGTTGAAACAGTGCCCTGGACTGGATCTCCATCCGGAAAGATCGAAGCTGATGCCGTCCTTCTTCATGGTGGCGGGAACCTCGGAGATCTCTATCGACATGAGACAGACTATCGGTTGCAGATCTGTCGTGATCGCCGGTTCAAACGAGTCATCTGGCTGCCTCAGTCCATGGAGTATCTGAACAGCGATACCGCACGCAGCGACATGAGCGAACTCGCTGCGCTTGCCCACGTGGAGGTTTGGCTGCGAGATGCGGTCTCACTTTCGAAGGCGATGTCGTTCGGCTTGCGACGAGTCCGACTGGTTCCGGATGGAGTCTTTGGCCTTCTCTGCTCACCGGCCAGCTTTTCTGATTCGGGTGAGCGATTCGTGATTCGAAGAATTGATGGAGAATCGAAATCATCGGGCGTATCGCTGGATGACGACTGGATGCTTCCGGGCTGCTGCATGCCCCACTTCGAAATGGAGGCCTGGGATCTGATTGCACGACGATTTCGAGATACTCGAATGGTGATTACAGACAGATTGCATGTGCATTTGTTGTGCGTGTTGTCGGATATTCCTAACGTTCTCGTTGCTGATCGGTATGGGAAAAATCGAGCGATGTACTTCACGTGGACGCATCTCCATCGATTCTCACGTTTTGCAGAAGGCTGGGATGAAGTGGGACGCAGCGAGAAGGTTCTGGAGACTCTGATTTCCGCTGGACGCGACTCATGAAAATTGTTGCCACACTGCTCGTTCGCGACGAGGCGGAGCTTGTTGCCGATTGTCTTGATCATCATCTTTCTCAGGGGGTTGATGCGTTTCTCGTTACAGATCACTGTTCGGTGGATGGGCTGGCCGACGTGCTTGATGCCTACCGCGACGTGATTGTCGATCGATGGCATGAAACGGACCCGGGTTATAAACAGGACCAATGGGTGACAAGGATGGCCAGACGGGCAGCGGATTTTGCCCCCGACTGGATTGTCCATCTGGATGCCGACGAGCGATGGCATGGGTTGAGTCTTTTGAAATGGGTCCCGAATTCGTTTGCCTGGGTTCGCACCGGGCCGTGGAGAAATCATTTGCCGCTGTGTTCGCTCAGCGACACGATGTTCCGACCGGAGGCGATGCCGTATTTTGAAATCCCTGGGCGTACCGGAAAACATGTGCCGCGATTCGTTAAGTTTGGCTCGGGGCCAGGAGGCAAGATTGTTCACAGGCCGATCGCCGATGTGCAGGTCTGTATAGGCAATCACTGGATGAACTTTCCCCAGTTGCCATGTTACGACTGCGACGGAATCACAGTTCATCATTATCCGATCCGCTCGCTGGGGCAATTTCGCCGAAAAGTGGTCAATGGTGCCGCCTCACTTGATGCGCAGCGATGGTCACCGGAGATTGCTGCCCATTGGAGGGCATGGAGAGACCTTGAAGAGGATGGGCAGCTTGACGTCGTGTTTCAGTCTTTTGTTCTGAGAGACGCTGAAGTGCGTGAGCGGCTTGCCGACGGCACGATTCATCTGGCGGCGTCTTTGACGCATCGCCGGATTGCGGGAGACGATCTTTATCGATAAAACTCAGAGTAGGTACTGCCGCCAATGTTGAAGTCAACCTAATGTCCTCGCAGTACTGACTCCTTCATGAATCCCGTCCTTGCTGGATTGTCCAATGTCTCACCCTGACTCGGATTCGCCGACATCGGACTCTGCTCCGCAGACCACAGGCTCTGGTAAGCCGTTGGGAGAAAGTTCAAAGGGCGAAACTCATGTGAACGAAGGCGAACAATCGTCCCCAGTCCCGGATGGACTGGATGAGCAGGCCGTCACAAGAATCTGTTCGGATGAAGAGGAAGCACAGCGATTTTCACCGAGTGATGACACGTTCACGGCGATACAGGACCTTGGACTGCGTCTTCAGGCTGTGCCGGATCACAACGTCATTGGTCGTGTCGCCCATTACGATATTATTCGGTGCCTGGGCCGCGGCGGTATGGGGACCGTATTTGAAGCCTTTGATACCAGGCTTTTCCGTCCCGTCGCGATCAAGTTTATGGCCAGCAGCCTGGCCGCGAGCCCCAAAGCGCGGACTCGTTTTTTGCGTGAAGCTCGTGTCGCGGCAAGTATCAATCATCCCAATGTCGTCACCATTCATGCCGTTGATGAATATGACGGACGCCCCTATCTGGTTATGGAGTTTGTCTCGGGCAAGACTCTGCACGAACACTTGCGAAAATTGGGCGCGTTACCGTTGGGTGATGTGCTTCGCATCAGTCGCCAGATTGCAACCGGCTTGAGAGCCGCTCATGAGAAGGGCATTGTTCATCGCGACATCAAGCCGGGAAATATCCTGCTGGAGAATGGCGTCGAGCGAGTCAAGATCGTGGATTTTGGGCTGGCTCAGGTAGTCTTCGAGTCATCGGAGATTACGTCGCAGGGCCAGACGCTTGGCACACCGCGATTTATGGCGCCTGAACAGATCGAAGGGAGTCGCGTTGACGAACGAGCAGACCTTTTCTCCCTTGGGTGTGTGATCTACATGATGTGCTGTGGTCATCCCCCGTTTTCAGGCAACTCGATTACGGTACTCCACAACATACTCCGCAACACACATGTTCCGGTGCGTCAGGTCATGCCTCAGATTCCTGAAGCACTCAGTGACCTGGCGGATCAGCTTCTCTCCAAGACTCGCGAAGGACGCATTCAGTCGGCCGCGCAGGTCGAAAGTGTATTGAACGAGATTGCTCGGGCTGGCACTCCGTCTGATCTGAATATTCCCGCTTTGCCATCAAGATCGCTAACAGATGTGATGGCGAAAGAAAACTCGCGGTCGCCAGCCCAGTCGGAGCGATTCCACGGAATCGTTGTTGCGGCGGGCGCGACGTTGCTGGGGCTTGCTTTGATCGTACTGTTGTGGAGTCCGTGGAAATCGCAGAACAAGCAGGACGCTCCGCCACAGAAGGTGGTGTCCGAATTGTCTCAGGACGGCTCGGGCGGCGATTCAATCGCTGGCTCCGTCGCGACGGCAACCGACACGACCGCTGCACCGCCATTGGTCAGCCGGTCGCCTCAAACAATGACAGTGGGTGGTGCTGGTGCCGATTTTCCCAGTCTGAACGCGGCCCTGCTTCAGGTTCAGCCCGGAGATGTTCTGGAAATCGTGGGAGTGTTGCCTGCTGATGATCTTCTGTTACTGAATAACCCATCGAATCACAACAGGATCACGATCGAATGGAAAACTGATGCCCCGTTTGAGTTCGCGGGCGGTGCGCCGGCGGCCATCACAATTGACTCTGTGCAGGGGGTGACAATTCGAGGAGCGAATGTGCTCACGACGAATTCTCATGTCGTGTCTGTCAGAGGTGATTGTTCAGGGCTCAAGCTGGAGAATTGTCGGCTGGAGCAAGCCCCTGGGTCCGGCCAGGCTGCCCTCGTCTTCTGGCCGGCAGCACATGGCACGGAGTCGGCCCCGATGCAGATTCGTAATTGTGAGATCACTTTCTTCGACCTCGGGGTTGTCTGCATTGGCTCGTCGGACTCGGCCGTCGACTGGCTGGAGCTGAACGGAAACCTCCTGCGGGGCTTACGGGAAGAGAATGGCAATGCCTTGATGCTGGAAAACTTCGTGAGCAACTTTGCTGTTCGCCATAACCGAATTGCTCATGTTCGTGCGGGGCTGAACGTCGTTGGTCGCTGGAAGTCTGTCGAAATCGCGAACAATACATTCTTCCGCATCATGGAATGCATCGCGCCGGCTGCGGAGCCGATTTCGGAATCGATCTCGATCTCTGCGAATCTGGCCATTCAGTGTCCAACGTTTGTGGCGCGTCTCCCGTCAGCAGGAGGGAGTGTTTCGTTCGACTCAAATAAAACGGACTCCACCGCCGAAATCAGTACGGCCACGGCCGTAAGCAGTATTACATTCCGTTCCACGGACTCTGCGAACGCTGAGTTCCTTTCGCCTCTTCCCAATGATCAGCTGGTAATCTCCTCCGCTCCACATTATGCCGGAGCCGTTGAACCGCAGCCTTGATTGAGTCCGTCGGATGTCAATGCGGCGATCGAATGTCTTCGGCTGCGTAACGCAGCTCACGGGGCTGCATCTCCTTCATAACGGTTTCTTTTGACAGCGGATTGTTCGGGGTAATCCCGTGGACCTGTCCTGCGGATTATTCGACTTCATGCTAATCTCGCGGCCAGGCTTTTCAGGCGTGTTGCCTTCGGGAGGAAACTTGGCCGCGTCGATCGGACGGAAGTCAATCGGACCACCTCGAACATGCCCTGTCGGGCCGATACACAACCAGGCTCTTACTCGGCAGCCGCAGGATCCGGTCGCATCACGATTTGTGGGAACAGTGTTCCCAGTCGTTGATGCCGCTGCGTGTCGTAGGCGATGGTGCCGAAGTACAATTCATAAGACATAAATCGGCAATTGTCGGGATGCCATCGCTGTCACCGGCGATTGTCGCCTCCAGATGAAAACCGAGTATTCGACGTTCTGCATTTGCAGACGGCCGAACGACCGTGCCGCCACCGAGCGTGTGAATTAGCAGTTGGCTGGCATTCGGGGCCGTGGCCAGAGCGTTCAGTGGCTATTTTGGACAGCATACTCATGTGAGCCTATTGCACCGCTAGTCGTCCGAGAATATCTTGCAATTCGGCAACGCCTCCTGCAGCTTGCGAACGGCGACTTCGGTGAGCTGGGGGTTGTCTGTGAGATAGAGCTCGGTCAGCGACTTCATTGACTCAAGTGCCGGCAACGCTGCGTCCGTGATGTCCGGGCATTTGGTGAGATTAAGGACTCTCAGGGCAGCCAGCTTGGTGATCTCAGGCAGGCAATCGCTGGAAATCCTGTTCGACGAAATATTCAGCGATTCCAGCAAAGCCAGCTTATCAATGCCCTGCAGTCCGGAGGCCGTAATTGACGTCCCGGTGATACTCAAGGTTTGCAGGTTTGAAAGGTTCGTGATGCGGAGCATCGCGTCGTCATTGAAGAGACGGCAATCGCTGAAAGCAAAGTACGAGAGATTTGAAAGCTTTGAAAGCTCGCTGAAACCCGCAACTGTCACTTCATCACCAGGAAAGCTGATCCCGACGGCTTTAAGACTCGTCATTTGAGAAAGCTGCCGCAGCTGTTGATCTGTGAGTCTGCAATGGAGCAACTGCAAGTTGACGAGTGGCAGCGACTGCCATGGAGACAAGTCAGCCATCGTGAGATCAGCGTTGTCGAGTAGAAATGTTTCCAGTTTTGGCAATCGTGTTGCCATGTTCTGTAGAGCTGCTGCGGTAAACTGACTTTGCTGCGTTGGGGTCCCTGATGAGTTAACGAAGAGCGTCGAGAGTTTCGGCAGAGCAAGTGCTGACAGGGCTTTATCGGAAAAATTTGTTGACGAAACCTGAAGGTTATTCAGATTGACGCAGGAGTTTAAGGCGAGCAGGCCTTCATCCGTTACATTCATCAGTTCGCCGCTGACGATGAGTTGCACGCCACGCTCCGCGAAGTGACTTGTTGCCAACGCTTTCAGCCCTTGATCTGAAATGTTCGGAAACTGCCGGTCCTTCGAACCCAACTGAACGGACGACACGGATGCCATTCCAATTCGAGTGAAATCCTCATCGGTGAAATGCCCCGCGTCTTCGCACAACATGCCGACAACGCGGAACTGGTCTGATGGCAGATCTTCTTTGCGAGTGATCTGTTTCTCGCTGCCCTCAACCTGCAGCCAACGTGGCTCCGGCTGCGACAATAGCCATTCGGCAAGGGCGTGGTCAGGATCGGGATTTGAGCTTTGAGATGCTGAATTTGAAATTCCAGATCCCGGATTCGTGCCGCTGAGTTCCATCCCCTGCGATTTCGGAATCGCCGGGCCGGTGAGCTTCAGCGAGCTTCGTACTGCGTCGATGGGAAGTGCGACGCGGAAACCAATTGATGCACCGACCGTGGACCAATGGTTGTACGCCCGAGCAGACGCGCGGCAGGCCAAGTGGTTGTCGATAAAACTTCCCCCACGCATGATGCGCTCAGCGCCAACGGAGGAAAGCGGACCCATCGGGTCTACAACCGGAGATTCGGTCAAATGGCTATGGAAACTTGGTTCCCACCAATCTTGCACAACTTCCCAAACGTTCCCATTGGTATCGTAAAGTCCGAACGCATTGGGCGTCAGTTCACCAACGCGATGCGTGCGGTCACCGGCGTTTAATGCCAGCCAGCCAATTGATAGAATTCCGTCGTTGTGTTCCCCGAAACAATATCTTGTCGAGGCCCCAGCACGGCTCAGAAACTCCCATTCAGCCTCCGTTGGTAAACGGTAGCCGTCGCCATCTAACAACGTGACTGCCGCTCCAGATCTGAAGTAACATGGTTTGAACTTCTCTGACATGCTGAGCATCTCGCAGAATTGTGCGGCATCATTCCACGTCAGCGATTCGACCGGGTAATCCCCCGTTTCGATTTCAGCGACCCTCTGCTTCCCACCTCCGCTCTTCGCGAAGTACGCGGGATTGTTGCCGGTCACCCTTTCATACTGTGATTGCGTCACCTCGTGCACGCAGCAATACACTGGCCGCGTCAGGATCACCTTGTGCCGCGGAATTTCGCTCTGTATGCACACTTTCCAATTGGGGTCGTCGCCTACAAACTTGAGGGCTTCTTCAATCTCATCATGCGTACTTCCCATCATGAATTCACCCGGGGGAATCAGCCTGAACTTCATGCCGATGGAGTTGGTGTACTCGACAGGGACGTTGAGGTACTTGGCCCAGGCTTCCTGATGTTGTTCTGCTTGCTCGGCGTTGAACGGAGCGATGGCGGGTGGTGGCGCGTCGGAGGGCCAGCCGTGCCAGCCGGGTTGTTCGGGCGAGCCGGGCGGCGTAAGCCCCCGGACTTCGTTGCTGGCAGATTGTCCGGGTGCTGACGCATCCCGGCTCGCCGAATCACTGTCTCGGTTGAGGAAGACCACGGCAATGATTGCAGCAACGGCGACGAACGCTGCGACGATGATCCGTCGGTGCAACATCGAGCGACGCAACTCCTCCGGCGACATCTTCTCGAATCTCGCGATCCGCGCGGCGAGTATCATTTCCTCCAGCGAAGTCGGGGCGGGTGTCGTTGCTACTGGCCCATTCGGCTCAACTGGCCCTGTTGTGCGCGGGTCTCCTGACCCCGCACTGTCGATTGACCGAAGGTCTCCTGTGTTCTGGTGCGCCCCGGGACGAGTGGGAGACCTACGGTCGGCGGTTTGGGCGGGGTCAGGAGACCCGCGCCGAACAGGGGCGGTTTCCGAACTCTCACGAGTCTGGCTATGAGGGATGGATTCTGGAACGCACGTGACTTTGCCGGCGTGTTGCATTTCCGACTGGCAGCGGGCGAGCAGGTCGGCGACTTCCTGAGCGGTTTGGTAGCGATCGTCAGCCTTCTTTTCATGCAGCTTCGAAATGATCGTGACGAGCCAGTCCGGGACTTCCGGGATGATTTCCTGAATCGGTCGAGGCGTGTCTTCGGTGACTCGCTTCAGGACAGCCAGCGTCGAGGAGGCTCGAAACGGAGGCCGGCCGCTGACCATTTGATACATCACACTGCCGAAGCTGAACAGATCTGACCGCTGGTCAATGTTGCTGCTATGAGCCTGCTCCGGCGACATAAACATCGGCGTCCCGGCGATCGTGCCGCTCTGGGTCATGCTGGCATCATCGGCGGCTCGAGCCAGCCCGAAGTCCGTAATCTTCACTTTCCACTGAATGCCTTCTTCGAGCAGAATGTTGGCCGGTTTGATATCGCGATGAATCAGGCCCTGCGAATGAGCGGCCGCAAGTCCGCTGGCGATCTGCTGACTGAGTCGCAATGAATCTGTCAGCCCCAGCGGCCCTTCACCGACAAGTGCATCGGCCAGAGTTTTGCCGGGGATGTATTCCATGACAAGGTAGGGTATCGGCTGCTCTTCAACGGCATAGATGGCCACGACATTGTCATGTCGAATTGCGGCGGACGAACGGGCTTCTCGGAGGAATCGCTTGCGCGCGGGCGATGTCGACGCGAGTTCCGTCGACATGACTTTGATCGCCACCATGCGATGCAGTTTCTCATCGAACGCTTTCAGCACCGTGCCGAAAGCTCCTTTGCCAAGCACTTGCAGAACTTCATAGTGTCCCAGTCGACCGAGCGAGTCCGGTTTCTTTGATGGAGACAGATATCCGAGGGGGATTTCCTCTTCGGAGCTGTCGTTGTCATCGTCGTTCATGTTGGCCGCATGCTCCCGCGAGAGTTGCACAGTCTGCTCGGCCACGGACGAACTGAGATCGGCTGGATCATCGACTCGTGTGTCGGCCGAGGACGTTGTGCCGGGTGTCTGAGCGATCGGCGTATTAAGAAAACTGCCAGCTCCTTCGTGCGACGCGAAGAGTGCATTAACAGCCGCTCGCAGAGCTGCATTGTCGCCGCAGACTTTGTCCAAATACGCTTTGCGAGCCGCTGAGTCGGTGAGTTCCAGAGCGGCCAGAAAGATATCGCGTTCAGTCATCGGTTTTGCCTCTCGTAAGGGAAGTACAGCGACATTGTGATTGCGGTTGAGGTTTTCGCAAGCAGAGGCCGTTATTCAGGCTTCGGCGAGCGGCAGGGCGTAGACGGGAATCAGTGCGAGATCTGTGGTGGCGTCACGCCAGAAATTTTCAAAAATCTTCCGGGGACTCTGCAGTGCCTGAGATTTCGCGGTGTAACCACGCTCGGGCAAAGGCCCAGAGTCGGTCGGCGGTGCGAGGCGAGATGCCAAGGGACTCCGCGGCTAAGGGGATCGTCAGGCCCGTGAAATATCGCAATTGGACCAGACGAGCGGCGTCTGCGTCGACAGTCTTCAGCCGGACAAGTGCCTCGTCCAGTGCAATCAGGTCGTCCTGGGTTGTGTCGGCCACGATTGGGACATCGTCGGCCTCAGTCTTGTGAAATTCGCCGCCATGTTTGAGCTGTTGGCGTCGTCGAGCATTCTCGACCAGGATCCGTCGCATCGCTTCAGCTGCAGCGGCAAAGAAGTGGCCGCGACCGCTCCATTGCTGAGCCTTTTGAACATCCACGAGCCGAACAAACGCCTCATGCACAAGGGCGGTCGCCTGCAACGTCTGGCCTGGTTTCTCCTGAGCCATCTTCGATGCGGCCAACTTTCTTAACTCGCCGTAAACCAGCGGCAACAACTGATCCGCCGCATTGGCATCGCCGCGTTCAATGGCTGTCAGAAGTTGTGAGACATCGGTCATCCGGGCCGTTGCTGTTTCTGCGGGGTGATCATCTTGCCGGAATGCAGACGGGCAGGTGATTGACTCCCACTCGACAAGCCAGCGTTAGGATTTGGCGAGGATGATACAGACTGTTTGATTCCGGATTGACGTTCCGGAATGAGAAAACTCTGGAAATCGACAACTCGCTGAGTTTGGACGTCGGGAAGAGTGACGTCGGTCGCTGAGTGTTCTGCGTTCTTTATTGTGGGCGAAGTTCCGATCGGCGCGATAGCGGTTTAGCAGCGAGTGTCTGGAGGTATGTTTGTACGGATGCTGCTTCGGTGCGGATAGTCTCATCGGCAGATTTCAACAGCTCATCCAGCAACCTGACTCGCTCCGGAATGGGATGGTTCTGAATCGCCGGAAGAACATCGCGCTGAAGTTTGACATCGTCTCCGGTTGCAATCAGCCGGATCAGGTCTTCGTGCGTGGTATCGTACTTCAAAAAGCTCGCGATGCTTCCGTGCCACGAATGATCGGGCTCGGCTTTCATATCTGCGAGCAACTGAGCGGCCGCCTCGTCGCAATGCAGGCGATAGAGAATTTCTCGCACGGAGTTCATCAATCTCAGATGTTTCTGACGGGGCGACATATAATTGTTGTCGTCACCGGGAACTCGGACCAATTGCGAAACTCGCTTCTGCCAATCCGCAAGCACCGCCATCAGCACCTGATACTGATCGCGAACTGGCATCGTGCCGGGAAGCTCCGCGAAGTTCACGTAATCAGAGTTCCGGAATTCGTCATCCACGACATCGATAAACATGGACGGAGTAGATTCGGGCCAAAGCCGGCCAAGATAGTTCCATCGAATCTGCAGAGATTGATGTACTGAATCTTCAGCCGTGGCACCTTTCACTTCTCGCCAGAACTGCATCGCGAGAGAGGGATGGTCCTTTGAGAATTTTCGATCAAGAAACAGAAAGTTCAGTGCGCCCGAGAAGAGATCCTGATGCAGGCTATAGGACGTGAGTCCCCTACCAGCAATCTCCAGAAGATTCGATTCCTGCTGTTGCCGAAATGCGGACCCCAGCGGCGAACGAAGTCGCATCAGACGTGCATACCACTTGTTCACGTAATTGGAGTGATCGCCTATCCTGTCGCCATCGAAGGGATCTGACGCTGGCGTTTGCCAATCATTCCGAAGCAGGAACACTTCGTATGCGGATCCACCGAGTATGTCGGCGTACTTGAGTCGATCCGGATTGTCGTAACTCATTCGCAGTAACTCGGGCGTCAGCAGTCGTTCCACGAGATTGTCGTCGGAGGGATCGACGGCGTCGGAAATTCCTTTGTAGATCCGCGGCCCAAAGACTGTGACGAGATCGAAATCGGAATTGGAATTGGACGCGTCCCCTGTTGAAGCCGGAGCTGACCGCTTGTCCAATGCCTGATCGAGCCGCCAGACGGCCTGTGCGATCGGAAACAGCGCCACCTCTTCACGCGGCTTATTGTCTGCATCCACGTAATTTGCAAATCTTCCGTCGGGCCATTGCGAAAGCGCTGACGGATCCGGATTCCGGGTTGTTCGAAGGAGCTCCAGAGCGTGATCAATCAACTGTTGCGGATCAAGCATTGCCGCTATCTCGTCTACTGCGAGTCCGTTCGAGCTTCCACTGTCGTAAGAACGAGCTCGCCTTGCCTCGTCTTCGATCTTCATCAGTAGTCGCCAGGCGGAAGCGGAGTCCTTCACATCCCGGAGCATTGCATTAAACGCTGGATCGACATCTTTGAGCCGGGCGATGCGAGGCTCTTTGGAGAGGCATATTTCAAGTGCTCGTTCTCCAAATTCACCATATGACTGAAAGGCCGTCTTCCAAGGTTCGTCGATGGAATAGTCCCGAAGTCGTGCTCGGTCCAGTAAGGACTCAATCTCCTGGTCCCACTGAGGAAAGACAGTGTCGAGTTTCACGAGATGCGATTCATTGGGCGTACCTGGCTGGAGGTGTTGCTGTCCGGCGATCTGCGAAAAGCCGGGAACACCTTCGAAGTCCACCTTAAAGTAAAGCTGAGTGCTGCGAGGGACATGTGGCCTGGTGTGTATCGGGCACCAGCCCCAGCGAGAATACGTTTTTCCGGTGGAGTCCGTCCATTGGTTTCCTGGTGCATCATCCCGAACAGCTTTTTGTTCGGGTGAATCGTTGGGCCAGTCAGGAACCTTGTTAAACAATTCACGAGCAGAGATTTCGATGGGCGTCTTGCCAAGGTTGACACCATTTATCCAAACATCGGCCCCGGCGAGTTGATCGATCAGTTCGATGCGAACAGGCGTTGTCGGCGGTTCTACGTGCTGGCCTTCTTCTCTATCAGAATTGTGAAACGTCTGCTGCCGTCGTTCATATTCCTCCATCCGTTCGGTTTCGATACTCGTGTTAAAGGCGATGAGAATAGCACCGCCGATCAATATCAGGCCCAGCATGCCTATGACGGTACTGAACCGCCAGGTGACGAATAAAGCGATGAGCCCCATCACGGCGCCAGTGACCAGAACCTGCATATTCAGTGATCGAATAAACTCAACATTTTCTGCCATCGCGGCTGGTGGCCACGTAAAGTGTGAGCCAAACGTCCACATCACTCCGAGGACGATCAGGCCAATTGCAAACTGCAGCGTTTCAATCATTCGCACCGAATTGCGACGAGTCGCCCCGGCGGGCGTCCACTGTCGCCCACTTCTGGCGACATGGAAAATGGGCGCGACAAGGATTGCCGCCGACAACAACAACATGACGCCTACATTGAACAGAAACGCGAGGAACATATTGAAGATGCTCATGCCTGAACCTCCACGCAACGATGCAAACGCCAGCAACTCAGAACCGAAATCGTTGACATCAAAATGCTCGCTCCGTGCATCATCAAAGCTTCATGCGAGAGCGAATAGATGGAGCGATCAATGGCCCCGAAGACCATCAGGATGAAGCCAATCAGGATCGGCCATCCGGCCCCTTTGTCACCAAACGGCTGCCGACAACGGACCCAGAAGTAATGCATCGGCCCAAGCAGCAGCAGATAGAATGCGAAGATCCACAGACTGATGTCCGCATCCACAGCACCCATCAGAGGGAACCACGGATTGTTCAGAAAGAACTGAGTCGATGATCGCAGACCGCTGATGACGACGAGCAATACTGTGAGAGAAACCATGCCCCCGGAGATGACCGTCGCCAGCCACATCGACCACCACAATTGATCCCTTGAGAAACCTTGTGAATACAAGAACCCCGGCCCACGCGTCGCGCTTCGGCCCAGCATCCAGACCATCAGTCCTGCATGAATCAGGCAGCCCAAAGCCATGTATCCCTGACGTCCAAGGATCAGGCGTTCCGACGTCAACATCGTGTAGGCAATTGCCGCCAGCAGCATCGCGATGTTCAGCATCATCAGCTGTCGCAGATGCCAGCGGATCAGAGTCATCAGTGGTTTCATGGGGTGCCACTTCCAGCAATGGAGCATTCAAAACACGACAATTGGGCCGTAGCGCTGGCTTCAGCCGAAGTTGTATCCTTCACATTGGGGCCGGCGTTCCACTGGCCCCTTTGTACAAAAAAGCCACCTCATCGCCGCTACGAGGAAGACGTCACTGCCAAAAAGAATTCCTCCAGCGTCGCTTTCCGGCGGCGGGCTTCGTTCGGGAACTGATGAGCATTGATCACGTCCTCGTAATCCCTAAGCATCAAGCAATTCTTGCCCACGACCGATGCGGCAGCTTTCACCATTTCGACTCCGTGTGGCATCCAGCCGTCCGGCGGGACAGCATCGTATTCAACAATCCAAAGTTGCTCGCGGAGCTCTTCGAGGCCTGACTGCAGCACAATCGAGTTTCGATGCAGAATGCAGACATCGTCTGCGACTCGCTCGATATCCGACAACACGTGCGTTGCCACAAGCACCGTGATGTTGCGATCATTTGCTTCGCGCCGAATCAACTGATAGAGCTCAATGCGAGTCTGCGGATCAAGCCCGTCGGCCGGTTCATCCAGCAGAAGAACCTCACATCCGCGACACAGCAACAGCACCAGCAACACCCAGCGTTTCTGGCCCTTGCTCAGCGAAGACCAACTTCGTGAGCGTTCCAAGCCATGGGACTCCAGCAGCTGCAGAGCTCGTTCATGATCAAATCTCGGTCCCGCTGATTCACTCAACGCCAGCAGATGCTTGAGCCGTGTCGACGGCGGCGGCTCAAACCCGTCAAGCAGACAACCAGTGCGACTGACAACATAACGTGTGGCGGGCCAGCAGGAATGGTTCAGCAACATAGCATGGCCGTGAGTCGGCTCGATCAGCCCCATCAGCAATTTGAGCAGTGTCGTCTTGCCAGCTCCATTCGGCCCCAGCAAGGCACAGACTCGGCCCGGAGCCACGGCTAGATTCACATCGCGAAGCACTCGTGTCGTCCCGAAGTCGCGCCCCAGGCCGTTCGCGGTGATCGTTGCCTCCACATTCATCGATGTGCCGATGTGCCGGGAATCATCAACGAAAGTAGAAGGAGGCGGCGTTGGAGTTTCAATCACGGGGAGGCTCCATCTTATTGACAACCTGATTCAGAATCTCTTTGACTTCCGCCGAAGTCGCCCCGAGTCGTTTAGCTTCGGCCAACATTCTCTGAGCCAGATCAGTAATGACTTCGCGACGTCGCGCAGCGGGTACGGCTGGCTGCGACTGAGTAATAAACACGCCGCGTCCCTGCTGCATCACAACCAGCCCACCGCTGACAAGTTCCTCGTAGGCCTTTACAACAGTCCGCATATTGATGCCCAGCTCATTGGCAAGCTCCCGAATGCTGGGCAGTTTGTCACCCGCGTTCAGTTTCCCTCGCGCAACATCGAACTTGATCGCTTCGACAATCTGTCGATAAATCGGTTCGCCACTGTGATGATTCAAGTAAATAGGCATCCAACCGCCTGTTGTCTACTGTTGTACAACAGATGATACAGTTGGGTGAAAAAGAGTCAAGTCATGGTCAGAAGAAATCGACTCTTCGCGAAAACAAGTGCGAGAGGAGAAGAGCGTGGTTCGGGGGAATGAAGTCGCCGTCCGCCGGGCCTCAAAGAGTCAGGCTCGGCAACGCCTTGGGGCGCGGCAGTGGCATAAGGCACCGCATTGGTGAGTGGTCCGTGATGAACCGGCCGGCAAAAACACCTGCCAATCAGCTTACGGCAGCCGCTCGCCCAGGATTACTGTAAGGCCTCATCAAGCTGCGATGATTCGGGATGCCCTCTGGCCAATGAGATTCTTTTTTATGTTCGTCTTCGAGGTTTTGCGTAGTTTTGAGTTCACGCTGACTCTGTTTGGGAGGTTGAGTTTTCCCGTGAATTGCTATCGCGCGGAGTCGCCTTGTGTAGAATCCGGTCGCGGTGTGGTTAAGCTCCGTAAGTACGCCAAACTGTCATCAAAACGGGGTAATTGACTGATGAATCTCACCGTTGGACGCCGTCTCGATCGAATGCTGATCGTCATCCTGATTATGTTTTTTTCGGGTCACCGGGAATTGTTCGCGCAAAAGTCGCCGGGGCTGGGATACGTTTTTCCTCCGGCCTTGCAGGCCGGAAAGGTGCACGAAGTTGCGATAGGGGGCTACGACTTTACTGTCGACATGCAATGGTTTGCTCATGATGAACAGATCACGTTGCAGACGGACGGGGTGCCGGGGGACTATCATATTCCACCGCCACCGTTTTGGTTTGGCCCCAGAAGTGGACTGCCCGCCATGCCGATTCCTCGCGAAGTCCGCGGGCAGATTACGGTTCCTGCGAAAACCCCCGAAGGTCTGGTTCGCTGGCAAGTGGCGAATGCAAACGGGGCGTCCGAGACTGCTGTCTTCTATGTGAGCCATAGCGATGAGCTGATCGAACGTCGTTCACGTGATCTTCCGCAGCGACTCGACTCTTTGCCGGTTGCAGTCTCTGGCCGGCTGAGTCGACTCACGGAAGTGGACCGCTACGAGTTTATCTCCGATCGTGATCAGATTGTTTCGCTTGATCTGATGGCGCGAAGGCTGGGCGTGGATATGAATCCTGTGCTCGAAGTTCGGGACGAGTCGGGGGCATTGGTCGCGAGCTACACTGATACACTCGGGCAGGATGCGGCTCTGCATTTTTTTGCGACGGTCGGGAAACTGTACACCGTCAGCGTGTTTGACCTGGATTTTCGAGGTGATCGCGCGTTCGTCTATCGATTAGAGCTGAAGACGGGACCGAAGATTCACGCCACGATCCCGGCTCATGTTCAGCGGGGGAGTAAGCTCGAGCTGGAGTCGTTCGGCGTCGGGCTGCGATCCGGTATGGCAAAAATTGAATCGGTAAAAAGTACTGTCACGATTCCTGCAGATCCGGTGATCACGCATTTTGAGCATGTGCTGCAGACTCCGGCAGGCGACGTTTCTGTTCGGATTCCTGTTTCTGATTTGCCAGAGATTATTCGTGGCGGCAACGTGGAGACCGTGTTGGGATCCACTGGCGTTACGTCGCTTTTGGGTTCCGCGTCCGAGGTACATCGATATTCGATTGCCGTGATGAGTGGCGAACAGTGGTCGCTGGATACAGAATCGTTCGGTATCGGGCCTGTGGGAGATTTGGCTCTGGAGGTACTTGACGAGACAGGAAAAGTCATCGCTGAGAATGACGACGGTGCTGTGGATTCGGATCCATCGCTTCAGTTCAGGGCCGCGACAGCAGGGAATTACACGGTTGTGGTGAAGAGTGTGACGGCGGGCACGGAGGCCTCTGTTTATCGGCTTGAGTGCGTGCGACAAGTCCCGGATTTTCTGCTGACGGTGCCCCAGGTGGTCACGCTTCCTCTTGCGGGCAAGTCCGAGATTACGGTGCAGGCTGTTCGTTTCGGTGGCTTTGATGGCGAGATTGTTCTTGGCGTTAACGGCCTTCCTGAAGGGGTGACTGCCACGGGGGAATGGAGAATACCTGTCGGTAAATCGGATGCAAAAGTAACGCTGGAATCCGCAGCAGACGCGGCCGTTGTGGCAAAGCTCATCACGATTCGCGGGAAAACAATCGTGGGAGCCACCGAGACCAGTCAGGCTGCAATGGCAAATGCTGGTGGAAATCTCGCCCCGCGAAGTCTTTCCGATCGGCAAGTAAGCAAGACCATGCTTTCGATGACAATGGTTGCTCCGATTGAAGTGCTGGTTGTGGATAAAGAACGTCAGCGAGATGTTCATCGCGGCACCACGTATTTGGCGGAGCTGGAACTTGTGCGCAAAGACGGATTTGCGGGTGAGATTAGACTGGAGATGACCGCCAGGCAGGACCGTCAGCGTATGGGAACTCGTGGTGGAATCCTTACGGTCCGGCCCGATCAGAGCCGCGCATTGTATCCATGCTTTCTTCCGGAATGGTTGCCGATGGACCTGACACGCCGCATCATCGTCCATGGCGTTGTGGCTGTTCCGGACCCGAAAGGCAATGTTCGATATCTCACGAAGCCCGGGAATGCTCGCATCACCATGATTATGGAAGGTGCCTTGCTGAAAGTGTCGACAGAGAATTCCGACGTGGTCACTCCGCTCGGTGAGATTCAGGCAATCAACGTCAATGTGTCTCGATCCCCCGAGCTTCCCTTGCCCGTGAGGGTGGAATTGATCGTGCCGGACGAAGCGAAAGGTTTCATTTCGGCGACACCTTTGATGATTGAGCCCGGGGAACATTCGGGAGTTCTTCAAGTTGTCTCGACGACTGACGAACAACTCCGAGGACAATGGAATCTGACGGTGAGAGCGACTGCGTTACAGGACGAAAAATGGCCGGTCATCTCTGAATCGGAGATCCGCGTTGAGTACATCTCGACTCGCTGAGGCCTCGCGACCATAGTCGTTGGTCGTCGGGCAGAGTGGACCTTCGGAAAAATGGCAAAAAACTCACTGTGGCGGATTTCGTGTGATCTGATATAGACTCCGCTGCGTTTCAGAGCCCTTGCCGCGAATCGAATCATCACACTGGGTTGCTGACGCCGGACAGCGGCGGACGTTTTTAAATTGTAAATCTTTTTGGGGGAGCCCGTTCAATGGGGTTATTTGACAAGCTGCGAAATGAATTGATCGACATCATCGAGTGGGTTGATGATTCGCGACATACGCTGGTCTGGCGGTTCCCTCGCTACCAGAATGAAATCAAGAATGGCGCGCAGCTGATTGTTCGTCCTGGCCAGAAGGCGATCTTCGTTCATCGTGGCCAGATTGCTGATATTTTTGAGCCTGGCAATTACGAACTGAAGACAGACAATCTTCCGATCCTGAGCACGATTGCTGGCTGGAAGTATGGCTTCAACAGCCCTTTTCGTGCAGAAGTTTATTTCGTCAGCACGAAGCAGCTGACGGATCTGAAGTGGGGCACTCCGAATCCGATCATGATGCGTGATCCGGAGTTTGGGCCAATTCGAATTCGCGCGTTTGGGACCTATGCTGTTAAGGCGGTTGATCCCAAGGCCTTGCTGACGGAGCTTGTTGGAACGGACAAAGAATTCGGGGCGGATGCTGTCACGGAACTTCTGCGGTCGATCATCTCCAGCACGATTGCGGAGGTGTTGGCGAAGTCGAATGTCGCAGCTTTGGATCTCGCGACAAAGTATGGTGAGTTCGGTGAAGTGCTGCGAAAGGCCGTTCAGGAAAAAATCGACGACGAGTACGGCCTCGAGATTCCTCAGCTGGTCATCGTCAATATCTCACTGCCAGAAGCTGTCGAAAAGGCTCTGGATACACGTACCAGTATCGGTGTCATCGGTGATCTCGGGAAGTTTCAGCAGTACCAGATGGGCCAGGCTTTGACGGCTGACAATGGCCCCGGTGGTGGTGCTGGCGCAGGTCTGGGACTTGGCATTGGTGTTGCGATGGCAGGACGCATGATGCAGCCGGGAATGTTTCCGGGAGCAACTCCAGGTGGTGCGGCACCAGGCATGGCACCGCCCGCTCCTCCGGCCATGTGGCATGTGGCCATGAATGGACAATCTCAGGGACCTTACGGCGTGGAGCAGGTTGCGGCGGCTATTGCGGCCGGACAGATTACTCCTGCGACACTGGTTTGGACTGCTGGAATGGCCAGCTGGTCTGCGGCCGGTCAGGTGCCGCAATTGGCAGGTGCATTCGGGCCTCCGTCGCCTCCTCCGATGCCGGCTCCTTAGAATGCCTGACAAAACTTCTGCCGGTAGCCGGATTCGTGAGAATTCGGATGCTTTTCTGAGCTCTCACGAGCCCAGCTACGGTTTTTTCAGGCGTTGTTAGTTTGATCATGAAGAGGTTGGGAACCCCTGGTGAATCGCGTCTGAATCGCTGTTTGCTATCGGTTCCCGGCCTGCTCCTGAGATCTTGCGAAAGCGTCCCTATCCACCGATGCGTCGAGGTTGAATTTCAGAACACTCACGCGTGACTGATTCTGTTGTTTTCATTGAATTTGTCAGACTAGTCAACGGGCCAATCTTTTCATGCCGCTTGAAACAGACTCACAGGATGACTCTGCGAATTTGCCGTCTGAGGCTGACCCGAATGGCCCTCTGGATATTCATCGTCGAGACGTTCGGACCGGTGAAGTGGGGCGCACGTTTGACTCGGGTGAAGGGCGAGTATTTCCGTGTGAGTCCTGTGGTGCTGATCTGGAATTCAATATCGGTGAGCAGTCACTGAAATGTCCGTACTGCGGACATGTTAAAGAGATTCAGACGTCTGCCGACGATACGCTCGCAGAACAGGATTTTCATGCCATGCTGGAGCGACTTCGGCAATGGCGTGAGGAAGCTCGTGATCGTAAAGTCGAAGAGGATCCATCGATCGCTGCGACCGAAGAAACACATCGAGAGCTGCGGTGTGAGTCCTGCGGTGGCAATGTCGAGTTTTACGGAACGCTGACAAGTACGCTGTGCCCCTATTGCGGCGCGCCGGTGCAGCTTGAGAATGCTCACAAATGCGAGGAGCATCGCATTCCCGTGGATGGCGTACTGCCGTTTCAAATCGATAAGAATGATGCACGTCGCAATTTGCAGCAATGGGTCCGCTCTCGCTGGTTCGCGCCGAATCGTTTCTCCAAAGACGGCGCGGAAGGCAAATTCAATGGCATCTACCTGTCGTACTACACGTTTGATTCGATGACCTTCACCGCTTACACGGGGCAGCGCGGAGAATATTATTACGTCACGGTAGGCGATGGGAAAAATCGTCGCACCGAACGAAGAACTCGCTGGTATCCCGCCAGCGGATCGTTCCAGCGATTCTTTGATGATGTCCTGGTGCTCGCCAATACCGGCTTGCGAAGAGACTACATGCTGGCGCTGGAGCCGTGGCCATTGTTGAAGGTTGTCCCATTCAACCAACAGATGCTGGCCGGATTGATGGCCCGCACCTATGACATGGAACTCGATGACTGCTTTAAAGAAGGCCGGCAACGCATTGACGCGGCTATTCTGTCTGAGGTCCATCAGAGAATCGGCGGCGATACGCAAATGGTCAGCAGCGTCAAGAGTCAGTATGACGCGATCACTTATAAGCATCTGCTGCTGCCGGTGTGGTTGATGGCCTACCGTTTTAATGGCAAGACGTTTCAGGTGTTCATCAACGCCGCAACGGGGGAGGTTCAGGGGGAACGCCCCTACAGCGTCTGGAAAATCATGTTCGCAGTGATACTCGGACTGGCCGTGGCCGCAGGAATCTACGCCGCGACTCAGCAGCATTAATAAGTGGTCGTGGATCAGCGAAGATAAGCCATTGTGTCGCCGGCTTCGTGAAAACTGAGTCTGGCCGCGTTTCAGGCATCGGAATCCTTACGAATCCGTTTGTTCCAAGCTTCCCATCCTCCCCAAATGTCCAGGGGTTCGTGTGTTGAAGTACCGTGGAATCCGGCCCTGGGGGCGTGCAGACATCCCAAAAAGGCTGACGTTTTCGCGACACCAATCGTCTTTTGGTAAGAAGTTCCCAGTGCAGTGAATTGTCCGAAAAAATGACATGGATAGATTGGGAATTCTGCGACAACAATGAGAAGATGCGCAGTTGTATGGATTTTCATTGTTGCTCTGCAAATTCACAATCTGCCAAATGTTCACGACGATACAGGATGTGTGTCGTCAGCAGATTGCCACTGCAGGCAGGTAGGAAAAGGAAAGTGATCATGTTTTCAGGACTGCGCAAACGATCGATTCAGCGAGCGTTGGGCGTTCTATCGCTGGCCGCTGCGATGCTGGCCATCACGGGTTCATCGCCTACGACACTTCGGGCGACACAGGAAGAAACGCCAGCCGTTACGGAAACGACTCTCTCGATTCCTGACGATTTGTCAGCTGAGTCATTGGAGGCGATTAATGCAGAACTCGCCAAGACGTTAAATCCGAAGCTGGCGATTCTTTTTGACGCAACACAATCTGCGGATGCTCGCAAGGCTGCTGCTGCGGAACTGACAGTTGCCGCAGATCAAATTGACGACCACACACTTCCTGTCCGTACACTGAAGCGTCATTTGCTGCGACGTACAGCCTTGATGCAGGCTGCATTGCTGGCGGCTGAAGCCACTGATCTGTCTGCTTCTGCGGATGCTGGCGGCGACAAACTTGCTGAAGCCGTGGCGGCCGCGGAAGCGATGCTGACGGCAATGACAAATGGTGAAGGCTGGGTGACGTATCTTCATCTTGCCGAGTTAAAAACTGGAAGTGCTGATGCAACTTTGAAGAAACAGATCATTTCCAATCTGTCTCCAGCGGATTCATTGAATCATGAACAGTTGGTTTTTCTGAATCGTCCGGCGTTTCAGAAGCTGAAAGCGGCATTGGAAACGTCCGTGGCGGCAAACTCTGTGAACGGCGACGAAGCCGCAGTTCGTGCTGCTTTGAATTCTCAGATCAATCACCTGTTGACCTCGATTTTTGCCTGGGAAAAGAATGCCCTTGCAAAAGACGCTGAGCAGACGCGAGCCGTGTGGCGTTCTCTGCGAAGTCGGTTCCCGGCTGCTTCTGAGATCATTCGTCCCGTCGTAAATGAAAACTACTTCAATCACAACGTACACTTTACGGTGTCGGAAGATCTGCTGTCGCGACTGATTTCAGACTACCGCACAGAGAGCGGTTGCATCGCCGACTGCATTATGGGCGCCTGGGTCACAGGTTCGCAGACAACGACTGTCGACGTGCGAGCCGACATCAAGCCATCACAGAATACTGCAGCGTTTGACCTGAACGTGACCGGGAATACTCAGTCCAGCACAAAGGCTCAGAAGAGCCCGGCGACCGTGTGGACCAACGGCAATCATTACTTCTGGATGAATCGCTCGGTGCATTTCGACGGCCGCCACGTGAACGCCACGGGAGCCAGTTTCAACGTTGATACGAACAGTCGTACAGTCGGTCTTGCAACAGAGTTCGATGGCATTCCAATTATTCGCGGCATCGTGAGAAAGATGGCTGCTCAGAAGATTGCCGAAAGCAAACCTCAAAGCGATGCGATTACCGCCAGTCGCCTGAGAGAGGAAGCACTGCCGAAGTTTCAATCAGAAACGGATCAGCAGTTTTCAACCGGCAATGAAACTCTGACGAAGATGCTCGATTCACTCGAACGCCGTGGAGTTGCTCCGGACAGCATCAGCGCTCGCTCCAGCAATACACACATTGCGGTCAGCTCTCGGACGATTGGCGTGGCTCGATTGGGTGGTTCAGTCCAGCCTCCGGCGGCACTAATTGCCAAAGGTGCAGCGGCTCAGATTCACCAGTCAGCTCTGAACAACGCCATTGATGCTCTGGGATTCCAGGGACGTGCCGTTCCTGAAAAAGATTTCGTGACGGAACTTGAAGCGGCCCTGAGCGATCTCTTCCAGCGTGAAATCAAGCTGACGAACGGTGAGCCAACTCCACCGGCTGAAGGTGAAGAAGCTGAGCCACCGACAGTCTTCCTGTTCAGCAAGACGGATCCGATTCGTGTTCGCTTCGACAATGGTCAGATTATTCTGTCATTGCGAACTGGTATTCGTCAGGAAGGTAAAGAAGAGATTCCCGAAGAGACCGTCACGATTCCAATCGCGATGTCCCTGCAGAATGGCAAAGTCGTCATTGAGCCCGGCAATATCGCTGTGGCTGGTCATCCTACACGGTCCGTTCAAATTAAGCAGAGTTCTTGCTCGACGGATTGTCCTGGGGAACTGAGTCAAACGGTGATCGACCTGCAGGCGGCTGGCGATAAGACTCTGCCTGTCACCATTACGAACATTCGGCTGATGGTTGGCTGACCGCGGAAATGGAATAGTCCATTGCTTGTCGGAAATAGTCCTTCAATGGACTGCGTCTTCTGAAAAGCGTTATCAAAAAAAGCCCGCACTCTTCGGGAGTGCGGAGCTTTTCGTTGAGATTCAGGGACGGCTCGCGTTACGATTCAAGACCTGCGCAGCGAACAACCCAGCACCGCCCACCAGACATACGAGTCTGAAGCCCGTCAACATTTCACATCACAAATCGTGGTAATCGGCCAGATCAAACTTCGGAGCTGTGAAGTCGTCTTCCGGACGGGGCATGCTCAGAGACCGCCACTTTGGGGCGTGCTTCGGATGTGGACTTTGTCACTGGCGGTGTGTAGGTCACCGTCTTTTCAACTTCACGAGTCGCATTGCGGATCTCGTCCTGAAAGCCGGAGATGCCCTTTTTGAATTCGGCAAAGCTCTTGCCCATGTTCTTGGCAACCGACGGCAGATTTTTGCCAAGCCTTCCCAGCAGGGCAATAATCCCTACGATCATCATTTCAAAACCACCAACACCGGGAAGGAATCGATGAAATTTCTCCCTCATGAGGGGCACAGCCCTCTCCACAGAACTCATTACCAGCGAAACAGAGTGTCCCGTACATCCAGAATGAACAGCCGGAGACTTCGGGAACATCGAGCCAGCTCTCTTCTGAAAAGAAGCAGGCCTGCCACAGTCAGGATTATCACCTCGAAACCACCAACACCGGGAAGGGATCCCATCAAAATTTCTCCCGCATGACAGCCTGAGCCATGTTGCCGGCATTGAGCAGAGAAGTTCCAAGCTCCGAAATTTCTAACTCCCCCACTCCCCACTGCCTGCTTCGCATTGCTCGGCCTGTTGTCGTTGCCGCCGATCTCGCGATGAACAAGCAAACGCAGCCTACTGCAGTTTGTCTGAACCCTCTTCGTCGCCTTCTTTCATGCCCTTCTTAAACTGGACCAGGCTTTGGCCGAGCGATCGCATGGTTCCGGGAAGGCGATTACCGAACAACAGCATGACGATTACCAGCACGATCGCCATTTCCATCCAGCCCGGGACCCAGGCGAAGATTGGTTGAGATGCGATTTTCCACAGCAGATTATTCATCGGAAGTCGTCCGGAAATTTGAGGATCAAAAACCTATCGGTCATCTATATCTCTGCACGGTTTCAAAGGAGACCGAAGCTTCGCGGGATCGCCCCGGAGCAATGCCTCATTCGTGGCTGTGCTCGGAATAAAATCATCTTACCAGTCTGAACGCCGAAGTCTCAAGCGTAGCAAAAGGGCAAAATCATGGTCGGGAATCGTGTTCCCCCCGAAAACGCTTGCGCAGCTGGAAAACCGGCTTTATCTCATCTGTTCAGCAATGAGAAATGCAATCTCCATGGCCTGCTCGTAATTGAGACGAAGGATCCACCTGACTGCGATAATCGCGTGTCAGATCCGATTCGGAAAAGATTTCGGAGCCACCAATGCACTCAGTCACATCTTCCCCAGTGAGTTCAGATGAATCCAGGAAAGTCGACTGCCCACGTCTTTGTGAATCCTGAATGCCGTGATGATTTCCGACATGATATCATCGAATGAACGCGTCTTAATACACGTTGCGGAAGCCGTCGACCGTTGCCGTGCATCGGATCACAGCTCCATAGCACCTTGCATCCGGAACGCAGGACTGCTTCCGCCAGCACCGGGAGCTTCGCGCGAATCTTTTCCGCACCGAATCGATGGATCAAAGTGAGTCGCCCAGGCTCATTATCCGGATTCAGAATTTTGATCACGTCGATCAATTCATCGGGTGCCATCGAGTTGCCGACCTTGAGCCCGATCGGGTTGCGGATTCCTCGAAAGTATTCAATGTGGGCCCCGTCGACGGCGCGCGTGCGATCGCCGATCCATGCCATGTGAGTACCCAGATTGTACCAGCCTCGCTGTCGTTCCATGCGAGTCAGAGCCTGCTCAAACAATAACAGCAGGCCCTCGTGCGAAGTGAAGAAGTCAACTCGCGTGAGCTGCGTCAGCTCGCCAGCGGAAACGGCTTCCATGAAGCGAATCGAATCACTGAGTGACTCCAGCAATTGCTGATAACGTCGAGATCCTGGCGTGTTTCGAACAAACTCCAGATCCCAGTTCTCGGGATGATGCAGGTCTGCAAAGCCGCCTTCGCTCAGCGCGCGGATGTAGTTGATTGTGAGTGAGGATCGCTCATAGGCTCGCAGCATCAGTTGAGGGTCTGGCCGACGCTCAGCCGGCGTAAAACCAGAACGATTGACGATGTCACCGCGATAACTGGGCAGTTCAACTTCGCCGCGTTTCTCCATGTCCGCCGACCGAGGTTTCGCGTACTGTCCTGCGATCCGGCCAACTCGCACGATGCGTTTCTTCGACCCGCAGATCAGCACGAGACTCATCTGGATCAGGACTTTCAGCTTCCGCAGAATTGTTCCGGAGTTGCAGTCGTCAAAGCTCTCTGAACAATCTCCGCCCTGAAGTACAAACGCGTTTCCGTCCGCTGCGGCCGCTAGTTGTCCTCGCAGCCGGTCCACTTCCCACGCTGTCACGAGTGGCGGCAATTGAGCCAGCGTTTTCAGGGCCTCAGTCAGCTCCGAGGGATTGTCGTAGTTTGGTTGCTGCAGAGCGGGACGCTTCTGCCAGGAATCGGGAGTCCAGGTCGTTGTCATGATTCAAAATGGGTTCGCGGTGAAATGCTGGCGGTCAAACTCTGTGTTAGACACGGCAGGATATCGCACGCATAACATTTTGTATTCTGTTCTCCCAATTTCCCGTACAGATCTCCCGAACGCGTCAAAAGAAAGCGGGCGAGTCATCGTTGCGGGTGTCGATGACTCGCCCGTCGGAGCGTGGGCCAGCGCAGAAGTGGAATTTCAGCCGGGAGGAAGGGCTGGAGATTCCTGAGTAATTGAAATCAAAGGTTTTTGATCTGCCATACCCTTTCTGCTTGAAGTCAGAACGACTTCTTTCGCCCTGGAAATCCGGCCCATGAGGGAGTGCTGCCGGACGTCACGGATCGCTCGCTGGGGAGGACTCGTCCGCTAAACTCAAATTCTTCTGTTGGCTCAGAATCGGAAACTTCTGCTGCTTTGGGGCCGATTCCTTTCTGAGCAGGCTTCGTCAACTTCGATGCTGTGGGCTCCAGTTTTCGAGGCTCGGAGTCGTCTGAATCACTGAGAAATTCGAAGAAGTCCGAATCCTGCTCTGCGGCCGGTTCGATTGGCGTTTTGACTGCCGGACGGCTGTCAGCTCGTCGCGGCATTGGAGCAACGATTGGCACTCTCCTGTCTCGCTTCAGCCGCAGGTCGACATTCTCTGTCGGACTTTCGCTGCCTGCGGTTTTCAATGGCTCTGACGTTGCGGTGAATGGCTCTTTCACGCCGCGATCAGCTCCTGCGAATTCGTTTGTGTCAGGGCTTTGGGAGCGAATGACTTCGCCAGCCGGTGCACGTCGCGGCCGCGCTGGTGGTTTTGCGTTTTTAGACACGGGGAGTTCCGGGCGTGATGCAGCTTGAGCCTTCGAATCCGCGTCATTCTCATTCGCAGCCAGCATTTGTTCTCGCGGCAGCGTCAGTTTTGGCATACCAGCCAGAACCCAGCCTCGCCAGTTCTTCTCGAGTGACTCGATTCCTGCATGATCAAAGTTTGTGCGGATGGCCTCTTCCCAGTTACCTCTTTCACCGTCCGCGATAAACTTCAGATAAGCGTGTCGTCCCTTTTGCTGGACAAGAAAATCAGCCAGTGCGTATCCCTGAGCATATAACGTCAACATCGGGCGCTGTCCCTGGGGATACTCTTTCATGGACAGCAGGTCACGCAGTGAAATGATTTCGTTCTTGTTGCGAATGACTTCGTTCAGTAAAGCGAGTTGCTTGAGTTGTTCGGAACGATGTTCAAACAACGTTGCCGCACCTTCGTCAGCCCAGCGTGGTAAAGGACGACGAAAGTGACAGGCAAAAATCGTGTGGTTGACTTCATGGGGAAGGACGGAATCAAGAATTCGCTCCAGAGTTCCCTGGACCTGCATTCGCCAGTTCAGAACTTCGCCGCGAACAAATTGAAATGTGGTCTGGCCGCCGGCTCCCAACGCACCTTCTCGCACGGAAATTCGGCACGGGCGACTCCAGTTAGGCAGCGGTTTGCCGAGCCAGAAAACGGCGAGTTGCCGGCGATAAAGTTCTGCGGCCTTGCCGACCTGCTCTGCGACTTCCGGACGATCTGACGTCACAGCAAAGTTGACGGTCTGATACGTAGCGGCCTTCAGGCTCTGGCTGAGTCCTGCCAGCATGGCCACAACGGCGATGTATCGCAAAGTGCGAGCGTCCCTGCTCATTATTTGAATCTCTGTCTGCGTTCATTTTGGTGCAGCAAGTCCGTTTGCCGCATCGATCAATTTCTTAGGTCTCACCGGCAGCAAATGCCGATCCGGCATGAGAAAGCTGACTGATTTTTGTTTGGGAAATCTGT
The DNA here is from genome assembly GCA_046349735.1 of Planctomycetaceae bacterium. Classification (GTDB taxonomy): domain Bacteria; phylum Planctomycetota; class Planctomycetia; order Planctomycetales; family Planctomycetaceae; genus SXXK01. The sequence continues at coordinate 138,581 of JAXMBU010000004.1, forward strand.
GTAAGCCATTTCACACTATGTACTTGTGGGGATTGAGACAATTACTGCGTTGCCGAAATTCGCGGTCGCAAGTTTCGGCAGATTCTGCAGATGTTACAACAGTTGTCGTTTTTGCATCCAGAGCAGTTTTCTTTGAACAATCGCCTGTCCTGCGTTAAATGGGTGGCTTGGGAGAGAGGGGCTTCAGCGGGTTTTTCGAGGCAATGTGTCGCAGCGAGAAATGGCGGCCAGAAGGCGAAGAGGAAACGTCTTCTCAATCGTGGGCGATGGGGATCAGAAATGGCCGCGAGTGAAGTGTGGAACCTGAAGGCGTAGATTGGACATTCTTGTCCGATCAAGGGTTTCGGCTGGCAGGAATGCCCGTCCATTGGAAAGATCGAATCGTGATACCGCATGAGGCGGAGATGTGATGTTCTTTCCGAGCATGGTCGGGAACGATACTGTGCGATTTAGGAACAGTCGCGAAATAAGGTTCCCAAGTAGCCGAACTCGTGAGAGTTCGGACTGAAGTCTCACGACTTCAGCTACGGAAGTTATTTCGGGCCTGTTCCTTAGGGCCACCCATGCAGTATTGTCTGCAGGAAGCATGTGCTTCGAATCGCACAGGGACAGACTTCAAACAAGGCCCTGATTGGTACTTGGAAATCGATGTCCACGGGGGACCGGTTCTTCCAGGTTGATGGCGCTGCTGGAAAGTTTTCGTGACGCGGCTGTTACTTCGTCAACAATGAGACCAGGAACGGTGGCTCAGAGTACGTGCTGTCATTCCCGCCTGCGCGCGAATGACGAATCCCTCAATTAATGACTGACAGGGCAGTGACAACTCAACGTTTCAATGGCCTGGATCCGGAACACGATTGTTGCGACCTCGGAAACGCTGCACGACAGACTGTGGGACCGGCTGGATGGCAAAGTGTCTTGATCTCGCGGAATGGTCGTGCGAAAGATTTCTGCGTGGACACGTCCAGTTTGCTTCGGACTGCGTGGAAATCGGGCTTGTTGTCGGGGGGCATTATAGACCGCGACAAATCACTTATCGACCGGATTTGGACTCTGCTAATTCCTGCATGCCTTCAGCGACATCCGCAGGGTCTTCAAGGAACTGCTTGAGATTTTCTTCGGAGCTGAAGAGCCAGAGACGTTTGCGGAAGAAGGCCGCGTATTCCAGTCTCCCCATTGCTCGTTCTTCGTCATTCAGCATGGTGACAGAGCAAATGCCATCGAACAGCGGCCAATACTCATTTGGGTGGGCAAGAAACTCCTGCTTGGCCTCTTCAGTGCTGAAATACAACAGATGACCTCGGTACTTCGTCTGATGTCGTGGGGATCCATCCACAATTTCGCGGTTCACAACAGCAGCGACGAGACAATGGCCTTCAAATTCTGGCGAGTCGAAGGTTGCGTCGACGGCGGACTTCGGCGTCGGAGTGTTGTTCTCCTGGGGTTTCTTCTGACTGACGGTTGCGAAAAAGTCGTCTTCCGCTTTTGCCTCCTTCCGAGAATCCGCAGCATCTTCCGCCTTCGCCGTCAGCTCTTCGTCTGAAACTTCCTTTGTAGCAGGTTCAATAGTTTCCTGCTCGGTAATCGCTTCAAAGGTGAATTGAGGTTCTTCTTCGGTACCTTCTTCAGCCGGAGTTGTTTCTGTCTCGATTGGTTCGAACTGTAATTCCTGTTTTGTTGGCTGAGTCTCCGCTGGTTTGGCTGCTGAAGCAGATCTCGCCACAACGGGTGGCTGCACTTGTCGATTGTTTGCTACGTTCTGAACCACCTGCTGCTGGGAGCCAGCAGAAGCACGGCTCAGCTTTGTCATCAACGCTTCAGGGGTCTGGAATCCCGGGATTCGTTCAATGATCTGGAGAGTTGGCGACACAACCAGGATGGCAGGAAGTCCCTTGATATCAAGGTCGGCCACAAGTTGCTTGTGTTCATCTGCGTCGATTCTGACGGCGACGTAATGCTGATTGACGAACTTCACGACGCGCGGGTCGACAAGGTCGTTTTCTCCGTACATGCAATACATGCAGTCGACCGTGAACTCCATCAGCACCGGTCGTCCGGCGGCGGCAGCTTTCTGCAATGATCCTTCGATATCTGTCGACCATGGAATTTCATTGGCCACGGCAGCTTGAGACAGGCTCGTCAGCAAAACAAAGGCGACAAGCAGAACACGCATCGGTAAGCAATTAAACGACATCGCTGAGCCCCATCCGTTGGGCGTTAAAAACTTTACCCCGCATTCTGTATCGGATTTAAACAATGCGATTCGTGCGACTGTTCGCCGCAAAACCTGGCACATTCCTCAAACCCCGCACAATCCGACCCTCCTTCTCTGCGGCAGTAACCGCCGACAGGGCGGTTCAACAGGAGGGAATTGCCGTCGTTGTTTTAGAACGACAGCCTGCGGTGGATTTAAGTCCTGTTAGGCGTGTGCGTTCTTCTTCCGGGGGCTTCCGTGATCACTTCCGGATCCTTGGATTTTGAATTGCCTGATACGCGGTGTCGAAATTCGTATCCGGCCAAAAATCGACGGTACAAATTCCCCATTGGCTCAACGGCAATGACCATATACTGCGGGAGCCAAACTGCGTGGTTTCAGGCATGACTTCGCTGGACAGCGCCATGTTGGGGCTTCTGTTCAGAATTCAGGTTTTGCTTTACGAGCGATTTGATCCGTGAAATCCGCGATATCCGTGGTCAAAAAGACAATCGCATTTTTTACCACGGATAGCGCGGATAACGCGCAAACGTTACGAAATGGTTGCTCGGTGCCCAAAAATCGGTGTTTTCGCGAATCTGTTCCACGCCGGACGCGCAAACTGAACCTCGAAGGTGGCGCTGTCCAGTTAGAAGGACTCTTGTCGGATTCTGTTCACCGCCAGGCACAGTTTTTCCCGAGTGATGAGCAACGACCTACATGGTTGTCCATGAGGTAACACTCATTGAATGTTGCAGGTCTTCATAAATGACAGCCTCCACAGTTTTCTCAGTGCCACCTTCGTCAACCACCATGACCAGCTTGTAATTCATTCCTGCGACGACTTGAGTCTCAGCGGTCGAGATCGACTTTAAGGTGATCTTTGGGCCCTTCTTTGACTCCTCCATGACCGCAAAATCAGCAGCCGATTTTACTTTTGCGTCATCCGTCGAGACTTTCGAATAGCCACCAACGAGTGTTTGAGAATCTTCTGCCATCGTGTCGTTTGGTTCTCAGTCGTGCCGGAATCTGAGGCCGCTGTCGAACTCGTTGATTCGGCTCGTTCAGTGTTGCTTTCGGAGGACTGTTCTGGAGAACACCCCAGTGTTGCGACGGGGAGAATAAGCAGAGCGACAAAAGTGCGATTCAGCATGGTTCAATACATCCTTGCGGGATATCTGTTTCGGTCAAAAAATGTCTGTTAGAGCATAACAGAGTCTGGCTTGTTTCTCAGTTCCACCGGCTGAGGTTCTCCGCCATCCCGGGCAGATGCCAATCGCGGCTCGGCATTCTCATCGACCACGAGGTCAGGCTCCGCCATACCGAGGGGCGATCGAAAATGTCTTTGCTGGACAGAATGCAGAATCTTTTATCAGGAGTCCTGCCGCGATGGGATTCCGGCGACTTTTTGTTGATCGCCGATTAGAATCAGCAACCAGCTGCCCAACGACAGCCACTTGGCAAACGCTGAAGTTGGAGGAGAGTACAACGCGACCGTGCATACAGATGGTTTGGCTGGAGCATTTGAGAACTCCCCGTTGTGAGTCCTGCTCAGAGAGAAGTTCATTCGAAAGTCGCTCTCAATGAAGATAACACTTATGGCTCTTTTTAGCGTCTCATTTTTTATGTTTATCGCCACGGCTGCGGGCGAAGCTCATGCTGGCCAATACGTTGAGGGTCAGTTTGTTAACCCGATCGGAGAAGGTGCCGATCCGTGGGTGGTTCGGGATCCAGACGCGAATCGTTATCTGTGGTGTTTTTCCGACGGCAATCGAGCGATTGCTGTCCATACCAGCAATTCACTGACGTCGCTGGGCAAGAAACATATCGTCTGGGAAGCGCCAGCGTCAGGGCCGTACTCCCGGGAGGTCTGGGCGCCGGAACTGCACTGGATTCAGAATCGCTGGTATATCTATTTCGCAGCTTCGGACGGTCAGAATCGCAATCATTTGGCTTATGTATTGCGATCGAAAACGAAGGACCCGCTGGGAGACTATGAACTTCACGGACCACTGGCAACGGGGGCCGGTCCGCATGGTCGCTCTCCGAACATCTGGGCGATCGACATGACGCCACTGGAATACAAGGGAAAGCTTTTCGCCATCTGGTCGGGATGGGATGAGCCGGATTCCGACCGACAGTTTCTGTACATCGCTTCCATGAAATCCCCTGTGGAACTCACCGGGCCACGAGTTCTCCTCTGTGCCAACGATGAATTCCCGTGGGAGTTTACAGAGGAAAATCGTCAGGGACGAGGATTGCATGAAGGACCGCAGGTTCTGAAGCACAATGACCGAGTCTTTATGACTTACTCGACCGCTGCTTCGTGGTTGCCGACGTACAAACTGGGCATGCTGGAACTCACTGGAGACGATCCGCTTGATCCAGCTGCCTGGAAGAAGTTTCCTGAACCCGCGTTCCAGTCGACAGCCAATACGTTTGGAGTTGGCCATAGTTGCTTTGTGACTTCACCTGATCGTCAGGAATGGTGGCACGTCTTCCATGCCAAACGCGACCGAGGGCCGGGATGGCAGCGAGCGATCTTTGTGCAGCCGATGCATTTTTCGTCTGATGGAAGGCCGGAGTTTGGCGATCCGGTTTCTGCGAACGTGATGCTTCCGAAGCCGTCCGGTACAGCATCCATCGCTGCTGATCTTCCGATTTCTGTGTCGTTGAAATCGACGATGGCCCTGGAGGCCTGGAATTATTACGGCCATCACCAGTTCATCGATTTCCGGAAGGATGGGCTTCACCTGGGCAGTCCACCGAACGCTTCACCTGTCAACGATTACCGCAGCGGTGAAAAGATCGTGTTGCAGGCGACTCCACCAGCGGATCTGATCGCTGCTGTGACGATCAACTTTCAGGGAAACAGAAAGTCCCGTGATGCTGGCTTGTTGTTCCGCGCGACGTTGCCATCAGTCGGCTATGACGCCCAGCGCGGCTACTTTGTTGGGCTGATTCCAGGCACACGCCTTTTGGTTGCCGGAAAGACTGATGGAACGAACTGGACCGAACTCGCCCGTAAGTCTGTTGACTTTGATCCCGCAGAGTCCCAGCGTCTGCAGGTCACCTGTTATCGCGATAGTTTTGTTATCCACCACAACGGTGAACAAGTTCTGAGTTTCATCGACGCGACGTATCCAACTGGCAGCGTTGGCGTCCGTGTTGTTGACTCGTATGCCATCTTCACGGACTTCAGTCTCAAGCCGAATGACAAGCCCTAAAAGTGTCCAATCGCTTCCATCTGATTCTGAGATCACTGCGATAATGTGCGAAGAGCCATCGATGCCATTCCGCTCCGGGGCCCGCTTGAGTTTTCTCGGTCCTCCGGCTGATCGGAGAATAGGCGAAGGGTGCCCGGAAAACAGGAACTGGTTCTCCGGTTCGCCCGCAGCCGCATATCGACCATGACTGTTTCCCCAGACCGAGATTGCTCCCTGACGATTCCCTGGGATCGACGACAATTCGGTCTGTCCGCCGCCCGGCAAATGCGGATTTCTACGGGGATTGAACCCGCATGTCGCCCGGAGGCACTCGTCTTGTTCCTCCGCCGCATTCGGCGTGAACGGCCATTCTATCCGACCGAACCCTTGTTGCTGGTCTATCATTGGGACCAAGTGGATCAGTTTTTGCTGTCCATTTGGCAACCTGTTCAATCACCCCCCTGATCGCTCGTGGGAAACTCTTCACGCTGCGATGGGTTCGATTTGTTGACTGGCGGGAGGGCATACGATGTCACTGAATCCTTCAGATACTCTTGATGCGCCGGATATGGGAACGTCGTCGCTGCCCGGGCGCATTCTTGATATTGCCATCGTCCGCACACTGAGTCGACGTTCCGATGTCCAGGGAATGCTTCGAGCTACGATTCACGTCGGTATGTTGTGCGTGACAGGGACGCTGATCTACTTCACCAGCACCAATCTATGGCTGATGATTCCGGCCATGGTGCTGCACGGCTTTGTGATCGTCACGATGTTTGCTCCGATGCACGAATGCGTGCATCGCACCGCTTTTGCGACGACGATGTTGAACGAGGCGTTCGGCTGGTTCTTCGGTCTGATGAGCTTCTACAACTTCCATTTTTATCGCCACTATCACACCTGGCATCATCGATACACGCAGGATCCTGAGAAGGATCCCGAACTGTCTGATTTCAAGCCCGCTTCATTCCCGGGATATCTCAGCGAAGTCGTTGGCCTGCATTTCTGGCCTTTGCGACCCTGGCGATTCCTGAAGCTTGCGATGGGGCAGACGAAGAATATTCCGTTTGTCCCAGAGTCGGCTCGCCGACGAATTGCGATTTCGGCGGGTCTGCAGTTAACCGTCTATGTCGTGGCTGTAGCTTCTATTTTTATGGGGCACATGGCCGCATGGTACTATTGGTTTTTGCCCGCCTTGCTTGCTCAGCCGTTCCTGCGAATGATCACGCTGGCCGAACACACCGGCTGCACACTCTGTGATGATGGCCTGACGAATACTCGAACAACGCTCACCACATTCCCCGTCCGATTGTTCATGTGGAACATGCCGTTTCATACCGAGCATCATTTGTATCCTTCGATTCCATTTCATTTGCTGCCACAAGCTCATCAGGAATTGAAAACAAGGCTGAAACATATCGTCCCTGGTTATGTGGCTGCTCAGGCCGAAGTCATTCAGTCGTTTTCGACAATGTCGCCCGGTTCGACTGGTCCGTCCAACTCAACCGGAGCGACCGCGTGAACTCGTTGCCGGAAGGTAGTCAGATCCTTCGTCTGCCACAGTTTACGCTGCAGCGAGGCGTCACGCTGCCGGAAGCGATGCTCGTTTATGCAACTCACGGAGAACTCAATCCGTCTCGCAGCAACGCGATTCTGTACCCGACGTCATACGGTGCTCAGCATCCCGATGTGAGCTGGCTGATCGGTCCGGGGAAGATTCTGGATACGTCGAAATTCTTCGTGATTCAGGTCAATATGTTCGGGAACGGATTTTCGTCATCGCCCAGCAACCTGCAAGAACCGTTCGCGGGTACTGTTCGTCCCGTGTTCACTCATGTCGACAACATCACCGCGCAGTACAAGCTGGTTGTTGAGCATCTCGGCATCGATAAGCTTGCCCTGATTTATGGTTGGTCGATGGGCGGCCAGCAGGCGTTGCATTGGGCCGCGTTGCATCCTGATCGAGTAGATCGCATCGCCGGGATCTGCACGTCAGCTCGGACATCGCCACATAATCGAGTCTTCCTGGAAGGCCTGCGGAGTGCTCTGACAACGGACGCGGCGTGGAATGGCGAGCGTTTTGTTGGCAAGCCGGAGCGAGGCCTGCGAGCCTTTGCCAGAGTCTACGCGGGCTGGGCCTTATCGCAGGAGTTTTATCGCAACGAAGTCTGGCGAACCGTCGGCTACTCATCGCTGGAAGATTTTCTGCTGCGAGACTGGGAAGCCGGATTTCTGAGGCGAGATCCTGCAAATCTGTTGGCCATGATTGAAACCTGGATTCAGTCGGACATTAGCGACAACGGGGGCTATCACTGCGATCTTCAGAAGGCCTTGCAAAGCATCCGAGCCAAAACTTTGCTGATGCCTGGGCGTTCGGATCTTTATTTCACCGAAGACGATTGTCGGCTTGAAGCCCAGCATATCGCGAATTGTCGAGTCGAGCCGTTGATCTCTGCATGGGGCCATCGCGCGGGAAATCCGCTGAAGAGTCCGGCCGATGCAGAGTTTATTCGCGGTGCGGTCCATGAATTGCTTCTGTCATAAAAGAGCCCACACGGTTGTAGATTCGCGCGATGCAAAAGCAGGTTGCAGCGACTGAAACTCGGGCTCTGTCCTTCGCTGTCAGGATGCATCGAGTCTTTGCTCTTCAGGGTTCTGCTTATGACGTTGTCGCAGCGTGCTAAAGAATTGGGCATTCGCTACTTTCTGGTGTCGTATGCAGACCTCTACGGAGTCTCCCGGGCGAAACTTGTTCCGGCTCAGGTGATCGATGAAGTCACAGAGACAGGGGCCGCGTTCGCGGGCTTTGCGACATGGCTGGATTTGACACCCGCAGACCCGGACATCTTTGCGAGGCCGGATCCGAACAGCCTGATTCAGCTGCCATGGAAGCCGGAAGTGGGCTGGCTGGCCGCAGATCTGTGGATGGAGGGGCGACCACTGGCTCAGGCCACGCGAAATATATTGAAACAGCAGATGCAAGTGGCTGGGGAGCTGGGTTACGAACTCAAGACGGGCGTTGAACCAGAGTTCTTTCTTTTGACTCCTGACGGCAAGGCGATCAGCGACCCTCGTGATGAACTTCCGAAGCCATGCTACGACCAGCAGGCGTTGACTCGGCGCTACGATCTCATTTCCAAAATCTGTGATTCGATTCAGGAACTCGGCTGGGAGCCGTATCAGAACGACCACGAAGATGCGAATGGTCAGTACGAAATCAACTGGAAGTATTCCGACGCGTTGACGACAGCCGACCGAACCATCTTCTTCAAGTACCTCGTGAAGACTCTGGCCGAACAGCATGGCTATCGCGCGACGTTTATGCCGAAACCGTTCTCACAGTTGACGGGAAATGGCTGTCATACTCATCTGTCTTTGTGGGCTAAAGGGACGAAGAATAACCTGTTCGCCGATTCGCAGGATACCTGTGGTCTGTCAGAGCTTGCGTACCACTTTCTGGGAGGAGTCCTTCATTCCGCCGAAGCGTTGTGCGCGATCGTCAATCCAACGGTGAATTCGTATCGTCGATTGCATGCGGCCACAACGACATCCGGATCAACCTGGTCGCCCAATCGGATCAGTTTCGCCGGCAACAATCGAACTCATATGATTCGCATCCCGGATGGAGGGAGAGTTGAGTTGAGGCTTTGCGATAACACGGCGAATCCCTACCTCGCAGCTGCCGCGATTCTGGCCGTTGGCCTCGAGGGGATTGCTCAAAAGCGGGTCCCCGGGAATCGAAAAGATTTCAACGTCTACTCAGACAAAGCTCAGTCCGAAGCGCTTCGAAAACTTCCTGAGACGCTTCTGGATTCTCTGAGACATCTCGAAGCCAATTCTGTTCTCAACGCCGCATTGGGAGAGCAGGTTGTCCGTGCGTTTCTGAAGATGAAACAGGCGGAATGGCGCGAGTACAACAATCAGGTATCTGCCTGGGAATTCCGCCAGACCGTTGATTGCTGAACTCAGAAAAGTGGCTCCGGGGCTCGATTCGCTGCGTTCGCACATCCGCAGCAGAGCTCGCCTGAGCTCCGAGAAGGTTTTGAATTGTTACGGATCGAACAATGCGCGAGATTCAATGGATGTTTTTGGGGGGTAGGGCATCGGATGCGTCGGCGGAGCTGTTGTCGAATTCGCCGTCCAATCCGCTGGGATGGCTGGCCTGGTCTGCTCTGTGCTTTGAAAAACGGCCATTTTCGGCCGTTCGACGCGGCCGTCCTGTGTTGTGCTGATTAAGCCGTTTTTGTCGGCTGGTCTGGCCTTCTGAAATCTGAGCCGACCATTGTTCACTATGTGAATGTCTGAGTCTGACACGTCAAGAGTCATGCAAGTGGTTACTTGCGAATGGTTTACGCAAATTCTCTGCAGACGAGTCTATGCGAGGGTCGACTGGACTTTTCTGCTCGCAGCTCGTACTATGCTGCGTTTTCCGCGATTCCTGCCTTGATTGTGATGGCAAGTTGCCATGGCAGCGGGACGCATGACCCTTTTCAAGCGGCAGCAAAAATCAGGTTTTCCTGAAGGACGCCCGCGTCAGGTGGTTTTCAGAATGGTCGACCGTAATCTTTTGAGGGAATTTAATGTTGATGAGGCGGAACTGGATGCGGTGATTGCCGCGTCGTTCCCCGACTTTGCTGAAGAAGACATTTATCACGAACAGGCACAGACCTACGACCTGAACCAGATCCTGACCGGGACGATTGTTCGCGTTGATAATGAAGAAGTCGTTGTTGACATCGGCTACAAGAGCGAAGGTGTTGTTCAACGCGATGAGTGGGACGATGCTGATACTCAGCCACAGGTTGGCGAGCGTATCGAAGTTCTGCTGGAAGAATTCGAAGATTCGATTGGCCTGATTGTTCTTTCCAAGCGAAAAGCCGACCGCGTTCGCGAGTGGGAAAAGATCATCAGCACTCACAAAGAGGGCGATGTTGTCAAAGGTCAGGTCATCCGCAAGATCAAGGGTGGTCTGCTTATCAATATCGGCGTCAACGTGTTTCTGCCAGCCAGCCAGGTCGTAGGGGATATTCGTCGTCCTAATGATATTGCAGAATACATTGGCTACGAAATCGAGTGCATGATTTGAAGATCGACGAAGCCTGCAGAACATCGTTGTTTCTCGCCGCCGTCTGATCGAAGAAGAACGCGAAAAAGATGAACAGCGACGTTGCCCAATCTGCAGATTGGTCAGCCGCGAAAAAGGTACCGTCGCTAATATCGCCGACTTCGGAGCCTTCGTGGATCTGCTGTATCGACGGTCTGTCTATTATCGATATGAGCTGGGGGGCGTATCAGCCATCCAACCGAGATGGTGAAGGACTGACGACGAAATCGAAGTGATGGTTCTGAACATCGACTACGACAAAGAGAAGATTGTTTGGGTCTGAAGCAGAAATTGCCAGCCTATGGGCGAACTCGGGACCAAGTACCCGGTCAACTCTCGCGTCAATGGCGAAGTGGTCAACGTGCTGTCTTACGGTGCCTTCGTGGAAGCTGAAGACGGTAATTGAAGGTCTCGTTCACTGAAGGAATGTCCCGACACGTCGCGGCAATCACCCAAGCGAACTTTAGAAGGCGATCGGCGACAAAGTCGACGTGATGGTTCTGGGGATCAACGAAGACAAGCAGGAAATTTCCTCTGGGCATGAAGCAGACTCAGCCCGTCTAGCTGGACGAAGTGGCTTCCAAGTACCCACCGTGAACCATCGTCAAGGGCACGGTCTTTGCACCTCACCAACTACGGTGCGTTTGTTGAACTTCAGGGAAGGCGTCGACGGTCTGCTGCACATCAAGGACATGTCATGGACTCGCAAGGTGTCACATGCCAACGAAATCCCGGAAGAAGTTGGCGATCCAATCGGGAGCGCCAGATCCCGAGCGTCGACGAAGACCGTCGCCGTATCGCTCTGGGCCTGAAGCAGTTCGCCGAAGATCCATGGGAAACACGGATTCCTGCAGGTGCCGCCCCCGCAAGACCGTCACGAAAGGCCACGAAGATCACCAACTTCGGTGTTCGTACAACTGGAAGACGATCTGGAAGGTTTGTTGCATGTTTCCGAACTGGTTGACCACAAGGTCGAGCATCCGGAGAACATGGTTCAGGTTGGACAGGATCTCAGTTCGCCCGCATCCTGCGTGTTGATACAGGCGAACGAAGATTGGTCTTGAGCCGCAAGTCGAAGGCCGGCCAAGGAAGCCACTTCCGAGTAGCCAAGGCGAAGCTGCAGCACCAGTTCAGGCTAAGCCTCATGGAAGAACCGAAGGGTGGTGTACCGGTTCCGGTGCTGGCCTCGCTGTTCACTCGGCGGCAGCGAAGAGTAACTCGAACTGAAGATTTGAATTCCCGGTACGATGTTTGCCGGGTTTGAGTGTTCCAGACAAAGAAGAAAAGCCCTCGGTTGAACGCCGAGGGGCTTTTTTGTTGGTGGAAGATGGATTCGTGAATCAGTATTGGGGTCGACAGCTAGTTATCGGCAACTAAATTCGGGACTAGTCCTAATGGGACAGAGTCATGTTGGGGTGAATCTTGAGGTTTCATGTGAAGCTTTGCAGGGGATTCTTCCCGTGTAATCCGTGGTCAAAACCACGATCGCATTTTTACCACGGATAACACGGAAGACACGGATGAATCGCAGAGGCTACACAATGGTTGTGCATTGCTTGAAAGAATGATGTTTTCACGTTCTTGCACCAGGCAATGCGAAGAATTTGCACATCGAACGTGTCGCTGACCGGCTAATTGATATAAAGATTGGAAACTCTAAGCAAGTTGGAACTCCGGCAGTGTGCAAAGTGCATGCAATCCTTCGGTCAGCGCTCTTGTCGTGCCGGGCTTCAGTAAGGATTCAACTCGCTCCCTGGCAGCGTCGGGAATGCGGACCGCAAACAGCAATGTCTCGAAATAATCGATGATCGATTTTGAAGTGTTAAGTTTTTGTGTTTCGAGATAATCACGCAGCGAAAGCTTCCCAAAACGAGTTTTCTCATTGGTCATCAGGAGTCGGACGAGGTTCGATCGCCCCAGCAGTGTTGAGGAATTGATCCACGAACGGCCACCGTCCCAACCTTTCACGCTGGGTGGATACAAGAGACCTTGCCCAAGAGTTTGCATCGCTGACGCCAGTTCAAAGGAATTGGTTGACCCTTCGAGGCATCTCAGCAGACCAATTGCCAGTTCGACCGGCGACTTGAGTTTTCGCCCGACAGAGTGCTCGGAGAAGAAAAGATTGCTGGTCAGGATTCGCTTTAAGACCGGTCGGATCAACAGGCCGGAGTCACGCATCAATTGAGCCAAAGGAGCAATCAGAGCGCCATCAGGAGTTGGCTCATCCATGACAAAAAAGCGAATCAGCTTCGATACAATAAATTCCGGAGCAGACTTTTGCTCCAGCACGATCCGAACTCCGTCCTCTCCGCCAAATTCGCCCTTCTGGCCAAGGATTGATTTCGTTCCCGTATCGTGCTGATAACGATTAAAGCGGAATTCGCCGCGACGAATTTCCCAGCCTGTAAAACAACGCGCAAGTTCACGAATATCATGTTCCGTGTATTGCCCTTCGCCCAGGCAGAACAGCTCCATAATCTCTCGAGCGTAGTTTTCGTTGGGATGTGCTTTTCGGTTTGTTGCCGAATCCAGATAGATCAGCATGGCCGGGTCGCGGGAAATCTCAAGCAGCAGTTTTGAGAAATCTCCAAACGCGAACGACCTCAGAAGTTCATTCTGTGACCGCATCAGAGCAGGGTCGGTGACTTTATCGGCACCGGTTGCGAAGTGCCCGTGCCAGAACAGAGTCGTCTTTTCTTTGAGCTGCGTATTGGTGGAGAGCATGCGATAGGCCCACCATGCGGACAGCTGCTGAACATTTCCTGTGGCGATTGCGGAATCGGCAAGAGACTTCATATCCTGCAAAAACGCGTCGGATTCATTGGCAGCAAATAGGTCTTCAATTAACTGCTCGGGCGTCTTGTGAACCGCGGAATTCAACTCTTCGAGAGACGCACCGAAACCCGCTCGGCGAAACAAATGCGACGCCATTTGGAGATTCCATGCGTCTTCATTTTCAGGCTTGAATTCGGACCATGCCCATTGCGGATCTATGGTGGTATCCATCGGCAGATCTCCCGGATTTCATCGAACGAGGCGCCAGCTTCGCAATCTCTTCGAACATTCCACGATTGCATTCCAGCAGACCGTTGAGTTAAACAGCCGGAACGCGTTAACGTCCGGTTTTCGATGCAATTAACGACCAAAACAACCGGGGCTTGCGCCCTGCGGCTAATAAACAGAGAAGCAGTTATTGCTGCGAGAGGTGTAGTCGCAGGCGATTCAGAGCTGTTCGAGCCGCGCGTTGGCGGAAGATGGCAAGATTTCCGGACATCGTGGCATCAAACACCTGAAGCAGGTTGTGTCCGGCAATCGCTACAAATCCTCGACGTAGGGTGACACCGGTTTCGGAGACAGTATCTTCGTGCGGCGACGACAGGAGTACAAAATCCACAGTTTGGCTTTGGAGTATACCCTGGGCCATTTGCGACGCTATCGTGGACCAGTCCGCAGCATTTGCGGTCTCAGGGGTGAGGTTGTTCGGGGACTTCAATGTGGTGGCATCCCACGAGCCAGTGATGACACGTGCTTCGCTTACAACGGCGCTGAGGGCCGGGTGTTCAGTCATCCAAAGAGCCATCAGTCCGCCGGTAGTGGAGCCTTCCAGCAGGGCGATTTGTCGTTGCTGATCTTTCAGCAGCCCCGCCACCACTTCGTGCAGTTCGGCATTTCCTTCTGCGTAGACTGTTTCTCCAAGTCGCTGGCGAATCAACTGCATTGACTCTTCGCACATTGTCTCCGCGGTGTCTTTCGATGTCGCACGCGCAGTGACCCACAGCGAGATCACGGCCTCGCTGGCCGTGATGCCGACTTCCGGATTGCGTCCACGAGCCGTCAGGTCTCCCAACAGCCGTTCGGCTTCCGACTCTCCATAGCCAAACGTTCTGATGACCCTTCGGCAGAGAACCATATTACTGTCCAGAAGATGCGGCTGTACCTGGCGTTCATACATCGGACGCATCTCTGCGGGCACGCCTGGCATCGCTGCAATCAGGCACGAGTGATTGCCGACTGATTTGACTCGCATCAGGATTCCGGGCGCTGTCCCGCAGCTGTTGGGCAACGCCTGTGCATTCTCCGGGCGATCAGCCTGGCGGTGATTGCGTTCGGGCATCACCTTACCCCGGGCCGCGAATAAGGCCTCGATCTGCCGGAGTGATTCTGCATCACGAACGAGAGGTTGCTGAAAAGCTTCTGCCAGCGCGTCGCGAGTGATATCGTCGAGTGTCGGGCCCAGGCCGCCTGTGATCAGTACAACCTGAGCACGCTCGGCCGCCGCCCGAAACTCATTCACAATCGCGTTCATATCATCGGAAAGCGTGGTGTGACGAATGACCGTCCAGCCAAGAGATTCCAGTTCTCGACTCAGCCACTGACTGTTCGTATCGAGCTTGGAGCCGCAGGTGAGTTCTGAACCGATCGCAATGATTTCAGCATGCATGAGATTGACTTGAGACTGGAGTGGCCAGGGTGTTTCAGGAAAGATGAGGAGATAACAGGTACCACCCAATTCTACTGCCGGATGATCGGTGAATCATCAACGTCAGTTCATTCATGGTGACTCTTACAAAGAAATATTTCGCTCTCTGGGGTGAAGACAATCCTGTTCCGCTTTTCGCATAACAATCGCCATCTTATGGACCGCATCCAGCATGCTGCGTACCTGACCGTGTAATGGGACCAGAAAATCATCTTCGACCTTCTGGCTGATCGGGTCGTTCCAGGATTCTTTGGTGGCCATCCAGGATGCTTCCAGTTGTTTCAAGGCATCTTCCAGTCGGGCGGCCGGGCTGATGAAGTCGACTCGTTTCATAACGCACTGCCTATTTGAGATGAACAACTGCCGCGAACAGGGCCGAACACCACGTTAAAGGACATTGAGTTCAGCATCGCGCCGCCTTCGGCAGGCTTCCGCCTAAGCGGTGACCATTGCGGACAAGCCGCAGGCTAATCTGGGTTTGAGGAAAGAATGATGGTGTGCATCGTGTGTGGTGCGAATTCGCTAACTGACCTTCAGGATAAACCGTTCATTTGACAAATCGGGAAAGGGGCTGGCAAGGCATCAAACCCTACCCAACGATGCCAACCTGAATATGACGTATTCCGAATATCGCCGTAGCGCTGAGTAACGGGAGACACTTCGATCGATCCGCAGCGGTGATCAGGGAATACCGCATCAACAGCGAAAGACGCTCCTGGATCAGCCACGTCCACGTTGGTTGATGTCGGTCGTCGTGTCTGCGCGATGTAGATTGCCACGCGGCGGAACGACCTCAGTGCTCGGTCAGAAGACGTCCAGATCCGCTGTGCGAACTTTGCGAATCGCGACTGCGGCAGACAACCCGCACATCAACGTCAGACGAACACAAAGACTGCCTGTTCTACCGTCATCGAGAACTGACGAATCGCCTTCGTGGTAAACTCGATAGTCCCAGAGCGGCGACGAATCCGGGTGGCGTACCAAGCACGCCAGGATCACGGACTGACTGAGCACGACCTGTACAGATACTCTGTCACCAAACCCTGCTGCATGCATTGTGGTACATTAGCAGGTGATTTGTCACTTCCGTGTACAGCAGAATCTGATACACTACGACGAACCCGATGAAGAACCCCACGGCTGCCCCCATGCCGAAAATGAAGTCGAGCGGGCGCGTTTTCGCGAATGAACACGATTTCGTAGCGACCAAATTCATCTCCTCGCGTCAGCACTTTGGCTTCGTGCCGACGTATTGCCGTAGAGAGTTTCGTACGGACTCGAGATTCGCTCCCGGATGAGTCTGACCAGGCCCAGATCAACAGAGTACCGTTTTCGATCCGGAAAAAAGTCGAAGAAAGTTGGCGGGGGACGAACAGATTGTCGTCTGTGTTAATGGAAATGCCAACGTCGATTGAGTCAATCAGCCGGATCTTCCGCAGGTTGACTTCCACGTCGAGCGTGAATCGTTTTCCGAAAGGTATTTCTTGATAGGCCATAGTTTGTTCGACGATCCCGTCATAAAGCAGTCGATCGATATCGTTCAGCTCTTCTGTGTATCGCTCAATTCGCAACTTCATCATTCCGGCGGCAGGGTCAACGCCGTAGAGGCTGACAGGAAACCCATTATTCCATGGATTTCCTTAACCGCCCTGTCCCATATATATTTCAGAAATCGCAATGACATTAGGGGATCGGAGCCGAGTCGATACAAAAGTCGTCTGGTGCATCCGGTGAGGCGAAGATATGCCCTTGTTCGCGGACTGACAACGACCAGATCCGGCAGCATCCCTGCCGAGCCACGCGACGCTGTTGTCGAGTGCTTCCTGACGAATTCCCAGTTGCACCAGCATCAACATCACAGCGACAACAACGCCAGCCGCCACTGCAAGCTTAACCTTGTTGTACGTGAGCTGACACCAGGCCACAAAGAACGCGGTGGGAGAATATCGAGTTATTCCTGCCGACTGATGGCTAATGGTCTGGATCGCGGGCTTTGCTGCATCCGTCGATTGGGGCTCCGGATCTTCCAGCAGAATCGTGATCTCCACGCGAGCGTTTGCGAGGCGGGCGACGGACCCGAATCTGATCCGGAGTTCAGGTCGATTCGTACTTTCGACAACCCAGGCACCGTATCGCTGACCGCAGGCCATTGGTCGCTATCAACTTTCTTCGGGAAACAAGATTCCACTGATGACTGTTCCTTCGATATGGCACCAGAGGAATCGACCTTGATCTCGCCTTCATGCCTTTCGCAACGAATGACACATCAGCTTCGAACACTCGCTACGGCTCCGTATCTGCACATCCCCCATTTCCGGTGGACGCCGCGTTCGTTGAGTTTTTCTCCAGGGTGTGTATGAATCTTCAAAATCCGGCCCGATATCGGAGCCTTGACCAGTGAAGCGTCCAGGTTCGCCATTGTCCTGCGTGACTGCAGCCCGGGCTGCGGTGATGCTCCGGCGACAGCGACATCAACGTCACGAATCTCTTTAAGCTTGGTATGTTGCAGCAGCTCGATGCTGTCTCGCTGCAGTCGGGTCAAACTCCCACTGGACGCTGATCAACCAACCCGATCTGCATAGCTCCCGAGCATGTAACTCTTTAGTACGGCCCAAGATCCTGGCGGCAACTTTCGACTGTGCCTTGCCAGGTTGACCATCGCCTGTTGAGCTTCAATGTCTCCGGTTTTTGCACCGGCTCTGATCTGTTGCAGGCGAGCTCTGCAGCTGCCAGACGCGCCTGCGCTTCCTCGACGCACGCCTGGCGCCGCCTTCACTGACCAGCAACTTTCAATCACCGCACCCTCGTTGCCGGATTTCGAGAGAGTTGTAGAATTGTCCCGGCTGGTTCAAGTCGTCCCAGGGAATGTACCTGAACTCGCTTAGCGGGTCTGTGTGATCGGCAGAGCAGCCCCAGCGGCGATGCCTTCAGGCCTCAACATGTTGATAATAAAACCAGCCGCCAATACCGCCACCGACCAGTACAAGGAGAAACAGCAGTCGAAGTCCTCGGCGTCCTGTTGTCTGCGGAGAAGTCTGGCTCATCGTTGCACCTCGTGCTGAGTGAAGTGTTCGCCGGAGATTTCTTCCATGGACGACGACAGTTGCATTCGACTGGCGATCTGATTTCGCAACGTTTCAGCGACCTTCGATATCATCATGGATCATCCGGGCCGATCAGGTCTACAACCGCTACAGCAAACCATCGATTGCCGCCAGAACGGTCAACTGCTCCATCCCCATCTTCCGGGTCGCTCAGGCAGCGGGTTTCGTATGCGAGTCGCGAGGTCTCGTAAAGGCCGTACCGTGGACCGGGACTCGTCACGGCCCCAGCCGTAGGCGATAAAGAATCTGGCCAACACTGTATGCTGTCAAAATCATCGGGTTGCGAAGTGGCTGGCTTAATTATGCGGGAACAGACAGTCGAGCATGCAGCGTGCCCAACGCATCCGCGGCCCGGGTCATCAATGACTCGTCGCATCAGCATCATTTCACACTGCTGACTGAAATACCCAGCACACCCCGGATGAGCCGTCCCTTGCTGGGGAAATGGTACATCACGCTGCCCTTTGTGATGCTGGCCGCGCAACGTTTTCGAGTGTCAGCGGCCAGGCAGTCCATCGCGGCTGGCGATACGAATGGCGGCTTCGCAGATCTTGTCTTTGGTCACGGTTCAAGTTGCTTTTAAGGAAGAAAACCTCGAGAATGTTTTACTGTACCGCGTGGATTGCTTGCCGTTAACACCACGATTTCCGGGCGAATGTCAGATTTTTTATCCGGGAAGTCCCGTGACAGTCGAAACCGGACGCTGAATCGTGCCGGCTGATTGCACCATTCGTTTGCGATTCCCGAATGAGAATTTGCGGCTTGCTTGAGACTCGATGTCGGGTGGCGCACTACGCAGTTCTACGCATTATTGTCAGCGCAGAATAACAGGATGATCTGGCGGCTGACGACCGTCACCGGTCAGGTTCATTTGATTGAACCGACGAAGACATTTGGACAAAAAGGTTTTGCCGCATGGTTGTGCTTTCGAGCAGACCAACGGTCGTCGGCCAAC
This sequence comes from Planctomycetaceae bacterium, assembly GCA_046349735.1. Lineage (GTDB taxonomy): Bacteria > Planctomycetota > Planctomycetia > Planctomycetales > Planctomycetaceae > SXXK01. The sequence goes on from JAXMBU010000004.1 coordinate 157,624, forward strand.
CACCTGCCTCTTGAGTTTGTTTCTGATGCCTGGGACTCCGTCGACAATCTGAAGGTCGGCGACAAAGTCAAGGTGTCGTATCGCCTGACTGGCCGCAAGTGCGCTGCGATGAAATGAGGAAGCCTGTTCTTCCTGGAGCGCTGAAGCGAATGGATCAATTGCTCTCCGGCGGCGGATTCGTCTTCTTCGGCCGCAGTTGATGATGAGCCCGACCGGGCCGGCGGACGAGTCTGCTCCGTTCTGATGAGATCACCGAGAACTACTGGCCGTTGCAGCCCGCTGAAGTAATCAGCCGAACGCGTCAGCGTCTGGTTTTCGCCGCTGATACACAGTGAAAGCAACCATCGGCCAACGCCCTGCGGTTGATGGAGTGCTCGATCACAGTTTGCCAGTCACGGCGGCTATTTAGAGGTATCCAGCCGTCAGCCCAAAACCTGATCGCCATTGCAGAGCACAGCCGCCTGGCCGGGGGCGACGCTAAAGATTGAAACATCCGGAATGATCATCGCTCGCTGGTCATCTTCCACCTGCACCGTGCAGCTTTCTGACGCCTGTCGGTATCGAACTTTAACCTCGCAGCGAAAGCTGTCGCCCGGACGATCGGCCAGCCAGTTGAGCTGATGAACTCGGATTGATTTCGTGGCCAGATCTTCGCGAAGTCCCGCACCACCTGACGATTTTCGGGATTGATGCGAATGACAAAAACGTATTCTCGAACGCGATCCCCGCCTTTGCGTTGCCCGACAGTGAAATGTTCGTATCCCTCGTGATGCTCAAGAACATTGCCCGCCAGATCCACAAAGTCTCCGGCTGTTCCGTCATGGCCTCGATAACGCCTTCAGAAACCGGCGTAACCCGTCGGGCACAAACAAATTTCGTGCTGTTCTTTTGTCGGCAACACGTAACCCGGATTGACGCGCGAGTTCTCGAATCTCAGGCTTCTGGAACGTTCTGATCGGCATAAAACATTGGGCAGCTCGCGTCGAATACCGAACAGAACGTACGACTGATCCTTGTTGTCATCGTCGCCGCGAAACAGTCCCCACTGCTGAGAGTCTGCTCGTCCTGCTGAACGCCGCGCGAGCATAATGCCCCATGGTGATGTAATTTGTTCTGACCTGTTGAGCAAACTCCCACAGTCAAATTTCAGCCACAAGTTGTTGCATTGAACACACGGATTCGGCGTTCGGCCCGCCAGATACCTGTCAGCGAAGTAGTCCCTTGGATTCTGCGAAAGGCGTCCTGAAGGTTGAGAGCGAGAAAGGAATCCCGAGGCGATCTGCTACGCTGTCGGGCATCAGCCGCATCTTCCGAACTGCAGCAGCCTCGTCGATGAGCTGGAGATTGACGATGGAGTACTTCGCCGGCAGGGCGAGCCGTTCCGTTTCACCTGGATCTCATAAACAGACCGATGACCTCATATCCCTGTTCGTGCAACAGGACGGCCGCGGCGGAACTGTCAACTCCACCACCATTGCCGTGGACAATGTCTTCAAGCATCGTTCGACTACGCTAATCCAGAGTTAACGGTGTGCACCTTCACGAGGCCAGTCGCAATAATGCTGTGGCTCGATGACAACGCCAGTTTATCGCATTTTGCGGCAAACACACTCGCCAATGACTGGACGCTGGGGAGAGCTGCCAGAGCAACCAACCCCGCGTCACAGAATTTGAGTCCGAGTCCGTGGAGGACTTTCTCGGCAGTTTCAATGCTGGGAGAGCCGGCCGCATCAGGCAGCTCCGGCGACGGCCTTTTCCATCAGGTCTGGATTCCTGATCCGATTCATCGGCAACGTTGGTAGTTTGTCTGTTCCTTGACATCATAAGCCAACCCCACGCCTGCAGAGCTCTGATCGACTACCTCGTGACGTCAAATTCCCACCACTTGTGACCGGCCGGAGCAATTGCTGGATGCGCGTGGTGATTGTTGCGCCAGCCTTCACCATAAGCCAGGACTGCAACCCACCACAGATTGCGGAATGATCGCGAGTATCATAGTTGGTGGTAGCCCCACAGATGAGTCGCGGAATCTACAAACCACGTGCTGTGGTAAGCTGCGACCATTCGAACGCACATGTTCCCAGACAACCAATAGCGAGACGCCCATTTGCCAGCCACTAAGAGCCCAGCCGGCAGGCCAACAGGACAAGCCCGCTGCCCCAAAGCCAGAGCGAATGTCTTTTTCGAAGAACTGTGATGATCGGGCGATCTACAAGTCTCCGGAACATAGCGGCGGAACAGATTCGCGAGGATTCCCGTGCTGCGTTTTGAAAACAGCCAAAGGATACATACCCGATCCTGTTCACGATAATCGGTGAATGTGGATCACCTTCCTGGGTCGACCCTGATGATGCAGACGGTGTGTTGCGGCCCATGTCAGAGGCGAGCCTTCACCCGGATGACATCCGGCAAGCCATGTATAACAACCTCACGGGCTCGCAGCTTCATGGACTTATGAGCAAGGTATCGGTGATAACCGAGGCAGATTCCACGCTCGCATGTTGCCCACGAAGAGCCAGGAACAGCAACGCCTGTCCAGTTTAACAGAAGGAACATCGGCATGAACGCGAACAGTGGCACCGACGTGGACGCCAATCAGAAACAGAGTCACAACCCAGGTCGACATTGCTGTTTTAATTGATCTTTTGTAAAAATGCGGCAACCAACTGGTCCGTAATCCGCCTGAACTCGAGTCGCTTAATCTCCTGCCGGAGAAAGGCCGCGATCCTGCGGGTTGACGTCAGGTCAGGCAGGATAAGTGGTGCTGCTGTGACACAGTTCTCGTTGTAGAAGCCGTTTAACAGTAGGTTTCAGCACTTGCCCATTCGCCTCAGGAGGCAACATCGCTGACGTCCCAACGATAAGTCCTTGGGCATCGACATGCAGCAACATCATCCTGTTTTGCCGCCGTCATGACTGTAAGCCAAAACTTCGTCAACGCCGCAAAGTGTTTCAGGGCTTAGCGTTGCGCGCTGTGAAATCGCCTGGATGTCACTTCGAAGAACGGGAAAAGAGCCCAAAGGGTTCCCGTGCTCTGTTTCGTGGCCGTCGCCATATCCGGAGATCAAATATCCTCGTGCTGTTCCTTACCTGCTCGCGCTGGCGCACCGCGGGTGGGGCGGTGACGTCATGGGCGAGGGGAAGGAAGTCAATGCTCAACATCTCATCGAGATTCAGCAGAACGTTGCTGACCAATGCCCAGCCTGCTGCCTGAACGGTATCAACATTTTTCAGGCAGCGGTCCCAGTGGATCCGTTGCCAGCCTGATTGCACTGTCCGGGATTCGCGGCCATCTCCTTTCCAGAGTGTCCTGCGCCAACGTCGTCAATGCCGACAACTCAGCGTTCGTTGCTCTTCGCAGCACACAGCGACGGAAGCCGGAACGAATTCCACCGCACGTTCTTGTTGAGCCAGCATCAAAGTCGTCCCGATGCCGCGCGGCCTGCACATAAACAGGGTCATTCATCGTCACTAAGCGCCTGAAGCGGAGAGTATTCGTAAGATTTCGTTTCAGAGTACAGATTCTCACGGTTGAGCATCGAACGTCGCCATCGATGGATAGATTGCTTCGTCGCCAGTCGTATAGATGGCTCGACGATAACGATCTTCACCCGCCTGTCTGCCAGTTCAACCCAACGCCGCCGACAAACCAGAGCTTCTGGTTGCGGTGAGGCTTCACCGCGATCCGTACATCTCTTCGACTTTAGCAAGCCCGGGGCCAGGAGGGCCTGATCTCGCACCATTTCTGCACTCAGGCGAACGCGGGGGCCACGTGCCAGCCAGCGATTGTCGGGATCTGAGGCAGCCGCTTCAGAGCTGACTCTCGCGGATTGACGATATGTTGCTGAAGTGACAATCAGTCGCAGCAGGGCTTTCGTGTTCCACCGTGACCATTGAGTTCGTGACAGCCAGTCCAGCAGTTTCTGATGAGCTCGCAGGTCGCCCTGAGATCCGAATTCTTCGCTGGTTGAAACGATCCCTCTGCCAAACAAGTTCTTCCCAGCGATTTACAATGACTCGTGCCGCTGCGGGTTTTCCTCATTGGACCAGCCACTGCAAAAGTCGACGATTGATCAGAGCTCCACTGTGGTGGAATCGAGGAAACACGGCCGGAACGCCTTCATGGACTTCATGACCTTGTCCAGATACTCGAACCGGAAAATGGAATGTCCTGCGACGCTTTTCACTGGCGAGTTCACGCAGGATCGGAACGGATGTGTCGGGCTTCATCGTGTTGGAATTCCTGACGCATCGCCTCACGTTCTTTGCGTTCTGAAGCAAGTTCCGAGCCTGATTGTCTCGATACCAGTCCGCCAGTTGCTTCTGCTCCTGCACCACGCTGATCAGCGGCTTTATCGAGGATTGCGAGGACGTTTTGCGGGCACCCTAAGGCGTTCGATGACAGACGCATCATCCGTCGTGTTGACCTGAAATCGTCCCAGCAAATGATTGGCATAAGGCGAGTTGTGCTCCACGATCAACCTTTAGCATCACATTCTCTTTGACCAATCGAAGCTGACGGAACCAGGCCGTCGATGACTTTCCTGAATGCGTCCTCCACCAGCCAGCCATTTTCAGGCCTGTCCTGCCGTCAAAGACTTCGTTCGGGCGAATCCGTCCTGCTGGAAGTCAGCAAGCCCGGTCGAAAAACTGATATCCCGTGGGTGCTCGCGGGAATACCTGAAAGACGGCGGCTCGGCGAGTTCTGGCTCCAGATGACATTTCGGTTCGCATCCATCATCGGCTAAACGGAAATTCGCCAATCGCAACAGAGACCTTCTCCGGCCTGACCTGATCACAATTCGATCAATTGCCGCATCCCCTGGTCAGATCAAGTTCACCATGGATTATCCGAAACGGCTGTGTGCGTCACTGATTTGTTTTCATATTGACCACCGAAGTCATCGATGGCATGCCCGGCGGTCCTGTGCGCAGTCGGTTGAACCTTGCGTCGCCTTGCCGGATGTCGCGATATTTTGTCCGGCAGAGAAGACCTGAACTCAGCGAGTGACACCATTCCTGGCTGGACCGGAATACTGCACAGCAAGGACTGGCGTTTTGCTCGCCTGCGGGATCCAACTGAGCCTTGAGTTCCGTGATTGCTGTGCAATTCCCACCACCATGTCTGTCATTCCACGGCAGGTCCGGAGATGGGATTGTCTGAATCTGTAACGCCGCGACAGGTTTCTGGTCTGCTCCTGGGCTGAAGCGGAATCTCGATCGTGTAAACGTCCTTGTCGGCCGTCGGAATATTGATAAAGCGTCTTCCAGAATCTCAGCCGTATTCACCACCGGATCGAGTGATCGCGTTCTCGGCTTTTGAAGATTCCATGCGGCAGACTTTGTAATCGAGCCTCACCGCTGCTGCGATGCGGCGATGGCGTCAGTCGGTGCAGCGATCAGCTGATCCAGCTCGGCAAGGCGAGTTTCGATCGCCGAACGACGCTGCTTCTGTTCGGCCGCATAAGCTGCAAGCGTGAGAATCGTCACCGCGATCGGCGTCTTCCGTTGTTCAGGATCGCGAAGATCTGAAAATACTCGTCCTGCGAAATGGGTCATATTTGTGACCGTGGCACTGTGCACAGGTACTGTTGTGCCCATCCATGGCCATTGTTGTGTTGACGCGATCACCACGGCGACGTTGCGGAACCGTCCCAGGTACCTGGCCCCCAATATTCGTCATCGTGCTGCGATGAAACGCGGTCGTAAATCAGGTTGATCTTCAGGATTTGGCAACAGGTCGCCGGCCAGTTGTTCGATCGTAAACTGATCAAATGGCATGTTGTTATTGATGGTATCGAATGGTTCAGTTCGCCATGGCTGTGATCATGCGCGCGGGGTCATCGGCATATCCCGATGAGTCCGCGTAGCGAGCCAGATCAAGCCACTTCCAGAGCCCAGTGTTCTCCGAATTCCGGTCGGGCGAGAAGACTTGTCGACGAGTTCGAATAGACCGTTTCGTTGATCGTGCCATTCTCGTCTGTAAGCTTTCTGTTCCACTCATCGCCCTCTTCAGGCGTTGGCGGCAGTCCGATCAGGTCGAGATAGACTCTGCGAATCAGGGAAAGACCATCGGCTTCCGGTGATGGCTGCAGCTTAAGTTCGATCATCTTGTGCAGGGCGAAGTTGTCGATGGCATTCTTTGGCCACTTCGCAAACTCACCGTTGCTTCTGAACTGCTGCACGCTCTGGTTTGACGTACGACCAATGGCGAGCGAAATTGGCTCCCTGAGAAATCCAGAGACGGACCTTTGCAATCTCTGCTTCAGTGAGAGGTTTACCAAAATGAACAGGAGGCATGCGAGTGGACTCAATAACAAGGGTAATTCGAGCCAGCATCTTCACCGTCATTCGGATTACCGGGAACGATCGCCGCACGACCTTGATTCCAGGACTTTTGTCGCAATCGTTGCGTCATCAACCGCAAGCCGGGCCTCGCGATGAGCATCATCGGGGCCATGACAGGTCAGACAGCGATTGACAGGATCGGCTGATGTCACGGGTTGAAGTCAACCCAGCGAGCATTGACGCGGTCGGCAGGACAGCATCTGCAGCGACACGACCGGAAACGAGAACCCGCAGCCGCATAAGTCACCGTTAATAATGGACAGTTCGAGTGTGGGGACGCCAGACAGGATTCGTGCGAGTGACCGGGGAGTTCAGTTGGAACAGAGGATGAATTGAATTGTTTCTGTCGTACGTGTCTTGTCTCTTGCCCAAGGGAAACGCTCGAGGCGGGCTCACGAGTGTAGCGAAGATTTCTTTCCCCTTCACCCAGGAAAACGTCTCCTCAGACCTTTGAAATCAGGAAACTGGGAATATCAGCCGGAAAACGGGCTGTGGAAGCTGCCGTGGCATCCGTTTCCGAGTCTGAACTCATCTTTTCATCGCACGTCGCATGGAGCCTTAACTGATTTCTGACAATGCCGGCTGAAATGTCTTTTGGGACACATGGATTACCGGAACTGAAATTCTCTTCTGCTCGTCGCTTGTGCTTCCCGTTCGTTTCAGGAAACTGCCCGGAACAAAAAAAGACGATTGTTGTGGAACGGCACACTCTGACAGAAAGCCCACCATGTCGCTTAGCCAACTTTCCCGCTCCTGTCCCGGACTTGCCGCGCTTGCATTGAGCTTTGGTTTTGTTGGAGGTGGCACGCTGATCGCTCAGGAAGAGGCAGGAAAGGCTGCGGTCGGCGTGGTCTATCTGGATGCAAATCAGAATCACGTTCGGGACATTGATGAAAAGCCATTGGCGGATGTCAAAGTGTCCAATGGTCGTGAGGTGGTCGCGACGGACGCCGAGGGACGTTATTCACTGCCAGTTGATAATGACACCATCGTGTTCGTCATCAAGCCCCGCGGATATCGTACCGTCCAGGATGAGAACCATGTGTCACGGTTTTACTATATTCATAAACCGGAGGGATCTCCTAAGCTGGACTTTCCTGGCGTCGAGCCGACGGGTCCGCTTCCGTCATCGATTGACTTCCCTCTACATCCTGTCGAAGAGCCTGACGCGTTTGATGTCATCTTTTTTGGAGATCCGCAGCCCCGCGATCAAAAGGAAATCGACTATATCGCTCATGATGTAGTCGAAGATCTGGTGGGGGTCAAAGCCGCTTTTGGAGTCACCCTGGGTGACATTCTGTTCGATGACCTGAGTCTGTTTGACAGCTTCAACAGAACACTGGGGAAGATCGGGATTCCCTGGTACAACGTGATTGGGAATCACGACATCAATTATGCGTCAGAGAACGACGAGTTGAGCGATGAGACCTACGAACGTGTCTACGGCCCGGCGTATTACTCGTTTGATTACGGTGCGGTCCACTTTGTCGTTGTCGACGATATTCATTGGATGAAGGAAGGCGATAAGAAATTCTATCGCAGTGGTCTCAGCGAAGAGCAGCTGGATTTTATCGAAAACGATCTCAAACTGGTTCCGCAGGATCGCATGGTCGTGGCGATGATGCATATTCCGCTGGTGAAGTCGACTCCCTGGCTCGAACCTCGTCGAGCCCGTCTGCTGAAGCTTCTTGAAGGGCGCGAACACTGTATTTCTCTCGCCGGACATACCCATCACCACGAACATGTCCTGATGGGAAAAGAAGAAGGCTGGCCCGGTTCGAAGCCGCATCACCATATCATCAACGTCACAGTCTGCGGAGCGTGGTGGTCAGGCAAGCCTGATGAGCATGGGATTCCTCATACGATGTGCACTGACGGAACGCCGAACGGCTATACCATCATGCACTTTGACGGGATCAAGTATCTGCTGGATTATCGAGCGGCTCGGCGAGGCGCCGATGAACAAATCCGAATTACGGCTCCGGAAGTTGTCAAATCCTCAGACCTGATGACCACCGAGTTCCGCGCGAATGTGTTCAATGCCATTCCGGGAGCAACGATAGAATGGCGACTTCAGGGCGGTGAATGGCAGCCGATGACGAAGACCGAGAACGAAACGGATCCGACCTTTCAGGCTTTGTACAACGAGGAGCAGGCGTTTCTCCCCGGCAAGCCAGCGTGGCGAGCTCTTGCAAAACCCATGGTGTGTCCTCACCTATGGAAGGCAAGTCTGCTTGATTCTATGAAACCGGGCACACATCTGATTCAGGTCCGCGCGAGCAACCCGAACGGGCAGATTCTAAATGGCGAAAGAGTTATTCGAGTTGAGTAGGCTCCGAGGTTTGCCGCGAGGCGAAAGCCTGCTGTCAGCGGTTTCCCCGGAGTGAGTTTTGCTCCTCCGGGAATAGCGACGTTCACCCGGCAAGTTACTCTGAGTCGGAAATATCGGGTCCAGCGAAACACGGCGCCCGCAGATCTGTGTGTTGCTGTCAGGAAGCGGTGGCTCCGGGGCGGAAATCGGTAGCCATGTTCCTCGGAAATCACGATACTCCGTTGCTGATTCGGTGATGGCAACGAAGAGGTGTGAATTTCACGTGGTTAGGTTTGGCACACAACGAACATTTTGCACCATGCTCGCGCTTTTTCTGGCGACGTCGTGCCGTGTCGGCATTGCGCCGGGAGGCGTCGCTCTCAGTGACGACCCTGCGGTTGACCAAAGGGGGACCACTGCGGCCCCAAACCACGATTCGGAGAGTGAATCCCACGAAGAAGCACAGGAACTGGCTGCCAACGAGCGTTTCCTTGAGTTGCTCAGGAAGCAGCCCAAACCAGGTACCGCACTCGATCGAGTCTTTTCGTTTTATCAGGATCGGGGAACGCTTGAGCAGTTTCTGTCCGAGCAGCGGACCATGATGACGGACGGAGATCCGGAAGGAGTGGCCTGTCTTCTCGTTGGGTTGATCGAGACAAAACAAGGAAATCATTCCGCGGCAGAGAAGGCATTTCAGATTGCCGAGCAGCGCCGCCCCATGGACGCGACAGCCAGTTGGTGGCTGGGGCGAAGTTTGTTGGAGCTGCAGAAGCCGGATGCTGCCGCGACGGCTCTGGAACGAGCTGTGGAGCGTGCACCTCGGAAGTCTGATTTGCTGTTGGTGTTGCAGGATCTTGGACGAGCCTACCGACGGTCTCAACAGACAGAGAAAGCAGACGCCGTCTGGCGACGAATGGAGTCGCAGTTTCCCGACGACCTGCGCGTCAAAGAGCAGATCGCTTCGACTCTGCGTCAGGAAGGAGATTTCGAAGCGGCTGTGGAACGCTACGATCAGTTGGCGAAACTGCATCGCGATCTCTATCGGAAGACGCAGTACGCCATCACGACGGCCGATCTGAAACTCCAGCTTGGACGACGGGAGGACGCCTTGCGCGATCTGGAAACTCAGATGCAATCGCTGGATCCGGAGAGCTGGCTTGCTCGGGATATTCGTCGACGTATCGATCAGGTATTCCTCCGAGACAATGATCAGGTGGGACTCGTCAGTTACTACGAAACCTGGCTTCAGAATCATCCGGATGATCTGGACGTTATGGCTGGTCTCGCGCATGCTCTGGCCTTGCAGGGGCGAGTCGCAGAGGCTTTGAACCTGCACCGTAAAGCCGTTGACAAGGCACCGTCGAATGTTGCCCTTCGCACAGATCTGTTGACGCTGCTGACTCGAGAAAAACTGTTCGACGAAGCCGCCGCCCCGTACGAAAAGCTGCAGCAGCTTGAACCGGGAAACAACCAGCATCTGGAGGACTGGGGATTACTGGCGTTGCGTCGTGACGATCAGCCGTTGCAGGAGCGGCGTGTCAGGGCCATCGAAGTCTGGAAACGCATGTTGCAAAATCGTCCTGATGATCCCGACACGCTGGTCAAAGTGGCTGAACTCATTCGGCGAACAGAACTGCCTGACGAGGCGTTGCCGTACTATCGTCGAGCAGTCGAGCTCCAGCCGGAGAATGCGCAGTACAAAGAATATCTCGGAGACTATCTGCAAACGCTGGGGGCGTATTGATGAAGCAATTCAGGTCTGGGAAACGTCAGGAAGGTGAGCAGCGAACCACGGCCAACCTGATCCATCTGCCGAAATCTTCACGCGCCGCTGGTATGAAGGACAAGGCCATCGCGGCAATGCAAGCCGCTTGTGAATTGACTCCAGAATTCTATGACCTCCTGAAGCTAGCCCAATGGCTGCGCGGAAAGTATGAGGTGGAGGGACGTTTTCCACGAGCGGCTGATGCCCTGAATCAGCTTGAGATTGCAGAGTCTTTTGCGGAGTCAGACGAGGAACGAAGTTTGGCTGATGATGATGAACGCACTAAATGCCTGATCGCTGCCAGACGGCTGGATCAGGCCATTCGCGATCTCACGCTTCGCTTGCAGAATTCAGAGAATGGGGGCGAGTCTATTGGGGCGACTGACAACCTAGAATGATGCTGTTGAGTGGGCGAGATTAGCGGCGTATTCGAGGCTGCGAAGAGGCTCCTGGAGGCCATCGATGCCGTGAAGAAGTCCATGGCGATGGCACCTGAGGACGTCTCTTCAAGGTCGCGGCAAGGTTATTTGAGCAGTCAGGCGTTACGCTGATGTCGATGCATCGTGTTGATCTCGCTGGATCCGCGTGCACGAACAGCATCTGCAGAGCATCGCCATTCTTGACTGAAGATCGGTCGCAGGGCGGAAGCGTTGAAGGCGTGGGCAGGGAATTGCTCGCCGCCGGTCCTGAGAATCCCGAGTTTGTCACCCTACTCTGACCTTTGCTTTCATTTCGGCGAGCGTCAGGAAGCCTTGAAGATACCCGTCGATCGGTGCGTTCCAGTGCGTCGGCGATGGCTCTTTGATTCTCACACTGGCTCGCACATTGGTGAATCAGAACGAGATTGAAGAAGCCATGTCACTCTGCTGGATGGCGTTTGAAAAGTCCGCAGGTCTCGAAGACAAATCCAATGCCGTAATGATGCTGGCAGAATTTGCGTTGCGGGCCAATCGCTTTGACCAGTTGGTCGAAACCTGAACAGCACGGACGCGTCTCTGGTCAGGAACAGGATGCCGCGCAGTGCCTGGCGACGGCTTATCGAGTCGCCGGGGACTACGGTCGGCCGCCGGGCTTTAGGCACGTTGTTGGCGGACGATAGCCGGATCTGCAACTCCTGTTGCAATTGTCGCGGCTGGCTGAAGAAGACGGCGATCTTGAAGGTGGTCGATTATCAGCGGCGGAGCGAACATCGTCGTGGCGTCCGTTGAAGGAGAAACCTCCGTCTGGCCGGCCTGTTGGTGCGTTTGGGAGATCTCACTGAGGCCGAGGCACTTTGAGTCGTCTTGCGGAAGATTCCATTCGACCTGCAGAAGTGATGGCTGCGGCCGACCAGCTGATTGCTCTGAGAGTCTCGATTCGGCTCGGGAGATCTGTGATCGAATACTGGTTCAGTCCCCGATAACTGAGGTGTTAATTCGGCGAGGCATTTTGGAATGGCGTTGGGCCAGCGAGAAGCTGCGGATGAATTCTTTCAAGAGGCTTCTGGATCTGGACCTGAGCTGCGTGACAGCTCCATCGGGTTAACTTGCCGGGCTCCGTTGCCCAAAACCATGCCAGTACAAGCGTGGAATTTCAACGTTTGCCCGCGTTGGACCGATTGAGGCGATCTCGGAGCTGACGGAAATCTTTCCGGGAAAAGTCGTCATCGTCGTGGTTTGGCCCCTCACCGCCCTCAAGGTTCTCAATGACTATGCGGTACGATCGGTGGCTCTTGCTGGTCGCCATTTAATTGCTCGAGCCAATCGGTCGGAATCATCACTGTTGGAGCAACTGCAGATCAATTCTGGCCGCGGAACGCTGCAAGCCGCGCGTGATCAGCTGGGGCTGGACCTGTTCATTGCTGAACGAACCACTGACAACGTGTTTGCCGACTCAGACTTCGCTATCGATTTTTCCGTGCGGCGGAGGCTGGCGACATCGAGCTGCAGGCGATGTATCTTGAGCTGACGGCACGACGCATCAACGTCTGGGAGGAAGGTGTTGAGTTGCAGTCATCGATCGACGATTGGCGATGAATTCGCCCCAGACGAATGAATCCTTTCGATGATGAAAAGCCTGGAGGCTGTTCTCAATGAGCAGCCTCAGTGGCTGAAAACATTCGATGCCCCTCGATTGATCAGTATCTGCCGACATCGGCAACGTCCGGATGTTCTGGATTCGTTGATCACGCAATTGAGTCAACCGAATAGTCCGGGCCCAAAGCTTGCAATGGGGCTTGATCTGAACTATTGGTGAGGAACTCTGAGCGTCGAAACGCCGGACAAACTCAATGCTGCTTTCAAACGCGAATCGTCTTCCAATCACTGCCGATGATTCCGCGCGGGATGCCGGTTCCGGAGAGCCGTTTGCTGAATTAACCGATCGCTTGTTGAAGATTTCTCGCCTGAAGCAATCAGAGAGCGGAGCGATTCCTGCTTTGATGGTGATCGACTGGTGGCTTACATCGAGACAAGACCGGATGGCCGGGAACGCCTTCGGGGCAGATCCGACTGCAGAGCGAAGCGGCCCGTGATGTCATTGACGTTTGGTTCGTACGAGGGGCAACCGTTCCCTACCGGCTTTCTTGATGCTGCTGTTGGCGATGAATTCGATGTTGCCGCGCAGCTCGGTATTAAGAACCACTTTTCGGCTGAAGAGTGCGAGTTTCTTACACAGTTGCTGGTGCTGTTACATCAGGAGAATCCTGAACCCCTATGGACCGAGGGTGCAACGCGAGATTACAGTCGTCCGATGTGAACGCGTCTGGAGACGGAACTGTTGCAGGCGTTGCATTGGAACATTGTAGAGAATCGTGAGCAGGTGGTACTGCATTTGTTGCGCTGGATCACGCTCCTGATGATGATCTGCTTAAGCTCAGTGTCGCTCTGCAACTTGCCGAACTCAACATGGAGAGCGAATCAATGGGGCTGCTTGGTCAGTTGTCCGACAGCGATCCTCTGCTTCTCAAGTGTCGCGAGTTCGTTTGGGAGCTTGTACGGAGCTGCAGCAAACGGAGAAGGTAGAAAACGCTTTGACTCGTCTGGCTGGTCTGGAACTTGATGAGGACGAACATGGTTTTGTTGTGCGTGAGCTGGGGCGATGCGGACTTGACGATCTGCAAGCACAACTCGAAGCTCGACGCACAAAATCTGCAGTACAGACGACGGAAGCTTCACCGCTCGCCCTGCTGGACTATTATGAACAACAGGGCAATGTTTCCGCTGCCGTGCAGGTCGCTCAACAGTTGCTGTATGCCGCACCAGAATCCAACGCCATGGCGAAACACAACTCGTCCGACACCCGAACAGATCTATGCGCGTGCTTACAAGGTGCTGAGGGAAACTGGTGAACTCGAAAAGATGATCGAACGCTTAGAGCGCAGCTTGCGAATCGCCGCATTCCGGACGCCCAGAAGTATCGCTGCTGGATTATCTCAAAGCAGCAGGGGAGACGTGAATGAAGCGGATCGCCTGCTGTTGAGTTGGCAAACGATTCAATCGGGGGCGTCAGCTGAGTCCCTGATGGCTCAGGTCACAGAACTTGATCAGTGCGAAGCAGCCTCAGTTGGCATGTGACAAATTCCCCGAGCGCTCCGGGAACATCCCGCCGAGTTCTGGCGGAGGGCCACGAATGAGCAGGTCTTTGGGGTGTTTACGGAAACGAGTCGCCTGACGGAACTGGCGGATACTGTTCTTTTGGCGGACCGCGGCCGGTTCCAGTTGTGCACCGACGGAGACGCTCGAAGAAATCTGATTAAATCTGCCAGTTTGAAGGATCCCACGCTCATGGGAAGCAGGCTGAAATGATTCAGCAGTATTCGGACATGTATCCTGCCTTTACCGTGAGTTTCTGGTTTGTGGAACAACTGCCATCCTGATGACGTCGCCTGAGCTGTTCATCATGGTTGACGCGGATGTATGCCATCCAGTGCAGAACATCTTCAGAGACCTCAGCTTGCGTGGCCGCTGGATCATGAGTACCAGGGTTCAACTGGGCTTTGATCAAAATGCAGTTCTTGGTGGCGGCAATTTAAAGCGGCTCCATGATGCCCTGAAGTTTAGTGACGAACACGCAGGGAATCTCCGGAGCAGTCGGCGAAAGAGACAATGATCAGACTTCCCGAATGGCCAGCCGGGCCGGTGGTCCGGATTGTTCCGCTCAGCGTGCCGGAGAAGGCTCTGGATCCTGGATCGACATGAGACGCTTCGTCAATGAAATGTGTGAGGATTCGAAGCCGGCGATTCCGGGAAGCAGTGGCCCACAATCTTACCCAGCTACTTCGCCAGCGAGGAGCGCGGATGAAGCGAGCCGCCGTCAAACTGCCGGAAACGATTTGCAGGCCGTCCGGAGAAGCACTGGATACCGGCCAGCCGGCCGGTGTTGCATTGCGGGAACTTTATTCGGAATTGAATGAGCCGGTCGAGGGCTCGAATTCCTGGTGGAGGCCGTACTCGAATCGCCTTCAATGGATCTTGATGATCAGGACTGCGATCGTCGAGAGTACTATGCTCGATTACAGGCGGCTATCTTTCCCGTTTTGGACGCCTGATAGCAGCGTTAAAATGTCTCCAGGCACTGCAGGGACTGACGGCAAAGATGATGCGACTCGGCGGTCGGGCCGGCAATCTGGAAGAACTGAACAGCAGACGGCAAGATCTCGGCTGAGCAGATTCTGGACGAGTTACGACTTACTGCTGCGGTAGAAGCAGACAAGCCTGTGACAGGATTAATCTGCAACGGCTGCCGGCAATGCGACGGAACTGAGTTATCCAGCCCCTGTTTGTCCTCTGGTGGTCTCAATCGTTGCCAACTCACTGACATGAAGACAATCCGAGAATTGTCCGCGGAACTCGAAGTATCACTGAAAGAGTACGCCCGGATCTTTCACTGATCGTGCCGGGCACCGCGATTGTCCTGAAGAGCAACGATCAGAGTCGATCAACAAGTGCCATTGAGCTGAACGCGTTCCTTGATCGAGGCGGACTACGGAAATGTTGCCGAACGAAACCCCGGGTGATTTCAGCCGGCGTCAGGAATGCATTGGATCAGTTTCGCGCGCTGGCATCATTCAACCCGCTGTTGAGACATCAGTCACGATGGCACGATTGTATGAGCACCGCTGGTTTCAGCTCGACTTTAAAGTGAACGCGAAATTCAGATCGCACTTGCACCAACTGCAGATCACCAGCTCGGCGCGACGAGTCTGCAGTGGAACGCATTCAGAAGGAACTGCAGAGCGAACCGACCGCCAACGCAGCACCGTCCTCACCAAAGAATTCGCGGATGCCCATAGACCGGGTGAGCGATGAACAATTGAAAGCGTGGAACCTGAAAGAGTCTCCTGAAAGCGTTCGCCGTAAGAAGTATCACAACAACGAACATGCTTTTGCTCCGCAAAAGCACGTTCGTTCGCAGAGAGAAAGCCGACACTTTAAACCACGATTGATGCCCCGGTGCCAGAACTGCGCTGCGGAGTTGCGAATGGCTCAGGGAGTTTTCAATTCCGGAATTGTCGGCTCCCCCGAAATCCAGCCGAGCGAAACGAGAAACAGATCGAGTTCACGTAAGGTTTGATGATGCCAGTCTGAGCTTTGATTCTGTCCTTTGGGCTTCTTGTTGGCATCCTTCTTCCCAACAGCCCCCGTGTTGTTTCCGCGAAGATTGAAGAAGCCGTGAGGAGCACCAGGGTAGGTTTTGAGCTCACAACGATTGCCCGCATCCTGCATGAGTCTTGTGAACTTCCTGACGGTTGCCAGCTGAACCGTCGTGTCTGCTTCACCATGAAAAAATGATTGCTGGCGAAGTCCGAGCGAATATGATGGGTCATGACATCGCTTCCGGTTCGGCACCCAGTCGTGACCTTTAATCCCGCGATTCTCCGTACTTTGTGTGTAAGCAGGCCATCAATCGGAGCCAGCACAACGGCCGGGTTAAACAGTGCCAAAGCATTCGGAACGCAGTTTACGGACAGATCGTCGTCCTTCGCGCCGATCTCCGGCAGAGCTTCGTCGCACAGGCAATGCGTCCTCCAGCCGACCCACCAGCCGCACAAATTCGATCTGATCAATCGCAAGTTTGTCGGCATTCGCTCAACTATCGCACTGCTGACGGCATCTTCCACACAGGCTGCAGCCTTTACGGATCTCGCGAGGCAACTGATAGTCTGTAACAGTTGCTCGCGCCACGCGAAGCCAGATAGGTGGCCTGAGGAAGAAACTGCTCAGAGCCCTGACGTCCAGCTCACCGCCGAAGAAGAAGACGATTGCGGGAGATTTCGTCTGCTCTGTTTTTTGCCGCCCGAGGGATCTGCTGCGATGCGCCACAGGCAAAGCTCTCTGCCGCCGGATGACTTATAGATGCAGCACGCTGATCTGCGGAGGCCATGATGCCGGAGGCTGTTGAGCATGAGCCGACAGGGCGGTCAAAGTCAGCAATAATGCACTGACAAACTTCAGCGGCGGATTCCTTAGGCTGGTTTGCTGTATCGGTGCCGGTTCACACGACCGGCGTCGCGTTGGATGAATGCCTGCAAATTCCATCGGCATTATTCAACAGGGCGAAACGGGATTGCCGTGAGTAATCTCTATATCGGTTTTGAACGCCATTTCACGACAACGTCTGGCCGACTGGAGAAGATCCCGTCAACGCCGGCTCCCACCACCAGCCACTCAAGAAGTTGCTCACCGGATTTCGCAAGTCGTAACGCGTCAGTACGAATGTCCAAACATGAACCCGCAGGCCCTGCTGATGAGCGGTCTTGAATTTCAAATCCGTGATGACCGGCCAGTTCGCCGGCGGCTCCCGAGACAACAAGCGTAGAGAACACCCAGTCCGCCGCAGAATCCGGCGGCTTCTTTGATGTCGTCAGCTGTCGGGCGCTTTGCCGAGCAAATAAATCATCGCAGGACTCTTCAGCTCATTACGAATCCGAATTACTTCGTCCTTTTCGAAGCACTGCAGAAAATTGACTACTCGGCCGCATCGTAACCGTATTCTGGCGGTAAAGAACCAGAATCTGTTTTGAGGCATCGAGCCCTGCCCTCCGATGAGCGCGCGCCGGCTCTTTCACTCGACATAAACTCCGGCAGTTCGGCCGCGTGATTGATTCAATCCCTGAATCAATCGCAAATGCTTCAGCTATGCTGAAATGCGGAAAGAGCCCTGTTCGAGAGGAAAGCGAGTCCCGGAGTCTTTCCATAGCCCTGGAGATCGTCGCTCCGTCAATCGCAGTTGCCGCAGTTCGGTCACGGTGAAGTCGAACACATACCAGTGGCCATCATCCTGTTTACGATCCGGAAATTCAGGGTAACATCGGTCAGATCGTCGAGCTGCACGTCGTGCATCACGATTGAACGCCATCGCGGCTGATCACACAGTCCTGCTCGATGTAATCGCACTCCATCACATGGGCCATGACAGCGGATTCCGTGGAATGTTCCGGGAGATACCCGCAGGCTCCACGATGGCCAATTACAATCGAGCTGAGCTGCTTGATCCATGCAGGTAAACTCTTGCCGGTGCGTCATTCAGGGCTGTGTCTGAACGTAAAGACGGTCCGCGATGACCTACAATCAATCCCGTCAGCAGAACGCAGCTGATGACCATCGCCCACGATTTTAACTCCAGCCAGCCGTGGAGGGTCATAGGCCACAGGAAAATCTCCACCACCGTGTTCGCGGCATCTCGCCGAGTTCCGTGTCATGAACGAGGCATGAGAACCATTCGGCCAATCGACGGAGCTCTTGCCTGAAACCAAACATCTGCGAACCTGGAATCCAGATTTCTACCCGGTATCCATCCGGTCGAAGATGCAAATGCACCGGATATTTCCGGCCGTCTCGATCATTGTTTGACGCGTTGTTGAGCGACCCTGATAAATCGCGGTTGCGGGACGATCATCAGCGTCTTCATCGCTCGGCAGTACGACGGAGCGAGAAGCAGTACCGGGTCGCCCGATGAACATTAGCTGCGACGGAGGCATCCACAAACAGGCCGGATGGTTCGAGTTTCAGACTGGCGTCGTCCGGCTGGTGGCATTTTCTTCCCCACCAACTCGATCTCGATGCCCAGCCCTTCCGCATTCCACGCCATGCGCAGACCAAACGCATTGTCGGAATCATTCATGCTGCCGGGCACGAACATCCGGCAGGTCTCGTCCAGCTGCAGAAGCGACCCCTTCCTGCGAGGGATCGCTTCGACACGCGGAACGGCCATCGAATACTGAAACAGGAATGACGGAGGAACAATCATGTTGAGTCGAATTAGCCTTCGTACTCAGAAAGGAATCCCATGAACTCCCGACGATGCTCTTCTTCATCTCCCAATGCTGTGATACAGATATCCTGAGTCACATAGTCAAACCCGTCACACAGCTTGATCAGCTTGTTGTACTGGGCAATCGCGGAGTCTTCCGCCTGAATGACTCCCTTGATCACGCTGACAACGTCAGTGTTCTTCTTCGGAGGCTGCAGACTGCTCTGACGAGACACAAACGAAGCACTTCCCGGGACCGTCCCACCCAGCGTCTTAATTCGCTTGGCCAGCGTCTGAGCATGCAACAGTTCAGCCTGTACATCTGCCTGCAAAGAGGCTTTGATTTCTTCTGCTCGAACACCATCCAGATTTATTGAATTGGAGATGAAGTTCATCACCGTTTCGATTTCCATCCAGTAGGCGACGGACAGTTCCTGAATGATCGACGTTCGTTTTTCCTGATCCGACATGGGAAGCCCTCGTATCGTTTTTCTACATCATTGTGTTTATGGAAAAGGCGATGGCCGTTGCCGCGCAAACCGCATTTCCCGGAAGGGAAAACAGACGGCTTTGTTCAAAGCAGGGGATCAACTCACCAACCTGCCGTCTGGATTGTAGTTTATTCCCACATGTTTTTCGAACGAGGAACATTTGACCCCGGGCGATGTCACTTGGGGTTAAACAGTTCCAGATCCATCGGAACTACAGCTGCATGCTTTCGTGGTAATGCTAAAAACAAAAAGGGTGCACTGTATGAACAGCGCACCCTTTCTGAAAGTTTTTTGGATTGAGCAGCGGTCAGCTTATCGTACGCGTGGAACCAATGCTTCGGTCGGCTCGACAGCTTCACCGTTCTTTTCGGCCTCTCTGACTCGAGCTTCTGCCGTCACGAAAATGTTCTGAGCCATAGCGATGTTCGCTGGATTGAACATATAGTCGCGTCCACCGCCAATTGAGCGAGCACTCTCATTGGCCAGATCCTGCCAACTTAAATTGTCCGTACGAGTCCAGATTGCGGCTTGAGCCGAATGTTGTTCAACACGACCTGATCCCACCATTCGTATCAGCTCAGCCAAAACTGGATCCTTTGTGTACTCAGAAACACGGACCAGCTTGTATTCCACGCGAGGGTTCGGATCGGCTTTGCCGTGATTCAGGCAAGCCCCAACATAGGGACTTTGACAGACTTTTCGGGAGGCACTGAAAAGAAGCCGCCACCGCCGCCGCCCATGCCACCCATTCCGCCGCCCATGCCACCCATGCTGCCCTGTTGACCGCCACCGAATCCACCACCTTGATTTTGGTTCTGTCCGCCGCCCTGCTGACCGCCCATTCCGCCGCCCATGCCACCTCCAAGACCTCCGCCCATGCCACCACCAAGTCCACCCAACTGCTTGAAGACCTGAACGGCCACGAAGGAATCGGGTAGCTCCACAGTCAACGGCTGATCTGAGGTATTGGAAATAATGACGAAACCGCCCGTCGCGTCTTTCGCAACCACCTTCGTCTCAACGCGACCGTCTTCCATTCCCTCAAACAATCCGACGCGTTCTGCTGTCGGATCGAATTTGGGATTGGCAAGGATCGTTCTGCGAGTTTCGGTTCGTTTCGATCCGGCGAAGCTTTCCGCCGACACGGTCAGGAAGAGGCCAAGAATTCCAGTGGCAAGTAAGGCCTGAAAAACCATGGATCGGCGAAAAATCATAGGAGAACTCCAAAACTCTGCGACGGATTCAAGTCAACAACAACCGAACCGACGGTCATCGACCGCCACGTTCCCGACGTAAAACGAGAAAGTCAGGCGGGCATCAGGCAGTTTATCGCTGATTTGCCTCACTTCACAACAAAAAACCAGGCGGAGTTTACGAAGTCGAGCCCGAGAGTCCGCCGAAAAACGGGCCACGTTGTCGCTCGCGAATGTCCGGAATGCTCCCGGGCGGAAATTGCGTGCGATTATAGGGATTATCCCGCGGATCAAGCAGCACCGAGGTTCCACTGCCTGGCTCTGCTTTAACGGAATCGGTTGACCACGAATTTCGAAAGTCGCTCGCGGAAATGATCATCAATGTCGGAAAGCTGGCGACGAACTGACAATTCCTTATCGAGCGTCTCGCTCGAAACGTTCGTCTGGCTGCACACCCGTTGAAGAAAGGGCGGAACCAAAACAAGGGAAAGTGATGAATCTTTGAGTATTGTCGTTCAGTCGAGAACGCACCGGCCAAAAGAAACGGGTGCCAGCAGGCACCCGTTATCGGTTTCTTAGACTCAACTCCGCTCGTCCGACCAGGAGTGAACCCCAGTCATCGGATCAGAACAGCCCGCCGATTGTTTGAAGAACGGCTGACGGAGTAGACTCGCTTCCAGGCTGAGTCCACAGCCACATGGTTCTGACCAGTTCAATTCCTATCACCGCACACAACACGGACAAAAGGGTGGTAAAACCAATCAGTGACTTTAAGCCAACGCCCCAGTCAACATCGGCACGGGCGCCACCTCGCGCTGGAGCCTGAAAGCCGCCGACCTGACTCTGACCTTCTTCAAAGTCTTCATCGTCAAAATCTTCGGCGTCATGCACGCCTTCGTCGTCGTCATCGCTGAAGTCGTCGTCCAGACCGCCATCGTCATCGAAGCTGTCTTCTAAATCATCTTCAACTTCATCTTCGACCGGGGCGCTCTTTCGCGCGGAAGGTTTAGCTGTTGCGCCTGACTTGACCGGTGCTGCCGTTCGGGCTGCAGGAGTAGGGACGACCACTGTTTTGGACGCGTCGTCCTCTTCGTCTTCAAATGTCAGGACGCTGGTGTTTGTACCAATATCGTCATCGTCGTCATCAAGACCAGCCAGTTCAAACTCACTGTCTTTGCCATAGTTCTGGGCTGGCATATCAAACTGAGTCGTCATGGCACTTGAATCAGACAAAGACGCCTTTGCGCCAGGAATTGCCTGCATCGGCATCGTGCGGCCCATATCATCGGGCTGCATGGAGATCCCGCTGTCGTCGTCATCATATTCCAGCGAAATTCCGCTGTCGCCCGCATCAAGGGAGATGCCGCTGTCGTCGCTCAGGTCGACACCGCTGTCGAAGCTTTCCAGGCTGATGCCACTATCATCGCCCAGTTTGGCGCCGCTGTCGAAGCTCTCAAGGCTGATACCGCTGTCATCCGCTTCCAGGCTGATGCCGCTGTCCATCTCCAGGGAAATACCACTTTCGTCCGCATCGAGGCCAATTCCGCTGCCCCGAACATCCAGGCTGATACCACTGTCCAGCCCCTGAGTCCGAACACCGGATCCGGTGGAGATCAGCTTCAGGTCACTGTCATCAGGAATCGGCGGCAACGCAATGGTTCGGTTGTTCGCATTGCTGGGAGAATCGACAAGTCGGATATCGCTATCCGTGCGATCAAGACCGGACGACAGTTTGACATCGCTGTCACTGTCTTCTGCCAAAACATCATCGCCACCCATCAGTTTCACATCACTGTCAGAGTCAGACCCAATGAAGGTCATTTCTGAAGTGTTATCGGCAGCATCGTCCGACAGGCGAACGTCGCTGTCAGAATCAGAGAAATTCAACTCGGAGCCATCCGCTAACAGAACATCACTGTCAGAATCATGCAGGCTGGCCCCACCTGCGAGATCAATCTCGGCTTCCGTCCCCGCGCCGACAAGCTTAACGTCACTGTCTGAATCAGACATAATCTCTTCTCCATCCCAGCCGCTGAAGACGAGCACTTCGTCGTCGCCGGATTCTGAGTTTCGGCCCTGAGTCTCCAGTCAGACGTACGTCGCTGCCGGAATCAGCGAGCTCTTTGGCTTCTTTGTTGTCCTCAAACATGGAGTCGTCAAAGAACAATCTCACATCACTGTCAGACGATGACAAATCATCGGACTCGGGTTCGTCCAGCACGGACGACGATGAATCTCCAGTGATAATCGGAAAATCAGGCGAAGAATCGGTCTGGCGACTTCGCAGGAACTCTTCAATATCCTGCTCGCGAAACTTCCAGCTTCCGCGGTCGGCAAAGCCCCGGATTTCGCCCTGTTCGCGGAACCGCTTCAGCTGATCCTCGCTAATTCCGAGCTGGCTGGCTGCTTCTTCCAGACTAAGATATTTCTTCGCCATTTCTCGCATCTTTCCCGGTGGGGATTGTCTCAGGATCGACTTCGGAACTCACTCAAACCCGTTCCGAAACAACAGTACCAGACCGCTCAACTCTACGGTCTTCCTGACCTGACTACAATATCCTGCGCAGTTTGACTCGACAGTCAAATTCTAAAACCCCCCGCCGTTGATGCAAGTTCTTTGTTGAGAACAGTCAACGAGTTAGGAAGGTTGTCCGGTTGAAACATCAATTTTTCAGAATTGACGGTTCTGCGATGCAATGTGCATCTCTGGCATAGTCCGCAAAATCCACGCGAGCCGACGAGTTGTCTCGCCACAGCCGCGCAGCCCCTCCCTGTACACCGATTCGACGACACTTGCGTTCGGACTTCAGGAAAACCCTCGGTTGAATAATCATCCTCTCACTTCACTGGACGGATCAATTCCAGTCGTTTTATTCGGAACTCCAGACTCCTCGCACTCCCTGCTCAGCCTCCGAACGATCACAGTGCCTGCCCCGCACTGGTTCCAGCCGGAATCTGCGTCAGAAAAGGCTCGCAGATGCGATAACTCTCAGCTGCAGCAGCAGAACCAGACCTGGATTTTTTCAGGGGTTGCCTCAATGGCATTGTCCGGTTGACGAACCGAGAGGGGACGGATTGCGAAAGCCCCGCAATGCGGTCTCATTGGATGGGGGCGAATTCAATTTGCCGCCGGCTATGGATGAGGAATAAGCCGAGAAATCCTGAGACACGGTGTTGACGGCGAATATCGTTTCCGTCCTTCCAGGCGTGCCGATCGATCGTGTTTGGCCGCTTGAATGCTGTTCGCTTCGCATGAATTCTCAACAAAAAAGATCCAGCGATTGCACATCGCTGGATCTTCTTCATCGATCAACTTCAATCTGTGTCAGAATTACTCGGCTTCTGGCGACAGAGAGAATGATTCCATCAGCACCCCGTTCTCATCACCAATCCAGTAACCACCGGCTGGGGCGAGGTATTTTCCACAACTTCGAAAGGTGGCAACTTGAAGTCGATCCTGGAGAACAGTTCGTCCATGCCGGGGAACTGTTCCGCCGCTTTGCCGTCGCGGAGCATATCGTACAGGCGACGATAACCTTCCGCTGGCTGAGAATAGACGACTGCCAATGCACCCTCTTCGAAGTTTTCTGCAACAGCCTTGAAGTCGTCGGTTTCTGACAAAGGCCGAACATCGTCGTCGTTGCGAACGGCTTGTTCCAGCTGAACACCACCAACACCAAACAGGAACTGGTTGTTAGCCACGGTGAAAGAAATCTTCGCACCGTTGCCCGGATCAATTTCGTAGATCGTGGCACCTTCCAGTTCACGAGTTTCGCCGGGGAAACCCTGAGAAGTCAGTTTAGTGAGTAGTTCGCTGAACTTTTCGCTGTCCTTAACACCCAGTGCAATCACTACGTCGTCCGTGGCTGCCTGTGACTCTGCACTGCCCGGAGCAACGACCAGGTGAATCTTGCCGTCGAGCTGGTCGATGAGATCATTCTTAATGTGAACGCCTGGTCCTTTCTCCGCGAGATCGTCGATGATGCGAGCAAACGCACCAGCGCCCTGGAACATATCAACCAGGGTCTCCACAGCGGTGTAGGCTTCTGCAACCTTCCACGTCGTTGCCATCCAGGCACTGGCGTTTTCTTTCACCCACGCTGGCGGAACCTGATCGACCGGTGCAAGCTGGAAGATCTGCATTGCACCCTGTGGCGGCTGTTCGGTGTAGATAAACGAGGTGTTGGTGCCGTCGAAGCCTTCGCCACCAGCTTCAGCAACTGAACCGATCCCCTTCAGCTGGTTAACGCCCAACATCGGAAACACACTGATCGCCATGCCGGCCGGTAGTCCAGCTTCGCCCAATGATCCGGTCTGCACAAGCTGTGTGAAGAGCCCAACAGGGTCAACGTAAGTGGTTGCCAGGCTGGCGCCTTCTTCAGATTCGCACTGCTCCATGATGTAGGCGAAGACTTCGTTGTTCGCCAATGTCTTCTCGGAAGCACCGTCCCAGTTGTCCAGAGTCAGCTTCAGCAGAGCACCGCTGTTGCTGATGACAAGACGCTCGTCTTTCAGGAACCATCCGAACTCTTTGGCAAGTGGAGTCTTCTTGGCGACTTCATGCAGAACTGTGTACATGACGATTTCAGTACCGTCGTGCTCAACGTTGGCGGATTCGAGTTCCGGAACGCTCTGCAATGCACCGGTTGCCTTTTCCAGCAAACCGCTCACCTGCTCTTCATGGTCGCCGTAATCGAAGAAGATCACGGCACCCATTTTGTTTGGTGGAGCTTTGGAAAATGCAAGAGTGACTTCGCCGGTTGGAATGGCGGCCAGTTCTTCAACGGTCAGGCCCAGCACTTCCTGAACATTCGCAAACGCTTCAGATGTTTCCGCAGCAAAGGCCGTTTCGACTTCCGCTTTAAATTCATCAAACGCCGGATCCGCCAGCAGGCGACCCAAAGATGACTCGCCCATCGCGCTCTTGAGTTCCTCAACGCTGGGAACCGAAACGTACAGGAAAGTGTCCTTGGGGAGAATTTGGCTGCTGAGCACCTTAGTGTCAGCGGTCTGAGCTTCTGTAACGCTGCAAAGTCCTGCCACCAACAGGGCAGAGGCCAGCAGCGTTCGCTTCATTCGGGCCAGATACATCGAAAATCCTTCGTCATGGAAATGAAAATGGGAAGATCCCTCGCCGGGGGGATTCTTTCTGACAGACGATTGAATGGTCAAGGTCACAATGATTCTTTGATCACCAGATTCGCGACTGCCAACCGAGTAGATTCGCGGGGCCTTGTCACAAATTAGAGGAAAATTGCGAGAACGTTGATTCACCGCAGGATTCCGATTCTCGAATGCCAGATACTTCCCGGATCAAGACAATTGGACTGATTGTGATCCGTGATGCCTACGTGTGCCGGGACAATCTGCTATGTCCACCGGTAGTTTTTCACGATCTCAGGCTGCCATCGATTCATGTCCTTTAATACGAAAATCCTGGACGCCAACAACTCCGCGTCCATCAGCGTTGCGGCTGATGCTCTGCGGGAAGGGCAACTGGTTGCGTTTCCCACCGAAACGGTTTATGGCCTTGGCGGCGTTGCGACAAACGCCAAGGCCGTGGCCGGAATCTTTGAGGCCAAGCAGCGTCCCACCTTCGATCCTCTGATTGTGCATCGCAGAACGTGGGCAGTTAAGTGAGGTCGTGACATACCTCACCTCTCGCTACGGCTTTGGCGGACGCTTTCTGGCCCAGAACCATTGACGCTGGTGCTTCCCAGGCAGTCGACGATTCCGGATCTTGTGACCGCGGGTCTGCCCGGAGTCGAATTGCGTATTCCTGCTCATCCCGCTGCTCTTGCGGCGCTGAAGGCTGTTGGAATGCCTGTGGCGCTCCGGTGCCAACCCGTTTGGTGGAATCAGCCCAACCACGGCTCAACATGTCATGGATGGGCTGAATTCGAAGCTACCTTATATTCTGGACGGAGGTGCTTGTCGGGTGGGAGTTGAATCGACGGTTGTCTCATTCGTTGGCGATCACCCAGTCCTGCTTCCGTCCCGGTGGTTGTGCTGTCGAGGAATTAGAGGCCCTCATTGGGCCGATCGACGAACTTCATAAATGCCGCTCTCGACGATCGGCCCAGCCCGCCCACAGGATGTTGGTATGCGGCATTATGCTCCGTCCACACCATTGATTGCGGTTGCCCGATACGCAGTAGCCAGTTCTGTCGATGGACAAAAGTGTGGGTTGCTGACTTACGGAAAACAGCCATTTTCGGGCAACTTTGTGCGGATTGAACGTCTGGAAACGTCCGAAGACTACAACTTGCGGCGCAAAGTTCTTTGCAGCCCTGAGAAGCCTCGACTCCTGCGGTCTGGACGTTATCATCGCTCACGCTTTTCCCGATCATGGACTGGGAATTGCCCTGAATGATGTACGGCGAGCTACCTGTATCGTCCTGACACGGGTGATCAGAGTTGTCTTGACGGTGAAGTCGTTTTGCGGTTTGTCTCTCCCGGTTCTGAATGAGTAAAAAACTCTGCGACGGAATTCGACAGGATTATGAAAAAGTCGACCATTATCCTGTGGACTGTAACCGCTGCGTTGGCGATTGGACTTCCGACTCATCAGAGGACGTGCATAACTTCTGCAATGGGAGCACTGGCGGTCTTTGCGGGTACGGTTGTACGCCCAACATGGCTTGGCCTGCTGATTCCCTGATGGCACGATTGCTGACTGATAGCGTGCTGCAACTCCAAACCGGCCACGGTTGGTACGGCTTCGATTTTGTTTGACTACGCCGCTTATGCCGCCAGTTTCGGCATCGGCTATTGGATTCGCCGCGGCAGTGACCACTGCGTTCGCGGCAGATTAATGCTGGCGCTATTTCCTTTTCGGCATCAGCAATCTCGGTGTCGGTGCCTGCCTCGCGAAGGCGTAATGCCTGTATCCTCGAACCCTGGTCGGCCTCATCGACTGCTTCACCAAAGCCATCCCGTTGCTCCGGGGTACTTTTGTGGGTGACATTGGATTTACCCTCGCCTTCTTCAGCTCGATGAATCTTCTGCCAGGAATTCTGACGAACACCGACAGTTCAAAACTGCATCCAATGTCCGAATCTTCGCTGGATAATCGCTTTCTGGCGCAGCGTAGTGGTGGCTTCAACCGCCTTGCGGTCTGTTGATTAGTCGAGATTCTGAAGAGAAACGCCTATTAACCCGAAGCGCCCAGTGAGGAATTCTGCGTTTTTTCCTCGCTGGCATACGGGTTGGTATTAAGGTAACACGCCGTCACGTCCGCGGCGAGATATGCCGGGCTTCCAGCGCCCTGATGAAAACGCAACTTCGAAACTGGCGTTTCGGGTTGGTATTGAATCAACGAACTGCTTTCGCCGTTCGCGACGCCCTCGCACAGGTACCGCAGCCGCAGTTTCGGTATTGTCGCGGATCGTACAGTAGCGGAAGAACTGGCCTCCCAGCGGCGTTCCTCGTGGTACTACGGGAACTCCGTCAGGTGGCTTATCCGGAATCGCTGCTGACACCGTCCAGGATGACATTCAGCACGACGTCCGTCGAGGATTCGGTGTACGATTCTCGAATGATCCATGAATCGTCAGCGGATGGTGAAAGACACATTGGCCGTCGGCTTTGAGTTCGACAGGCACGTGCCTGTTAAACTGTGTCCACTGCTCTTCGTTGAGCACACCTAGTGCATTCATGTCACCGGCCAGGCCGGTAATCGGCAGCAGATCCCAGCGATGGCTGCCCGGCACATAATGGACGCAACCGTTGTCAACGGTGCTGTCATCGAGGCCGATCCAGCAGGTCAGATGAGCCAACGGTTTCGTGCGCGTCCAATAGGAATAGTCCTGATGCCATGCGACAACACCGCCATGCATGGCCGGCTTGCAAAACAACTGGTCGTGCCAGAATCGAATCGGACCACCAAGGAGTTGTGATGCGGGCGTCGTAAATGGAGCACTCCAGAGAATGTCGTGCATACCCATCGTGATTCGCCATGCTCCGAGAGCGTGGAAGAGGACTCGTGATGGATCCTTTGATTCGTTGGAATTGTATTCGTACCAGAATTCAGACCCTGGATGTCCGGGTTCAGAAAGCATCGCGAGTTCGGCTCGCAAATGTTCGACCTGTCGAACATTCAAAATCTGCGGTCCGGCAACATATCCATTTTCGTTAAAGAACTGAATTTTCTGCTCTGAGAGTCTCCATTGGTCTCGCTGTTCCTCCGAAGCATTGCATTCGAACAGATCGCTGATCGGGCCGTGTTTCAGAGAAAGATCTTTGGCAGCACCGCTATGCATCTCATCATTCCTCGCGGAGGAAGGTCACAAAGGAAAATTGGGGGCGAATCAGTTCGGGAGCGTATGGCTCAATGAATTTTCGTTCAACCGGAGCAACAGAAGAATAAGACGATCCAATGCCAGCCTTCGAAGTCAACAGTGATGGCAGGTGGCAATGAGTTCGTTCGCGCAATTCGCATGCAGGAGGAAGGATGATCTCATTTCCGGCAAGTGCGATGCGTTTGGAATCGGAGTCTACTCTTCCCAAGTCTGAGTTTCCAAACCTCGGGGAGATCGAATCCCGGAGCGAATTTCACCGCTGACCAAAATGAATCCGTCTTGTGTTGCTGCGAGCGGCACCGTGACACGAGAGATGCTCAAAGCAATCTCTGAGGTCCAAAGATCTGCTGCAGGGGCATAGCTCATCGCCGTCTTCAGGAATCCGGGATGGTGCTCGAGAGGCTTAAAGCCGACGTTTGAGCCATCACCTCCGAGAATGATGATCTTCCCGGACTGAGTGATCGGCGAGGTGATGGTGCTGCGACGGCTGCAGCTGGCAGGTCTGCTCGACGTTGCCAGATGCTTCGAGCGATATCAAATTCCCGTATGCGTCACGCAGATAACTTCACTGGCTTCCGTCAGTTCCTCGAGCAAGGGACGCTGCCAGAAGACAAAAATTGATTTCTCATCGGTCGCGGCGACCGACAACATCGCCCCGGACCAGGCACATCAGGGAGTCGTTTCCATTCAGGTTTCTCTTTGGACAGATCCAGCGTATAGAAGCTCGAAGAAGCCTGTGTATTGAAACCGGCGTATCCGTGCCCCCTGCGATGTAAATTTTACTGCCTGCACGAGCTCCGCATGCATTCGCGATTGGCACCGGGAGATGTGGAAGGTTCTGGAGCTCAATCTGTCCTGCCACGAATCGCATCATAAAGACGTCGAGAGATGATTCTGCGCATCGCTGCCGCCGACACAAAGAACTCCTGCTGAAGTCTGAATGGAGACTCCATAGGCGATTGGTTTCGGCAGCTTCCCGACGACTCGCCATTCCAAATTGATCAACACATAGACGTCATCGTGCCAGACCTTTGTTCCATCCTTCGGGCGGTGCATCGGGAAGTTTGCTCCACCTGCAACCAACAGAATATCTTCGCTGGTCCCGGCAAACGCACTGGCGCCGGGGTATTCGGCAACGACGGCAGCGGAGTCCATTCCAGAGTGACGGACTCATCGACCGGGCTGGCGATTGACTGACTCAGTACGCATATCAGGATGAAAAACGTTAAGAGCACTCGCAATATCACGACGGGCCTCCCTGCAGCTCTGCAGTGACTGCGCCCGATGTCATTCCGGCCACGAATCGATAGCGATGAGTTCATGTGTATATTGCACCGCTTCAATCATCAAAGTCACTGACAGCAAGCGACTGGAAGTATGGCTCTCGGCGATGAGCAACTGCAACTGAAGTTCATTAAAAGGCATCAACTGTCCCGAGATATCAACGGTCAGCACACAGGATGATTCATTGTGACTGCTGGAGATTGGCAAGGTTGCTTTGTTGAGCACGATGGCCTTCATCGCCGCTGCCAGGGCGATACTGTCCAGTTCAATTTCGATGAAGACTCGAGTCGAACTATCAATACCAGTGGGGCGATGAAACTTTCGCGACAGCAGAAGGGACGTACCGTCTGAGGCGGGGTCGTTTAAGACGAGGTCGGCAATTGCCAACGGAAGTTTAATGTAGGATGCCGCCTGAGCAGTCTTAGCCGAGGTGTCCTCGCGATGACTTAACTCCCACGGCGCGGCAAGTCGAAGATTCCGGTGCAGCCCCATGGACGCCATCTTTCCGAGAGATTCCTTGGGCGACTCGTGATCGCTTAGACAGAATTTCAGGCTGCAGCGGGTAGAGCTCCGCTCCGACCGCATCAATATGAGCCTCCGTGATCTGAGACAACTGCTCCGCATACCCGACCAGCAGTGCCATATCGCAGAGTCGATTAATGCGACGAGGATTCCCCGCCGTGATCTCGAAAAGACGATTTAAAGCTTCGGGAGTGAAGATGTCATCTCGTCCGTTGACTCGTTTCAGGGCAGTCGTCACATAATCCGCAGTCTCGGCGGTCGTGAAACCCGACAGCGGCGTCGTCACTGCGATGCGCTCGCTGAGTTCTCCGACCTTTCGCAGTCGAGAAGAAAGGATCGGCAAGCCCAGCAGGAGAATGGACATGCGGGTTGACGTGTCTGATTCGGACATATTCAGCAGCGGCTGGACGACATATTGAAGAGCGTCGTCGGAAAGCAGATGAGCGTCATCAATGCAGAGCAGCGCCTGTTGCCCTTTTTCAGAATAACGCTTTAGATTCTGCTGAATCTGTCGCAAAACTCCGTCTGTGCCAACTCCGTCGGGAACTGCGCTGCCGCAAAGTTCGGCAGCGATCAGTCGCAGCAAATCATCGCATCCGAGTGCAGGGAAGACCACATGAGCGAAAGGGCGGAACTCAGCATTCTCATCCGCAAAGGTCCGCGCGAGCGTCGATTTCCCGGTACCAGACAAACCAATCACCAGCCCGGGACCAGGGAAATTCTCGAGTCCGTATTTCAGACGCAGCAGAGCGGCGTGATGAGACTTGCTGCGATACAACTGAGCTGTCTCAGACCGATGAGAAAACGGCTTTCCACTCAGCTTCCAGAACGATTCGTACATGAGACTTGTCTGCAGATCTAGTTGAGAGGCTGAATCCGGCCGGTGAATCGCACTGAGCGTGGTATGGCCGGGGGGGAATTATCTAACGATTGCTGAGCCGGAAAATCCGGATTGCCGGTGGACTCCGCCTGAATGGCCGATTGATTGCGAACATCCCCGATGCTTTCCTGCAGAAGAGGATGCTCCGCCGACTGCCCGGAAGCGTGTACTGCCTCAGGTTCCGACTGCGGAATTGTCAAAGAGAAGGGATCTGCAGAGGCGACTTCCGCTGGTTCGGCAGGTTCTCGTTTCGGTGTCACCTCGATCGCATCAAATTCGTCGAGCATCAACTCTTCTTCAGCCGCGTCAGTCTGAGCAGTGTCTCCATCTGCAGAGTTCGATGTAACGGTGCTTGTTCCATCATCGAACCAAAACATTGCGACACAGGCTGCCACCACGATGGCAGCGGCCTGACGACGATGATCCTGAAGATATTGCAGAGGACTTCGATCGTTCGCAGGAGAACTCGTCACATGGTTCGGCGCGACGATCGGTTCCAAAGTTGCCGCAGTGGAGGACAATTCCGCCGTTGCTGACTGAGCAGCCGGAGCGACTGGAGCGACATCAGCCATGGCAACATGAGGTTGTTCTGGCGGAGGTGATGTGTCCGGGTTTGTAAGCTTTTGCAGTGCTTCGCCAAGAATGTCAGTCATAATTCAGCCCTCGATGCTGAGCGTCACAAAAACAGGATGCGTCAGAGGAGTTGATGCCCGACACTTGTTCCGTAGATCTTTGACGATTGAGTCCTCCTGGAAGAGAAGGCCTCGTGTCGTTCTGATCGACGTCCGTTTGGCGCAAACTTTACGGTTCTTCCGATTGTGACTCGTGCTGTAAGCGAAAGCGGATCATGAATGTTCGGCAGTATTCGCCGGGGCGGGAAATGCAGGTTCACGCCGGTGATCGGAAATCAGCATCATCGAAACGTCGATTTACCGTGTATTGCCTGAAGTTGCCGACCGAAAGTTCACGGCTGTTGCTGCTGTGCTGCCCCCGATCTGCGGATGTTCGGTGCAGCCATTTGTGCCGAAATCTCATGCCGTCGGGATTAACAAGCGTTCAGAATCACGGACTCGTTTCCATGCGCCGGGAAGTCGGTTAGGATTCGCTCGCGGCACCGCGCCGGAGTCAGCGAGTCGTTCGACTGTCTCTGGTGTCGTGTGTTGCTGGTTTGGAAATGGCTCTGATGACATGAGTGCACACGCCACAATTGGGCGACTGGTCCCGAGGCCCGTGCGAATTTCGGAATAGACAGGAAGGAAACGCCATGACAGGTTCAGAAGAGAAGACGACAGAGAAGGCGAAAACACAATTGGCCACCTTTGGCGGCGGCTGTTTCTGGTGTACGGAAGCCGTCTTTTTGAAGGTTCGTGGTGTTCACAAAGTCGTCAGCGGTTACACGGGTGGTTCGAAGCCGAATCCAACTTACAAGGAAATCTGCACCGGACTGACCGGGCACGCTGAAGTCATTCAAATTGAGTTTGATCCGTCGAAGGTGACATTTGAGCAATTGCTGGATGTTTTCTTTCATACGCATGACCCCACGACAAAGAATCGTCAGGGCGCTGACGTGGGGACTCAGTATCGCTCCT
Organism: Planctomycetaceae bacterium; assembly: GCA_046349735.1. Taxonomy (GTDB): domain Bacteria; phylum Planctomycetota; class Planctomycetia; order Planctomycetales; family Planctomycetaceae; genus SXXK01. The sequence goes on from JAXMBU010000004.1 coordinate 190,539, forward strand.
CCGTCTTCTACCACGATGAGGCTCAGAAAGAGACGACGAAGAAGGTGATTGCAGAGCTGGATAAATCCGGCGACTTCGATGATCCGATTGTGACGACGATCGAAGAGATGAAGAAGTTCTATCCCGCCGAAGACTATCATCAGGACTACTTCGCTCAGAACCCTGACAATCCTTATTGCCAGGCGGTGGTTGGTCCTAAAGTGGCCAAGTTCCAGAAGCGTTACAAGGAGATGATGAAGAAGGACGGCGAAGAGTAGTTCGCCGTGGTTAGTCCCACGGAAATCGAATCTGATTGAAACGTCGATCTGTCCCGGGACGCAACACGACGACTCCAGGCTGAGTCTGTCCGCTTTTGTTAAGCAACCATGCGACCGCAAAGCCCGCAACAAAGCCGCCGATGTGAGCCCACCAGGCAACACCGGCGGCCTCAGTGGCACCAATTGAAAACGTCCCCTGTAACAGTTGCATGATGAACCACAGCCCCAGAAAAATCGGTGCTGGAATGACCATCATCTGCAGGATAAACAACAGAGGGACAAGGGCCATGACGTTGGCGTGTGGATAAAGTACCAGATACGCACCCATGACCCCGGCAATCGCTCCGCTGGCTCCGAGGGTTGGAATGTCAGAGTTCACCTCAAATACGTAATGGGCCAAGCTCGCCGCGACTCCGCATCCGAGATAAAAGATCAGGTAGCCCCGGTGGCCAAGTCGATCCTCAACGTTATCTCCAAAGATGTACAAGAACCACATGTTGCCAAGCAGGTGCATGAAGCTCCCGTGGAGAAAGATACAGGTGAAGGCTGTTGTCCATGCCGGAAGTGCGAGAGGCGGCACTTCGTGGTGAATGATGACTTCACGAGCTCCAAACGGCGTTTTGACGATCTGATGGTCTCAACCACGACAGGTCGATCTGGTTGGTGATACGCTGAGGAATCATGCTGTATCGCAGCGTAAATGTCCCGTCCGTATCAACAGATTGCATCAGATAGACCAGCACGCACACGATCATCAGCGTGTAGTTTACGACCGGAGTTGTTCGCGCGGGAATATTGTCACGCAATGGTATCACGGGAGAGCCTCTTTTTTTGCAGCTGCAGGTTCAACGGAATTCGGGGCGGAATCTGCGAACCTCGTCAGCTGAAATGTTTCCGGATCAAACACGTAGACAGAGCGTTCGGGAAACGCACTGGACAATTCCATGATCTCCGCCTCATCCTCCGGATGTCGACAAACCAGAACATCCCCCGTCATGTCAGGCGGATTAACGATATAGCTCAGTTGTGGATCCGAGTTTCTTTCATCAACAAGAATCAGACAGGGATGTTGAACGGCTGACGAGCGAACCAATTGATTGAAAAGTTCGAACCGAACTCTGGAAAATGCCTGTTCACTCACGGCCTGAGACACGCGAGAAGGTCCCCAGAAAGAATCAGCATTCACCCATCCAGGCAGCAGACATGCGCCGATTAACGCCAGCAGCCACATACGCATCGGAGCCTGCATCTTCAGGGCACGCATGACCTCCAGGGAGTTTCTGAGTCCGACAGCGGCCAGCATCAGCAACAGGGGAGCTGTCTCAAACACATAATGCCAATGCATAATCCCGTCGTACCAGTACGGGATATGGACCAGATGCAGCGTGATGATGGACAGGCTCAGCAGGCCAATTCGAAGATCTCCTCCCGACCAACGGCAGCATGATGGTAAAGCGCAGAAGATGGTATACATGATCGCGATGATTCCCAGCGACCATTGGCTGCTTGCAATCGTCCGGTGCTCGACATTCTCCATCGATTTTCGCAGAGTCAGGTTGGTGGCCCAGCGATCATAGGCTTTCAGTATTTTCGGTCCGGCGGCAGCCTGTCCAATCTCGGCGTTATTGAATCCAAAGCGATGTGAAGGTGTCCATGTGTCTGTGTAGTACTGATAGGCCGACCGATTCCAGGATCCCGTGATGGATTGATTCATCACGATAAGCACAAGGAATCCAATAAGGATTGGTCCGCCCATCGCAAGAACATGGTTCAATGTCAAAGTCGTCTTTAATTCAGATATAGCGTTATGGACGCGTCGGCGAAGAAGTTGAATCAGAAACCAAACGCCAAACGGCAGTGCAAATCCGGCCGCCGTCATTGGTCTTCCGAGCATTGCGAGTGTGAGAAATCCTCCTGCGAGAAATGCATCAAAGGTTCGGCCATGCCCCATGAGCCTCAGGAATGCCCACAGAAAAACGGAGAGTGCCAACATCGTGGCGTGGTGAGCCAACAGCAAATTACTAAAGACCGCGAGGCCGGGGCTTACGGCGATTAATAGTCCGCCGACAACCGCGGATCGAAACGGAAGCAATCGAAGGAGGCTGCGAAAGAAAAATGCACACGAAAGAGCTCCTGCAATCCACTGACCCAACCAGGGCGTATCACAGGCGACAAATGGAGCGAGCCACACTCCGGTCCATGGAAAGTATCGACTGGCCGTCGTTGGTTCATTCAGCACGTGAATCTGATGAAAGAGATCCGGACGCACTGTCATCGGTGGCCACGATAAACGCCCCGCAAGGAACGTCCTCGCCTGCAGCAGGTAACTGAACTCATCATGATAAGCCGGGGGCAGACGAGCGAATCGGACCGTATTTCCGTGCCCGGACCGAACGGTCACACTGCTGGCAGGGATTTCTCGCCATCCAATCGATGCACTGCACAGGAAAGAAATCAGAAACAGTCCAGAAGTCGTGAGCAGATGCCGTTTGGGTCCGCCAGAAATGCCGGCTGCATCCGCAGCAACAACCGACCGGGACAAGCTCTGCCAGAGAACTCCTCGTCGAAAGCCGCGCGCTCCGCTAAAGACAATGGCCGGAAAAAACAGCAGCACAATGAAGGGAAGAGTGGTATCGGAATTCCAGTCCGTAAACCAGCCAAGTGCACCTGCTGGGCTGCTGATTGCCACCTGCAATCGGGACCATTCAAACCGCATACAGATGCAGAAACTGCCCAGCCATCCAAGAATGACAAACACAGATCGGAAGGCCTGGGAGTTCAGGAAGCTGGCGGCAACTGCGCGGGCTGATTCAGGACGACTCATAGGCTCAGGCCGCGAGTGACTTCACATCGTCCGTTTTTTTTTCATAGCCGGCAAGACGGCTGAAGACTCCAAGTTTACCTGTGGCCAGCAGCATCAACAGTGAAGGAACCATAATTGGACGAATCACAAACGTGTCCAACATAACACCCAATGCAAGCGCAAATCCAAGTTGATCCATTCCTACAAGACTGCCGGCCATCAGGGACGAGAACGTACCGGCCATAATGATTCCACAACTGGAAATAATGCTGCCGGTTCGCTCCAGGGCCACAGTGATTCCCTTCACAGGACCATGAGTTTTTTCTTCTTCCTCGATACGAGCCATCAGGAAAATGTTGTAGTCCTCTCCCACAGCAATCAGGATTGTGAACAGGAACATCGGAACCTTCCAGTCGAGCCCGGCAAAGCCCTGTGGATCCATGGCCCAGAAGACCAGATATGTAATGCCCAGCGTGGCGAGGTAGCTGTAGAACACCGTAAACATGAGGTAACCGCAAATCCCCGGACGCTTCAGCAGAACGACCAGAATCAGATAGACACCCAGCATGACAAGAGTATCGATTCTGATCTGATCAGAGTCGGTTACGTCTTTCAAGTCGCTGATGTCAGCAGTGTTGCCAACAAAGGACAATGAGGCGTCTTTCAAACCTTCAGGCAAATGAGCATGAATCTTGTCACGCAGGTTTCGGAAGTCGCTGATGCTGTCCCGAGAAAACGGATCCTGTTTGAAGATCAGATCCACTCGAGTCACCGCCGGATTGACCGAACTGACGAAATAATCTCGAGCGTGTTTCTTGGCGGCCTGACGCACTGCCAATGTCATTTTTCCGGTTTCTCTTTGTCCCTTCGGGGCGTACATAGAACGCACGGCATGCAAGCCCAGTTCATCCTTCCTGTCCACGAGGTTCTTTGTGAACTGCGTCACCAGTTCAAATGGCTCACCCTGAATCGGGCTGAAGTCGACAACCGGGGCGGTGAGGCTACCGGTCCAGACTCCGTCACCCCTGACCAGGGTCAGATCATAGTCACGATCATCCTGGTTCCATTTTCCAGCCGCAGACTTACCGTCGGCAGCGACTGTCCCCGAATACTTCGCTGACTTTTGCGGGATTACGAATTCAAGGCTCTGCCCGGCAACCGGAGAAAATCCCTCAATCGCGAATGCGTCGCCGCCCTCGTCCAGACTTACAACCTGCCACGAATCACCATTGCTGGCTTCAGGCACTGGCTGGACCCGAAACCGGAATTCACGAGAACCCGCGTCGACAAGAACAGTTAATGGTGCAACTTCACCGGCCGGGAAATGTCTTTGCACGGCTTCCGCGCCGTAGACGCTTGCGGCTGTGTCCGGAAGTTCGGAAAGCAGGCCATAGCTAAGGTTGCCAAAGTAGATGATCCCCACCAACGTAAATGGAAGCATCATCGCCATGCTGCCAATCCAGGCCGCCCACGCACGACGCTCAATCAGCCCGCCGATCCAGTGCCAGCCCGCCGTCAGCAGGTTCTTCTTCTGCAGACGAGTCACAAAGTCGGAACTACTTGGAAAGCTGGCATCTCTGCGCGACGCCAGTGATGGCACGTTGGGCCAGAATGCCCAGCGGCCGATCAATCGAAGGATTGCAGGCGTCAGAGTCAATGCGGCCAGCAAACAGACCGTCAGACCAAACGTAATCGCGAGGCCTGCCTGACGAAATTTACCGAACTCGGCGAAGATCAACATTCCAATTCCGCAGATCACGGTACCAGCACTGGCTGTCAGAGCTGCCCCGATTCGATGCAACGTTCCGGAAATGGCATCCTCAATCGTCTGGCCGCCGTCAATTTCTTCGCGGTAGCGTGCGATCAAAAACAGACAGTAGTCCACACCCGCTCCGTAAATGAGCACCGTTACGTAAGTTTCGATGCCGTTGAACAGGCTGATGATTCCTGCAGATGCCGCGATCGAAAGCAGAGTCAGAGAAACTGCGCTTGAGACGGCAACGGTAATCAGAGGAATCATGGCCAGTGCCGGAGCGCGATAGATCAGAATCAACAATCCAACCACCAGAATCACAGTCCATTTCTCTGTCGACTTCGCGCTGTTTTTGGCCTCACGAATCATGTCCCGGCCGAATGTGGCGCTACCACTGATAGAGATTTCCAGACCCGCAGGCAAAGATGTTTCCTGTCCAGCCGGAGTCCTGGAAAGCTGTTCAACAAACTTCTCCACCTGATCCACCACGTCGGTGTTTTGCTGGTCCAGAAACTCTGTGCTGAGCCCCATAACGATTGTCGTGGCCTGCTTGTCCTCACTGATCAGCAAGTCGCCAATCTTCTTGTCTGCAAACCAGGTAATCCCCTGCACAATCTTTGGTGGCGCGTTCTTGTCAGCGTTTGCCGATGGCGGGCTGACTGCCGAAGTCGCAGATTCAACTCCTGCATCAGCGGCAAGCTGATCCTCTGGCATGGGGAGTTGAGCGATCTTATGAATTTCCGGGATGACACGAGCCGTCAGGTAGTCGTAATCGGACTTCAACAATCCGTCGGAGCTTTCCCGACGCACGAGCAGAACAAGAGTGCTTGCAAGTAGATCGTTGGGAAATGCTTCACGAAAGCCCTCCGTCGCGATGCGACTGGGGGCATCTTCCGGCAGGAAGGCGAACTCACCGTTTTGTACGACATCTTCCCATTTCGGTGCGGCAGAAACGCATACCACCAGCAGCGCAACCCAAGCTGCAAGAATCAGAAAAGCGTGTTTCGCTGTGATGTCTCCAAGACGTTTAAACAGCATTGAAAAGCCTGATCACCAAGAGGATGTTTGAAGAAACACCGAGAAAGACGCCTATCCGATCGTCTACAACCGGGAAACGTACAAACAACGGCTTTTGAATTCAATCTTAGGGGGTATCTGCAAATCGTGCGGTTCGGGAGAAAAATCCGGAACTGCCTTTGCCTCAGCCCAATCGGAAGAGTTTCTCAGAGATCCACTGATCATCAGCAAATCGCGTCAGAACCCAACGCAATGCCTCGCGAGGCTTTTCCAGATCCTGATCCGATGGGCTGCTTCCGTTCCCATCTCGAAAGCCTTCATGAGTCAGCAGCACGCTCCAATTTTCACGGGCCGCAAAATGATTGACGCGATCCTGAATTCGCTTCGCCCAAACAAGGCCGTAGAGATCCTGGAATAGTGACCATGAGGCATCAACCAGTTCCGACTTTGTGCTCGCCATTTTGGTCGCTCGGTCTTTTGAGCGAATTGATTTTGCCCCCGACCATGCGCCACAGAATAACAGAAAAGGGACCGCAGATTGCCAGGGAGATGCCAGATGCATCCATCCCATGGCCGGGCAAAGCCCCAGGGAGATCGCAGAGAAGAAGAACAGCGAGGCAACCGTCAGTGAAGTGCCGAGACAGGTACTCATACTCATCATGAGTACCAGGCAGAGCCCCCAGAACGCCGGCACGCCCAATCGCAACGGCTCTTGCCCCCGACTGCTGATGAGATCGCTCAACCCGGGCCACAGCAGAACGATGATCAGGGGCATAACGACAAAAACCTGCCACGCGGAACTTCCCGGATTTCGTGCTCCGAGCGTAGAAACCGGAGGTGTCAGTAACAGAATCACGGAGACAAGGTGAAGCAGCGAGTTGACCGCAGGAGGCGTTTCGAAAAATGGCCCTCTCAGAAGAACTGAGATCAGGAGCGACGAAACGGCAACCAGCGACCAACGCCAGGAGAACTTAAGGGTCAGTCCGGCGAAATGCGGCTGAACTCGGAGCAAAATCACGAACACAGCTAACCCTGAGCACAATGAAAAAACAGCGAGAGACAATTGCATAGGGCGCTTTTGGGCAAAACAGATTTGGGAAAACAGAACAAAAAGGCTCAGCAGTGTCCGGGAATTCACTTGAGCGGTTTTCAACGTTAATGCCGAAGATTATCGAGATGTTGTCTGATATGCGATTCGCATCAATTTTGCGAAAAGAATCAATGTTTTGATGTATAGCGGTCCGATCACATAAGTGGAGAGTGTCCATCGTCCGGCGATTGACGTGTGGGCGTCCGGTAGTGACCACAGGGCTTGTGCGTTCATTGCGGTATCCGGGGGAATAGAACTCGATCCGTCGGCAGAACGATTCGAAGCAACTTTCGCTCGAATCAGGGGTTCGCCGTGTCCGAGGGGGCTTTGGGCTGGTTTGGTGGATCGCCAGACTGGACAAGGAGTGGGGGATTTCGATGAGATTTCGTCATCCATTAGTGCTGTTGCTGGGTGGATTGCTGTCTGCATCCAGCGTTGGATGCTCGGCTATTACAGCGGTCGTCTCCGATACCCGCCCGGCGGCACGCCAGGGTCGCGGCGCGGCGGACCGATATGCTGCGATTGCCCGCGTTTATGAAAATCAGGGGCGATACGATCAGGCTGAAGCCATGTATCGGAAAGCTCTGAAGCAGAACCCGAACAACGCCGAAGCACGCAGCTCTCTCCAGCAACTTGCTAATCGCAAGGCCGGGCGAAAATTCGGAAACGAAATCCAGACCGAAGCCATCGCAGCAGCAAATGCTTTGCAGGGGTCCGCCGAAGAGGCCGCCGTTGCATTGAACGCAAAGACGGCTGCCGTTTCTTCACAGCTGCAGGCAACCGCTGACTCGGAATTGACGACCGCGTCGCTTGCTGTGGAATTGCTGGCGAATGAATCGAGTTCGGAGGCAGGAAAACTGTCTCCAGCGTCATTTGAGGAGACGGCAACAGAGGCAAACAGTACAGGAACTGATTCTGCGAAATCCGCAGCGGCCGAGATCGACGAACCTGCGGTGAAGTTGCAGGAAACCAAAGCAATCAAAGCACCGACAGTGGTCACAAATACGCCGTCGGCATCGCTCGTTTCTGCAGAGCAAATCCTGGCGGCAGTCGACACACCGGGTGAACATGCTGAGCTTCTGCTGAATGGTCTGAAGCACGGTGATTCGCTGGAGACACAGTGTCTGGCGGCGACCTTGCTTGGCGACTGTGACCGCGCGGATCTCTCCATCAGAGATGCACTGCAAAAGGCAAACGAGGCTGCGACAGATTCGTATTTGCGACTGGCAATCTGTGATTCAAGGATTCAGCGGGCGGAACAGGATGCTGTAACAGCAAAATGCCTGATCAGTCTCCTTGGAGACGCGCCCGACCGATCTGCAGGTCCAGGTCTGTTCTTCGATGCACCACTTTGTGGCCGGTGAGTCGGAATCTGCCTGCTCTGCCGCACTTGAGTCGGCTCTGAAGAGTAATTCGGCAGAGGTGCGAGCGAGTGCAGCTGTGGCCTTGGGAGACTTTTCGAATGTGTCGGAGTCCGCAAAGGTGCAGTTGCGGAAGATGGCGGATACAGACGCTGCTCCGGCCGTAAGAGATGCGGCGACAGCGTGCATTGATCGTTACGAAATTGCTGAGGATTCTGAAGCGGCTGAGATCCTTGTGATGCCCAGAAAGTAGTTACGGAACTCCTGGTGGCGGTCACGCTCTGAGATGAACTGAAGACCAGCGTTGTCCAGCCAAATGAAACTGCTTTGAACACTGGCGGAAAAGCCAGACCGGAGTTGGGTATTCTCCCTGGTTAGATAGATCGAAATCGTCAGCAGCCCAATGGCCTGTGGACGAAAGTTGGCAAGACGGAGACCAGATGATGATTCGTAAATCTGCAAAAGCCTGGCTCGCATGTCTGTTGATTTCATCGGCAGGATGCAATGCGATCCAGGATCATTGTGTTTCGTTCGAAACCAACATGAGAAACACAGTGCTGGCCCAGAAGGGCTGGAGGAACTGGGCCTCCTGTTATGAGAACGTGAACTACAAGCTGCATTTTTCTAACGGCTTCAGGGATGGTTACACAAACATCCTGGAAGGTGGGAAAGGCTGTCAGCCAACGTTACCTCCTCGGTGCTACTGGAAACCTCAGTTCCAGACTCCGGAGGGCAGAGCCAGGACGAACGCCTGGTTCGACGGGTTCTCTCACGGTGCCGTTGCCGCTCAGCAGGATGGGTTCGGCAGCCTGCAGCAGCTACCGATTTCGCCAACGGCTCGAGCAAATCTGTTGGCTCGTCAGGCTCCGCCATCTGCATCCTGCTTCAGTGGCATGTCGCAGCCCGATGAGGCGGATCCGGTTTACCATCCGGAGATCCACGGAGGAAACGCGGTAGACGAACCGCCGATGGAGATCCTGAAGACTCCGGAGCTTGAGATGCCACCGGAGCCGAATGTGCCGGGGGCGGCGCAGGCTTATGACGAGAAGATCCCTGCTGCTGACAAGTAGCGTCTGCATCACAGACAAGAATGCACGAAGACCCTGTCCGCTTCCATCCGGATGCGAAAACTGAGTGACAGTTCAAGACCTATGTCGATGACGAGTTCCGGGAATCACGGAGAAGACTGCAATGTCACCATCAATTAGTTTGACGATCAGCCAGCTGAAGCAAAATCTCAATCGCTCGAAACAAGTCGGGCTGATGGGGCTCCTGACACTGGCATCGCTGGTTCCTGCGGGCTGCCAGACGATCAATGCGATTCCGGTGTCGAGGGTTCCTGCTGAAATCCTTTCCACCGAACTCAAGGATAACTACAAAGACATCTCGCTGCTGCGACTTCGCCAGGATCCGCCGGAAACCTATCTTTTGGGCGCTGGCGATGTTCTGGGGATCTATATCAAGGGTGTTCTCGGCAGCGAAGAGGAACTTCCTCCGGTTCACTACCCTGAGGACAGTAATCGCCCACCAGCGATCGGCTATCCGGTCCCAATCCGTGAGGACGGGACTTTGGCATTACCCATCGTCGATCCCATCAACGTCAAGAACATGTCGTTGGTTGAAGCTACGGAAGCCGTTCGAAACGCCTACACATATCCAAGAGAGATCGTGAAAAAGGGCGAAGAGAGCATCATCGTGACTCTGATTCAGGCTCGTAAGGTCCGAGTTCAGGTGATTCGAGAAGAGGCTGGTGGCACCGAGGGTGTAACAAAGCGTGGTACAGGGAAAGTCGTGGACTTGCCAGCCTACGAGAACGACGTGCTGCATGCACTGAATGCGACCGGCGGTATGCCTGGTACTGACGCGAAGAATGAGATTCTGATTTACCGCGGTTTGTTTCAGTCCGGAGTTGATGCTGATACCGTGCTGAATCAGGTCTGCCAGAGCAACTGTGACGACGATTGCCTGTGCAACGAAGCTCCGCTGCCTGATCCTCCCAATGTGACACGCATCCCACTGAGATACAACCCTGCGACTCCTCCGTCATTCACTCAGAACGATGTGATTCTGAACGATGGTGATATCATCATCATTCGCAGTCGGGATCGTGAAACGTTTACGACGGCTGGTGTACTTGGCGGTGGTGAGTATCCTCTGCCACGAGACAAGGATCTGGATATTCTCGGAGCCGTTGCTATGGCTCGTGGTCAACTGGGGCAGGCTGGCACCGGAGTGGGTGGACTCGGAGGAAATGGCGGCGGCGGTGGAGGCGCTGGTGGCAACGGTCGAGTGAATTGTGCGCCTTCTGAAGCGATCATCGTCCGTGAACTTCCCTGCGGCAGCTCGATCGCAATGAAGGTCGATCTGAATCGTGCACTGGAAAACCCGGGAGAGCGAGTACTCATCCAGCCAAACGATGTCGTTCTGGTGCGGTATACACTTGCTGAGGAAGTTGGAAACGTTCTGCTGAACGCATTCCAGATCAACTACCTGCTTGGCAGCGGAATCAATTAAGCGAATCCGGACTTAATCAGGTCGAAATTTATTCTCTCGACAAACTCGCCGCAATCCGGCGAGTTTGTTGCGTTTATAGCCTGTGGATCGGTCTGCAGTGTGAGATTGTGCGAGGTTCTGACGACGAAGAGAACTCAGGACTGACAGCTCCTGTCTATTGTCCTCGCACGTCTTTACTGCTTCGTTCAAAGTGTTGTCAGGTGTTCTGAGCACCTGTCAGTCGGACGCCATTAAGATGTTCGTGAAGCTTATGGCCGGCTGCGTAGCCTTCGAAAGTTAGTGCGACTTCCAGCATACTCCTTGGCCTGTAGCTCGGCTCACGATCCAGCATCCGATTCAGAAACCCCGCGATACTGAGCGGAATAGTCGGGCACACACTTTGAATCTCGGGCGCATTCGAATCGCGAATGGCCATCATGAGCTTCAGCGGGCTTTTCCCGACTTTCTGGAAGGGCGTGAAGCCGGACAATAAACGAAAGGCTGTTGCTCCGAGTGAATAAATGTCGGAGGAACAATCAACATGATGTGAATTCGACAGTTGCTCTGCGGACATATAGTCGAGTGTTCCCAGAGTTTGCCCTTCCTCTGTCAGAGTGCTGTCGCTTAGCGTTCCCCGACTGATCGCAACGCCAAAGTCCAGAATCTTCACCTGAACGTTTCCCGCGTCCGTCCGCGATAACATCAGATTGGATGGCTTCACGTCTCGATGGATGATCATTTGTTCGTGAGCAGCAGCAAGTCCGATCGCGGTCTGACGGATAATCTCACTGACGTCGGCCAGTGGCATTGATTGACTACCAGACACAAGGGATTCAACGTCGACGCCCTGAATAAAGGGCATCACGAGATACGACAGCTGCTCCGACACTTCAGAATCAACATACTGCACCATGGCCGGATGATTCAGACGCCGAACACTGCTGATCTCTCGTTGAAACCGAGCTTTCGTCTGACTACTCGCGCGGCTCATGTCCGGTAGCGTTTTCAAGGCATACTCGTGATGGTTTTCCCGGTCTCGTACATGATAAACGACTCCCATTCCGCCGCGTCCTAACGTGGAAAGCACATCGTAGCGGCCAATCTGAGCCGGGCTGACAGCGTTTTGGCCTTTGTTGGGCGTATCGCGCAGGCCAAGGTTGGTCGCCGATTGTCGTTGTCCCTCATTCCTTCTGAGGAGACTCTGATCGTTGCTGCCTCGGATGTCGACTGCCGACACAAACTCCGCCGAGACCTTCTTCATTTCACATTCGATCTCGCCTCGTGACTTCTGGCATATTACGCAGTGCGAATCCGTTACAGACTGAGTGAACTGAATCAGTTTGGTGAGGAGGCAGTCTCGTGTCGTCGGCAACCCGCAGGAGCTTGATCCCATCGTCTCCAAAGTACATTCTCCTGAGTACACTACGGCTCTGTCAGAGCTAAGAAGAGGGGGGCGTCCTTCTCGCAGGCGGCAATTCAGTACCTGGAAAGCAGGATTCCCATCAGCGCAGGAACAACGACCAGCCCTAAAACCATGGTTTGACAGAGCAGTACCGAGGAATGGCGAATTCGTGAAGATACCATGCTGTCGACGGATTTTATGATGAAGTCATCGCTTCAGGCAATGATGGGGATTCCAGAACCAGCCTTCGCAAACGCCAACCTGTGGTTCGCTGGAATAATACGATGAGTTGTTCGGACGCAACAGTCCGTCGTGGCTGCCTGGAATGAAGCGTTCCTGCCGTCCCGCATTACTCCGCTGACTCTTTCTTCTCCGCAGAGGCCGAAGCTGCCGAGGCTTCAGCATCAGCAGAATCGGCGGGGACCGCTGGCTCAGCAGATTTCAGGGCCGATGGTGCTGTATCCTCGGATGTCAACTTACCAGTCGATTCTCCGGTCGGAGCACTGACGGAGGTCGTTGTCGGCTCGACGGTCGCTGGCGCAGCGTCCGCTTCCGGGAGCTTCACAGCGGGTTCCGTCAGCCGACGTTCTCGTAACGTGTCGCCCAGCTGCAAAGTCCAAACGCCATCCTGATCCTTGAGCGTGACGAATCGATTTGTAACGCTCAGGATGTCAACATTGATCTCTGAAACTGACAGTCTTTCTCCAACTTTCAGGCGATCCGTCTTTCCAGTTCCTTTGTTCCTGAACCATGCATACCAGACATCATCCTTGGACACGGCTGCAGACAGCAGTGTCAGAGCGGCATTGTCGTCCTGAACATCCAGAGAGATCTTCTGAGAGGCCGACTTGGGTTCAGTGCCTGAATCCGTTACCTTGACTTCGACGTCATACTTGCCGGGCGTAAAGGTGCGAGCGGGTGTCCATTTTAATTGTCCGGTTACGGCATCGATCGAAAGCCCCTCCGGCGTTCCTCCTCCCAACGAAAACTTCAGCGACTCCTTTGGACCATCGTCAGTCGCGGTCGCAGTTGCGGTGAACTCCCGACCAATGACAACAATGGCCGATTCCGCAAGAGTCAGCACGGGCGCCAGATTATCACTTTTGATCGTGATTTTGAGCGTTGAATTCAGCTTGAGCTCCGTATTCTTCGTCTGTGTTAACAGGACCGTCGTTGAATACTCACCTGCGCCCAGGGTCTCTGCCGGCTTCCATGTGAAATCGCCCGTGGTCGGGTTGATCGACATGCCCTCAACGGGTTCACTGAGCGAAAACTGAGGCTCACCAAGTTCTGGATTAAAACTCTCTGCGCGAGCAGTGAACTTCACTTCCTCACCGGGCTTGATCGTCTTGTCGCTCACACCCGCCAGGCGTGGATTCCAGGTCTTTGGAGGTGACGGGATAACAAAGACTGATCCTTTGACGAAGTCGGCGTACTGCTCAAGAGTTTTCTCCTGACGATCCCACGCCACGGGTAATAATTCGACTGTGGCCTTCTCCGGGTGTGCTGCGGCTTTCGTTCCGCTGAAACCGCGCTGAACCTTCCAGGCGGATCCCTCAACAGCTTCAACTCGCAACAATTCACGTTCCACCCGAACAAGAAACGGCCGGAACGGATCCTCAATGACAATGGCCTCATTTGGCACAACCTTGACATCCGTCGCCGACTCATTTATCGCGCTGCTGATCGTCGTTCTGGGCTGCAGTTCTGTTTTGTCTTCGCTACCAACAACGCTCATTCCCTCTGCGGTGAATCCGAAACCAGCAAGCGAGATTCCCTGCCGCCGGGGCTGTCAATCTTCATCGCGGAGATTCGCTGCAGCATATCTGCCTGGTCGAACAGAAAGAGGAACCGCGTCAGTCCCTGCAGGTCCGTTTCGGCCTTTTAACTTCGACAGCGACCGTACCAAATTCCTTCGCCTGCGATCTGGCCCCCGGAGTCACTTCGAAGCCGGGGCCGCTGAATCCACACTGACGTGTTAACTCATGAATCCATTCTCGGTAGAGCCGCTGAGCATCATCCTGATTCTGAGGGAGGCTTATGTATTTCCAGTCGTCCAGGTTCTTGCGGGCGACTTTAAACTTGATCTCCTGAAGCTTCAGAGATTCATTCTCGGCGTTCGCCATGTTCAGATTTCGTTGCAGGTCGCGGATTGGTTTCATCAGAAATCCATCCAGCGTCGACCTCAGACTGTAGACGGCAATCACCGCCACAAGCCCAGCAGCCAGAATCTTTGTACGTTTCTTTTCGTCCATTTTGATTAACCCGATGCTGATTCCGGATCCGCTGGCAGCGACACTTCCAGAACAATCTGAACACCATAATCCTGCGACACTGCTGACGCTCGGTATTCCGGCTCAAACGGCTTTACGCCGTAGCCAGAATCTCGAAGCTTCCGCGCGAGATCATTCACATCGGCCTCTGACTTCGCAAAGCCGACCAGCTTGACACTCGGCACCGCGCCTCGTTGAATTGCCGTGAATTGAAAGCTATCGATGAACATTCGGTCCGTCGGTGGAAGGATAGACTTCAGGCGTACCATCTCATCGAGCCACTCGACGTCTCGACTGACCCACTCCGACACACTTTCCGACTGAGCCATCTCCTTGCTGCCGGCGTCCAGCATTTCCTTGATCTCAGCGTTTTCGGCATCAACCAGATATTTGATGTCCGCCAGTTCATTGATTCGGCCCTGACGCCAGAAGTACCCGCCAGCCAGAACAACAACACCCGCAAGCGAACCCAGCAGAACTCGCAGCCGCCGCAAGTCCTTCTTGACTGGTGCCCGACGCGGATTGATCAGATCCACGACATCAACGCCGGTCGCAACATCTCCCAGAATGGCCCCGGCAGAGCGTTACCAGATCCGCTGCGTTGGTTCCCTCCGGCAACGCGCCGGAAAAGAAGGCTTCCGACGGGTTGATTCGTTCGATCCTCGCTCCATCAAGGCGAGTTGAAAGCTGATCGGTGACGGCCGAGGTGACTTCCGGAACACCGATCAGAATCATTCGGTCAATTTTATGTTCACCCAGAACCTCTGCAGCCGACATTCGGGCTCGAGTGAGTTCCGCACGAATGGTTCTTTCGACTGTCTCAAGTGAAGTCCATGAACTTCCGCTGTGCGAAAAGACGACCGAAGTGCCGCGGACAAATGTCAGTTCGATAAAGTCACGCCGCATCACGGCGACCACATCGACTTTCTCCGGGTCCGTTGAAGTTCGCAGAAACCCGGCATGAGCAGCAGCCTGAGCCACACAGAATGCACTGACACGAACTTCTGTTAACTCCAGCCCTGCATCGTTCAGCGTTCGCCGCGCGACAGCAACCTGGTCGTTCGGGACGGTGACCAGCAGGACATCTCGAGTCGCACTCCCGGCTTGAACAGGCAGTGGGGTAAAGTCCATGCATACGGATTCGACCGGCACGGTTAACCGCATCGAAGCCTGCAGCCGGATCATGTCCGGAATTTCACTGTCCGGCACCTGAGGCAGTTGGATCCGATGAATCGTGACCATCTGCCGAGGAAACACGATCGCCGCAGACGCCCGTTTGCGATCTGTTCTGACAGGAAACAACTGCTTCAGCTGATCAACGAGGACGAACGTGTCGTTTGGGTCGGCCTGGCGTTCGAGGATCTTTACCAGCTGAAACTGAGCTTTCTCACCCGACGCGGTCCCCTCGGCAACCACCAATCGGTCTCGATCCCATTCAATAAACTTGTCTGGCATAGTTGGGGACCTGCAATGTCGAAGACGCCGATCGTTCTTTTGGGGGCGTGAGCCCGATTCTAGGGCACAGTTTTGCCCGGGTTCCCGATTTGCAGCCGCATTTCGAGCCCGGACGAATCAATTACCCCAATATGAACACCACAACCAGCATGGTGGGGCCGCTGTTCAGAAGAAACAAGCACAGGTTCTCCATGTTAGCGGCTCCGTGTTGGAATTTGCTGATTTTTCCAATTCTCCGCTCGGCTATTCGCTCGCAACCTTTAATCTCAGCCATCGGAAACGTTTTGCCAACTAATCAGCTCGGAAAAAGAACAGCCGCCGAATCGCGTGCAGGAGCCCTTCCGGGGTGCCCTCCTTCGCTTCGTCTTTCAGGGCTTCCAAAGGCGGATGCAGCAGCTTGTTGACGATTCGCTGGATCGTGGCTTCAATCGCCTGACGTTGTGCTCCATCCAGGTCCGGCAATTTGCGATACAGTCGATCCAGTTCCGAGCGACTGATGTCGGTCCAGTGTTCGCGCAGGCGATGAATCACGGGCCCCGTGGCACGGTGATAGATTTCCTGCATGAACGTGCGAGTCTGAGCCGCAATGATCCCGCGAGCCTTCTCCACCTCGGCTTCTCGTGCGGCACGATTGCGGGCGCACGTTTCTTCCAGGGCATCAAGGTCATACAGAAAAACGTTGTCGTCGACGTTGCCCGCAGCCGGATCAAAGTCGCGGGGCGCTGCGAGATCCAGAATAAAGACTGGATGTCGCTGTGAGCGTGCTCGAGCTGCTGCAAAGCGCTCTTTCGTAATCAGGGTCTGAGTCGCCCCGGTCGTACTGACAATCACGTCGGCTTTGGCGAGCCATTCATCCAGAGTAGAAAAAGCGACGGCTTCGCCTTTGAACTGAGCCGCCAGACGGTCCGCTCGTTCACGACTGCGATTCGCAACAATAATCCGTCTGACACCCTCGGACTGCAGATATGTCAGAGTCTCCTCAGCCATTTCCCCTGCGCCGATCACCAGCACTGTTTTGTTGTCAAAGCGGCTGAAGATACTCTTTCCAAAATCGCCGACCGCCACACTGGCAATGGAGACGCGACCATCGGCCAGGCCAGTTTCCGTTCGAACCTGAGCTGAAACCTTTAAGGCATGCTGGAATAGAACGTTCGTTAATGGCCCGCAGGCTTCGTTCTGCTGAGCAACTCGGTACGCTTCCTTCACCTGATTCACGATCTGCGGCTCGCCCAGCACCATGCTGTCGATACTGCAGGCGACTTCGAACAGATGTTCAACGGCAGCCGTTCCCGACTGAGCGAGCACAGAATGTACAAATTCGTCCGTTGGTACGTTGTGAAAACGGCTGATAAAACGCGTGATGTCATCAAATGACACGCCGTCATCGTCACGTTCATCGGCCGCGTAGATTTCGACTCGATTGCAGGTAGAAAGCACGACCAGTTCCGAATCCGGATGAATCTCACGCCATTGCGAATAGGCGTTATTCAGCAGCTCCGCATTGGAAAATGCAAGACGCTCCCGCAGCTGAACTCCGGCTTTATGATGGTTACAGCTCACGACAAGAACGTTCATCGCGACACCTCCCGAGGAGCATCCTCCGAGGAAGTTGGCAGCGAAGTTCCAGAGCCTGTGCCGTTCCCTTCGGCCACGGAATCCTGCTTCTTTTCCTGCGGCACTGTTCGAGGTCGTCCGTGGAATGTATTGAGGTTGCCCGAACCCGCCAGCAACATCGGACCAAGAACTGAGACGATCAAAAATCCTCCGCTGAGCAATGAGAGCTGAGCTACAGATTTTCCGGTCTGTTGCACCCCGCGTAACAGACGTACAAGAAACAATACCATCGCGAGCCACGCGATCACAGTTGTCACGATCGTGGGGTCCCACCACGAGATCGATTCTGAAGACTTGGAACCACGGCTCCAGGAGATCAGGAGAAATCCAGTCAGCAGTCCGATCGTGAGACAGGGGATCGAAAAGACGACCATCCAACGATTCCATGCCGTCAGATTCTCGAGGCTTGGCAGAGGCAACTTCTGAAGCCACTTCGAGTTTCCTCGCAGTTGCTGATGATGCAGCAGATACATCAGGCCGGAAATTGCCGCCCCGGCAACGGCCCCGATTCCAAGCACGAGTGAAGCCGCATGAAACATCCCCCAACGTCGCATCGCGACAGCCTCAAGATTGCCGCTGCCTTCCGAACTGACAAAGACGGCAACGATCACCAGCAGGAGGATTGCTGGCAGCATAAAAAGACCGTGAGCCATTTGGCGGTGAGTCAGCATCAGGATGATGTACAGCAGGCTGCCGAGCCACGCAAGGACCAGTAGCCAGTCCTGTTGACTGGTCAAAAGCGGAGGAAGACCGGCTTTTTGGCTGCGAGTGACAAGAAATGCCGTATGAGCCACAAAGCCAGCGATGGAGAACGCGAAGATCGCAATCCGCGCAGAGGTGATCTGTCGGCGGAACACCAGCAGGATTTCGCAGGCCAGCGAAACCAGGTAGCTCAGCAAAAAGCAGTAAATATGTACTTGCGCCAGAAATCCCAAGAGTTGCCTCAATCCTCAATCGCGTGATCAAATCAGCCAGTTTTTGTCGAGTTCTGCGTGCTGTCACCTTCGCATCATATTCAGTGACCGTTCGTAAAACAGTTCCTGATGGCAAATCCCGGAGGCAAAATCTTTAAGTCCAGAGAAGGTTCGGGCAGTGGAGACAACAACTGCGATCGGAATTTCGAAGTGCCCGATTGACCTGGAAGGATTATTGCCACGGTCAATTTTGTATTCAGCAATTCCGGTTTTGACGATTTGAAGAACTTTCGAGACAGGGAGAAGCGGAGAAAGTCATCTGGACGCCTGATCATTCATGCCACTACGACTAGAAAGACCGGCCGCATTGCCGAAATTGCACGGATTTCATTTCCAACCGGTGTCTTCTGTTGGTTTTCTACACACTTGTGCGTCCGATAGCTGTGGATACAAACCGTCAGGGGAAATCCTGCACAGATTCCGTTTTGAGGTTGTCGGCCCTACCCCACTGAAAAGCGCTGGAAGTCAGAGGTTGAATTGATGAAAACGTCCGGGAAAATCCTGCACAGCTTCACTTCATTGTTCCGCAATTCATCGACGAGCCATAAGCGGAAGTCCAATCGGAAGCCACGGCTGCTGCAGCTCGAGACTCTGGAAACACGTCAACTCCTGACTGTGCCAGCCCTGTCGAGTGATCCATCTGCGTCAGTGAAGATCTTTCTGGACTTCGATGGAGAGGATTATTCTCGACAGAACATCTATGTTTCGAACAACTTGCCGTTGGCGAACATGAGTGCGGTGCCGGCGTTCAATCTGGACAATAATGTTGGCCCGGATTCTCTCGAAGAAGCCAGGATGATCGAGGA
>JAXMBU010000005.1:0-189738 GCA_046349735.1 Planctomycetaceae bacterium
TGGTGAAGCACAATCGCCTGCGACATGATAAGACTTTGATTCCTCACAAAAAGTCAGGCTCGCAGATTCGCCTGCAGGCCTTTGAAGACGAAACGGCCGAAGCTGAAGGTGTCGTTCAGGAGATTGCATATCTTATCAGTGAATTGGGCGTCAAACCAAAGCAGGTGGCCATCCTGTTTCGAACAAACGAACAGCCTCGAGTATTCGAACAGGAGATGCGACGCCAGAAGGTTCCGTACATGCTGGTCGGCGGCCAGTCGTTTTTTGATCGCCGTGAAATTCGTGACCTGCTGGCTTATCTGAAAGCGATCGAAAGTTCTCGCGACGAAGTGAGCCTTCTGCGCATCATCAATACTCCGGCCCGTGGAATTGGTGACACCACCACCGAGAAGATTCTGCAGCGAGCCGTCAAGAAGGGGGTCAGCTTCTGGGACTTCGTTCCGGAAGCATCTGCGGAAGGTCTCGTCCCGGCCAAGACTCTCACTTCGCTTGTCAAGTTTCGAGAACTGCTGCAGCGCTACGGCCAGATGATGAACGGTGATCCGAAGAATCTGGCCGAACATTGTCGTCAGTTGATTCGTGAGATCGATTACGAATCAGAAATCGCCAAACAGTACAAGGAAGAAACGCAGCAGGAGACTCGTAAGACGATTCTGGAAGAATTTATCAATTCCATCGGCCAGTATGTGGAACGCAATGAAGATCCGTCGTTAACCGGATTCCTGGAGACCACTGCTCTGATGGACCGCGAAGATGAAGCGGACCGCAATGAAAAACAGGAACAGGATGCCGTGCGGTTAATGACGCTGCATTCTGCGAAGGGTCTGGAGTTTCCTCGTGTCTATCTGATCGGCATGGAGGAAGGCTTTCTGCCTCACAAACGCAGCATCGAAGCGGACTCGGAGAAAGACATCGCCGAAGAACGCCGACTGGCCTACGTCGGGGTGACTCGCGCGATGGACCACTTAACCCTGACCCGTGCCAAGTCGCGCATGAAATGGGGAAAACGTCGCGAGACTGTTCCTTCTCGTTTTCTTTTTGAGATGCAGGCCGAACCCGGCGAAGCATTGCCGGAAGTCTCTATCGAACGAGAAGAAGGAGTGGGCATTCCGATTATGCCTATGGGCGATGCATCTCCCTTTCAACCGCGCCCCGTGATTCTTCCGTCATCGGCAAAGCTAAGTGCGCCGCCTCCCAACGAATTCGAAGCACCGCCGTTTTGAGCCGTGTTACGACTTGACTTCACGTGAGATCTCTACCCTCGTGGATTGTCGCTTGTGTCAACGATTGAATTGACTGTTGGTCCCACCCAACGAATCATTCTCGCTGAAGCCGCCTCGCCTTGGGCAAACTGCTGGACGTCATTTCAAACCCATGCAAGCATAATGTCATGCAGGCAAGATAAATGAATTCTTCGCTGGGTGGCACTTCCACACAGTGGGAGTGTGTCGCAGTCACAAGAAGCTTCAGCGAGGACTGTCAACCGAAAGCCAGCATGCCATAAAAATTCAACATGCTCCGTGTTGCTTCCCAACACAACGTCTCCAGGCTCTGCCACCCTGCGAAAATCCAACGACAATTACCGTAACACCGTCTGAATCAGACACACCTATCCCAGCAACCCCGGATTTCCGTAAGAATAGGGAATCTGGGCGAACCTGTTTAGCCATTCGCACAACCTGTGACTGCTGAGCACACTCTGTGAAGTATTGGGTTTTCGAGTCATAGAATTCCCATCCACCCTGTGGACAGATTCTGAAAGCTTTACTTGTTCGCAGAAAGAGTCCTTGAACGGCAGTGTTTGAGCGGCTCCCTCCAGGTAGTGAAAACCAGTTGTGCGCCGTTCTAAGGCATCGAAAACATTCGCGTTTTGTTTGGTAGACGGCCCATAAAAGGGCGTCGTGCGAATAAATTTACTATCTCTTCGCGCCAGTGGAAGCGGGTTGAGTTTTCGAAAGGTCCGTAGGAAGAGACCACTTGAAAGCTCCGTATTCAGTTCCCCAGCAAGCAGTCTGATTGCGTCGGCACAAGCCTTGCGTACCGGGTCTCCCATGGCCGCCGATTTGTCGACAGGGAAGTCTTAAAACGCGAATTGGGCTGATCATGTTTTTGGGCTCTTCGAAGATCTCGTGTGCTCCGGATCGTCGAGCGTCATACGCCATGGGCTCTTTGTGGAGTATTCTCGAAGTTTGCATCATTGCCCGCGCTGGATCTCTGCGGCATTGGTGTCTACCCGCGATTCTGGAGGTCATCGATAACAATGTTTCCGACGTCAACTCTTTCGTGGCTTCAATCTCTACTTCGACGCTTGTCATGCCCTGCGGCGAAATCATGCCGGCGGAGAATCACCGCCGAATCTTCAAATCGGTTTGTGCTGCCCGAACCACTGGAGGTGCGGGCGTTGTTATCGGTGTCGCCGATTGGACCGGAGTTCAAAGTGAACTCCTACACGGCCTCGTATCAGGACACCACAAATGTGGCGATGGACGCCACCGGAAACTTTGTTGTGACGTGGACCAGTGATGGGCAGGACGGGAGTGGCTATGGTGTCTACGCGCAGCGATATGACGCTTCGGGAGCGGCGAATGGGACGGAATTCAGGGTCAATACCACAACAACCAACTGGCAGATGGAGTCTTCCGTCGCGATGAGTCCCAGCGGCAACTTCCTTATCTCGTGGTCAAGTGCCGGGCAGGACGGCGGTGGATTTGGAATCTACTCACAGCTCTACAACGCGGCGGGTGTACCTCAGGGGGAAGAGTTCCGGGTTAACACGACAACTGCGGGCAACCAGCGTTACTCGTCCGTCGCGATGGATGCGAGCGGAAACTTTGTTGTCTCCTGGACCAGCACCGATCAGGACGGTGGGGGAGATGGCGTCTATGCTCGGCTATACGATTTGGCAGGAACACCACTGGGAAGCGAATTTCGTGTCAATACTTTGACGATGGGAGACCAGCGATATTCTGCGGTCGCCATGGACTCTGATGGAGACTTTGTAGTCACATGGAAAAGCGAATTTCAGGACGGTGATGGCTTCGGGATTTATGCTCAGCGCTACAATGCCTCGGGTATCGCTCAGGGTGGTGAGTTTCAGGTCAACAGCTTCACCACAGGGAACCAAATCGACCCCACAGTGGCAATCGATCACAACGGCAACTTTGTCATCAGCTGGACAAGTTGGTTTCAGGACGCCAGCGAGAATGGCATTTACGCTCGCCGATACGATTCCACAGGCACGGCGCAAGGGAGCGAATTCAAAGTGAATACGCATACTCTGTCCAACCAGGAATACTCAGCCGCAGCCATGGACGACGATGGTGACTTTGTCATCACGTGGCTAAGTCGAGGTCAGGATCCGGGAGGGTCGGCCGGCATCTATGCTCAGCGATATTCTGCAGCCGGAGTTGCGCAGGGAAGCGAGTTTCGCGTTAATCTGAGCACCGCCTTTGATCAGATCAATCCGGTCGTGGACATGGACGCAAATGGTAACTTCGTTGTCGTTTGGGAGAGCCCCGACATAGATCAGCTGGGCGTCTATGCACAGCGGTTCCTCATGGACGGACCCGTGCAGCTTAACGGAACGATTCTGGAAGTTACCGGGACCTCGAATGCGGATGCGGTCAGTGTGATTGCTGTCGCTGGGGTGACCCCCAGCCTGAACGTCGTGCTGAACAACGTCGTGTTTCCGTTTACTCCGGCCAGAGTCAGCGGGATCGTTATCAATGGCCTTGCCGGAAATGATATCCTGACAGTCGGCAGTAATGTTCTTTTGCCTGCCACGATCGACGGCGGAACCGGTGATGACACATTGACGGGCGGGGCAGGAAACGACAAACTCATCGGAGCAGAAGGTAATGATGTTCTGGCAGGCTGGCTGGGCGACGACACCTACCTGTTTACAACGGCGACCACCACGGAAGCCGATCAACTGACAGAGAATACCAACGAAGGGATCGATACACTGAACTTTTCGGCTCTGACATCGAGTGTCAATTTGCACCTTGGTTCCCTTGCAATTCAGACAGTGCATACGAATCGCACGCTGAAGCTCAATTCACCCAATACGTTTGAGAACTCCGTTGGTGGTTCCGGAGCCGACTCACTCGCCGGCAATGGCCAGAACAATACCCTGATCGGTGGTGCAGGTGCCGACAAACTCAACGGCGGCACGGGCAGTGACCAGCTCTTCGGAGGACTCAATGACGACACCTACCTGTTCACATCGGCAACCGCCACAGAAGCCGATCAGGCGACTGAGAATACAAATGAAGGCATCGATACACTCAGTTTCGCGACGGAGACCTCCAGCGTCACTCTGAGCCTTGGCAATACGGCGATTCAGCCGGTTCATACGAATCGTACTGTGAAACTCAATTCTGTCAGCACGTTTGAGAATGCCGTGGGTGGTACGGGCAGCGATACGCTGCTGGGGAATGCCCTGGAAAACCGACTGACAGGTGGCAATGGAGACAACATTCTGGTCGGGATGGAGGGCAATGACATTCTGGAGGCCGGCAATGGTCGTGATATTCTAATTGGTGGGCTGGGACTGGATACCTTAAATGGTTTAGCGGGCGAGGACATTGTTATCGCTGGGCGCACAACGAGCGACACCAGTCTCATTAGCCTGAATACTTTGCGAACCGAATGGATCTCGACTAACGACTATGCGACGCGCATCTCCAATCTGCGAGCTGGTGTCGGCAGCCCGGCTGTGTCATTGAAGACCACCATCGACGTGCTGAATGATGCCGGCGAGGATGATTCGCTGACTGGCGGAGCGAACTCCGACTGGTTCTTCCGAGCCTTCGACGATGTTATCATCGACTTGTCTGCAGGAGAGATTCTGGATCTGCTATAACAAACACGATTTCGTGCAATCACAACGTCTCGTCCCTTTGCGTCGGGACGTCGGCAGTGGTGGATACGTTGTAGATGCCCATAGAGAACAGACGTCGCAAACGCAGTGCATGAGATGGAGATTTGGCCTGGGTCTGCTCTGATCGTCTGCAATCAATGTCGCTGTGTGGCACAGTTTGATTAGGCTGTGTTGCGTAGGACCGCAGCGGAGTCGAGTCACTTCAAAACGACGCGAAACGCGACAATGGGGAAAGTTGACGGACAACACTGAGCGAACAAGATGGTCGGTGCGGCTGGTTGTCCTGTTCCGAATTAACAGCTGAGGAAGATACCTTCAGGAGATCTTGCACCACTTTCGGATGATGCCAGAAATAAGACGGCCCAAAGGTTCACGAGAAACCTTCGGGCCGAAACGTAGATATCGAAATGTTTGCGGTTTACAGTGTCATAATAGGGCGGGATGAAATGACTTTCGTCCACTGTCGTCTTTGCACCGAAACGGCACTTCGAATGCACAGGTATCACTACTGCGGCTCAACATATTCTCCATCAGCTGAATCGCTGCGCAGGGCCCACAAGCACCACAAAGATCCCCGGGAAGATGAACAGCACCAGCGGAAAAATCATCTTCACGGCCGACTGTCGAGCTTTCTCTTCGGCCATCTGACGACGTTTAACTCGCATGCTGTCGACTGACTCGCAAAGCTTGTGCGATGGAGGAACCGCCGTCAGCCCGATCAGAATCGCAACAAGGCCCGCATGTCATCCACACCAGTCCGCACGCCAAGGTCATGCAGAACTTCGCGACGTGGCTTGCCCATCTGCAACTGCATATTGCCGTAGAAAGCTCGGAACAGACTTCCGGAGCACTTGGGGCCAGTTCTTCAGAGATTCGACGTATCCCGGCAATCGTCTCGCTTCCCGCTTCAACACAGACCACAAGCAGGTCAAGTGCATCGGGAAGCTGCAGAAAGATCTTTGCTGTCGGCTGGACTTCATCAGCGTCAACGCAACTTCCGGGATATAGAATCCCGCGCCACCGCCCATCACCAGTGACATCAGCGAGTCTTTGCTGAATCCGGCAGAGGCAAATCCGTAGACGGCCTCAAACAACAAGCCGTACCGAATCAGGAAACACAATTTGATGGCCAGAAAGTTTCGAGTCGCGTTCGGCTTGGAAAAGCCCGCATTCGCCAGACGAGTCTTGAGATTACTCTGCCTGAGTTCGCTCTGGATTCCAGCCGCTTTGGACATCGCCGGAGCGGCTTTTTCATCATGCTGCCCATCGCAGAGTTTGCTTGTCCGCCTTCACGCTTCTGACGCGCAAAGGGATCACGCCACTCTTCCAGACGCTCCGAGGCCCGGGATGTTTTTCGAGCGAACATGCTGACAACGCCCCACAGGCCGGCTGTGATTGCGATGAACGCCGCTATCGGGAGAATTGAGGTTGTATCCATGACGTTGTCTCGAACGGTCAGTTGAATCTGGAAACGAGTTACACGAATGAATGAGGCTCCCTGCGGTCCTGCAATGGCTCGCTGATCACACCTGATATCCACAATCTTCTGATCGTATAGGCACCAAGAACTCCGTACAGGAAGATGGCCACACTGATCATCTGACGGCCAATCTCACGGTTAAAATGTAACAGCATGACGTAGTCTGGATTCAGATAGTACACGGTAAAGAACAGACAGATCGGCAGGGCCATCAGCACGATCCCGCTGATTCGGCCTTCGCCCGTCAATGCTTTCACCATGCCCAGAATCTCTTTAGCGCCTGCGAACGAGGTAACTGATTTTGTTCAGAATCTCCGCAAGGTCGCCCCCGGCCTGGACGCTGAATGGCCACGGCAGTCACAAAGAACTGAAGGTCCATATTGGGAATTCGCACCAGCATGTTTCGCAGAGCCTGCTCGATCGGGATCCCCAGGTTCTGTTCGTCATACACTGTACGGAACTCTGTGGAAATCGGAGCTGGCATTTCTGTGGCAACAACGTTCAGCCCGGATGCCAGACTTGTGCCCGGATTTCAGGGCTCGTGACATCAGGTCGCGAGCCGCATCAGAGAGTTGCTTTTTCGAATTTCGGCGAAGCGTGTCCTGCGTCGCCACCACAGCCACGTCCACAGAACACCAAAGCCCAGCACGGCTCCAACCGGAATCAATGGCAGCGGTGCTCGACCGATCATCAACAGAGCGCTCAGAGAGCCGTTGTGCCGGTACACAACATCAGAAACTGCTCAATCTTGATCGGAGAATCTGCCTGTCGAAAGAAGAGTGGCAGCTTTCCGAACTTTGAATGATGCCACCAACAATCCCCTGAGCGGTCGAAAGACCACCGCATCGTGCCGCTTCGGTGATTTCGGATTTTGAAGGCTGAGCAGATCCCGTAAACGCCGCGAGCCGCGCCTCCAGTGTGGAATCAGACTTGCCCTGCAAAGCAAATCCAACCCCGAACACCAGCGCGATCACGCCGATAAACGCCGAGATCATGATAAGCAGGTTTGGATCCATGGAAGTGGTCCGTAAAAAGTCACAAGTTGAACAGAATCAAATCAGCAAAACAGTGTCGACAGGAGAAATCAGAGGATGGCCTTCGATGCGACTGATCGAAGGCCATCGGATTCTCTTATGGAGATCGCATAACGCGAGCAGCAAACAGTCCGTTTGGCAGTCGAACTCCGCCGGCTTCCAGTTGCTCGATACATTTAGGGCGAACGCCGGTGGATTCGAAATGCCCGAAGGCCTTTCCATTCTCGCCGATTCCGTCCTGAATAAACTTGAAGATGTCCTGCATAACGATCGTCTCACCTTCCATACCGACGACCTCGGTGATGTAAGTCACTTTTCGCGGACCGCCCTGAAGTCGATTCGCCTGAATGATCAGGTGCACAGCCGATGCAATCTGCTTTCGGATCGCGGACATTGGCAGTTCGCAACCACTCATGTTCACGAGCGTTTCAATTCGCGAAATGGCGTCACGCGGATTATTGGAGTGAACTGTCGTCAAAGATCCGTCGTGTCCCGTGTTCATCGCCTGCAACATGTCCAGTGCCTCGCCACCTCGGCATTCGCCGATGATGATTCGGTCAGGACGCATTCGCAGGGCGTTCTTCACAAGGTCTGTCGCGGTGACTCGGCCTTTACCTTCGATGTTCGGCGGACGTGTTTCCAGTCGAAGCACGTGTTCCTGCTGCAGCTGAATTTCTGCCGCGTCTTCGATGGTGATAATTCGATTTTCGTTGGAGATGAAGCTGGAGAGTGTATTCAGCAACGTTGTTTTCCCGGAGCCGGTACCTCCGCTGATGATAATGTTCAGACGAGCCTTCATGGCTCCTTCAAGAAACATCACCATCTCCGGCGTGAATGCTCCAAACTTCAAAAGGTCTTCCAGCGTCAGTGGGTTCGAACCGAACCGACGAATAGTCAATGACGGTCCATCCAGCGCCAGCGGCGGAATGATGGCATTCAATCGGGAACCGTCCGGAAGACGAGCGTCAACCATCGGCGACGTTTCATCAACCCGGCGACCTACTCGAGAAACGATGCGATCCAGAATCTGTAAGAGGTGATCGTTGTCTCGAAACGTGACGTCGGACTTGACGATGCGTCCGTTCTTTTCAAGAAACACGTTTTTCGGACCGTTGATCATAATATCCGCGACGCCTTCTTCCTTGAGCAGCAGTTCCAGCGGTCCGAAACCAAATGCCTCGTCCAGAACTTCTTCGACGAGTCGTTCGCGTTCCGATCGGTTCAGCAGAGGGTTTTCAGTATCGCAAAGATGTTCCACAACGACGCGGATTTCGCGACGCAGCGAATCTCCTTCGAGCTCTGACAGGCGTGTCAGGTCGAGTTTCTCCACGAGTTTTCCGTGGATGTGTGATTTCAGGGCCTCAAAGTCGTTGGATGTCTGGCGAGAAGGTTTGAGTGGGGCAATCATTGAAATTCACTCCGGAATCACTGTTCTTATTCGTTCGGACGATCGGGCTGAATGATATACGGACCCTATGTCCGACTTTGGTCCTCTAAGGACAATAGGTCACGATTGCCGGTCGTGCAGGAACGATCACTCCGGAATGTTGCACAGTGTCCACAAATGCAGCCGAACATCGCCACATCAACGTATCGATTGCATGGATTCTGCCGCTCACGCTATGTGTGGCTGTTTCGATAGAGCCGTGTCCCCGGCGATTCCATGACTGCGAAGAATTGCGCGACGGTAAGAAGCGTTCTTGTCAGGTGCTCTGCTGGATGATGTGCCATTGAGACATCAGTTCAGCGGAGAGATCAGAGTCCAGCTGCCTGACGCACGGTGCTGATCGAAACTTCACACGAACTTCACCTCGCTTTTAGCAGACTGCTGATTTCATCAGCAAAGAGCAAATCTGCCCGGTCCGACCAGACAAAACGGTAAGGATCGAGATCAAACCATGCATCCTTCGTTTGCTGAGTCGGCGGACTCAGGGTCTGACAGAACCAACTCAGCGGGGCAGCCGTAGCAAAGGTCGTCACCAACCAACCCTTGTCTTTCCGCACTTCGGCTGCAACCAGATGAGCCATGTCGGAGCCCTCGGCATTTTGCAATCGGGTGATTTCAGTCCGGCTTCGGCAGATCATGGTCTCAACTGCGAGAAACTCAGTTTGGCAACGCAGCTGTCAAAATGACAATTATCAGGCGTGAAAAACAGTGATTTGGCCTTGCCAGTGAAAAGCTTTCCGGGAATCGCTTAATCGGCAAATACTGCCACAGCAACAAATTTACGTAAGTTATTACATATCATACTGTTATGTGTCGTCTTTGGCCTATGGAACAATCTGAATCACAATTGGCACACTTCTCGCATTATCAAATTCAACATGACAACAACGATTCTGATCGAAGTCGACAGAACAGAAAACTGGAAGATTAGGAAACACAGGAAGTAGTGAGCCATGTTATTACTGACACGAAAACCGGCAGAAATCATCCGAATCGGCGAAGACATTGTTATCAAAGTGATTAAGACGGAAAGGGAACAGTGAAGATCGGAATCGAAGCTCCAGCGAACGTCCGCGTGATGCGAGGCGAACTGGTGGCTGACGAAACTCTGCTCTGTCATGCGGCGCATTAGGCGTCGCAATGCGAGTCGTCTCTGACCAGTACCCGCATGTGGCCTGATCTGACAACTCCGAAGTTCCCAACAAACGCCCATTCCCTCCAGCCTTCACAATATTCATCAGTCCTGACAAACAATCGAACGGATTCAATCAAGGAGAATAGAAACATGAACGCTTCAAAACGAATCACGATGACTCTGGCTATCCTGACGATAGCGACCACCTCTTCAGTCTTCGGCCAGTTTCCAGACGAAGACAATTACTCAAGCCGCCTGCGATCAGTTCGCCCAGTGGCCAGTTCAGAGGACTTTCCCGAACTTCCCGCGAGTCTTTCAGAATTCTCAAGCCGTCGCATTTCGACGCTGACTCCATCAGATCCTTTTCGTCGTATCAATCGAGAAGGGCGAGACCTTCGATCTCGCGATGGCGAACAGGTTCGATACCGAGTTCCGCGAGAACGCCTATGACTCGATGACACGTGATCGATTCGATTCACGAAGCACGGGCCGTCCAGTTTCGGATGACGGTTACCCGATGGACGACTTTCGTCGAGAAACCAATTATGACCGGACCTACGATCCTCGATCCGAAGGTGACTTTGACCAACGATATGAGCGATTGCCTGCCCGACGATCAAACGGCGATCGCCGACCCAATTGATGGAACGCGACCCTTTCGTTCCGCTCCACTGCCAGAAGAGAATCGATTGGATGACGGCCTCAAAGATCGACGAACTGTTGACGATCCGATACCAGAACCCTGTCTGTGCGGCTATCCGTGCGATGTCCAACAATCAGGCTCTGTCATTGTTCGCCGAGGTATCTCAAGAAGATTGACGAACGCTCACTTGAGCCCACCGATTACGACGTGCGAGTTCGACGTGCTCTGCGAAACCTGACAATTGCTCTGGATAATCCTGCCTTTGTGAATGGTCTTGGTCTTTCAACGGATTCGTTCCAGATGGACGGTTTCCGAAACACGTTGGCTCGATTGGCCAGTGCTGGTCAGATTCGAAGTTACACGGATGCATCAAACGTAATGAAGACGGTGATGAGTCAGGCTTCGTCTGTTCAGGGTTTAACTCCAAGTGTTGTTGGTTTCGAATTCGCAAACGCCAGTATCGATACTCTGGATAAGTTCTCCGGCCTGGAACCTGCCGATCCTGCATCACGAAATGGTGCAGAGTTGTCCGGAATGAAGAGTGCCGCTTTGGAAGAAGAGATCGTGGGTGTAGGTGTTGAAGTTCGCGAACATGCTGACGGTCTGGTGGTTGTGAAGCCGCTGCGAGGTGGCCCAGCCGCAGAAGCTGGTCTGCAGACAGGAGACATCATCCTGAGCATCAACAACAATGAGATTGCCGGAATGAAGATGGCGACAAGTGTGGACCTGATGAAGGGCACGAGTGGCAGCCAGATGAAGATCCGGATCTACCGTGAAGGAAAAGGTGAACGGGACTTTGTTCTGACTCGTCGTAAAGTACGAGTCTGGACAGTGAACGACACGAAGATCCTGAATGGCACAGATGTTGGTTACTTCAGCCTCAGCCGATTCTCACAGAGTTCTACTGCCGAACTTGACCAGGCTCTGAATAGTCTGCACAGCAGTGGAATGAAATCTCTGATCATCGACCTGCGAGGAAATCCCGGTGGCCTGCTGACGACTTGTGTGGAAATCAGCGACCGATTTCTGGCCTGTGGGACAATCGTGACAACGAAAGGACGACTGAGCGGTGACAACATGGTGGAACAGGCAACTTATGCTAAGACATGGAGTGTGCCACTGGTTGTTCTGGTTGACGGTGACAGTGCTTCGGCCAGCGAAATCTTCGCTGCCGCGATTCAGGAGAATGGACGAGGAGTTGTGGTTGGTACGAAATCGTACGGGAAAGGTTCTGTTCAGACACACTTCCCTCTGAGTGCAATGGGTGGTGACCTGCGACTGACAACAGCTCTGTTCTACTCCCCGAACGGACGAAAAATGGCTGGCGAAGGTGTTATTCCTGATATCGAAGTGAATGACCGAGATGGAGTAGTCAATGGTGATGAAGTTCTGATCGAAGCAGTCCGAGTTGCTCGCAGCCAGACATTGAAAGACATGGCCAAAGCATCCGGAACCTGCCGACCTCAGAATCCTTCAGCGGCTCAGTTCCTCTCTGAGCAATATTGTGGATCCAAACCATATCGCAACGACAGTTCCGCTGGAAGAACAATAACGACCGACTGTCTCGATAAGTCGACAAAGCCTGAGCCATGATGGTTCAGTGGTCGAACGGTTTGATTCCTTACTGTTCAGAAGGACCTGATCATGCAGCAGAACAAAAGTTCAAAAACCTGAAACCGGCTGACTGAGTTTTTATCGGTCATCCGGTTTTATGCTTTTGTGCTCAGATGCTCCTGCCGAGAAGAAACAGGCTCAGTTTCATCGTCCGAGTACTTTTACCTCGATCTCTTTTGGAGCTCTCTCAGATGCCAAATATGACGTCTCCGGTGCATTCAAATCACGGAGCAAGTCTGCAGTCTGTCCGTCGACCGGAACGTCCCCCGGCTGTAATCGCAGCTCATGAGTTACGCTTTCCAATTGAGAGTTCGAAAGCCCTGAGTATTCGGCTGAGGCGGACGTTTCCAGAAAAACAAGTTCACAACTATCAACTCCAGCTCTGTCGTTTGTTTTTCTGTCGCTCGGCACAACTGAGCCTGCATTCTGAGATACGAAACCAATGCTCGCGTGAGCGACGATGGACGCAAGGTCGTTTTACGAGCAGCCTCAAACCCGACGCAATGGCCAATCCTGAGTACGATCATTCGTTGTGAATAAGCTCAGGGAGCAACTGCCGCTTCTGAGTCCGGTACGAACTTTCAGAAATGTTGCAGAACGACAACAGCAGCCTTCCCGTGAGGCTGCTGGTCACCATAAAAGCAGCAGAGCCTAACCCCTGAGCCTGAGGCGGCAGCCAGTTATTCTTGTTTCAGAATCTCGGCCAGTGCCTCGAACTCCAGGAGCAATATTAGATCTGAATCAAAGACCTTACACAATGGAAACGAAACCTGTACTAACAGCCGTCACCCTGCTGCTGGTTCTGAGTTGGAATCCCTCCACAGGTTTTTCGCCTCTCTGTGCCAAAGAAACAAAAGACTCGTCCGAACTGCCAGCGAGGCTGGAGAACGCTCATGCTCACAATGACTATCAGCATGATCGCCCGTTACTGGACGCAATCGACCACGGCTTTGCCAGCATCGAAGCGGATGTCTTTCCCGTCGAGGGCCAGCTACTGGTGGCTCATACATTTCTGGAGTTGTCGAAAGACAAGACTCTGGAAGGCTTGTACCTGAAGCCTCTTCGAGAGATCGCCGCGCGAAACGTTGGCAGTGTTTACGGCGATGGCAAGCCAATCATTTTGCTAGTCGACATCAAGACTAAAGGCGTGGAGACGTATGGTCTCCTTGATTCTTTGCTCAAGTCATACGACGACATTGTCTCAAGCTATATCGACGGTGAATTTCGGGAGAAGGCCGTGACGGTCATCGTCAGCGGTGATCGACCTCGAGCAGAGATCGAAAAATCCAATCCCCGTTATGCTGCCATTGATGGGCGGCTCAGCGATCTGGAGGCAGGTGCGCCGGCGTCTCTTGTTCCACTGATCAGCGACAATTGGGGCAATCACTTTAAGTATCGCGGCAATGGCGAGATGCCAACAGATGAACGTGAAAAGCTGGCCAGCATTGTCAATAAATGTCACAAGCAAGGTCGTCGACTTCGTTTTTGGGCCACGCCTGAAAGCACAATGCTCTGGGCTGAGCTGAAAAACGCCGGCGTTGATCTGATCGGCACCGATGATCTGGAGGCCCTTCGAAAGCACCACAGAAAATAAAACTCAATTGCGAATTTGCAGTCGGCACTGATCACCGCCGGGGAAGCTGTTTCCCATCGATTCCGGGCATCACCAGCGTCATTTTGGGGCCTTCGAAATCCAGCAGAACCGAAGATGACCATTCGTTTGTCGCGTCAGCCGTCGTGGAACTCTGTTCATCGAAAATCAGCTCCGCCAGCAACACGCTGTTGTCTGTGAGCTGTGACTCAGGAAGACTGACGGGCTGACGTAATCGAGGATCGATATACACAGCCGGCGTCACGGTCGGTGGCACAATTGCCGGATTCCCAGACTCTCCCGCCTGAAGTTGAACGCGGATCGCGTCGGGGCTCCATGCATCCGGAATCCGGAATCGCAAAATTGCCATCTGCGGCGAGTAGACAGATTCGGACGATGCCAGATTCAACTCAAGACTGCGAATCCCGTTATCGTGCACCATGGCATCCAGCAAACTGTAGCCAAATCGCTGAGTGACATTCCGGGCCGTGACATTCCAGTTCATGGAGTCACCTTTCTGGAACTCACACAGAATGCCGCTGCCTCGATTGGCCAGCAGGACATTCTGCAGCTCGAATCGTCGCGGTGGATGATTCATCGACAATCCATAACCACCTCCCGCAAAAACTGAGTTCCTTACCAGCACAACGCCTTCAGCCTCGGCCAATTTCAGCCACGCAAGGCCTTCGAAATTATCCGACTGAGCAGGTGATTGAATCACGCAACCTTCAATGGTCAATGCCCCGGATTGAATCTCCACCAACTGACGAATTTCTTTAGGCT
Organism: Planctomycetaceae bacterium; assembly: GCA_046349735.1. Classification (GTDB taxonomy): domain Bacteria; phylum Planctomycetota; class Planctomycetia; order Planctomycetales; family Planctomycetaceae; genus SXXK01. The sequence goes on from JAXMBU010000005.1 coordinate 14,610, forward strand.
CGGAACGAGAATTCAGTGTCCCTTGCGATTCAGCGTATCGACTCACACTCACGCCGCGTATTTCGACCGCGCGAGCTCGCAGTTGCCAGCGATGATTCTCTGGCACGATGATCTGAGCCACCGGCGACTGCTCACAAAGAATTCTGAGCGTTCCGGGAAACTCGCAGGGCGCCGCCACGTATTGTTTTCCTGATTCCAGCCGAATCACACCTTCCGCATCAACCTTTGGCAGCAACAACGGCCCCGCCGCAGGCACGACCGCATCGGCCTGCCCGGAAGGATGATCAACGGTTTTCACCCCAGCAACGGAAATCTCCGGCTGCATTTCAAGGTGGAGAGTTTTCGGGAGCACTCCCGATCGGGCAGCAAGAAATACAAGAACACCGAGCACTGCCGATGCTGTAACGGGCCAGCGCCAGGAACCGGATCGATTTCGGCGACGAACCACAGCATGAGGTCTTGATCGCAGCGAGTGATCGGGCATCGAACGAGCGATCGCGCGGCACTGACGCAGGCCTCCGCCGGCATGAGTTCGCCACACCTTCAGCACTTCAGCCGCTCCAGCAGGACGCAGTTCGGGCGAACGGCGAGTCAGCGACATAATGATCCGCGACATCCATTCAGGACAATCAGGCACCGGACCTCGCACATCAACAATGTCATGATCTTTCTGTTTCATGACCCGAGTTACCGGATCGGCAGACAGAATCACAGGGCGACTCGTCAGCAGGTGCCACAACAGGCATCCCAGCGCATACAGTTCGCTGCGCGCATCGGCCAGTCGGCCGGTTCCCACTTGTTCCGGAGCAACACCATCGCAATCACGCAGTGTCAGTCGATCAGACAGGGCAAAGTGAGGCTGGAGAAACCGATGGACAAATGGATCGACCAGATGAATTCGGCCTGTGGGATCCATCCGGACATTTCGGGCGACCAGATCTCCATGCAGCAATCGAACAGACTCCAGCCAGCCAAGCACCGTCAGAAGTTCACGACCAATCTCAGCCACAACAGGCCACGGAAGTCGACCACCACGAATCAACAATTCCTCCATCGACCAGCCGGGAATAAAAGGCGACACGAGAAAAGCAGCACCCGAGGATTCTGGGTTCGATGCATTCGCAGAATCAGAGACATTCTGAAAAATCATCTCTGTCGGCAGGGTAAGCCCGGCAGGAGCCGAACGTCGGCAACGATCGATCGATGCCATGAGATCGGCCGTGCGTGACTCTGAACCGGGCCCTGTCCGTGAATCATCAGATCAGGAGACCGCAGGATATAGCCGGACTGATGTCGTGAATCAAGTGAAGGAAAGGTGAATCGCCCAAGTGGTGTTTACAGAAGTAGCTTCCAACGACGATCTGCTCGAGATCATCTGCAAGGATCCTGTCTACCTGCCATGGTGTCAAAGAAGCCTGTTCAACAAGTGCATCCAGCCAAATGGAATCAAAGTCCGGCAGATCCTGACTCAGTTCGAACCAATGGCTCACACAAATCCAATTCGGCACGATGACACAAGCCACTGGATGTGAGCAGATTCCGAAGCTTGTCTGAAGAGATCTGCATCCTCCGTGCGTATCAATACTCAGGGAAGAAAAACCACCAGGAACCTCTGGAAAAACGGGACAGGTACCGGCGGACCAGGAATTCCAGGTGATTCATTCCTGATCCGACAGCCAGCCCCGGTTTTGTCTGAATTCTAAGTCAACAACCAGTCAATCAACCGCCAGTCCATCCAGCGTCATCGGGATCAACACCACTGCGGCCGATAAATCCCAGGCAGACCGCCATGTTTTGTCAGACACAGAGTCACATTCGTCGGCAGGTCTAGATCAAGGAAACGGTTTTGAACATACCACGGGATCATTTCTGCAGCCAGAATTGTCGTATGAACCCGAATCATTTCGATCACCGGGCGGACGAAGCCTGGTTGTAATAGTCGTCAGCGGATTCAAACCCCGACGCGGGAGCCGTATAGAGCTCGTCAAAGTCATACAGGCGACGTGGAAGCTGTCGCACCATCGCCAATGGAAGATGATCTTTCCAGAGCGGGCTATTTGCGATCTGACTGATCAAAAGTCTTGTAAAATACCAGTCGTAACGCTGCCCCATGGATGTTGCGTTAAGTCGAGCCGCACATCGATGCAGGTCGATTGGGGGACAAACAGCGACAGTACGAAAAAGACAGAGAGGCAGATCGTCGGGATTCTCTCCCAGATATCTCAGCAACAGGTTACCGCTCAGGGAAAATCCGGCGATCGATACTGGTGACCCGGGACATAATCGCTCAAGCATCTGTACAGCCGATGCGACATCCTCTGTTCGGCCCGCGTGATAAGGATTGTTCGCCAGAAGAGCCCCGGCACCGCAGCCTCGATGATCCATCCGAAAAACGCGTATCCCCTGGGACAACAATCGGCTCGCCAGACGCACCATGTAACCGCTTTGGTGAGATCCACAAAGCCCATGCATCAGCAACACGGCATGGTCACCTCGCTGCCAGCCCGCCGGGCTGTTGTCATGGAGAACGACAAGATCGCCGTCGTTCAGCCGCAACCTCCGCTCAGTCGTCCCCTTCAACTTCACCTTCGCAGGGAAAATTGTTCCCCACAGCGTCTGACGATGTGCTCCCGCCAATCCAACCGCAGGTTCAAACTGAGGAACTCCCGGAGGAGAATCCACGGGCATAACCATCGGCCCCGAATCGGCAAGGAGACGGCGAACCCGCTCGCTCTCTAAAGCAAGCTCAGTTGCTGATCCCGGATATCGGTCTGCTCCGCTCATTACAATTCTGACTAGTCAGTGCCGGATGGGAATCCACGACAAGGGCTGAGGTTTCCCTTTAATTTCGTCGGCACAGGGATTCTCTGAACCGTAACTCGCAGTTTGTAAAGGTTTTCAGGATTTTGGAAAAGGGGACAATTTGGATTTCAACAGCCTCAGAAAAGTCTTCTCCTGATCTCCCCGGATTGAGTTTCCAGAGATGCCTGATTAATGCAATTTGCCGAAATACCGCCCTGACGGTTCGTCAATAAGTCCTCATGCCACAGTTGGATTCTTAAAACTTCGAATCATCACAGGGGCAGCTGGAGAAGTTCATGCTATTTCGCCCCTCCAGGCCCAGCCACCCCAATCCGCAGGCAAACGAACACGAATCCTGGAAGGAGAACCGCCACACTGAGGCTCTGATTTTACAAGCGCAGCAGCGCCAGCGAGTGAGTAATGGGGGACTGGCGGACCGCACACTGGCGTTTGGGGCTTGCCTTTGGGTGCCTGGACCATTGATTGACAATAATTCACAACCTCGACGGGCCTGCCGATCTCAGGATTCAAACATTGGGGGCGCTGTGAATCCCCAAAACAGTCGACCGCAACGCGGGACGAGAAAACTCCTGCTGACACTCTTCACCTATTCTCCTCCCCCGACCTCCTTCATTTCCAGCTGCTTCATTTTGCGGTAAAGGTTTGAACGATGCAGTCCCAACAGCCGCGCGGCGTCGGTCATATTGTCATTCACCTGACGAATGCTGCGACGAATGAAGTCTCGCTGAAATTCTCGAGTTGCCTCGTCTAACCCAAGCTCCAGCGACGGCAGACGCGAACCATCAGCGTCCGGATTCAAAATGAACGCCAGATCTTCCGCTTCAACTCGATCCCCCGGAGCCAGAAACGCTATTCGCTCCATGAGATTTCGGAGCTCGCGTACATTTCCCGGCCAGGTGTGGGATTGCAGTCGGCGGCGAGCTTCCGAAGACAACTGCAAACCGGGCCGCCGAGCTTGTGTTGCGAATCGCCGCAGGAAAAATTCCGCCAGCGGCAGGATATCTTCCGGTCGCTCTCTCAGCGGCGGCAGATCAAGACTTACGACTCCCAGGCGATAATACAAGTCTTCGCGAAACCGCTTGGCTCGCACCGCCTCACTGAGATTCGCATTCGTTGCGGCCACGATTCGCACATTGATCGGAATCGACTGCGATCCGCCCACACGAGTAATCACTTTCTGCTCCAGAACTCGCAGCAGCTTAGCCTGACCGCCTGGACTCATGTCGCCAATCTCGTCCAGAAAGAGAGTCCCGCCGTCGGCCAGCTCAAACTTGCCCTGACGCATGTCGCGCGCATCCGTGAACGCGCCTCGCTCATGGCCGAACAGCTCACTCTCCAGCAGCGACTCCGTAAGGGCAGCACAGTTCACCGCGACGAACGGGCAACTGGACCGATTGCCGGCATAGTGCAGTGACTGAGCCACGACCTCTTTGCCTGTTCCACTCTCACCCAGCACCAGCACTGGCAAATCCGTATTTGCCAAACGTCGCACCGTATCCCGGAGAGCCGTAATGGCCATGCTGTCACCGACGATCGAGACGCCTTTAGTCACCTGTTCCGCCAATTGACTATTGCTGCGATGCAGCAGATTACGCTCCTGCAGATTCCGCAGAGCGACAGCCGCCTGAGTTCCTAATTGGGTCAAGCATTCGACATCGTCCTGCGTAAACGGACGATTTTCATTGTGATTGATCCCTTCAAACGCTCCCACGACATTGTTGCTGGCATCACGCAGGGGAACACAGATCAGATTGCGAGTTCGGTAGCCGCTTTTGCGATCGACTTCCTGATTAAATCTTGGATCGTCGTAGGCATCATCAACACAAATCGCCTGCCCGGTCTTGAGAGTTTCTCCGACAATGCCTTCACCAAAAGGCAGGCGTAAAGAAGCTCCTTTGACTCCCAGCGCCGGCCGGGCTTCGACTTCGTTGCGTTCCTTGTCCCACAGGAAAATACTGCTGCGATCACAGTTGAGCAACCTGGTCGCTTCGTGAGCAATCTGCTCCAGAAGCGGAGCGGCATCTTCAGCCATCGATAGCTTCGAGGCAATATTCAACGTGGACCGCAGTCGCTCCACTTGTCGACGATTCTGCAACTCGCGATCCACCAGTGTCAGCGCCATGGACAACGTCCGCGCGATCAACAGGCCGGACTCCGCCAGATCTGCATCGGCATGTCGGCCGACCGTGACCAAAAGATGACCAAACGGAGTTCCTGAGGTCAGTGGGAACGCAGCAACAATTCGACCCTGATCCGTCCTGGAAACTCCGGCCGCATCTCGCTCCAGTGCATTGTCCCACAATGCGACCGGTCGCATGGCCAGTGCCTGTTGCCCATGCTCAATCACCGTTGCCCAGCCTGGCCCGGGAATTCGCTGAATCAGCGCGATCCACTGCACAGAAAGTTCTGTTGCGATCTCCGATAAAGCAGACCGCATGAACGTTTCAAAATCCGCTGCTTTCACACCATCAGAAAGCAGCTTTCCACTGAGCTGCATCAGCGTTCCCGCAGCATTTCCGGGAGATAACAGTGACACCTGCTGAATCGTCTTCCAATCCGTCGTCGCCACGATCCCATCCTTGCCGTTGTCACTCGTATTCTTCGACTAACAATCGCTGTGTTCAATCAGACTTACTCTCGCGCCATCGAGATGATGGCAAACGGAAGAGTATCCTGGCCCAAGACTGCGTCAACCGGGATTTGTCGAATTCAGCCTAAAACAGACGCTAACTGCGCAACGCGGGGCTCTTCAATTAACCTTTTTCCCAATGCAACACGTTGCCGTCAGATCGCACAGCGATGCCGCGAAAGAGCGGCCCACCTGGATGCAATTTTGTCCGAGTCACCGTCCGTGCGAGCGAACAGCACCAATTCATCACTGATTCCACCGCTCAGTCGGCATCACATTCAGGTGGTGCGACGCAGTCCGAATCGCACGGTAAGCGAGCAGGCCTGTATTCACAAAGACACTTCGGTACCACGTTCGCTACGGGGCTGCATTTTCGGCATCGGTCCAGTTGTCCGTTCGGAACGGCGATGCTGGCAATCCGGCACCATTGCTGAGATTCGGTTCTGCAATGTGGTTCCAGCCAAAGCGAACCGCGACCGGCTTAGCGACGCCTTCCGCGCTGACAACGATTGTGTCACCTTCAATCTTAGCGGTGGCTTTGACGAACTTCCTGTCGTCTCCGGCGACAGAGAACCATGACAACTCCTGGCCATCGCGAGATTTCAGCCCGGCAGCGTGATCAAAGCTGACAACGGCTTTGCTGCCATCAATCTTCAAAGACTTGTAGAGCGGCCCCGAGTAAACAACATCAGGCTGACCATAGGTCTTAGCAAACGCCCAGAGAGCAAGTCGACGACCGACTTCCTGCTTATTCGGCGGATGGATATCGCCAATCGTTGTGATGTCTGTCAGCACGGCCATCCCGGTATTCTTGACCGACAGCGTGGCCGTCTGAGCTTCCCAGATTCCTGCCAGGCGAGTTGGATCACCGCCATAGTTGTATGGAGCCAGTTGAGCGAACAGGAATGGGAAATCGCGATTGCCTTCCTGATTCCATACGGAACGCCACCCTTCGATAAGTCCCTTCTTCAGCTGGAAGTAGTGCATTCCCTGGCCGTTGTTGGACTCACCCTGATACCACAGAAAACCACGAATACCGAAGGGCACAATCGGATGAATCATCCCGTTGTAGAGCCCGGTGTGATTGTAGTTGCTGTTCAATGGATGAGATGGCGGATTTCCCGGAGCTCCCGGCAGAGGATCGCCCGGCTTGGCAGCGGCCACTGCGGCTGAAAACGCTTTGACGCCTTCAGAATAGGCCACCAATGCATCGGAATAGCCTTTGAGCATGCCCAGCCAATCGTTCTTTTCGGCTTCCAGTTCTGGAACGGCCGTGTATCCCTGAGGCGGAATCCAGGGCTGTATGCGAGTTCCGCCCCACGCCGTGGTAATCAAACCAACTGGCACGTCCAGCTTCTGATGAAGCTCGCGACCAAAGAAGTAGAGCACGGCCGACGAACCGCCCACGGTCTCCGGAGAACATTCCACCCATCTTGCAGCAACATGTTCCGATGGTGTTCCCGAAGGGATCAGCGGGATCATGAACAGGCGAATTTTAGGGAACTTGGCATTGGCAATTTCCTGTCCCGCGTTCATCGACGCAGAAACACTCCATTGCATGTTGGACTGGCCCGACCCGGCCCAGACTTCGCCCACAAGGATGTTTGCGATCTTTATTTCGTTCTTGCCCTTCACGATCATTTCGTGAGGACCACCGGCTGTCTTGATCGCGGGCAGAGTGACTTTCCACTTTCCGCTGCCGTCAGCCTTTGTCGTCGCTGTTGATTCGCCCAGCGTTACGGAGACATCTTCACCAGCCGCCGCCCAACCCCAGATCGGAAGCGGGATATCCTTCTGCAACACCATATTGTCACTGATCACTTCCGGCAGCCGCACATCGGCAAAGCTGCTTGATCCACCAGTGACAAGGGCCGCGATGGCCACAACTAAACAGCGTACACTTTTCATCAGAATACCCTTCGACAGGCTATAGCTCGTCATCATCCACAAAATTAGGAGCAGGCGCATCGGGATCTTCGTCTTCCAGAGACAAAATGTCATCCGCGTCGAAGTCAGAATCATCCCATGACTCATCGAATTCCGGATCATCATCACCACGCAGTTGCTCGTCGGTGAGTTCGCTGATTTCTGGTTCGTCATCAATCTCGTCTATGATTTCTGCGTCGGACGTCATTTCCGGTGGCAGAGGCGTATCACCGCTCAACAGATCCGGATCGCTCTCGTTTCGGCCTCGCAGCACCAGCCGGATTGGCACTTCCTGAAACGGAGTCACCTCACGCAGGTAGCCCAGCAGGTATCGCTTCCACGATTCATCAAGCAGAGATGATTCATTGCACTTCAGCACAATCGTGGGAGGAGAACCGGCGATTTGTGACGCGAAGTAAATCTTTGGGCGGCGATTCTTTCTGATCGGCGGCGGGTTCTTCTCAATCGCTTTCTGCACGGCTTTGTTCAGACGAGCAGTGCTCATGCGAAGATTCGCCTGCTTGTAAACCGACTGAGCCAGATTCACGAGCTTGCGGATATTGCGTCCATCTTTCGCCGTAATGATCGCGATCGGAACGTGTCGCATCGAGCTGAACGTATCCAGCAGATACTTCACCCATTTCTCGGTCGTCATCTGCTCATCAAGAGCCGCATCCCATTTGTTGATCACAAAAATGCATGGCTTGTAATGCTCATTAATCTCTTCGACCAGTTGCTTGTCGACTTTGGAGATCGTCTGTGTCGCATCAAAAAACATCAGCACCAGGTCCGCACGACGAATACTGCGCTGAGCACGCACCAGGCCGTAGAATTCGATGTCGTTGGCCAGACTCTTTTTCTTGCGCACTCCGGGAGTGTCGATCGCGATGAATGACTTACCGTCAACTTCAAAACGAATATCGATACTGTCGCGAGTTGTCCCTGGAATATTGCTGACGATCACTCGTTCGCTCTGCGCGAGCTGGTTGATGAACGTACTCTTGCCGACGTTACGGCGACCAACTACGGCCAGCCGCATATCAGAAGGCTGCAGCAGGTAGTCACCTTCCGCGTTTTCGGTTTCTCGAGCTTCCGGAAGCAGATCAACAATCGCGTCTATCAGTAAGTCGCGATTACGATTGGCTTTCACGCTGGTCGTTACGTAGGGCACGTTTGCCAATGTCAGAAACGTAGCGGCTTCCAGATCCAGCTTCGGCGAGTCACACTTATTAATGACCAGCATCGACGGTTTGCTCAGACGACGAAGCCGGTGTGCCACCTGTTCATCAAGTGGTGTGACGCCCGCTTTGGCATCGACCACGAACAACATAACGTCGCATTCATCGAGCCCCGTCTGGATCTGGCGTTCGATGTCTTCGGACAGGTCGTCACTGTCGACGATGCCGATCCCGCCGGTGTCCATCAACTCGAAGTAGCGGTCTCGTTCATGCATGATCCAGGTGACGCGATCGCGAGTCACTCCGGCGGTCGGGTCAACAACGGAGATCAATCGGTCGGCCAGCCAGTTCAGCAACGAGCTCTTTCCGACGTTGGGGCGACCCACAATCGCCACTTTCGGAATTCCCATGTCTGCTGTCCTTTAACGCCCGCTGACGTTCTGCAAAAAATAAACGGTATTGAGGAAAAGCTGCGAAGCGTACACCTTTCCGTCTTCCCCGTCATTCCACTGCCCGGAACCACCCCCGAATTTCGCACAAGTGAATACCATTCTGGCGTGTGGCCCGCTGTCCGCGTACACTTTACCGGCCTGAATCAGGATTCTTAGGAGTTAAGTCGTGGCCGGTAAACCAGTTCCAGCAAAGCCAGTTTCGCCTCAAAACACCCCCGCTCCACCGCCCTCCACGGCAGGCAAGAGCAGCGAACCGGTGTTTACTCTGGAAGCGCCGATGAACCGAAATTCGCCATCGGCCTCCACGGTCAATTCCATGGCGGATGTCAGCACCGGCAAAAAAACGAGTGAAGAACGGGAGTCACGCAGTCGCCGCAGATCCAGTTTTCGTTCGACGGCCACAACAGAACGACTTGTCTCACTGGATGCCTTTCGCGGTTTCATCATGATGATGCTTGCGGCTGGCGGATTTGGAATCCTGGCGTTTTCAAAAATCGACAAGGCTTCGCCAGTTTGGGAGGTCCACAACTTGGACAAATGGCACGCCATCGCGGTTCATTTCGATCACCCAAAGTGGCTTAGTGTCTTCAACAAATACAGCGTCTCGTTCTGGGACCTGATTCAGCCCTCGTTTATGTTCATGGTCGGTGCGGCGATGCCATTTTCCAATCAACGGAGAGAATCGAACGGACAGGGGCTGTTCGAGCGCACTCTGCATGCCATCCTGCGTTCGGTCGCACTCGTGCTGTTGGGAGTTTTTCTGTCGTCGATGGGACATGAGAAAACTCTTTGGATCTTCCCCAACGTACTCTGCCAGATTGGTCTCGGATATTTCTTTGCATGGGTGATGCATCATTGGCGAGCTCAGTATCAGCTGGCAGCCCTGTTCGTGATTCTGACTGGCTACTGGGGTTGGTTCTATATGAATCCGCCTGCAGCCAATTATGACTACGCTGCAGTCAGTGCGACTTCGGAGAATGGCGAAATCTTTGAAGGGAAGTTTGCCGCCTGGTCCAAGAACGCAAATGCTGCCTACAAGTTCGACAGCTGGTTGTTGCCACGTCTTCGATCACTCCGGGAACCCATCGCTGCGGGTGATGCAGAGAAAGCCGAGGCTGCAGCAGCTGGGCCAGCCACCGCGACACCTGCGGCCACAGAGAACACGGACACAAGGTCCGCCGCTGTCAACGATCCAAAAGCCACGGAGAAGCCAGCGTGGTATCGTCAATGGTTCTTTCTGAATACCGAGCCTTACACGCCAAACGGCGGTGGCTACACAACGCTGAACTTCATCCCCTCGATCGGCACAACTCTGCTGGGAATTCTGTGCGGTCAGATTCTCATCCGAATCGATCTGTCAAAGTGGTCCAAGCTGGGGATGTTGCTGACCGGAGCTGTCATCTGCTTCGGTCTGGGCATCGCTGCTCACGAATACGTGTGTCCAATCGTTAAGCGGATCTGGACGCCCAGTTGGGTGCTGTTCAGTGGCGGCTACGTGATCGGTATGCTGGCTCTGTTCTATTTCCTGTTTGATGTCCTGCCACTGAAGCTGCTGGCATTCCCGCTGGTTGTCGTAGGCATGAATTCCATTCTGATCTACATGATGGGCCAGACGATCTCCGGCTGGATGCGAGAAAGCGTCGTGAAAGTTCATCTCGCAGGCATGATCGAAAACATGTTTGGCCCCAGGGCGCTTGATCCACAATGGTACGGTCCAATCACGTTGCCATCGACCGTGTTCCTGATTTACTGGCTCTTCCTTTTGTGGCTGTATCGCCAGCGAATCTTCCTGAAGCTGTGAGGATCTCGAGCATACCCAGATCTCGGGGCGAAACGAACAATCGCCATTCCAAAAGAGCGGCCACGTTGTTCCGCTTTGGCCGACTATTTCGCAGCCGTCTTTGGTTCCGTCGAACTTCGATGCCGAATGTGCAACATCACCGGCAGAGTTGTAATCCCGTCAACGCTGGACTTCAGATAAAATGGTCGGCTCGATTCCGGAACCCACTTCGCGGTCGTAATAAAGAACTCTCGCTCGCTCTGGCCTTCCAGAAGCATCAGGCCGTTGAGCCCGATATTGTCAACAAATACGCCGTGAGGCATATTGCGTCCCGAGTCTTCTTTGCCAAACTCCACAAGCCCGGTGTGATCCAGACGATCCACCTTGAGAAATGCACGGACAGTTCCTCCCGCCCAAACAGTCAGCTCCGGAGTATGCTCGTTCTGGCCCGCGGCCTGTTGTTCGGCCGTCAGGATTCGCACCGCGATCTTCGGCTTCTCAGCGACAGCCAGAGACTTCAGTCCACCGATATCGTGCACCACGTCCTTGCCCCCAATTATGGCACGACCTTTGAAAATGATCTTTTTCACTGTGTCTTCCGCGGGTTGAACAGCATCGTTTGACGCGATCAGAATCGCCATCGCCTGACGCTGTTCCGGCTGAATGATCACAGGATCAGACAGAGTAAACCCGGCGGGCAAATTTTCTGCGAAGATCTCAATCGGGCCGTCATAGCCATCCAGACGTGTTGCCGTGAAAATGATCTCGCGACCGGTTCCCTTGTGAATGCTCAACGCGTCTCCCGCCATCGTCATACTGAAATCCGGCTGAGGATGTCGCAGCATCAATTGATACTTGTAATCTGCTCCCTGAAATCCTCGCGCATCTTTCAGGCGGATAACATAAGTTCCATCACCCGGTGGCAGGAATGTCAGTCGAGAATCTTTTCCCCACTGACGCATTGGGTCATCATCGTTTTGACTGTAAATCGGAAAGATCGGCAGACCGGTATCCTTTAAAACCGCATCGGCTGGGTAGGGCACCACAATAAACGCCGGCCCCTGCAATGGATGAGAAGTCGCAGTCGTGCCAAAGTAGGTCTGACGCGGAGTTGCACCAGGATAAACTTTGAAGCCCGAGTCAGGACCGCGTGGGTAGAGCCATAGCTTCACCACTTCGCCATCAGCATAGAGATACTCATTGAGCTCCATTTCCTGCCAATTGAAGACTCGAAAATCATCCGCCGTGTCGGAATCCTTTCCACGAAAAGTGAAGTAGGAATCTCGCACAGCCTGCAATTGAGTCTGCAGCACCGGCTTACCATCCTGAGTGACCACTTCCAATGTTGAATCCAGCGGCGACTTATCGCGAGATGCCTTGACCTCAATGAGAATCGGCTGCCCCTTCTTTGCTTCGAAGCGGAACTGATCCTCATCGCCACCTGATACTCCCCCATCAATGACTCCGGAAACTTTAACAGGAACCGGAACGACCTGTGATGCCGCAAGTTCATTGTTGGGCTCAATCTCCGGCGCCTCAGCCAGCAACGCGGTACCTTCGGCAATCACGATTTCTGCAGTCGGCTTATTTGCCCGGCGACGGCGGACGGTATAGACGATCTCCGGAAGAGCGATCGCGTGTTGTTCGGTCTTTGACGTCGCAACCAGAACGCGTGCGTTAGTGGTATCGAATGCGAGGCTGGTGACAAGATCCTGAGTGAGATTTTCGGCCGATAACTCGTTGACCGTCGCGGCATCCCAGGTTTTGATCGATCCCTGATCCGATGTCGTTACGAGGTAGCGGCCATCTTCAGAGATCCCGAGGCGAGTAATCACGCCTCAAGGGCAAAGCGAGAAATGACCAGTGATTAATCTTCGGTCTGATCCACAGATATCAATTGCCACTTACGGATTCGGCTGTCAGCTCCAGAACCCAGTACATATTGACCGTCAGGAGTAAAGACGACGGAATACTGTTCTGACTGAGGCTGGCTGAGCGTATCGAAGCGTTCTCCGGTAGCAACGTGCCAGATCTTGATCGTCGCGTCCGCACTGGCCGAGGCTACAGCTTTCCATCCGGACTGAATCGCAGGTCAAATACTGCACCATTGTGGCCGGTCATTTCGCGGATCTTCTCACCGGTCTCAGCATGGTGCAAAATGATGCGACGATCGTATCCGGCCGTGGCAACGATCTTTCCGTCCGGTGACCAGTCGGCTGAGTAAAGAATGTCATGTCCAGCGAATTCTTTCGGATCGAATCCTGGCCGATCACGACTTCTACAGCTCGCCCCGCGAGTCCGGGAGTTCCGGTCGCCAGCAGAACTCGAGTTCCATCCGGAGAAAGACGCAGGCTATTCACTTTGCCGTCTGCAATCGGCAGGCTCCAGATTCGCTCGTTGTTATCGACACGTCGCTGTTCAACCAGCTTGAATCGTCCCGCAAGGATCGTTTGTCCATCTTTTGAAAAGTTACCGACAAAGCCGGAGATCTGACCTTGGACGCAGTCAATGGCAACCTTGGGAAGTGCTGGTAACACGGCCATGCGGCTATCGAACTTTCCGCCTTCTGCAGCAGTGTGAGACTTGCCAGCTCATCCTTCGACAACTGAGCTTCATCAATGGCGGCATATGGTCATCACCTGTGCTGTTCAAGACTTCCAGCAGGCGACTCTTGTCAGCGGCGTTCTCATTCAGCACGGGGCCATTTTCACTGCCCTTTGAGGATATCATCCGGTGCCTGCAGGGGAAGCCTCGTTCTGTGCATCCACGCGGCTGTGACAACTGACACAATACTTCCGCAGCAGAGGGGCGACCTGAGTGGAATAACGAACTGGCTCCTCTCCTTCAGCCTCGAGAGAAGCGGAAGCACATAGTGTCAACACAGTCACAGTCAGTAGCGTTCTCACGAACATCAGCACACCCGCAATTCGGCATTGATCGGAATTTGGTTCCAACCGGTTGAAATCCGGTTCGATTGTCGTCCGAATCGCCTGTGCTGCAAGCAGCGACGACATACAGTATTTGCAGTGGCCCGAACCCTTTTTGTGTCCTGAAGCTCATCTTCAACGCTCAGCCCAGAACGAGGATCACGGGCGTTGCCTAAGGGCTTATATTGCAAGCCTGACGCGCCAGGCGTAATCGAGGGACAGGCGTGATGTGGGGAAATCCTCGCTGACGGTTCGGGCTGTGACGTGTCGCCTACGAACAAACGGATGTTGTTTCCAGACTGCTCCCAAGTGGTCCTCGAAACGGTACGGCGGCTAACACCGCGTTTGCAATCTCTGACCATCTCACTTTTAGCCAGGATCGCAAACAGGTCTTCCAGCTGGGGTCTGGCCTGAAATGCTCTCTGGCCCGGGTGACTGTACATTCTTGCAAAGCAGTCGGCATGTTGTTTGCATCGTGCTGGTCGATCCGGAGGATCAGGTTTAGTGCGTTTCGCCTCCACGACGGACATCCGTTGCGACAGCTTTTTGTCCTTGTTCCGCAGATCGGCCGACAGTTTTTTCAACTTTTCCAGAGTTTGTCGTGGCACTGGAGTGGTCTGCGACAACGTTGCCGCATCGAACATCAGATGATGAGGGCGGACGATTTTGGCGAGCATACGAATGAGCGAGCCTGTTGCAAACGTGGAACAACTCCTGACGACGACCTTTTAATCACTCTCCTGAATGACTGTGATGATGAGTCGCTCGATTGCCCAGCGTCATGATCACCAGGGCTTTATTGAACACAGCGTCGCTGTAATCTGCTTGAACGTCGTTCGTGGATCAAAGCAGAGATATTGTCCTGGTACGGCAGCTTCAGGCAGCTATCGAACTTTCAGGCCCATGAGACTGCCAGTTTCAGATTTCCTCCGAGCGGGAAGTAGACGTTCCCGGATCCGGAATCGCCAGGGCTTCCGCCTTGCTGGCGGAATCACATACTCGTGGGGAATTCCGGTTGAAGAAAGGTGAACCGGGACAGGGAAGAAAGCTCAGAGAGTGCAATACGTCCTATAGGACTCATACGACGTATTCTTTTAATTTACCATCAGCGATCAACCAACCATCCCTGCGAACCTGTCGTCTGGCTTTTGACATTCTTTCACGAAGGCCACCTTCCTTCAAGAAAGCTTGTTCCAGCTGTCGGATCTGCTGATCCAGCAGGTAGTTGGCCTGATGAATCAGGCAGACGACAACGTTGGCCACAACATCGCCAGTCGAGTTTCAAGATAGGTCCTATAAGTCGCAAACGACTCACCTTCTTTTCTTCCGAGTTTACGAACAAACAATGCCTGTTCACTGTTTTTGTCCCACAACAGACCATCATTTGTTCGCGGAAAATCACGGTAATCTTCCAGCAATTCTCTCCAGGCTGGCCCGGGCCACGTTCATCAGCTTGATTTTGCTTCTTTTGGACGTGTTCCCGATGCCAGCGTTGCCTTCGATGATGCTCTGCTTGCTGATCGAGCCGCCTGGACCATCTGGTCAACGGTGATCTCATTTGTCCAGGAACCGTTTGCAGAATTGAGCCGTCGCGTCGTAGACAACCAGCGACTTCCACATGACAATGATCCTGCAACCACCATGTGCTGATAAAACCGGAGGCCATCGGTGAAACTGTTTTCGCGGGTCAGAATAGGGGAGCAAACAGGTCGCATACGACTTATAGGACCTCTTGCCTTTGCCATTTCCTAAGGCAGTCAGTTTTTCACCCCGCAGCCAGAAAGACAAGAAAGGTGATGCAAGATAAGTCCTACACGACCCATGTGACCTATGTGACCTATGTGACCTGTGACCTGCAGACCTACTGTCCTATTGTTCTGCTCGCCGTCAAGTCGGCACATCGCAACTGAACGCCAGAGTCAGGTCTGCCTGGATAAAGTCGCAGATTTCGGTAAAGATCGCAACAAACTGAAGATCCGGGATGAGCGTATTTCCAGGGACGGCGAGGCTCCTGCCGGGCCGTGCGTTCTTGCAATGCCGTGGCCCGGTTGGAGTCTCGCCCTCCCAAATCAAAATCATGCGCGACGATACCCTTCTGCCTGGGATGATTCTCGCTGGCTTCACAACGATCTCACAGCGAAGACAAGGCAAAATCCATAACAGTCCACTGTTGGGCTCACAAGGAAAAAAGAGTTCAAGTACACTACGGAGCAGTCCCGAAACAAGAACCTTGTTTAACAGTCACCCCAGGACGTACTCGGCAAAAGGATTTACGTACGCCACTGGCTGACAGTTATACGAAAACTCCGAAAGCGGTGTCGGCACTCTTCCTAACATCTTCGGAAACGTGGAACGGGCTCGTCTTACTGTGAGCACATGTCGTGACTTTTGAAATCACCGATGAGCGTCAGACGTTCTGCTGGCTGCGGACGCGACTAGAGCCGAGATACCGTGTTGTCGCTGAGCCCGATGCGAGTTATTACTCCGAACACAAATTCTGTTATCGCGTTTACGACGGTGCGAAACTGCTGCGCGAGTTTCGAGGAGACTTCCGTACGCTGGTACCGCAGACACTCCTGTCCGCCGCTCGTGCTTTTGTGCATCAATTGGAGGCTCAGGGCCTTGTCTCTGATGTGGTTGTTGGATCACCGATTGTTGATGGAGCAAGTCCGCAACCTTTGAAGCGTCTCATTACGAGCCGATTGGTTCCTTTGCGGCAGCCTGCGACCTATTTCAGTTCTGGTCGAGCCGCCTTTACATGGATGATTCGAGACGCGATTCGCCCGAAACGAGTCTGGCTACCAACTTTCGTCTGTTGGTCATTGATCCAGGCCATGCAGCAGCGGTTTCCGCAGATGCCGCTAATGTTTTATTCGGTCGACAGAAAGCTGCAGTGTCAGTGGCCGAAGGATATCGAGCCTGGTGATGCATTGGTCTACATTCACTACTTCGGCCACGTCAGTAAAGTGCCGGATGTTTCCGAAAATTGTGTCCTGTTGGAAGACGTCTCTCATCAGTTGCTCCTCGATCAGATGAGGATAGGGCCTGGAGATTCGGAAGTCTTCACAAGACATTTCGCTGACGGAGGCATTGTTTATGGACGGCATTCGCCCGTGTATGAATCGGACGACGGGCTTTCGACGTGGCTGCGAGGATGCTCGCGAGATTGGCGTGACCTTCGCGAAGCCGAAAACATGATGGATCGCGGCTGGCGAGTTTCAGATATGTCAAGTCAGTCATTGGCTCAGATGCTGGCCAGTAATCCCGTAAAGATGGCTGATCAGCGATGTGCGAATCAGCGTTTTCTCCAGGCTCATCTTGCGGTCGGGGAACCTCTCATCCGTTTTTGCGACGACGAAGTGCCTCTGCTACACAACATTCTGATGCCGGATCCCGAGTCTCGAGATTCCCTGCGCTCATTTCTGGCTTCGCGAGGAATCTTCTGTTCGATCCATTGGCCGTTGCATCCGTTGCTGCGAGATTCAGCGACTGTGGACAGCAAGGATGCCGCCTGGCTGGAAGACCATGTGCTGTCCATCCCGGTGGCGGATGATTTTGATTTGAATGACATGACGCGGGTTGTCGAAGCGGCACGAGAATGGACAGAAGCCGGGCGGTAGAGGCCTTGCTCAACAGAAAGACACGCGCTGGGTGTTTACCCGTAAAACGAAAAAAAGCACCAACCCGAGTGGCTGGTTCGTCGATGTGAACAGGAGGTGTGCACGAGGAGAGCGTGCACGAAGTCGTCTTGTCGTTTGATAGCGGCAGGAATTGCCTCCCAGGTGTTTCAGGGACGAAACGTGGCGACCACAAGCATTCAGCGCCGGCTCAGAAACGGGTACGAGCGCCATGTTGCCGGTGACACGAACGCAGCTGCGGTTGCGTACCTGGAGATCCTGCAGGAAGACCCCACGAACGCTGAAGCATGGCATTTGTCCGGGTTGATTGCGTTCCAGCGAAAACAGTTCGAAGACGCCGCGGAGTTCATCCGTCACGCACTCGATACATCACCCGGGAATGTCGTTTATCAGTCGAACCTGGTCGCGGCACTTCTGGCTCAGAATCAGCCGGGCGAAGCGGAGTCGATCTGTCGACGAATCCTGAAGGAACAACCAGAACACGTCGCCGCCCTCAAGCATCTGGGCACGGCGCTGCGAAAACAGAATCGTCTGACGGAGGCATTAGCTGCCCTTCAGCAATGCTCGCAGTTTACTCCGGATGATTCGGAACTGCTTTGCAATCTGGGAGCGGTTTACAGCGACCTTGGCCGAGTCAACGATGCGTTGTTGGCCTTTCAGAGAGCCTGTTCACTGAAGGCCGATCAACCGGAGATTCATCTGAATCTTGGTGCCGTATTCAGAAAACTGGGACGGTTCCAGGAAGCACTGAATTCGCTGAATCGTTCCATCGAACTGGCTTCGAATCGCTCGGAAGCCTTTGTAAATCGCGGAAATCTGTTGCTCGAACTACACCAGCCTGATCAGTCTCTGCAGGACTATCAACGTGCTCTGGAATTGAATCCTCGCTCAATCGCCGCATTGAGCGGCCTGAGTCAGTGCCTGCCGGTCTTCGGTCAGTGGAATGAGGCTCTGGAGTCCGTTCGACTGGCCAACCTGCTGGCAGATCTTGAATCCCAGACGGAAGCTCGAGCAGGGTCGGTTCAGTTGCGACGCAGAATGATGAGCAATCTTCTGTACTGCGCGAGTCTCACGCCGGGGATGAGTCGCGAAGACGTTTTCGAGATGCACGTGAATTCCGGGCGAAGCCTGGAAGAAAGCATCGTACCTTTCGTTCATACGTCGGGAACGGATCCTGAGAAGCGTCTGAAAATCGGTTACGTATCACCGGACTTTCGCAGTCACGCAACCATGCGATTCTTTTTGCCCTTCTTCGAAACTCACGATCACAGCCAGGTGGAAGTGCATTGCTACTCCGAATTCTCGGGCTGCGATACGTTGACGGAGAGGGTGCAGACGTTTTCACATGGATGGTGCCGCACGAGTGAGCTTTCTGATACCGAGTTAGCCGATCGCATTCATGCAGATGGCATCGATATTCTTGTTGATCTCGCGGGGCATACTAACGGCAATCGACTGCCAGCCTTTGCCCATCGGCCTTCGCCCATCCAGATTTCATTTTTGGGTTATCCGAACACGACAGGGATGAGTCGCATTGATTATCTGCTGGTGGATGCGGTGCGTGAAAGCGAGCAGACTGCGAAGTTTTTCACGGAGCAACTTGTTGCAATGCCTCACGGGGCTTGTTGCTTTCAGGCCTTGCGCGAGACCCCGATCGAGATGCCGTCTCCTGCAACGCGAAATGGTTACATCACATTCGGTTCAACTCATCGACTGGAAAAACTGTCGCATGAATGTCTTAGCCTTTGGGCTCAGGTTCTGCGTCGTGTTCCTCAGGCTCGGCTAAGAGTCATTCGCGATGTGATTGGAACAAGCGAACGGTTACGGCGTCGGCTCCTGGAACAACTCAAAGCAGCTGGCATTGAGATTGGCCGAGTCGATCTGCAGGGAAATGTGCCGGTCAACCATCTGGAGGTTTACTCCAGCGTGGACATTCTTCTGGATGTGTTCCCGTGGCCCAGCGGGACAACGATTTATGAATCCATGTCAATGGGGGTACCCATGCCGACGATTGCCGACCCGTATGCCGGCTCGCGCGCGTCAGCCTCGTGTCTTCATTTCTGTGGGTTGAATGAGCTGATCGCAGCGAACGCGGACGAGTATCTCGACATCGTGACATCGCTCGTCGGCGATCAGGATCGACTGAATGAGATGCGATCGACACTGCGAAGTCGACTACATGCCGCGTTTTGCGATGGGACACGTTTCAGCCGAGATCTTGAAGCCGTTTACCGCGCGATGTGGCGACGACATTGTGGAATGAGCCTGATGGAGTGTGGTCTGCCGCTGATCCAATCCGATGCAGGAGTGGTTGCATGAGTACGGTCTGCCTGCCGATTCAGCCGTCGATCATGAACAGCGATGCGCAAGTGCTGGCCGACGATATTGCTGCGTTTGGGATGGCAGCCGCCGTGGCGCTGGCTCAATTGCCTCCGACGATTGCAGACCTGAATCGAACCTATCGACAGCTTGTTTCCGCGCGAGCGTTATCAGTTATGCCTGAGATTCAGCCCTGGGTTGAACGAACGGTGAATGTGTTTCTTCGCCATGACAACGTTTTCGTGTTTGCCATTCATTGCTCGCCGCAAGTCGGAATGACGAACGCGGTCGAATTGTGCGAGGCGAGATTTGTGGTCGACGAAACGGGGCGTCAGCAGACACTCAGAAAAGAGGGAACTCTGCCGAACCTTTCGACGGTTCACGCTTTCGTGACCGGACGTGTTTGTAATCTCAGTGATGAAGCTCCTGATGTCGTACTCAGCGACTGGCACCCTGTGCTGTATCGCCCTGATATCGGGACATCCTTCATGACGACATCGTTGCCGGGGCCGATACCAGCGAATGTCCGTTGTGAACTTCAACCCGTGCATACTGCCGATCGTGTGTTGATGATACCTGGGAAAATCAAAGTCTGGTGTCAGGGGCCGAGTTCCGAAATCCTTCGGTCGTGTGATTTGCAGCGAAAGGGAGAGCTTGAATGAAGTCTTCTCCTTTTCAGCTGGCGGCATTCGGCGGAGCACCGGCGTTTAGCAAGCCGCTGCATGTGGGACAGCCCGTCCCGATCAATCAGGAGGCAATGCTGGCCGACATTGAAGGCGTCATGCGATCGGGGCAGCTGACGAACAATGGGCCTCGACTGCAGGAATTCGAATCAGCGATCGCCAAAGTTTGTCGCACGAAACATGCGATCGCCACCTGCAATGCCACAATCGCTTTACAGATTGCCGCGCGAGCCCTTCAGCTTAGCGGTGAAGTCATCGTTCCGGCTTTCACGTTTATCGCAACGGCTCATGCTCTGGAATGGATCGGGATCGATCCTGTCTTCGCGGATGTAGACCCAAATACGCACACTCTGGACTTGAAATCAGCAGAAGCCTGCATCACGTCACGAACCTCCGGGATTATGCCGGTCCATCTTTGGGGACATGTTTTTAGGACACGTGAACTTCAGGAATTCTGCCGCGAACGGAACCTGAAACTGCTCTACGATTCCAGCCATGCTTTTGGTTGCCAGCAGCATGGGATCCCTGTCGGCAATTTCGGCGATGCGGAAGTCTTCAGCTTTCACGCGACCAAGTTTGTTCATGCGTTCGAAGGCGGTGCGATTGTCACGAATGATGACTCAGTGGCTGATCGCTGTCGTCGATTGCGAGCATTCGGGATCTCGGGTTTGACGGAGATCTCCGATGTCGGCACGAACGGGAAAATGCACGAGTTGTCGGCCGTAGCCGGTTTGCATTCCATCGCCACAATGTCCGGGCGTATCGCAGCGAATCGAGCAAACCGCATGGTTTACGCCTGTCATTGTCAGTCTTTAAACGGACTGTCTCTGTTGTCGATTCCAGAAGGCAACGAAAGCAATGGACAGTATCTGGTCCTGACCATCGATGAACAGCAGTTTGGACTCAATCGTGATCAGATTGTCAGCCTGCTGAGAGCTGAAGCGTGTTTGCCGAAGCTACGCCAGGCTGCCATCAGGCTGAACCTTATCGCAGTGCTGCTCCGGGACGCCATGTCCGAGTGCCGCTCGATGTCACTGAGACGCTGGCGAAGACCGTGTTGCAGTTGCCGACGGGGCCGGCCGTGGCTCCTGCAGATGCTCATAAGGTCGGTCTGCTATTGAGACTTCTGCATCAGCATGCGGGGGAAATTCGACGGCTCTGGTCCAGCTCTGAACAACGGCTTCATTTTCATATGGGAGATCCCGCTCGTCCGGCGGCTCCAGTATTTGCGACGAACAATATTCGCGAAATGGTTCAACGAGATCCTAAATTGCGAGAGGCGGGTTGATGCCCACATTGAGTACGAGAAGTCCGGGCGAAAGCCCTGTCGTCGATCCCTCGGTAATGCCGAAGCACGTCGTCAATGGGCGAACAGAGCTTTGCGATCGATTGCTGGACGCCCCGATTCCACGGCATGAGCTGATTCGGAATTTGGGACTGTACATGCTTCCGATGGAAGTACGGCGAACATTGTTCTTCAGTGATCTGTATCAGCAGATCTTGAACGTTCCCGGCGTCATCATGGAGTTCGGAACTCGCTGGGGGCAGAACCTGGCGATTATGCAGTCATTGCGATCCATCCTTGAGCCGTACCATCATCGACGACGCATTGTCGGGTTTGATACGTTTGAAGGTTTCCCGTCAGTCGCACCGGAAGACGGTTCCGCCGACGCCGCGCATGTGGGAGCGTATGGCGTGACCGACAACTATGCCGAATATCTGCGAGAACTCATGGCGTTGCGTGAACTGCAGTCTCCGCTTCCGGAAGTCCGAAAGTTCGAGGTCGTGAAAGGCAACGCTCCGGAGCAACTGGAGCTGTATTTGAAGCGACATCCCGAAACGATCGTGGCGCTGGCCTACTTTGATATGGACCTGTATCAGCCAACTGTGGACTGCCTGAAACTGCTCAGCAGCCGTTTTACGAAAGGCACAGTCGTCGGCTTCGATGAACTGAACCATGCCGCGTTCCCCGGCGAAACGACTGCCGTACGGGAGGTCCTGGGACTGCCGTCTATTCGCCTGAAACGAAGCGTGTGGAGCGGCGATGAATCCTATTTCGTGGTCGAGTAAATAAACATAATGAGTACGCCAGTTTCCGATTCACCAGTTTCATCTGCGACATCTCTGCCCAGCTATCATGAGATTCGGACGTGTACCGAGTCCTATTTCGCGCGACTTGGTGATTCCGCGCTGGGCATGGGCTGGCCGAATATTCCGGATGCGGTGCGACGTTACGAGGTCATGCTGGACGTGATCCCCAATCGTCGATCATTCGACCATTCAGTGAGCGTGTTGGATCTGGGCTGCGGCTGCGGGCATCTGTATGAGCATCTTCAGCAGCAGTCGAGTTCACACATTGAGTATACCGGGATTGATTTGTCCGAGCGATTTATTCAGCATTGTCGGGAGAAGCATCCTGAGGCTGACTTTCGGCATATGGATATTCTGCAGACGCCGGAGCTTCTGGAATCCTTCGACTACATCATCATCAACGGAATCTTTACGTCTCGCTGCTCCATGAGCTTTGATCAAATGTGGAGCTTCGTGCAGGCAATGCTGCAACTGGCTTTTAGTCGTGCTCGCCACGGTTTAGCGTTTAACGCGATGTCCAAGCAGGTCGACTGGGAACGCGAAGATTTGTTTCATCTGCCGCTGGACACCTTCGCCAGCTTCTGCTGCCGCAACCTGAGCCGTCACTTTGTCATACGAAATGATTACGGATTGTACGAGTTTGCCGCTTACGTTTATCAGCAGCCTCGGGCGTAGCCCCACGTCGGCGCATTGTTTCAAGACGGGATAGCTTGGGCGAAAAAGCCTGTTTCGATCTCATACGCCGTCATAGGCTGATGGGGTACGGCGTTTTATTCCATTGCTTCGTTATTCGGGCATTGATGTGCTGCGATAGACAACGATGGATCGCTCACGATCAATGCCGGTCGCGGTGCCGGATGTGCTATACCACTCCGTAATTCCATCTTTTTCAATTGGCCCCGGCAGGTCTTTCCACCAGGTCTGCGATGGGGCGTCTGACTTTTTCGCACCTGTGGGCACCCAGGTATCGATCTCTATTTTTGGGACGACTGCAATCAATCGAATATCCCACTCAGATGGGGCAGGAATCATTCCACCACCATTGTTTTGGTAGACGATGTCGTAGTCAAGTTTCTCGTACTGGCGTCTAAAAGTGACGTAGTTCTCAAGAAATTGAATTCGCTCAACAAGCCCAGTTCGCGTGACACTCGATTCGGTCACCGATGCTGGCCCGGATGCCATCTTTGAGCAGCCGCACAGCACTATAGCCATAAGCAGCGGGGCAATCCTTGTTCTCGCAGAGGCGTTCATGATGAGATAACCCGTTGTGTCACAGAAACAACCACTATCACGGCATCGCATTGACTGAATCTGGGCATTCTGTCGACGTACAGCTGCATTTTGCAACGACAATGCGCAACTTCAAAACGCGTGAGCGGTCTTCGCCACAATCTGCGTTCTCGAAAAAAAGTCTCCGATTTCATCAGCGGAAACATCGACAAACGCTATTTACCAGCGTCTGGCTTCGCTTCCGCCTTCTCCTGTTCTTCGTTGAACTGCAATGCATGTTCAATGATTTCCGCGGTGACGTTTCTCCGCATGAGTTCCACTTCTCGTTCCGATAATGCTACGGAGAGCGACGCCACGCGGTTCTGAACGAGGCTTGATGCGGATTTCATCCGTTCGACGATTCGCCAGACGTTTCGCTGCTGTTTCAGCTCCTCCAGCTGCGTGATGAGAACTTTTCTTCGTTCTGTAAGTTGTGTCACACGTGCTGCGGCATCCCGAGAACTGGAACTGGCAACCGCGTCGACTCGCAGTTTGGCTTTCGATAATTCAGTTTCCGCCAGCCTGAGTTTCGCGCGCTGTTCAATTAAGATGTCCTCATTCTTCGCCGAAGCGTTGGCTGACTTCTGGAGTGATTCAAGTCTCGCAACAATCGCCTCGAGTTCAGCCTGTCGAGCCTCAATGTCTAATCTGGCAACTTCCAGCTCCGCATTGTCAGCTTTGGGTTCCGGCAAAGCGCGTTCTGCGGCCAGTTCCCAGTCGATCCGCTGCAGTTCCACCAGACAATTCTGCATTAGACGATTTGTAGTTTCTCGATCAACCAGAATTCCCGTTTCATTTTCTGATTTCGTAAGCTCCGCATCGACGATCTCGTCAAGCTTCTGCAATTCCGCGTTGAGCTCGTCGGACTTCTCCCTCAGATTGTCAAGAATCTCTCTCTGAACAGAGTTTTCAAGGTTGAGCACATCTTGCTGGAGTTTCAGAATCGGCACCAGAGACGAAGATTCATACAGCGGAGATCGAAGCCTCGCGATGTTTTGCATCGCTTCTTCCGCCGAAAACTCACGTGGCATGAAGTCTACTGGCGGATGTTCCTGACAAAAGGCGTATTCGGAAATGACTCCAGGGAAGAGAGCCAACAAAAAAGCAGCCCATACTGAAAGACGAAGATTTCTCGCCATATCACTACTCCAAAGAAAGATTCTGAAACTTCTCATTCAAGGTTACGAACTTTGAATCATTTAGTTATTGCGGACTTCGGTTACCGGGCATGTTCTGAAAGGTGGCAGCCAGCCATCGTGAAGCCTGCTTCTCCTGCCCAGCACACGATCACATTCCGCCGCAGACTCCGGACTCCAGCGTTTCCTGCTGAACTCGAATATTCAGGTCCAGCAATTTCACACCAGTAACCTGTTCGGTATTGCCGTCCGGCTCATGTTCATGATCAGGCTGATGTCGGCGTTAACCTCTTCCCCAGTTGAAGCGGGATCACGTTTTGGCTGCTGGTATCAGAGATCGCCATGGTTTTTTCCAAGCCTGATGAAAGCCACGAAGACTCCGATCATCATGCAGGAAACAGTCGAGGCCACTATCAGCGTTCGCCGACGTTGTACTCGTGCGGCACGTAATGCTCGAACATTTGATGCCAGATCGACGGGACTCAAGGCAGCGGGAGAGATTTCGGATCTGGTCCATTCGCTCAGCTGAGCTTCCAGTTGTTCATCATTCATTGTTGATTCTCCTCCACGTTCTCCAGCAGTGCCTTCAGTCGTTCCCGAGAACGATGCAGTCGAACATGGAGTGTGCTCTCGCGAACCCTCAATTGAGCTGCCACGTGTTTCAACGACTGTTCTTCGAAATAGTACAGGACGAGTAATTCGCGATCGGCGTACGCAAGCCGATTCAGGGCCTTGTGCATCGTATCGGAGGCGGAAGCCTCTGCGGTGGAAGCATTCGGGGACGAATTGCCTTCACGTGACTCCATACGTTGCTGCCAGAATGATTTCAGGTGAGCTGTCCAGCGACGGAATCCTCGCTGATGATTTCTACACACTCGAACCGCAATCTGCGTCAGCCAATGCCGCAACGGAGCCTCTCCACGGTAACTGCCTGCAGCCTCCCACGCCCGAAGCAACGTTTCCTGCATCAGGTCATCAGCGGAGCATGCGCCGCCACAGAGCTTGCGAATCAATCGCTGTAGATGATCGCCATGTTGCTCAATCAGGTTCTCAAGAGCACCAGCCTGATTGAGTCCAAGTCGGCGAGCCAGGTTGATGTCATCAACAATGGTATTGTCTAACCTCGATGCAGATTCTTCAGCGCCGTCCGTCGATTTTTCTGGATGACGCGTTCGAAGACTCAACACTCGATTCCTCAGGGGCTCGTTTTCCTGTCAACATACGGAAGACACCGGAGAGACGAAGAACCTTACAGTCGTGTTCAAAGATTACAGCAAAAACACAGTGCCGGCCTTCCGTTCCCCGGATGGCAGCGATTTCGCGTTGATTGCCGCGATGCGGTGAACGGGACTGGCCCGGAAATACAACACGATTGACCGCGACGCGTCAGTCCGGAAGTTGCGAGTCTTCGTTCATCCCAAATCGGAACACCGTGGAGAGATTGAGCTTCTGGAGTTTTTCGGGGATCGTTCGCTGACGTGTCGAGCTCTCCCCGGAGTTGTAGATTGATTATCACCCTTTCGCACGTTCGGCGACAGTTGCGGTTCACTGGTTTCCCGGCGAGGAACGACTAAGATGACGAGCCTGTCGAACTACTTAGGGACATTTTAGCGGCGTTGACTTCCTCCTGAAGTCTGTGTCACGCGTATTTGTTGGTTCCGGGCGGTAGCTCGAGTTTGAGGCAAGGGCTCGTCCTGACAGGGGCTGGGCAATTCGTCAATGACGTTTGTTTATTTGTTGGCGGCGTTCCTTCTGGTGTTGTTGAACGGGTTCTTCGTTCTCGCAGAATTCGCAGCGGTCAAAATGCGACCGTCGCGCGTCAGGGAATTGCAGGACGACGGAGTGAGCGGTGCGGCCGCCGCCAGGCATGTGCAGGATCATCTGGACGAGTACCTGTCTGTATGCCAGGTCGGAATCACGTTTACGTCAATTGGACTGGGGTTTGTTGCTGAGCCGGCAGTGGTGCGGCTCATTGAGCCAGTGATTGTTTTCACCGGACTCTTTTCCGAAAATGCCGGGCTGACGTTTCTGACGTCGCATGCAATTGCATTTGCGATCAGTTATCTGCTCGTAAGCTACGCCCACATTCTGCTGGGAGAGCTTGTCCCGAAATCGATGGCGATTCGACGGACGGACAAATCCGCGCTGGCCACGGCTCCAACATTAAGAGTGTTTCGGACTATGTTCATGGTACCCTTATGGGTTCTGAATGGCTCGGCCAACTTCATGCTGGGGCTTATGGGTCTGGGGAAATCCAAAGCTCACGACAGTCACAGCGAAGATGAGTTACGAATTCTGTTGAACCAGTCGCAGTCATCCGGACTCATGTCGTTTCGTCGATTGTTGTTCCTTGAAAACGTTTTTGACCTTGGTGAATTGCTGGTTCGCGACGCCATGCGGCCTCGGTCACAGGTGCGATGCATGAGCACCGCCAGTTCGTGGGAAGAGAACCTGCAGATTGCTCGTCGATATCGATTCAGTAGATACCCATTGTTCGATGGCGAACAGGCAATTCCGGGAGGAATCATCCATCTGAAAGATTTGTTTCTGGCTGGAGGACCGGATTCTGATTTAAGAACCATCCTTCGGCCGGTGATCACAGTTGATGAAACGTCGCCACTGGAAGCTGTTCTGGCAGAGATGCAACGTCGTCGAATTCACGTGGCTCTTGTGAAGGATGCTCGCGGGACATGGACCGGATTCCTGACACTCGAAGACGTGATTGAAGAGATCGTCGGTACGATTCGCGACGAATTCGAAGACGAGGAACCCGTTCACCTTGCCGACGCACTGCTGGAAGATCGGGTCCATCTGAATATCGAAGCAGATAGTACGATAGAGGCTGTGAGAAAAGCGGTGTCTCAGATGAGGCCTGAGTCTTTGCCGATTCCACGCGATGAAGTGATCAGAGCTGTTGAGGAGCGAGAACGACTTATCGAAACGTATCTTGGTCGTCATCTGGGGATGCCTCACGCCCGTTTGCACGGCCTGCAGAGGGCCATTGTGCTGGTGATTCGCTCTGAAAGTGGTATCCCGTACCGCGGCACGACGGAACGAGCGCATCTGCTGTTTGTGCTGCTGACTCCAACGGGGCAACCTCGTGTCCATCAGAGACTTCAGGCTGTCATCGCGACTTTGCTGGATGAGAGCGAGTTCATTCCGGAGCGTCTGCGCACAGCGAGCTCGGCGTCTGAAGTGCTGGAGATCCTGAGAACCGGCGAACAGGCGACTTTAGACTGATGATGCTTGAGCGGCAAGACCGCTTCCACTGGCTGCCGCAGAGGTCTTTCACCGCATAGAATCGGAGTTATCAGGACTGCGCAGAACGTGGTCGTCAAAATCGTCATAGCGACAAACATAACCGGGCTGTTGAGCTCGGATCTTTTCCTCCTCAAACGCAGCCAAAACGGCCTGTTCAATTCGTTCCCGGCAGTGAGGATTAATTGGATGGGCAATGTCAGCGAACATCCGACTGCGGCTATTCGACTGATCAGTAGGCGGAGATGGCGGCAGTGACGCTCCGCAATGGGAACAGTATCGAGCTTTTACATCGTTCTTGGCGGAGCAACGCACACACTTTTCCATAAGTTTCCGGCTGGGCATGGCAACAAAGTGGCCACGTTGTCCCTGAATGACCTTGAGATCACGAACGACGAACTCCCCATCAAACGTGATCGAACAGAATGCACGCAGCCGGTCATCAAGGTCAGTGACCAGTTTGATGCGAACCTCGGTAATCTGCACAGTGATGCCTAACAAAAGATGTTTCAGACTGCTGTGAAGTGGCCCCGGAAGACCATCACGACTGCGGTTGCGAACTTTGCCCCGCTTGCGCCCTACAGGATGACCGTATCCTCGGTACTACACACCTTGTCACGTTGCAAAATCTGCTGCCACGCGGGTTTGTCCCAGTGCTGTAAATCAAAAGTGTTCACTGAATTGAACATGAAAATCGACAGAATCAGCTTAACTATCACCTCACCCTTTCCCGCTTTTGGGTGTCCTCACGACATCCTGCTGCCTGCATATTGGAGTCATGAATTCGCTCATTGGCGAAATGGCAGGGCGTTGATTTCAGCCTCACCGACGGTGTCAGCGATGCACTCTGTTGGTAAAACGTAGGCACAAAGAGACGTCGCTTACCATTCAGTCACGCAACCCCGTGAAATCGTCCCTCAATGAGTCGACTGGTGATGGCGCCCCGGAAACGGGTGTTTGCAACGCAGCTTGTTGTCTTTGACGTGGCGAGAACGTAGACTGAGACGCCACTATTGGCCTCTAAGCTCTGTATCCTGTTGATTGTGACAAAACGAAAATGGCTGAACCTAAAGCTTCCACCGGGACTCTCGCTACTCTGACTGCCGAGGCTCAGGTCGCTGCTCCGCGTCCAAAACAGCTTTACGAAACAAGTTTGGCCAATGCGCTGGCAGCCGTGCATCTCTGCGACCAACTGCGAGGTCAAAACATCGTTTTGCTGGACATGACGCCGGTGACGTCGATTGTGGACTTCTTTGTGATCGCAACAGCGACCAGCCAAAGACAAGCCCATGCCATCGCCGACGAGGTCAATCGAAAGCTAAAGCATGAAGACGGCAATCGACGCATCAGCATCGAAGGCTACCGCACGGAAGGCAACTGGATTTTGACCGATTATGGGGACGTGGTACTTCACGTTTTCTCTCCCGAAGGCAGGGCCCTTTATGATCTCGAGCGCCTTTGGGCTGACGCACCACGAATCGAATGGCAGAAATTGGTCCCTGCGATTCCCGCTGATAACTCGTCCGCGTCCTGAACAGAACGTTCCGCTCACGCGGAAATCCCTGTTTGATGAAGAAATGATCAGCCGCTAACTCTGAGCATTTCTGACCATCTGCTCAAACACAAGTCGCTGCTCAGTCAGGGCAGCGACCTTATCAGAGGGCTCGGTGCGAGCTTCCAGCAGGATCCAGCCGTCATATTTGTTCGCATGGAACAACTTAATGAGCTGCTGATACGGATAGTCGTGCATGTTGAGCTCTCGAACATGCACGGTCTTTCCAAACCTGGACTTCACAAGGTTGAAGTTGTACTCAAGCCCCTCACCATTCAGGTCTTCCCCATTCGAATTCCAACACACCGCCACGTTGGGATGATCAGCGACGTCAAAGATCGCCTTGATGACAGGGAGCTCACTGGTCCCCGGCCCATGCACTTCCACACGTATTTGTTGACCATACTCCTGACCGTAAGCGGCCACTTCGTTCAGTGCTTTTCCAATTTGCTCAATTGTCTTTTCGTGTTCGATGCCTTTGACGAAGCTGTTCGGCTTCACTTTGACGCCTGTGCCGCCGCAATCGTGCATTAGCTGAATGTAATTCTTCGTCAGCTCAATATTCGCTTTCAGCTTCTCGGGTTCTGCCTCATGAAACTGAGCGTTCGAACCATAGCCGACCAGTTCCACCGGGCTGTCTTCAAATCGCTTACGAACTTCCTGTCGCTGTGCCTTTGACAGCGATGGTTCAACTCCATGTTTGTGTTCAGTGCGAACTTCAACACCACCCAGACCGGATTTTTCGCAGGACGAAATCAGCGTGGGAAGGTCCATGTCCTTGCCCCACAAGTACGTGACCAACCCAAATCGCATCTTCGATTCTGTGACGGTCGGCTGCGCCAATACCGGGATGGGCCGAACCGCGCCGGCGATCCCAGCGGCCATGGAAGCTTGAAGAAAAATGCGGCGGTCAAGTTTGCGCACGGCGGACTCCTGCATGAGATTTTCTGGAAACAGGATCATCGACTCGAATTCTCGAGCCCGATGATAGTCGCCAGAGTGTCTGTTGCAAAGCGGTCCGCAGGCAACTTACGACGTCTACTACTGCCCAAAGCCCAGCTTGCCGAGCCATCGACGAGAACCGCTCCCTCGGCCGACCTGGTTTGGACCATGTACGATCGTGCCATCGGCGTTGACAATCATCCCCATCTGTCGTGCATTTCGCTCCAGCAATTGTCGAGAATGCGCGAGCTGATTGACCTGACGAGCGATCCGGGCTCGTTCCAGCGACAATTCCAGTTCACCCATGCGAGCGAGATCATCCATCTGCTTCAGAGTGTGGCGAACCTGTTCGGCCAACTCATCCGGAAGGTCTTCGGCAAGGCTTCGCAATTGCTCGGCGGACAGCTGTCCCGTCGCGGATTCCTGTTGTCGACGAATGCGAGCAATCAACGTGGTGATGAATGCTTCGCGTTCTCGGAAGGCATCTCGCAGTTCCTGATCTGAAACAGCTTCGGGATCAATCGCCTTTGGAAGCTCGAGTGACAGATCCTGCTCGGGCAATCGAAAATGTCGATCCGATGTCAGCTGAGCAACCTCAGGAAGCTCTGCGGCTGGCTTCTGCGGCTTGACCGTTGTGGAGGACTCCGTGAGTTCTCCTTTGGTCATCATCTCATTCTTAATCTGCTCCCAGGATCGCGTTACCGAACTCGCTGCGTTCTGCAGCTTCATCGGACCACCATGTCCTGTGCGGGTTGCAATTGGGCCCGGCGAGGCAGGAGATGCCGAAGACGGCGTTGCTGCCACATTGCCAACAACGGTCTCGAGCCGCGCCATTAGTCGCTCTTCTACTCCGGAGAACGCCTTTTCAAGAGCATCCGCCGGAATGTCTCGACTTCCTGCCGACTGAAACATGATCTCAGTCAAGGTTTTCAGCACTTCCGACTGCGCCGCGTTGGCAGCAGCCTGACTGGCCTGCAATGCTTCCAGCGACTGGCGGAACTCACTGCGCAGGTTTTCGGTCAACTCTATTAGTTCACTCTTGATTCCGTTCAACGAGGGATCCGCAACAACGGTGAACATGGGCCGGGAGTCTTCGGCCTGCTTTTCTGCATCGCGAGTGCAAAGTTGGGGACTCTCTTCTTCATCATCAAACTGTGAAAGAATCTCGACTGCTTCGTCGATGGCCGAGACCGGGCACGAGCACGATGTTGAATCGTTTGTGAATTCTGTTTCAATTGCGATTTCGCAGACTTCTTCCGACTTATCAGCCGACGCGACATCCTCAGTGTCATCAGATTCAAGCGTCGCCACTTCCTGAGTGAGAGTCTCCTCAAGACACGGGCTGTCTTCAAAGCAACAGTCTTCGAGTCGAATCTCGTCCCAGATCGGGGACTCTATGGCTTTTAATTCCTGTAACTCGGCCCCTGAAAGCTCTGGCTGGAGCCTGCTGACTCACTAACGCGGGCTCATCATCAAAAAAGATGTTCGCCCCGAAATCAGAATCAGAATCCTCTCGGAGTCAATGCGTTCCAGTACGGCGGTCGCCATCGCATCGGCGGACGAGCAGGGCACATCGACTTCGTCAGCGTCCATCCGTACCGCAGTAAAGGACTCAGAACTATTCAACGTTAATGTGCCTGCCGAAACGGATTCCAGCACCTTATCGTTCACCACGCAGTAATCGGAAAAAACTCCGTCCACGTCGTGAACGGACTTGATTGCCTCCAGGAGCGAAGCCGCCAGCATTTCGTTTTGTGTACTGACAGACTCCGCCGGGCTCGCAACCACGAAACCCGACGAACCGTTCGACGAAGGGGCCGACTTCGCTTTGCTTTTCTGCTTTGATGAATTGGACCGGCGAGACATGGCTTCCTCTGCGATGTGCGACAGGGCACTACATATTTTCAAGTGTCGCCTGAACACTAGCTCTGAATACGGCTGCCAGCCGGAGCTCGAACCAGCCACCCGGGAAATTCCCGCATCCGGTTCTGCCAATGATTCCAGTTGTACCAGTCAGGAGTGCTTTCGAATGCTGCAAAATCCCCTATCATGCTGCGTCTGGAAAGCGGCCCGTTCGCCGACGCGTGTAATTCGTGAGATTTCTGATGTCTCGATTAACTTTAAAATCAGCCATCTTTTCAGACGGTTTCATCCAGCTCTCCATCGGAGATCTGCCTGTGACCATCGGACGCAGTCATCGAGCTGACATCGCGATCAATGACTTACTGCTCAGTCGCATCCATGCGGAGATTCGCGTCTCAGAGAATGGTGAGTTTGAACTGGTTGATAATGAATCGACGAATCTGACAATTGTCAACGAACAGGATATTGATCGAGTCATCCTGAAGACCGGCGACAAAATTCTGCTCGGCGACACCGAGCTGATTGTGGAGATTGAAATGGATCAGTCCAATCTGCACGAACGAACAACTCGCGAGATCCCATTGTTTAAACCGCCTGAACCTTAATGTTTCCCGGGAATAAGGATCGTTACTCTCGCCTGATTCCTTCCGTACCGTTGGCCTTTGTCGAGTGATCGCTCAACTGTATTTCGATTCGTCGGAGCATTCTTACGTGGCAAGAAAATGGACCTTCCAGCCTCACAATGAATCTGCCATTCGCAGGCTCTGTGCCCAGCTCAAAATTTCTCCTCTTCTCGCACAAGTGCTGATTGCGCGGGGTTTCACGGAAGCCGCTGCTGCCAGCAGCTTTCTGGATGCACGATTGAGCGATCTGCACGATCCATCGCAGCTACCGGGAATAGATCAGGCCGCAGATTTGATTCTTGCCGCCATCAAAGGTCAACGGCGTATTACGATCTACGGAGACTATGACGTTGATGGTGTGACCGGAACCAGCATTCTGTGGCACTGCCTGCAACTCAACCAGGCGAATGTGGATTACTACATTCCCTGCCGCATGGAAGAAGGCTATGGCATCAACAGGAACGCATTGCAGCAGTTGTTTGACGAAGACCCCCAACGACTGATCGTTTCAGTGGACTGCGGTATTGCAAGCGTTGAAGAAGCCGCTTTTGCAAAGTCCATCGGCCTGGATCTGATCATTACCGACCATCATCACATCGGCAGTTCTTTGCCCGATGCCCTGGCTCTCGTGCATCCACGTTTGCCTGGTACCGAGTATCCGTTTGGAGAACTTTGCGGCGCTGGGGTTGCCTTCAAGCTGGCATGGGCGATTTGCCAGAGACTTGGCGATGGCAAAAAAGCCTCACCGCGCATGAAGGAATTCCTCAAACAGGCCGTGGGACTGGCCGCAGTGGGAACAGTGGCGGACGTGGTGCCGCTTGTCGGCGAAAATCGAGTCATCGTGCGATATGGGTTACACAGTCTTCGAGAACAGTCGACACCTGGCATGAAGGCCCTGTTGAAAATTGCCGGTCTCGCAGACAAGCCCGAGCTGAGGGCCGACGACATGGGATTTGCACTCGGCCCGCGGATCAATGCCGCTGGACGACTCGGGCAGGCTCGACTGGCGGTCGAACTGTTGACGACAGAGAACATTGAACGAGCTGAACGGCTGGCTCAGTATCTGGATGAACTCAATGACAACCGCAAGACCGTCGAACGTCGCATCTTCAAACAAGCGAAAGAGATGGTGGCGGAGAACCCGGAATGGGAAAGCCACAAGACGCTTGTGCTGGCTAATCATGACTGGCATCCTGGCGTCATCGGAATTGTCGCCAGTCGCATGACGGACGAGTTCAGCAAGCCCACAATTCTGATCGCCCTCCGCGACGACGGTACGGGGACTGGATCAGGGCGATCCTGGGCCGGCTTTGATCTTTACGCAGGTCTCTCGTCGTGCCGTGAATATGTCATCGGTTATGGTGGTCACAAAGCGGCCGCTGGCGTTCGCCTGAAAGCCACGGCCGTCAGTCTGGTGCGAGAAACTCTGGCGGCGTGGGCGGCCGAAAATTTCCATCCCACTGCGGAAGACACCGAACTGGCGATCGATGCGGAAGTTCTTCTCAAAGAAGTCAATCTCCACGCGGTACAGGAATTGGAACGACTCGGTCCATTTGGGCAGGCTAATCCTCAACCACGTTTCGTCGCAAATCGAGTTGATCTGGCCGAACCACCCAAAACCATGGGCGAGGGTGACCGGCATTTATCAATTCAGGTTCGTCAGCAAGGGACGGTCATGCGAGCTGTTGCGTGGGGGCGAGGCGAGTGGGCTGATGAACTCGCATCCGTTCGCGGCCCCTTCTCCATCAGCTTTGCCCCCGTGATCAATTCATTCCGAGGATTCAACAAAGTGGAGTTGCAGTTGATCGACTGGAAGCCAGCGCACGATCCTCAACTTTCCGCTGCTCACTCATAATCAGAACCATACAATGTTGCTTGCTGTAGAAACATCAGGAACCCTTGGATCCATCGCCATCGCTGACGGCCCTAAGCTGCTGGCTTCGCGAATTCTCGCTGCCGGCGGAGTTCGCCACGCGCAGTCACTGGTGACAGAGGTGGACAAACTGCTGCAGGAATTAGCTCTCACACCCACCGAAATTCGCTCCGTCGCAGTAAGTATAGGGCCCGGAAGCTTCACCGGCCTGCGAGTCGGTCTCGTGTTCGCCAAGACATTCGCATGGCTCAATCAGTCTCAGCTGGTGGCTGTTGATACGCTTCGCGCGATCGCTCAACAGGCTCCCCATGAAGAAATGTTCGTGACTGCTGTTGTGGATGCTCAGCGAGGAGAGATGTTTGCCGGGACGTATCGGTTCGATTCAATGCCAGGGTGTCGACAGTTGACGGATCCGATCCGGGTAACAAGCCAGGATGCTCTGCCGAAGGATTATCTTCTGACCGGCCCGGGACTCAGCAAGTTGCGCCCCCAATTGGCCGCTGAACACCGACTGCAGGAGGAATCCAGTTGGCAGCCACGAGCCTCTACGATTGCTCAACTGGGTCAGGACATGGTCGGCCGAAAGGAATTTTCAATTCCTGAAACACTGGAACCCGTCTACGTACGCCTCAGCTACGCCGAAGAAAAACGTGACCTCCGCCCGACCGCATAGAGGTGATCCAAACGTTTACCGCCCAGCCGGAGGCGTAGATTTTGTGAGCGGGATGGCGCTAGCCACCGGTGATTGTCGCCAAAAAACTATGAGACACCGGCGGCTAGCGCCGTTCCGCTCACCGCCGCGAAGTCACGATCGCCTCCAGAATTCCATCCCATGTGGATTTCTTCGCAATACACCGGACCTTCAGTCCGCATTCCATCGCAGCGTTGGCGGTTACTTCGCTGATTGCCACGACGTTCGTCTTTAAATCTGTCGAAGAAATCTCGGCCACTCTTAGCACTTCCGCGAATTGGCGAGCAATCGATGGGCTGCTGAGAGCAACCCATTGCAACGTCCCGGACTTCAGGCGACTGATGACATCCGGAGAAAATGCAGCCACATCACGGTTCTCGTAGACAACTAATTGTTCCAGACAAACTCCTGCTTCCTGCAATAGTTTTGGCAGCACATCGCGCCCTCGACTGGCACGCACCCAGAGCACCGATTGCCCCCGAGCTCGCTCGGCAAGAGCCTTACCCAGCGACTCGGCTCGAAACTCGTCCGGCACAAAGTCCGCCTTAACGCCGAATGCCTCCAGCTTTAACGCCGTCGATGTTCCAATCGCAGCAATCCTCGCCGCGTGCAACGCACGAGCATCCCGGCCAGACATCCGTAGGTGGCGAAAGAACTCACTCACACCATTCACGCTGGTGAAGACCAGCCATTGAAAGTCAGCCAGTCGATCGAGCGTTTCCCGGATCGCTGGCTCATGCGATTCTTCCACCGGGCCGACTTCAATCATCGGCATGATGACTGGCTCACCACCCATTCGCACAATCTGCGCCGCGACGTCGTCAGCCTGGTCATCCGGACGAGTGACCCCGATGGATTCTCCGAACAATGGCAACTGTTCAAACCATGACAACTGAGCTCGCTGCCTGACGCATTCGCCGACAACAATTAAGGACGGAGGCTTCAATTGCCTCTCCGCCGCCTTCGCTGGAATGGATCCCAAAGTTCCTTCGACAACCTGTTGCGTCGATAGTGATGCATGGCAAACCACTGCCGCGGGAGTCGTCTCCGACATTCCGGCGGCCATCAGTTGTCGACAGATTTCCGCCAGTCGATTTAATCCCATATAAAACACTAGTGTGCCTGGAAACCTCGCTAATGCTTCGAAATCCAGCCGGCTGGATTCACGCGATGGATCTTCATGACCTGTGATAAACGCAACGGCCGATGAGATTTCACGATGCGTAAACGAGAACCCTGCATACTCGCCAGCTCCCGTTGCGGCCGTGACTCCCGGGATCACTTCAAATGGAATCCCGGCAGCCTGCAATGCGGCGGCTTCTTCACTGCCACGCCCAAAGATGTAAGGATCTCCGCCTTTGAGACGAACGACAATCTTTCCGGTACGAGCCTCCGCGATCAGACGTTCATTGATCTCCTGCTGCGATACAATCGTGGTTCCATCGCGACGCGTTCGAGCCGTTCGTTCGCATTCTCCGCGAGTACGCCGCAGCAACATGGGGTTCACCAGGCCGTCATACAAAACGAGATCGGCTGCCGCCAGACATTCTGCCGCGCGCAGAGTGATCAGCCCGGGATCTCCGGGACCAGCTCCGGCCAGATAGACTTTTCCAACTGGAGGGATGTCTTCCATCGTTTAGTGTTCGTTCCTGATATCGCTGCGAATTGAAAGGCAATCTTCGTTAAAACGGCCCGAGGATCCAGGTGCATCTGACAGTGATTTGCGTTCAATCAGCGACCCGGAGGAAAGATTACATGGTACAAGCACAATGAAAGCAAGCAACGACTGCAATGAGGGAGAATTCCGAGACTCCGATATTCAAGTTTATCCGGACGAAGTCTTTCCCCATCCGGAATCGGACCTGTGCCGCGAACAACATCAGGTCCAGTGTGTGACAGCCACGCTTCGGCATCAGGTTTCGTGGCGTTTTGCATTCTGCGGCTAATCATAAAACAGGAGATCTTCAGACGAACCCACTCCACGGCGCGGGTGTCTCGTCGATGCGTGACCTTGAGTTCAATTTCCTCCGGAGGTGTCCCATGCGAAATCGAATTGATCATCAACACGAACAGGACGGCAATGAAGGACCATTTTTTCGAAACAATGAGTAAGCGTCGTCGAGGCTACCCGTCTGAGACTCAGGTGAAACGAGGAGTCCGAATTGTCCATGGCAACAAGCTTCTGGAAGAGAAGCTGGGACGGAACGATCTCTGCCCCTGTGGTTCCGGTCGACGCTTCAAGAATTGTTGTCTGAAGAAAGGCTGCTTTTGACGGTGTCAACAGGGATTACTTCTTTTAGAGACTGACAATGGCGTGACCATTGTGCAGATCATTCAAAAGGACAGCCCCACCAGTCAGGAGACTGGAGGGGCTGTTTTCATTTTGAGCCTTCGAAGAAAAAGGAGGGAGGGGCCCATGGAAGCTATCATCTTCATCGGGCTGCAAGCCTCCGGAAAATCATCGTTTTACCGCGAACGATTCTTCTCGAGCCACGTTCGCATTAGTCTCGATCTTCTGCGAACTCGTTATCGAGAACATCGGATGTTGAGTCTCTGCCTGGAAACAAGGCAGCCTTTCGTGATCGACAACACAAATCCAACTCGTGAAGACCGGCGACGCTATATCGCCGCGGCTCACTCGGCTGGCTTCTCGATCATTGGTTACTATTTTTCCGGTCACATCGCAGAGTGCGTTCTTCGTAACCACCAACGTTCTCAGCCGATCCCCACGGTCGGGCTTCTGGCCACCGCTCGCCGCCTCCAGATTCCTTTAATGGATGAAGGGTTTTTATCGCTCAAGTATGTCCGCCTTAAAGCGTCAGGATTTGTGATTGAAGACTGGCGAACACTGGCCAACGAATCAGAAAAAGATATTTAAGCCATGAAGTTTGATGATCTGGATCGCAGGATGCGCGTCTTTGAAACGGCGGCGGACCAGTGCGTGCTGCCGGGATTGTATATGGTAGCAAGGCTCGATGGTCGCAGTTTTACTCGTCTCACCAAAGAGGTATGCCACTTCGAAGCGCCATTCGACGTCCGCTTTCGCGACATGATGGTGGCGACATCGTCCGCATTGATGACATGCGGATTTCGAGTCATCTACGGGTACACGCAGAGTGATGAAATCTCACTGTTGCTGGATCGAGACGAGACGATTTTCGGGCGCAAAATGCGGAAGTACCATTCGACTCTTGCCGGTGAAGCCAGTGCTCAGTTCTCTATCAAACTCGGGCGCCCCGCATGTTTCGATTGCAGGATCTCCCAGCTACCATCGGAACAGATGGTCATTGATTACTTCCGCTGGCGAAACGAAGACGCCGCCAGAAACGCGTTATGCGGCTGGTGCTACTGGACTTTGCGGCGTGACGGTTTCAGCGAGCAGCAGGCAACGAAGCGGCTGCTGGGATTGTCGCTGACGGAGAAGAACGAGTTACTGTTTCAGTACGGCATAAACTTTAGTGCTCTTCCAAACTGGCAGAAACGCGGTATCGGTTTGTATTGGGAAGATTATGACAGTGTGTCGATCAATCCCAAAACGAATGTAGAAATCTCCGCACGGCGTCGCCGGATTCGCATCGAAACCGATTTGCCGATGAAGGAAAACTACAGCCAGTTCGTAGGCTCGTTTCTTGAGGGATCGGGACTGAACGGGCTGTGAACAATCAACTGCAGTGAGGCTGGTAACGTGTCGTCACCAATTCAAATCGCAGCGATGCGAAGACGAACCTTCACGAAGTTGCGTGGAGTACTCTTGAGGACTGCACCGCATGTTGACAATTGTTCAAAGTGGAAACCTATCACAATCCATGTGCACGATCGCGATCTACCGAAAGCGATCCTCAGACGGATTTCTTGTTGCCTGTATCACCGAAATGATCAACATCAAGGTTTTGGCAGCCACTGAACAGCATCGATGACAACATACCCGTCGGCTTCGTTGTTCGTGATCGTGACAGCCGCCGATTTGTCTGCGGCGAACGAAAAGGTTCCGAGTGACTGGAAATGATCGTCCGCATTCGGAGATAACCGCTGATTGATCGTCATGCTTTTCGTGCCCTCGGAGGATTGCACTTCAATCTGAACCTTCGACGCACGATTTGCATTCGGTGGCCAGGAAACTCGCACTTCGTACATTCCGGCATGCGGCAGGCGAGCCTCGAAGACGGCAGAGGCCTGGCCATCCTGCGCGGCTCCTTCATGACGATAACCGTTGCCTACAAAATAGCCCGAGGCATTACTGGTCTTCCAGTCACCGGTAAGTTTTGCGTCATCATCGTCGACGACGATTCCCTTAAGCTTTCGCGGATCAACGAACACTTTTGCCTTCGCTTCACCGTTCGATGCCGCGGCCGTATATTCCAGGACCTGACCATCTT
Source organism: Planctomycetaceae bacterium (assembly GCA_046349735.1). Lineage (GTDB taxonomy): Bacteria > Planctomycetota > Planctomycetia > Planctomycetales > Planctomycetaceae > SXXK01. Next base: position 54,639 of record JAXMBU010000005.1, read on the forward strand.
TCAGCAGATGCTCACGCAAATCTGCGTAACGGACTTCCTGCACGGCGAGTTCCTTATCGATCGCTGTTACCGCTGCCGTTGCGGCACTTTGGCCGAGAATCATGAAGACCGGCTCCATGCGAATCGAACCAAACGCAATGTGTGAACTGCTGACACACACACTGACCATGAGGTTATCGCACTCACCTTTCTGTGGCACCAAAGAACCATAGGCGATCGAGTATGGAGAAATCCCCACGCCGATGTCACCTTCGTTCTGCACATACCCCTCCGGCGTGATGTAACGCTGCACATTGTGAGAATCGATGGTGTAACTTCCCATGCCAACGGAATCCGGAGTTGGCTTCTTCCTGGTCAATTCGTTTTCCGTCATCACAAATTGACCAATCATTCGGCGTGCCTCCCGCACATAGATCTGATGCGGCCAGTGTCCGTTGTCGACAAACTCATCTTTCGGCAATCCCCATTTCTGCATTTCCTTCTGAACGTCTTTGGGAATGCGAGGATCATTGGACACAAAATACAGCCATCCCTGTTGATACCGTCGATGCTCGTCCAGAATCTCTCTGCGGCGTTCGTAACTGGCTTCGGGGTAGTCGTAGTTCATTCCTATATTGTCGGTGCTGAACGGACCATGATTGTTGGTGTCCGTTTTGTGGTTGGGGATCGGATCGAACTTGTCGAACGTCTCCTTCCAGCCAGCTTCATAGACTCTGATCAATAGCTCGTACTGCTTCGGGTCATACCCTTCCGGCATCGGAAATGGGATCCGATTCTCCGGGTGATCGGTCGCACAATAGCGATAGCAATAAGCCTGAATCCTTTTGTCGCCTGCTCCGTATTCACCGGGCGGTTCCGTGCTGATCCGTGGCAGCACACCTGAAGACGAATCTCCGGGTATCACATACGGGCTGATTTTTGATTTCAGGGCACCGAAGTGATGTCGATGATGCAGAACGCCCGTCTGAATGCCGTTCCAATTCTCACCATAAACAGAATTCGCTTCGCGCCCGACGTGGTAAGAAACTCCTGCGGCGGCCATCAGGTCACCTTCGTAAGTCGCATCAATAAACATTCTGCCGCTGTATGTTTTGCCGGACAACATCGTGATCCGTGTGATTCGAGCGTTCTCTTTGGTGACTCCTTTTTCACGATCGAGCCATTCGTCGCGATGAACCGGAATCTCGAACTCGTTGACGTAGTCTTCGAAAACACTTTCGGCCACATGCGGTTCGAAGATCCACATCGTGCGATTCTCGCCGTCAATCGCCGGAGTGCCTTGTCCCTTGTTGCCGTACTCGGACTGCTTTTGCCAGCGCCATGTCTCCGGCTGCTGATATTTCTTCCACAGACGGTGATAAAAATCTCGTGATAAACCACCGATAACCGCTTTGTTGCCGGTGTCCGTAAAGCCCAGACCGCCGCTGGAGAGACCTCCCAGATGCTTGTCCGGGCCGACGATGATCACGGTCTTGCCCAGCTTCTTCGCCTGAACCGCCGCAATGACTCCCGAGGAAGTCCCGCCGTACACAATGAGATCAGCCTCAAACTTCTCAGCGGCCTCAATGAGATCCGACGCACAGAGAAAACCGCTCAACAGCACGAGGCACAGAGATCTGCCAACCTTCAAATAATCGATCAAGTTCATGGCGTGTTTCACGTGGGGGGAGGATTTCTGGTTAACGCGATGGCTCCAATGCCCCGTGTCAGGAAAGGCATCGATTGAGCCATTCGGACTCAACAAGGGTTCCGCGCGATCTGACTGTGGACGCGTTTCCCGGAATGATTCCCAGCACTGTACGGAAGTCCGGCGCTGGGAGCAAACACACACACAATCCCCGCAAGGCACTCACTGGTCCGAACACCAATTGGGGCAGGCGTCTACATTTTACTCACGCGGCAAAAACGAGAGGTGCTGTTCTCGGTTAAAAAGACACACGTTCGATCTGTGAACCGGCAGCCGTTAGCTCGATTATCGAAAGATGATCACTACTGGAGATCAATTCAGTATCCTTGTCCGTTTGATCAATCACGTTGTCAAAATGCCGCATCACGGTGTAAAGCCTTTGAAACAACTTTCACCTTACCGACCGTGAGATTGACAGTTTGCGAAAGAAAACCTGAGCAAAGTATGCGGCTGGAAGTTGTTGCTTCTGAGCATCACCACTCCTCACGGCCCTTTCTGTTCACGTGACACTCACAGCCCGATGTGGAGATGTAAAACGACAAATCTGCCATTTTCAACCCGAATCCCTTTCTGCAGGCCACGCCTTCATTTGTCGATACCGGCCACCACTGGTCTCCGCGGAGGATGAAGGGAAATGGACCATGTCTGATCTTCCGACGTACGCGGTGCACCGCCAGATCAAAGAGAAGCCGTTTTGGTCCGCAGCTTGCCACCTGTGGCGGAGGTCGTGGGCTTTTTCTTCCCAGCTTAAGAATCTCGGCGATGTCGGAAGTTGCGATCTCAATTGAATCTCCCGATAGCTCGGCATCCCTGATGCCAGAGCAGAGATTTGATAATGTCGTGCAAAGATTCTCCTCGACAGATTTCGAGCCAACAACGGAACGAACCTACCTCCCGCAATCAATTCCAGAAGCCGTCAAACTCGCCGCCGTCTCGGTCAATGCTTCATTGCTGAATGGTCACGCGTTTCGAGAAGACGCTCTTTACGTGGTGTGCAAACGGGCGATCGACATTTTCATCAGTTTGACCGCGATTCTCATTCTGCTCCCAATCATTCTGATAGCGTCTTTGGCGATCAAACTTTACGACGGCGGGCCTGTCTTATTCAGCCAGATCCGTGTCGGTAAGGCGGGGCGAGAATTTCGGTGCTTCAAATTCAGATCCATGGTCGTGAATGCGGAAGCAATACGATCCACTCTGATCCATCAGAACGAACATTCGGATCAACGAACGTTCAAGATCATGAATGATCCTCGCGTCACTCCGCCCGGGCGGATTCTGCGAAGATTCAGCGTCGATGAACTCCCGCAATTGATTAATGTACTTCGTGGGGAAATGAGTATCGTCGGACCACGACCACCACTCCCCAGCGAAGTGGCATTGTACTCTGCTTACGATTTTCAGCGTCTGGCGGTTAAGCCCGGCCTGACTTGCATCTGGCAGGTTTCCGGACGAAGCCGACTGGCATTCCCGAATCAAGTGAAGCTGGACATTGAATACATTCGCCGACGAAGCCTCAGGACCGATTTGGCGATCATTCTCAAGACCTTTCCGGCTGTACTCAGTGGCGACGGGGCGGCATGATGTCCCGGGAGCACGATCGGTCAGCAATCTTTGGCATCCGCATTGATCGAGTGACCATGGATCAGGCGATCGAACGCCTCAGATCCTGGATCGATCGGCGAGAGCGAACCTGCCGATACGTGGTCACCCCGAATCTGGATCACGCCGTTCAGTTGCAGACAAACGAAGCGCTTCGAGCAGCATATCGGTCCGCCTCTTTGGTTGTGGCGGATGGCGCAGCCATTGGTGACGACATCGCGAATCTTTCGAGATCCCCTGCCTGAACGTGTGGCTGGGTCAGATCTGGTCAACGCTTTCCATGCGTTGAATGGAGCACCAAATGGTGGCACTGTTTATCTGCTCGGCGGCACCGGGCGTTGCAGAAATCGCCGCACGCACGTCGAACAACGTTGGCGTGTTAAGGTCGTAGGCACACACAGTCCGCCCATGGGCTTTGACAAAGATCCCGGGCAATCACAGGACGCGATTCAGCGAATCAATCGTTGCGGCCGGATGTGCTCGTCGTTGGACTGGGAGCACCGAAGCAGGAACCTGGCTCAAGCAGTATCGATCCCAGTTGTCGGTCGGCGTGGCAATCGCCGCGGGTGGAACGATTGATTTTCTTGCCGGTCGACAGAGACGCGCGCCGCGTTGGGTGCAGAAACTGCGGATGGAGTGGTCGCATCGATTGTTGACGAATCCCGGTCGCCTCACCGGCCGATACGCTCGCAATGCCTGGCATTTGCCACGACTGCTGCTGCAGGAACACTTCGCTCGCAAGGCCAATCTTCGGACGCGGCCAACGCATTAACCCATGTGTGACCACAGCGCAAAAAATAAGTCGGCAGATATGGTCGTCTGCCGACTTATCGAATGCATCAGATTGTAGAACGTGCGAAGTTACACGGCGTCCGGAAATGCAAGACTTGGCTGGGCTATTGAATTGGCCGCCATAACAACTCGGAGCGTCAGCGAAGCATCAATCGACTGGTCTTCCCAACGCAGTATGCTCCGTCTCTGACGCTTCCAGGCTGTGATTCTATACAAGCCCGAAGCGTCAGCGTGTTAACTGGAGGTTGCTGCAGCCCACTCGCTTGCGGCACGACGTTGCCATTTTCAGGCCCGGAGGGCCGACAAATCCAATGCCGGTGGCGTGAGCCACCGATGTCTGCAATAAAAGTATCTGAGGCCCGGAGAATATCGACACCAGTGCGGATGTGTCGGCCCTTCAGGCCTCAAACGCAGTGTTTTTACTCCGGTAGCGGCACGCCACCGGCAAAGAGAATGTGCCGGGCTTCACCAGCCCTGACAAAAAGAGCGCAACAAAACTTGCGCTCGAGCTGGTATCCGCGACGCTGGACGATTGACCGACAATAGATTCAATAGCACTTCCGGGCAGGATGTTTAGCCACAGAATTACAAGCCAGGTCTAATCGCAAATCGTCAGTCTATGATGCAAGTTTTGTGGCCAATTACGTTGGCTGAGCAATCGCAGCCACTGATGCTCTTCACTCTTGTCTTTCGAGTTGCGAGTTCGCCCGAGAAACGGACGTTCAACTACATACCAGCTCAACATGCCGGCAGTATCGAAAGGGAGCCACTGGAGACGAAAACACATAAGGGTTCGCTGGAACCGCCATTGTGCATTACCAGCAGTTGCTGAATTAAGGAATGCATACAAGTACAGCCAATAGAAAAGTCTCCGTACTTCGCAAAGCTGTGCTGTCCAGGAGGATGAAATGCTGCCCAGAGCAGCAGATACGTCATACAAACCGGAAACATCACGGACCATGAGTTCGCAACAGGAATCGACGCGACCGAGCGATCGCCGCAAGCATCAGAGACGATTCGAAACGGCAATCTTCTCACGGTATCTGCGCCAGGCACAACGCCGACAATAGATAATTTGCTTGCAGTAACCTCGCCCAGAAGAGGGTATCGAGATTGATCTTGCCGAGTATTCCGCCGCTTCGAACCATTCGAGATGATACGTTGGAAGATATAGGCCACGGCTAATGAGGCACGAACAGCCTCAGCACAAAACTTCGCCGATGAAACAATGGCACCAGTCCCAGAATCATCACTCCGATGTAACACCAGAATTCATAGGCGATTGACCAGATCGATCCATTGACGGCATGCAAGTGATTTTGAGAAACAATGTCTCTGGTAACTGAGTGCCCTGAAGTCTCATACGTTGAACCGTTGCCGGAGAGACACACCAGCATTGCCGATAGTTGAATCGGCCTGCCGATAGTGCCGCCAGAAACGCCAACAGCATTCGCAATGATAGATCGGATAAATTCGGAGCACTCTCTTCTTCAGAAACTGGGCGACATCTTTGCGTCGATCCCAACTGGCTGCAATCAGAAACCCGCTGATGAAAAGCAATGAACTGACAAACCTCCCAGCGTCGTCTGCCCTGTCAACTTCCAAAGCGGTTCCCGCAGTTCATGACCCTCTCCCAGCGGATACGAATGTGAGAACACAACCAGCGATGCGAAGAGAAATCTCAGCACATCAAAGTTGTTCGCATGACCGGACAGGGCAGGGCCGTTGCGGGCTGGATTCATGGACGAATACTCATAAGTGAATTTTGCAGGGGCTTCGACTTCGCATCGGTGTAAAAGGCCGCTGAACTGCAATCGCCTGGACTTCGTGAGCGGAATGGCGCTTTAGCCGCAGTGATTGTCGACGGATCACTGACACCGGCGGCTAGCGCCCGTTCGCTCACGAAACCTAATAGTCCGACCTTCAACGCGAACTCGCCAGCGACGATTGAGCGTTGATAACTTCGAATCTGCTCGGCGGTCAGCTTCAAAGTTAAACTGACCAATCGCATTGAGTTCCTCGAAGTCATCAAGGATCCCCTGCAAACAGGACTTCAAGTAGCCCGCGCGCTTTACCTTTGATCCGCACACAGCGGATAACAGACCGACTCGAACGGATCGCTGCCAGAACGGATAATGTCGATACAGAATCCAGATCAGTTGCGAATCTGGTAATAGAAGAATCGCCGTGGAGTACTCGTCCGGCTTTTGAAGAACGATGAAACACGAACGTCCGGCACATAAAAAATTCAAATGGCCGCTCAGAATCACGCGATCGACAGATCGACCTCTTCGTTGTAAATAAACAGATCGTCCCAGAAGCCTCCCGCCTGTTTGACCGTACTGGTTCGCAGTAAAAGCACCAGCCCCGGAGAACGAATAGGTTTCAAACTCCGTGTCACCCATGGTCTCATAGCTCGAGGATAGAACCATTGATCTGTCACCGGAATACCAGTTCATCACTCGGCAACCAAGAATTCCCAATGACGGATCGCTCTGCATTCGAGTGACCAGCTTGGCAAGTCCCGTACGGCCAGGTAGCTGTCGCTGTCCAGCGGCCAGGATGAACTCACCGGAGGCACAACGGATGCCTTCATTGCGTGCGTAGGCAAGCCATTTCGGCCAGGCTCCGTCGGACGAATACCGTCGATTTTTCTGAGCTGTGTCAGAGAGTCATCACGAGAACCGTTGTCGACAACAATAATCTCCAGATGAGACCACGTCTGATTCTTTAGCCAACGAATGTTGTCCAGAATGTCGGTCGCTCGGTTCCAGTTGACAAGAACAACGCTGACCATCGCCTGTTTTGGAATTGCTGATGTCTGCGTCATGGTTTTGCTCCGACGTTCATAAACAGTTGTGCAGGTTGCCGCTTCGAAGTCAGCACGATGCAACGCCTGCACTGTTTTCTTCCCCCGCGAACCCATGTCCGTCAGAACGTCCGTCGACGTCTGCAGAACCTCCTGCAACGCGGCGGCCAGAGCTTCACTCGAGCCCGCAGGCACCAGCCAACGTTTCATGGGGATGAACCAAACCGGAGTTCCTGCTATACAGCAATAATACTGACCACCGGGCGTCCTGCAGCAAAGGCTTCCATGATCGAAACAGGCAGCCCCTCAGCAAAACTGGGCAGCACAAACGCTCGGGATTTCTGTAGCCAATCACGGACCTGTTATTGGTTGCCAGCCAATGAGCCGGACAAATTTTTGCAGCCCGGCCTCCTGAATCAGGCGTTCGATGTCACCTCAGCGAGTTCTCCATCGCCGACGAGAACCAGTTCAAACTTCATCCCGGCGTCGTGCAGAGTTTTGCGGCTTCGACGAGCAGGAATTGTCCCTTTTGTTCGCTGAGCCGTCCCACACAAACCAGTCGCGGATTGTCTTCAACGAGTGAAACAGTCTGATCCAGATCATTTGAAGGAAGACCGCATCGGACGACACGGATCTTGTCCCAGTCGCCAAAGGCCGACCAGCGGCAGAGCTGACTGCGTCCAAACGATGAGACCGCAACAACGAACCTGCAGTGCTCAATCTTGGTCCGCAGATGCAGTGACTCGGGGCAATCGAATTCTTCAGGACCATGCACGGTGAAAGAATACGTTGGCCCACCGAGTACTCGGCACAACAATGCAACCGTGGCTGGATTCGTTCCGAAATGAACATGGACATGGCTAATCTGCTTCGCCTCAAACTGCAGCAGTAGCCATGCGGCTTCGGCCAGATAAAACAAGTGCCATAAACAGCCCTGTCGCCCGCGACGTCCAAGCCTCATAGCCAGCAGGACTGCGCTTACAAACTTGAGCGGACGTGTGAGCAGTACTTTCAGTGTTGCCAGAAGCAAACTCAGGAAACCATGACTCAAAACAACATCCGTGATTTTCTGCTCCGCGATATCATCCGGATCAAGCAGACGATCGGGTGTTGGTCGGATCGAATAACGAAAGACCTCCAGATTCGCATCAGCGCGCACCACCGCGTCAATCTCACGTCGTATAAACGTGTGACTGATCTTGGGGTACTGATTCGTGAGGTACGCAATTTTCATGCGGTGAGTTTTGTTCTTCCGGCGAGACAGAAGTCCGTGAGCGGAATGGCGCTAGCCACCGGTGACTGTTGAATGGAGCACTCGCAAACACCGGCGGCTAGCGCCATACCGCTCACAATGCGTCGGGTGTTTACGACGTCAGCGGCAAGGCCGGGACTTGATTCTTCACAATGACTCGTGCTGGATTTCCGACCGCTGTGGCTCCGTCAGGCACGTCGCAAAGCACAACACTCATCGCCCCGATTTTCGCGTGATTCCCGATGCTTACGCCGCCCAGAATCTGAGCATACGCGCCCAGATCGACGTTGTCGCCGAGAACCGGAACCGGGCCGTCATCAACTCGAACGCCGATCGTGACACCCTGCCGCAATGTGCAACCTGCCCCCATGACGACTCGCGGATGAACAAAGATGCCGCCAAAATGCCAGACTCGCAAACCGGGGCCAATTGTCGCTTCTTTCGGAAGACTGACGCCCGTCAATGTCTCCACGAATCGAAAACTGAGCCAGTACAATCGATCGAGCATTCGTCGTCTGAAACCGCGCGGCAACTGATCGACATAGCGACCGAAACGATGCACGGCGACAGCCCAAACGGATTGTTCACGCAACCACGGACGAACCGGATATCGCTGAAGATCAGCCCGCAACGCCGCGCGGCCTGAGGTCGAATCTGCTGTTAATCTGGCCGTCACGACGCGAAGGCTTTGCTTTCCGGAGGACCGGGCTTGTATTCAATCAATCGTGGATGACGCCCCAGCCAGCGATCTCGAAACCACGCAATCTGCCCCAACATTTGCGGCCATTTGCTCAGCAAGGTCAATGCTGCCAGGCGGAACGAATCAGACGCAGAAACCTGAGGACGTCGGTAACGCAAAGCGATGCGGGCCACCTGAATCATCGTGGCGATGAGCCATAACAAGCCACCGCAAATTAGCCCCACCGCGCCATCTGCAATGCCACCGATTACCAGCATCAGGCATAGAAAGCACAACCAGCCCAGAGACCAAAACCAGGTACTGCGTACATGCTTTGCAAAGTATGATTGCGAATCCAACGCCGTCCGAAAATGGACATCGAGCCCTCCGTAGCCGCCTCGTCGTTCGCGTTTCCACCACGAGGAAAATCGTGTCAGAGCCGCGTCATGGAGTGTCATTTCGTGGTCAATCCGCAGGATCTTCCAGCCGTGTCGCCGTAATCGAAAACCCAGCTCCGGTTCTTCTCCGGCGACAACCTGAGTATTAAAGCCGCCAACCGTCTGAAAACATTTCGCTCGAATCAGAAAGTCGCCACCCGAGGCAGACGATTCACCAATTGGCGTCTCCCATTCGAAATCAATTAGCCGATTGAACAACGAATGTTCCGGAGACCGTTCACGTCGCCGTCCACACACGACCGCCACGTCCTCGCATTCAGTCAGTGCTCTGAATCCGGCATCGATCCAGTTGGGATCCAGTTCGCAATCGCCATCAACAAACTGCACCGCCGCCAAATCAGGATGCAAAGTCATCAAACGCCCGAATCCCACGTTGCGAGCTCGGCCAGCACTGAATGTCGATGAGACATCCAGCGACACGCTTTCAACGCCACACTCAGCAGCGATCGCAAGGCTGTCGTCCGTCGATCCCGAGTCAACATAGACCACATGATCAATGACGGCTTTCAAGGACTTCAGGCAACGCTGCAATCGAACGCCTTCGTTGCGTCCAATGACAACGGCGCCAATATGGTTGGACAGACTGCTCATCGGGCGGTCATCTCCGATGTTGATCCGGACATCGTGAGCTTCGAATCTGAGACTTCCCTGGCCGGTAAAACTCGTGCGGGAACTCCCACGGCGACAGTTCTCGGTGGGACATCGGTCAACACAACAGATCCAGCCCCAACAACCGCGCCGGCACCAATCCGAACATTCCCCAGCACACAGACGTTGCAACCGATGTCAGCCCCGTCTTCGATCACAGGCAGGGCTTCGTTTTGCCCTCGATGAGCGACCCCGAACGTTGTGTTCTGACGAATATGCACATCGTTGCCGATTGATCGAGCATGCAACACCATGCCACTGTGATGCCAGATGCGAACTCGACGACCAACGGGAACGGTGTAAGGCAGCGAAATGCCGCAAGTCCATTCCACGATCCGATACAGACTACGATAAAGGACAGTCATGGGAGCCCGCAGAAGCTTCCAGCGGATGCCCATGCGCCAGTTTCCAAATCTGTGAACGGCCACAGCCCAAAAGCCCTGTTCAAACAGAAGATTGTCGTGCGTCCGCAAATCTTCCTTGATGAGCGTTAAGAGCGACAAGCCCGCCGGATTCTCGTTGCGGTCGCCTCTCGGCAATGGCTCAATCGGTGCTGATCGTGATTTAGATTCTGACATGCTTAACGCTTCCATGCATCACGACTGCCAAAGTTGAATCGCACGAAATCCTGCAGCAATTGTGGAGGATAGGGATTTGGCTTTCGCTGAATCAGACTCCGAAGATGAAACAGTAAACGACCACCAGCCCATGCGACGTCGGAGAACAACTTGTGGACGCTGCCATAATGCTTCATCCAGAAGCGAGCGCGTGATTCGAACCAGTAACGCGGCCTGCGACCGGGGCGAGCAGATGTGACTCCGGAGGACTGCCCAACCAAATGGACAACTCGACTTTGCGGCACATACCAGCATTCAAAGCCGGCCTGCTTTGCGCGATAGCAGAAGTCGACTTCTTCAAAGTACAGGAAGAACGACTCGTCCATCAAACCGATCTTCTCGAAGACCTCACGACGAATCATCAATGCCGCGCCGGGGACCCAGTCGGTCGGATGTGGCGCGGTGTTCTCAGGCTCAGAGATGTGCCAGCGATTCAGCAGCTTTGAGACCGGGCCAAAGGAGATCCCTTCTTCGAACTCGCTGAAGAAGCCATGAAATCGACGAGCCGCCAATTGTGTACTTCCGTCCGGATCTTCAAGACGGCTGCCAGCCAGTCCAGCTTCCGGATGACACTGCATAAAGTCAAGAAGACTCGCAATGGCCCCATCACGAACCACGGTATCAGGATTCAGCAGCAGGACGAATTCTGGTGGCTTATCATCCTTCAGCGTGCGGCGGATCGCTTCATTGTTTCCAAACGCAAAACCGCGATTCACGGTCAGTGGCATTAGCTCAATCTGCGAGATGTTCGCCAGGGCGGCGGTCAACTTTTCGACTGAGTCATCTCGCGAGTCCGCATCGACAACGTAAACACGATCGTCCGGCTGCAGTTGAGGCAGCACCGAATCGACCGCATCGAGCGTCAGGCTGGGCGTGCGATAGTTGACGATAACAATGGCGAGTTTCATAAAGATAAGCAGAGGCGTCGACAAATTGCCGCTCGCCGGGAATTCTCAGCAACAAACACCTTCAAAAGATTCCGACCATTCCTTCAGGAGTGCGCTCATTGGAGTGTCGCACTTCACTCGATCCAGCGCCTGTGGCGTAGACTCGGACAACCTGCGATATTCGGCAGGATCATTCCAGAGTCGCTCCACAGCATCCGCGATGGCCAACGGCTGCTTCTCGGGAACGAACCGAAGTCCTTCTCCATCCTGAAACGCCCGCACGAACACAGGATGGGCTGATGCGATCACTGGGCTGCGAGTTGTCAATGCCTCCGTCAGGGTCATCGGCATACCTTCCGGAAATTCTCGATGTGACGAGACACAGACGAACGTTGAGGCACGCATGGCCTGCCTCACGACATTGTTGGGCTGACGACCGTGAAACTGAATAGTCCCCGGCTGAACATGTCCAACCAGTCGTTGCAGGCTCTCGCGTTCAGGCCCGTCTCCGAATACGGAAAGTCGCGCTGGAATTCCTTTTTTGCAAAGCTCAACAGTGGCCAGCACGACATCCTGGCAACCTTTGGACCGCAAGAGGTTTCCGGCAAACACCAATTCGCAGTCAGTGCCGCGATTCAGCTCTTTCGCTTCAAGCACCGCCGCTGGCGGTAAATCAAAATCGTAAGCAATCGTTTTGTCTCGACGAACGCCACACTCGATCATGGAATCAACAGCTGGTTGCAGGTGATTTGCCACACGGTCGACGCATGGTTTATTCAGCAGATCAATTAGTCGCCGGGCTGATGATTGATTCACATTCTGAGGATCAAACACGTTGGCAAAAATGACAAGGCACCGTGTCTTGTGCTCTGCACTGTAACTCAAGAGATCTAAAGCCAGTTGACCTGAGGTTCTGATCAACAGATGAGTCGGGGCAAACTTCCGAAGTTCCGACATGACCTGTGCTCGTTGCCATGCGGCTGCCAATCGTCGAGGAATAAGACGCGGCAACCGGGGCTGCGGCAAACCAATAAGTTTGCCCCTGTGATGGGGCCTTCGATATGACTCGCCATCAAGACTGATCAACAGAAAACGCCGATCGACGATAAGCTCTTCAATCGCTTCGACGCTCTTTTTCATGCCCGCGTACGGTTCAGGCAGATCGTCATTGAAGATCTGAAGAGCCGACGCAAAATCGCCGTGCTGGACAATCGCGATTCGAGGTTCAGTTTGAGATGGTTCAGGCATCACGGGGAGACTACGACTCACTCAGGATCTTTGGTCCCTGGCTTCGTTCAACCAGGTATCGATTCAGTGCCCCACGATAGCTCAAACACACCCATGGATGCTGAACTGCCGCTTTGAGAATTCTTGTCGCCGAAGACTCCTGCAACCAGTTCCGATATCCGTGAGTCACTGGTCCGGCCAAAGTATCGCGCCATAGCTGTGCGACAGCGTCTGCCGTAAATCCCGGCGCTCGTTGAACCGCGCGGGATCGCATGGCGTTGTAGAGGTCTGGATTCTCTTTGAGTCGGCGAACAGCGTTCACAACATCATCGCAACTTCGCGCTTCGATGTAATCAAGATCGTCAGATCGCAGATCCTGATAAGCGGATTCGGGTCCGAGGATCGCAGGAACTCCCGCCAGCCACGCATTGGCCAGCTTTGTTGCTGGTTTAATGCGTTCGTCATAGACCGTCAAATCTCGCATCGCGAGCACCAGATCGGCGTCGCTGTAATCCTGCCACAGACGGTATCGATCTTCGTTCTTCTGATCATCACAATTGTCACAAACGAAGTTGACGCCAATCTCGGCCAGCCGCTGAGTAAACGCCGGGGCCTGCAGGGGTGACCAGAGATTGTTCATGGTTCCGCGATAAACGACGTTCTCAATTCGGTCGCCTCGGTCCGGATTGCGAGCGATCAGCCCTGGCTGCGGCCAATGGTAGATCAAATGATCATGATTGTTCAGCACGCCTGTTGGGTTCTGAACCACGATGTGATCAGCGACGGGTGGTCGACAGCAGTCAGCCTGAACAACGACGTTGTAACTTCGCCCAAGCAGCGCACGCTTACCGATCTGCCAGATACCGCTCACACAGATCCGATTGGGAACCAGTCGATCTACCAGATGAACATTCAACCCTCGACGCTTGAGCTGCAGAAATGTCTGCAGCAACCAGGTCGCCGTGGTATCTCCAAGAAAGCGTGGAAAAACGTCTTCCACAGCAGGTGGATTGTCACGATTTTCGAATAGATCACGGAACTCAGGTCCACCTTTGAAAACAAAGTAGACGGGCTCAGGAAGTGGTTCGAGTTGAGAATAAAGATTCATAGCTTTATTCGGGACGTTCAGCCGCAACGGGAGGCCACAATTGACGTCGGACACCAGCGGAGCGGGACGCGGATTGAATAGCAGTTCTCTTCGGATTCACTACTCCGGAAAGTTCCGCCACATAGGCAGAACTCAGAGCACCTGCAACCACAGTGAAAATAGGATTCACGAGCCCGTTGAGCAGATTGTCGATCGTGTAAAGAACAACGATCAGAATCATTCCCGTGACCGGAGCCCATTCCGGTTGGCAGAGCTGCTTGAAAGGAATTCGCCGCAGCAAAACCCAGCCAGGCACCAGAAAGATGGCGGTAAATGTGGCGATCCCGACGATTCCGAAGTTTCTGAAGTAGATCAACCACAGCTGATCCGCACCATTGGGCCACCAGCGGCTTCCTCCGCAGATGGGAGTCCTCAGAGCAATCTGTCGAATCTCTTCCTCCTGATCCAGCCGAATCTGGAACGACTGGGCACGCTCTTCAGAAATCAAAGAGAAGAGATCGTAAACGATCTGTCCGTTGATCAGATCCAGAGTTCTGCTTGTCATCCAGAGCGGAGAAACGATGATCAGAATCAGCAGCGGCCAGGGCTTCTGAATCAAGCTGGCGGCGAAAACTGCAGCCAGCCCAACCATCATCAGCGTTAGTGCTCCAGTTGATTTACAGAGCACCGTAGTGATCAGCAAAGTGGCTGAAACGGATACGATCAACGCCATTGGGTAGCGATGCAATGTTCCGCGGGCCTGCATCCAGATGGCCAACACAGTTGCATTCACCATCCACATCGCGACAGCCAGTCCGTGCTGCATAAATACAGTCGGACGATATCCACCAAAGCGAATGCTCTGTTCAAACTGGTGCTGGTGGTAGCCATAGATCCAGATATGTAACTGAGGACTCACCCGAATCTCAATCAGGCACAGCGGAACGTAAATCAAGCCACCGATCACGATTCCGAGGGCGAGATCTCTAAAGCTTTCCAGATCCCGAAAGTAGACGCGTCCGACGACATAGGGGAATCCCCACAAAACCGAGTTCTCAAGGACCGCAGAGAACGCGTCCCACAACCCCTTCCCTGTCGAAATGCTGGACGTTGCCCCCCAAAGGCAAAAGATAATGATGGAAGCATCGATCCAGTGCACTCGGAAACTCAGAAAGCGTTTTGCATCGAACAGCAGAATCCCGATCACCACGCCGATGATCGTGGCCACGACCTTGGTATAGTCGGGAAGCCCCAGGATCTCGTAGCCGGCCGTGATTGGCAGAAAGAGCCAGCCACCCACGTAACTCGCGATGACCGCACGTCGCGGGTTCATGATCAAAAACAGGCAGAGGGCAATGATCGGCCAGCCGAACAGTGCCAATGGAATCATGAAGCTCATACTGGCCCAGGCCTCCCTGTCTTCAACGCAGAACTCTTCGACCTCATCTCAGGTCCGTCCGACGGACTCAACAACGGAACTGATGACTCGATGGATGTCAACATGGCGAGGATGTTTCTGCGATCCAGAATCAGCGATAGATATCCCTTCGCCCGCGCTTCATAAAATCGTTGCCAGAAGGGTGCTCGTTTGAGTTTTGGATGTATACTCGGCGGAAAGAATAACAGCAGACGATACTTCAACGCCCGACACCAGTCCTGAAGAACCTGCAGCCAATGCCAAGTGGCGGCCCGAGGCTCAATCCCCGCGATGAATCTCAGCCACGGCCCTGTAGAAATCGCGGCACAGGTCACAATCCCGTCAATATACTGGCACAATCTTCGTGCGGATGATATTGCAGCTGCAGCGCTGGAACATGCCGTCCGCCAGTCCCAGCCGCTTGCAGATCTCCCTTTCAAGATCTTCACAGCAACCAACGCCTCCAACACGATCCGCCGTGTCCCGATGTGCTCGTAGATCCCCCGCATCAGGAATGTTCGACCCATTTGCCCGGCTCCGGCGGGCGTTTCGTTCCAAAGCAATTGCTCGCCTTTGTCATGACAGGCAAGAAGCGCAGCGTATCGCTCTTCAAAATCTGCTGGCGGACAGACGTTGTCCGGAAATCGGGGAAGCGTGCGGCCAGCGATCAGCGCGACATCAGCGTTTTCATCAAGAAACTGAATCCCGTTGGCGAGATAACCGGGTTCCAGCAGATTGTCATCGTCGACGATGCAAAAGCGGTATCGCTGCTGCGTCATGAAACGCCGCCTGCATGGCATGGGTTTTTCCGGCCGCGGTTCGAAGATCAATCGAACTGCCGAAATCAGGCGTCAATCATGTAACAGCCGCTGCGGTATCGTCCGTACTGGCATTATTGACGATCAATAACTCCCATAGACAGAATGTCCGCCGGGACTGACAAGCGTTCAAAACTCGACAGACGAGCACCACCGCTATAGGCGAGATGATGAGACAGTTTCATTGCAGTGGTGAGCATGCCACGGGAGAACCGACATCGCCGACGGAAAGCTGCGAACAGGACATCCCCTGTCCTGCGCCGTGGTCATCAACTCCGGCCTGTATAGAGAACGAAACGATGCGGCATCCCTGAGTACTGAAAGAACGGGACAAGCTGTTGGCGTAGAAATCTCCGTGAGGTTCCCGACGCGGCACGAAGTCACATCGCAAACGACGAAATCGACACGACGCTGACCAACAACCGGCACCTCGCAGCACCTGCATTCTTCGTGACCTCCACGTCAATTTTCAGCAGGTTGATCCGACTACACAGTTGCTCGCAGAAGTGATCCAGCGTGTCTAGCTGAACAATAATACCGCCATCCAGTGCCCTGTATCAACCTGATTCCTGACCATCAGCATTCAAGAACAGTACGGCACTGTTCAATCCCCATTTACCGAGTCCCTGATTGAAAGGCCAGACCTGTCGATAACCTTTCGACACGTTCCGCCTGAGATGTGTTCAAAAGTTCCGTACTGGCTCAAACGATAGATATCTGCGGATGCGGAAAAGGCACGCACCAGGTGTTCGGCTGTTCAGATCGCGATTTTGCCCCTGTCGAAACACGTTGTCAATTCGTATCGAGTAGAGCTGGTGACCGCGCGATATCCAAACACCACGCGGCTAAACGGTACTCGTGAGACCGCAGTAATCAGCCCTCTGCGTTTCAAAAGGGCTCGACAGAACTTACAGCGGAGGGACCCGCAAAGAATAGGTTAAAGATCTTCTGTCGGCCTGCCGGTTACCACAGAAATGAAAGAGTGACAGCCGTCATCTTTCAACTTGTGGACGCGCTCGCCGCTTTGTGACCAGATCCAGAACAGTGACGGCAGTTTCACGAAACAACAGTAAATAATTATTCCGAGGTGACTTCCTTGAGACTTTACCAACGCGGATCGGAACTATTCGAATCGTAAATGGATCTGCCACTGGTTAAAAAGAGTACAGAGAAAATCAGCATGACAATGCATGAGACATCCCGCTCCAGACACCGATGCCGCGACGATGCAGCATGAAGTGCAACAAGGAGGAGAAAAAAGTCGCCCCAAAGCCAGTCCCAGTATTTAAGACCCGTCATCCCCATCACGGTGTATTCAAGTATCATCTCCGGGATCCTGATGATCAGGCTGATGGCGTCCTGCACGGTCGACGTAAACCATCGCCGCGTGCCATGAGTGCGGCGTTCAGGGAACAGTTCAGTCCATCCAGCCAAACACGGCCAGCATCAGCTGGTAACATCCAGCCAGCGGCGTGATAGCGAGGATCCCAGAGCAGCCTGAACAACGGACCAAAGAAGCCGCTCAAGCATCAGGAACATCAAAGGAGGCCAGATCGCCAGCGTGAGTTATCGACGCAGCTCTCACAAAGTCGCGAAGAACTCGTCGCGAGGTTTTGGGTATGGGTACTGATAGTAGAGGCACTGTCCGATCAAACCGACGACCGAGGAAGGCAGCGCCAGCATAAAGGCCATCGAATAGACCCCGAGAGTGTCCTGTCGATGGCGCTTCAAGCGAGTTTGTCGAGGCCCACTGGCGTAGATATCCATCAAGCGTCGCGAAAACAGCCATTTACCGAAACGGATGATCTCCTGAATATCATCACGATTGATGTCAGACGGTGTTTGATTCCTGAAGCAGAAAGGAGCCAGTGTATCTGAATACGCCGCGACGCCCAACTCAGAGCCCAGATACTTCATCTGCCACGGGCAAAACCATCATAAATAGATTGATGGCTCCAGGCAGCCAACTGTACCGTCAGACGTTCCAGTGTGACCATGTGACGATTGTGCTGAGCTCATCGCTAAGTTGTCTGGAAATCCGTGATTAACACACCAGCCGAGTGACTGGAATCTCATGAATAAGGAATTGCTAAGAATACAGCGGCTGCCGCAATAAGGTAGCGATCAGCCAAAGCAGCACTCACGATAACGCCACCGTCCATGCCGTACACAGAAACCCAGATCGTCGCCACGCTCATTGTGAATGATGGCTGCATGAACTCCGAGATCGGAAAGCATCCTCAAGCCCAATCAGAAACACGTTAATCAGAGCCATCAGACCAAAAGCTTCCGCTGTGTCTGGTCAGAATCAGATTGGCCTGAGCCCTGCACCTGAATTCTCCGCTAAAGCCGCATACGGTTCCAAAGCGATCCTCGAATGGCCTTCGAAGATACGCTCAATCTGAAAATGTTATCGCGCAGTTTCGGCAACACTGAGAGCATGGAAAAGCATTTCTCCCAGACTTCGTGAAGAACGACATTGGTTTGAGGATTCTACTGGCATGAGTTTCCAGAGTGCGTGGAATTTACGACTCGCCCCGTTGAGAATCTGTTCTGCGGAACTGTTCGGCTTCAGCGTCTTTCGAATGCGCGAGGCTGGTGCCGGGATGACGATTTTACCGCCGCTACGCAGTCCGGTTGCCACGCGATGGTGATCAACCCTGTCAAGCAGTTCCGTCAGTGAGCCTGATATTCACCTTGAACTGCCTGCGGCATTGGATCGCCGACTGTAAACCCATACCGTACGCCCAGAAGATCAGTGAATTCTTTATGGAATGTTCCAAAAAAACGATCAGGGGCTGCAGCGTAAGAATGATCTCCGTTTCAGCCATCGCCAGATGGCGGGAGTCAATTGCCGCCTCAACACTGATCGCCGACCTTGTTCTGGATACAGCGTCATCACTTCAGTGACTATAGCCTCATGTCAATGACGATAAAGCCTGGCATTTCAGTACCATAAATCTCCAGCTCATTCACGAGGATTCGCTTCCAGCCTGAGTGTTTTCCGTAAAAACATCACTCCATGATTGGAATGCTGTGGCCGAACCTTGTTTCTGACCTGCCCCCTGATCTCCATCATCCGATCGCGTTTGAAACGATTTGCGGCAATGTCGTCCAGAATCATCAGTTGATCACATCTTGCTCGGCTGACAGGCAAAGCATTGAGCCCAATCAGATTCCGATAATCCGTTTGCTGCCTGTAAGTCACCTGCGTCGGCGTAATGGCCGGCACATTGAAGTGGCGAGCGGCCAATTCCAATGTCAGGGCTTCTGTGATCCAGTGCCCGAAATAGCGACACGTATAAATGTTTGAGGCGATTAATGCGTTAGATAAGTGAACACAGTCCTCGCTGCTGAACAATGTCTCTTTCGAATCAACAAAAGGATACTTCATCGCACCTTTGTAGACATAACCATGAAATACTGATGCCCGTTGTACCGATAGCACAGTTTGCACACTTTAGTCCTTGCATTGCCGAGATCTTCCAGCGTAGGTTGAGCCGGGCCTACAGACCGGATTTTCCAGATCATTTCTTTATCGAAAGACTGCTGTAGCATTCAGAAAATTTCCGCTGCGCAGACTGTCCATCGTTTGTCATAAACGTCCTGATACGTTCTCGGTCTTTGATAACTCTTATCGCTCTTTACTTATCAGGGAAAGCTGATCGGCGGGGCAAAGCAACCAAATGACAAAGAATCAGCCTGGGTTAAGAGACCGTAGTCTGCGCACTTCGTCTTCCTGCGGATAGCCCGATCGACTGCAGAAACGAGTTTTGCTCCAGTTGCAGGCCATCATCGGTCGATAAATGTTCGCTCGCCGCTGACCGTACTCCGTTAATTGCCCAATCAAGGCCTTTCTGATGAGCTGACGCGAACGCAGTCTTCAAAACGAAAGGTAGCCTGACTGCTATAACAATAGTTGGTAGTGAGAAATTTACGGGGATTATGGAGACCAGCGTCACAGCCTGTTGAGTGTTCATTCATGGTAACAAATCCCTGACGGTGCACCAACGATGTTCCGACAACGTTGAATAACATGCTCCCGGATCATATAATAAGTCGCACGTTTCGATTCCGAGACATTGTGTTCAGAGATCTTAACACTGACGTCCAGTCGCGGTCGTCGTCTGGGAGTGATAGAGGAAGATCGCAATCCGCTTCACCAGGCCCGTCCAGAACTCGGGATGCGCGTCATCTGCGAGTTCACAATCACCTGTTCGTGACGCGGGCGGCAAATGTTTGATCGCTCTGTCCAGGAAAATATCAGCCCTGATCTCCGCAGTCACACCAATCAGAATTAAAGGATCGCCAACCAGTGGAATTAAGAGCCAACGCAGCCGATTCGCGAAGCCAGGCAGCATTCCAGCAGCGTGCTGTTCGGCCAATCCGAGAATCGGAGCCCCAGCCCGAGCAGATCGCCGATCACCCGTCGCCATGTATACGGACTTTGATACCTGTGTTCGTTAACCAGAAGACGATGCCGTCAGCCCGGAGTGTTTCGTATCTGTAGATCTGCCGGGTAAAGCGTTGATGGACCACAGAATGATCACTGAATACTTTCACGAAATCTGCTCGATCAACCCTGTCAGTCGACTGAAGCCATGGCTTCAGAACTAATGGCTGGCAACCGCCGTGGAAGCACCCATCTCGACACCCGAACTGATCACCAGCGAATGAGGATCCTCAATGTTCTCCGAAATGAACTCAGCAACGCCTGGCGACTCGATTTCCGAATGACGCGTCACTGCTAAACCGGAATCCACCGATGGCAAGTGTCGGTGAATCCGAAACTCATCAGGACAGTTCCTTCCGCTGAGCCAGATACAGGTGTTGATCGGATCAAACTCAGCGGAGATTCCCGCGATCCAGTCCGGAAAATAACACGACGCGTCCTGCGGGACGTCGCAAACTCTGCCGAATCCCTGCGCCACGACGGTCCTGATCACTAACGCCATCTCGCGCGGCAGAATTTCCACCATAAACCGGGAATGACTGCCCAGCATAGGTAAGTTCCAGCGCGACTGATCACCTGAATCAAAGTGGCGTGAGTCGCATAAATTCCATCATCACAAACGGAGCAGTCAGCAGTATTCCACATCCGCGAATGAATAGATGAATGTTGCGTCGATCTGATGAAGACGTCCGATGCATTAACGGCCGCAGATGAAGTGACAAATATACCGTCAGTTCACACTCAACTGATTGATTTGAATCCAGCGTTGACTAATGTGAGTAACGTTTCTCCTCTCATCGACTTCAGTTTCAATTCCATCAACGCTGTTGACGAACGTTTTCCCGTCCGTCGCAGATAGTCTTTCTCCTGATCGCTTCCTGCCGGATTTCCTGAGAGATAATAGTTCAGGTCAACCTTATTGTTGTTGGTTTCGAACTGCACACGACGTGCTTCATCTCGTAATTCTTTGAGAGCTATTCCATGATGTTCGAGTCAATTCGACGGCTGTTCTTTTCCAGATCTCCTGAGTCCTGTCCAATCGCCGAGATCTTCAACCCACTTTGTACTGATCCGGCAGCCCGACGCATCAAATCCAGCCTTCTGGTGGGATCGTCGACACGGTTGCCACCAGAAGCGACGAACTGGTCGTCGAGATTCAAGCTGCAGTGAATTTCCGGTTCTCCGTCGCCGTAAGGTGTCACGGCGTGAACATCCTGTTCAGGCGTCTGGCTCATCTCATGAGTGGCTCAGCAGGATGACTTGATAGCCTGTGCTCATGGCCTGAAGTTGCTCGCCAGACCAGACATCACAATGCCAGCGCGGTTCGGGCTGTATGTTCTCCTGAGTCGTTCAGATTGACGTCGCCGTCCATCGACGACAGCGAAACGCAGCGTTTCGAACAGCGGCAAATTCATCAGCTAACAGTTTGAGGTCACCTGAAGGCGTGCTTCCTGACATTCACGGCACCGAAGAGTTCAGGTCCGCTTCACGATTGGCCAGATCATAGATCTCGTACCTTCGAGATGAATCTCGCCGTTCAGTCGGAGAGACTCCCGTCGAGCCAATCTCGGCGACCTGTTCCAAGATCACTCTTCGCCGTGACCAGTACCTCGGATACAGTTTTCCGGTGAGCGTGTTCTTACGGTCCTGAGCAATGGAATCTCGATTAACTCCGTCGCCACGTCGTCTGCATAACAATCGCCTTTCAATATCACTCCTGAAATAAATTGCCACTCTGATGCTGGAATAAATGTTTGGAAGAGGGATTAACTGCCTCCTGGAGTACATTCATAGGCGGCAAACTACGACGCCCAACAATTGGCTGCAGAATTCGGCTGATTTCAGCATCACAGCCGCCAACAGGATCCGCGCGGTGTAGACGTTCGAGACGTGGCCGGAAGCGATCAGAAGAGAAAGTGAGACGGAAGCCAGACTTTGCGTCGAAAAAGCTGGTCGCACCAACTACGCGATTGCTGCTGACAGCTGTCGTGACGAGCAGTCGTAGCCACTGTCGCCGCAGGCAGCGACAATGACCTCAACGGATGCCCGGTTGATATACCGCCTGTGGCAGTGGTCGGGCGTTGCGCCATAACCTGATACACATCGTGTCTCATGATCTGGCTGTCCCTGGAAGCCACGTTGAATCCGCTTCGACTCATTCACCAAACTGACGCCGGTGAACGGCCTGGCGGTGAGTGGCCAAAGAAATCGCATGCACTTGCAGATGCAGTACGCAGAACTCGAAAGGTAGAATATCCGGTGGCGAACGAAACCAATTTGGCCGAGCCGCGGGTGATCTACTGAAATCTTCGTAGAGCTGCGCGTTTCGCCAATATCTGCTCGTCGATACGGAGGAAACAGGTCAGATGACCAGAATGTTAAGCCATCGATAAAATGGAAATCCGCTGATGGCATTGTGTAATGTCGACAGCAACGGCACACCATCTGCGTCGTCAGGTCTGAGACCGACAGATCTGATCGGCATGGTTGAATAACTCATGGCGATATCAACCTCTTCATTTGCTCTGAATACCCATCCTTACGCAGCGGCAAAACGTTTGGTTCTTCGATAATCTGGTGGATCTGCTCTCGTTTCATGGCCGATGGCGGTCGCGGCAGTTCCTCCAAAACGTGCTCAGGCAGGCTTTATCTGACTGGACAGAGTCTGCTGCACCATTGATAAATCGCGAAGAAACCCACCGCCTTCCTCCTCCGCCACTCATCTTCAGGCAACCATTCCAGAAAGAGGCAGACGCAGCCAAGGATTCTCAGCGCGGAAGAAAGTGTCTCGTCACTGATAACGCCATACTGAGTCAGAGCTTGTTCCGTTGTGTTGCGAAATTTTTCGATAAAATGCGCGGACCCATTCGGTCGGGTATCTCCTCGATCAGCGCTCGATCAGGCTGATCGCGGAACAGATCGCTGACGCACATGCGGCGTGACCTCCAATGCGGCGGAAAGCTGGATTGATCATGCTTCGACATGAACATGAATGCCACCGAATAGTCTCGAGCCATGATCAATTGTTCTGCCACGCGTCGTCGCTGTTGCTCCGGCTGAGTCACCGGCAGGATGAACGGCCAGATCAGGATCGACACTGCAGCCAACAACCATGTCGTTCCATGCACTCGGTTCCTTTGCGGAAATAACATCGGTGTCCACGGTGTCGATGTGGGAGTCAACGTCATGATCAGAAGAATCAACAGCGCCGGAAAGCCGACGATCTGCAGCAGGAGCGTGGTCCCGAGCACCAGTTGTTCGCTTTCGGTCATCCGAACGCCACCCATCATGTGAAGTACCGGAACGGGTACGAACCGAATGGCAATCAACATCACGGCATCACCAAAAAGCAGGACCGTTGCGATCACGCGCCATAGTGGACCGGCCCCGTAAACCACACCGATGACACGAATCATCAGGACAACTCGCCATACAGAGACGATCCCAAGCAGTCGCAGGTTCCACAGCGTCGCCTCTCCCGGGCTCATCCAGCGTTCAAAGGGAATGGCATACAGCCACGCGAGCGGTGCCGTCATCCAGTACATTCGGAGAAAAATCGAGAAGCCGCTGAAGAACGTGGGCAGTTGCGGAGCCTTCCCGATGCCTGTCAGACGAATCAACGTATACAACAGGAATGCGGTCAGCAGTGACGCCCCATGAGGAATCAGCAGATGCCATGGCTCATGCAGGAGATCTTCGCCGTCGTATTCTCGAGCGAATCCCGCCAAAAGTACCAAAACACCACCGAGCACCAGAGCATATGGACTTGCCGCAACATCCAGAATGGCCGAACGTTGACCCATCAGGAATCGAACCAGAGTCAGCGGCTTGACAGCCTGCGACTGTATCTCTTTTGCAGGAAAGTCTTCCGAAGGGGGCTGTGGCGCAAGCTCTGCGGAAGGACTGATCATGTAGGGCTCGAACTATTACGCACAGAAATTGGGAGCAATGCAGTGTCGCTCCCGTTGCTTTGGAATTCTCCCAAGTTCTAAATCGCCCCGCTCGAAAATGCCAGTCGCATGCAGGAGGCCAGACCCATGGAGTGCAGTCTGCGATTTCGGTAGGTCCTCCTGGCCGAGTTCTGCCGAGAAGGACCTACCGAAATCGCTGTAAGCTAATTGCCTCAAGACGATCAAATAACCAGATGCGTTTTTCGTGTCGCGGAGTTATCCTAAGGGAGTCTCGTCAGACTGAAAGGGGCAAATCGTGTCGACAGCACTCGAGAGAATCACACGGCAGGAATATCTGCTTCGCGAACGCCAGGCGTCAATAAAAAGCGAATTTTATCAGGGTGAAATCTTCGCGATGGGCTGCGGCTCGGCGAATCACAGCCTGATCGCAGCGAATTTCATAGGAGAAGCTCGCAACGCGCTCAAGGAAAAACCATGCACCGTTTTTAACAGTGATCTTCGGGTCCAGGTTCAGGCCACGGGGCTTTATACGTATCCTGACGCCACCATCGTTTGCGGCGAACAGTTGTTTGATGACGATTACCGCGACACGCTTCTCAATCCGACGGTAATCGTCGAAGTCCTGTCCGATTCGACCGAAAAATACGACCGAGGCAAGAAGTCCAACCACTATCGCCAGATCGCGTCATTGAAAGAGCTGATTCTGATTGCGCAGGATCGACCTCAAGTTGAACGATTCACTCGCCAGCCGAATGGTGAATGGCTGTTTCACGAACAGAAAGAACTGTCTGCGGAATTTGAGTTGAAATCGCTCGGCATCTCAGTCGCCATGTCAGAACTGTATCGCGGTGTGAAATTTGAACCGACTGAAGAAGGATAGAAGTCGAACATGTTTGGGTTTCTGAAGCCGACCGGTCGTATCTCAGCATGGCGGCAAAGTTATGCTCGTGTCTGCCAGACTCAGCGGCGTCTGTTCGGGCTGACTTCGCTGCCATTCTTGAGCTACGAAGCCACGTTCCTCTATCAGTTGGCCGTTGATACGAAGTTGATCCCGACGTTTTCGCCTGATGCTCCGGAATGTTGTCGGCTAAGAAGATTGCGAAACCCGGAACAACAGCCAGACACGGCTGTCGCTGAGTTCTGCGCGGCATTTGGAATGTTGCTGGCCGGGGTCAAGCTGCAGGATGATGCTGACGATCACGGAAGGTGGCATAACAGATTCGCATTGTGGAAGTATGCAAAGCAGGTTCAGGCTGCCAGTCAATACCTTGAAGGAATCTGCCACGGGCTGACAGAGGAAGTTCAAACCATTTTGCGACAGCATAAGCAGTCAGAGATGTCGCAAACGGCAATGTCCGTTGAAGATTACTGTCGGCCCACGGGCGATGGGTTTGCGTTGCTTTTTCGTTCATTGGCAGCATTGGCGGGGGGCGCCTGCCCGTTGTTTGATTCGATCGGACGTCATGTCGGCCATGCGATTATCAGCTGGGACTGTGCGGTCGATTTTCATAAGGATCAGATCTACGGCGAGTTTAATCCTCTGAAGAGTGCTGCTGAAGCCGATGACAGCCTGAGGTTTTGTCTGCTGGAACTTGCGAAGCTTGGCTGGGCTCTTCCTGCGGAAGATTCCGTTTGCAGCAACGTAATCCAAAGTGTGTCGCGTCGTGTTCACTCGCGGCTTCACCGAACGGACAATCATGTGTGCCGAACGAGTATGCTGGAACGCTGGGGACTGGTTCGCGCGAAGGGATATCAGTACGCGAGGTGTGACGGCTGTGAAATTTGCGCCGTCGCAGAATGCGGCGAATGCGGATGTGCTGCAGTTCAAGGAGCTGCAGAAGGAGCCTCCTGTTGTTTAAGCGGCTCGCCAGGATCTCCCTGTTGTTGTGATGCACTCTGCTGCTGGGGCAGCGGTTGCGGTTCGACTGAAGAAAAGAAAAAGGAGCCTGCTCATCCGGTTACGGATCAACCTTCATTATATGAGCAATTCCACGGTCGAGATGGAATCGCTTACGGCGATCTTAACCCGCAGGGTTTCGTGATGATTGATGAGCAACGTCTGCCGGGGCGTGCTGACGGAAGTTCCTATATCGCCGACCGGACGAAAGTGAGGGTTGTGAAAACAGATCCGATGGGCGTGACCGTTCGTGTGATCACGACTGAGAGCGGTCAGACGGAGTAGCACGATGACACGGCCGACCGATGCAATCAGTGGACATCATCTCTTTTCAGCAACATCGTCAGGAAGCCTTCTTTGGGAACAGTCCCGAAATCGCTTCCCGATGTAGCGGAACGGCGCAAGGCCCAGGGTGTTAAAAATCTGGCGTTTCCAGCGCATGGGATTAGGCAAGTTTTGTTCGGTTGTTTCGGGCTGTGTTTCGCAGCGCAGCTGCGGCAGCATTTAGCCCCAGGCTTCAGCCTGGGGTGGGAGGAAAAAACACGATCCTTCAGCCGTGAAACGGCGATAGCGATTTTTTTTCAACGACATCAACACATTTCTGTCGCCGTTTCATGGCTGAATGCTCATTCTCAAACGTCTTCCCCAGGCTAAAGCCTGGGGCTACCTGCTGCCGCCTCGACGAGGCGAAACCAGAACGATTGTTGTCCCACAGAATCTTGTTGCAATACCACGTTTTTTTGACACCCCAGCGCAAACCGTCCGGTGAAGCGAGACCGGAGGGTTCGAGCCCTTACGCTTCTTTCAAAAAACGGAGACTTTTTCGGGACTGTTCCCTGGCGTCTCGCCTCGCATCTCGGCGGATCCTTCGCCGGATCTGGTTTCGGCGTTGACTGGCGCTGGTGGAGAACACTCGACGCAAAACATTGCGAAAGCCCGCTTCCAGATCTTCAACTGTCATGCAATCCGGCTGGTAGGTTACGTCAAATAACGTGTACGCGGACCAGCCCCGCTCGGACAACAGACGCCCTTCAGTTTGCAGCTGGCGATAAAGACTTGTTCCGGGAAACGGAGTTTGCAGCGTGATTTGAATTTCTGCGAACGAAGAATTCAACAGAAACTCAGTCAACGATTCCAGCAGCTGAGCCGTCTCACCATCTGCTCAATAAAGTAAAGCAGCCATTCACAGCCACTCCGGCACTCTGATCGCATCAACCGCGTTCATGATCTGGTTCATCACTTGTTCTCACCCATGCCGGGATAGCGAAACACCAGCGATTCAATTCCCATCAGCACTTGCTGACAACCGGACAAAGCCAGTCCTTGCGGAATCTCGGGGCGTTCTCCAATCCTCCAGTCGGCCTCGGTAAACCAGCGTGCCCGGACATCCCGCAACGCGTCGAACAGAGATTTTCAGCAGACCTGCAAACGTTGTTATCGTCAGCCAGTTCGATCAATGGTCTGGTATGAGCTGCAGAATCACAGCCAGTTCTTCGCGAATCCCGCTCAATCGGCACTGCAAATCGACTCAACCGACTGGCTCCACCCGAAAACCTTTATGAGCGGACAACCAGCCTGAGTCTGCCAAAGTAAATCGACCCGGGCGATGAGGTAACAGATCGAAGCGTGGCATCGGCCACATCGGCATCGTATTCAGCGGGACCTGCTGGCGACTGCCGGGGGTTCCGCCAGAACATCCTGCAGCACCTGAGGCCAGACTGATTCGCCTCGCCCACGATCACGGAATCACAAAACATCTCCGCTTCCGCAGGACAGGCGCTGGCATGAAGTCCGTGATGATGGGCGGGATTCGATGGGTCCGGCGAAGAGGCGGTAAGCTTCTTCGATCGAAGCCGTCAGAGCGGAGATGGCGACAAGATCTGGCTGGTCGGCAAGGGATTCTCTCAATCGATGCAGCAGCAGAAACCATCGAGTTCCCGATAGCTGCAGCTCCAGGGTTCCGGAGTCAGCCCCATGGCTAAATGGCGCCAGAACCTGCGGCAACTCCGCGATGGCGTACGCTGCGCAGCGCAACCGGCAGGAAGACTCATTCCCAGTTGTCGCATCTGCGGCTCGCGGACGCGAAAACCGGTCATTGGCACTGGTGGCATATGAGGCATGAAGGCCAGGCGAGCTGAAAGGACCACAAACCACGGTTACGCCCATCAGCCCAACACTCTGGAGCTCATGCGCACGGTAATTTCCTGCAGGACGGACAGAATCTGGGTCTCACATAGAGAACCTTATTCTGCCCATCAGCATAACTTCCGCGAACGAAAGGTGTAATACTACCATCACTTTGTCCTTGAATCCTGATTTGAATTACTAAGTCTGATGAGACGCGGCACTCATCGCATCGTTGTCGACATCTTTCTCCTGCAAAGATGGACTGTTTAGCTCTGTCAAATTGAGGAGAGTGCTTGTCCGGACGTTCGATTCGTTGTTATTCTTTTGTGAGTTTGCGAATGAGCATTTCTGTCACGTGCCCCGCTTGTCAGGCAAAATTGAAATACTTTGAGGCGTTGATTGGAAAAAAGGTTCGATGCAAAGCGTGTCCGTTTGCTGTGATTCCGACGGTGCTGCTCTTCCTGATTCAGACTCAGGCAACGACATTAACCCGCCCCAGCCCGCAGCATCCTCGGAGAGAAAAGAAAGCTAAAGAAAAACCAACCACGATGGCAGCCGCATCAATTGA
Source organism: Planctomycetaceae bacterium (assembly GCA_046349735.1). Classification (GTDB taxonomy): domain Bacteria; phylum Planctomycetota; class Planctomycetia; order Planctomycetales; family Planctomycetaceae; genus SXXK01. Next base: position 83,575 of record JAXMBU010000005.1, read on the forward strand.
CACGCCGGACGCCGCACTGGTTAACCCTAAGATGACGACTCGCCGGAAGACCACCGCATCGTCCAGAAAATCTGCCTTGGATGGAACGCGAGACACTGCACCACCACCAGGCATTACCTGCTGGAAGAAATTCTCCTCTGTGTTTCTCAACGGCCCTGGGCGGCAGTACCATCAACTATCTGTTTATGCTCAATCGCCTTTTCTTTTCCGGCCTCTACCACTCTCATTGAAATGCTGGCTGGGTTACTTTCTTTCCGTTGGGATCGTGGGCGGAACCATCATGACCTGATCGGCGTGAGTATGCGAAACCCATTTGAGATGCTGACTCTGGCTACTGTCGGCGTTATTGCGGGAGCCGTCATGCCGACTGGTACGCCTCGGCCGTCGGAAAAGTGGCCGGGAAGGCCACCGGGAAAACGGGCCAAAGACCGTTGGGTGAGGCAGATACTGGTGTGGGTGGCAGCATCGCAATTTATAGTTGCCTGGGTCTTGTGCTATTGTTCGTCCACACCATGATCAAAACAATGGTTTGGGTTGCCGCTGAAAAAGCAAAGATGTAGCGGTAGGTTGGTTATCCCCAAATGACCGATCGAACAAACCAACCAGAATCAGGTCTCCGGGTTCCTCGAATCTGAACTGGCAGAGTTGTGCCAGCCTCCCGGTGTTGCGAGATCGCAAAAGGTTCTCACCTACAGGTGCTCGCTAAATGCCGCGATGAAAGGTCATGTGCAGATGTCACTTGCGGCAGCGTATTTGCGACTTTCTTCTGAGTTCGCTTTATGCTTCAGTTGTCGACGCGAAACAAAGACCGCGGCAGTGACAACCAGAAAGAGCGTACATCCCCACAACGGAGTGCAGAAGGATTGACCACGTAATGCAAGAATTCCCTCGGTGTGTTCAGGATGGCCACTTGGCCATAAGCAGGCTTGAACCATCAGGCCGCGGCATATAAACAAAGAGGCAGCAATCCAGACGTCGTGGCATTTTGGAATCGACTCCGAGATTTCACTGGAGAATAAAGTTTGAAGGGATTGTTTGATTCAGCAAATCGAGACTGTGAAGCTTCAGAAATCAGGTCCCGCAATCAAAGGCAAGTACGTGTTTTAGGGAACGGTAACAATTCTGGTTGATCGGTGCCACGTTAGCTCGAACCTGTCGCAATCGCGAAAATGAAACGTTCACCTGTGACCTCAACAAAACGGTGCGACCACAATCATTCAGTGGGAGCTTCCGGAGGTGCCGCGGCATCTCCGCCGCCATTTCCTCGCCCCCTGCGCCGTCCTCGTCGTCGACCGCGACGTCGCGGCCTTTGCTCACTATCCGGACCAGTAGGGTCATCGGGACCAGCACCGTTTTCCTCGAGATCATCCTCATCATCACTCGGCGGGCCGTTCAGAACCGGCTGAGACTTTGGTAACGACGAAGAAACAGCTCCCTCCAGGCCAGTTCCAAAATCGTCATCAACCACTGGCCTCGCTCGTTCAGGCTTCGCGGGGCCACGAGATCGTTCACGAGGCGGTCGACCAGCGGCAGTGTCTGACTTTGGTTGTTCACCTGATGGCCGATCTGAAGCGACCTGGTCAAACGACGGACGATCTGCGGAGTTCCGTTGCCCCTGCGGCCGATCACTTCCAGAACGATTGTTTCGCGGCCGATCATTTCCCGATGGTCGAGCATCACCTCGCCCCGAGTTCCGATCCTGCTGACGCGGCGGGCGTTCGCGACGACTGCCGTAGCTTCCCTGATTATTTCGAGAAGGCGTCGAACTTTGTGGTCCCGCTGATGACTCATTCTCATCAGCCGATGCAGAGGCAGTGCTTTCGCCTCCTTCGACCCCAACGCCAAACTCCGGCGGCTGAAATCGCTCAATCTCATCTGAAAGTTTGCGACGTCCGGGAAATTGAACTCGAGGCGGTGGAAGCTGCGGCACGTACGGAACGTACGGCTCTTCAACGATCTCCTCCTCGATCAACTCGCTCGGATCAGGAGGACTGAGAAAAGCTGTCACGTCAGGAGAGACGGTTTTCGGACGCTCCAGCGGAGTCATAAACTTTGGCGGATCGGAGCACACGCAGATGTAGCTTGTCGTTTGCCCCGGAGCATGCACTTCTCGCCCGCACGCAGCGCAGCGAAATACCCGCAATACTCGAAGATCGTACTGAAGCGAGGGACCTTTCATGGCAACCTTTGCTGTCCAACAACCGAGATCGGCCTAAATTCATACAACTCGTTTGAGGTGTCCAGCGAAAGTGTAGTCGACTCAGCAAGAAGACGGGAGCGTGCTGAGCCCCCCGACACTGATCATTGCGAAAGGAAATCCAGAACCAGCCTCAGATGAGCTGGTAGCCATTTGACGGTGGTCGCCACACCGTGGCCAAAAACGGTTGACTCCAGCGGAAGCCCCAGGACCGTTTCTCCGCTGGGCTGGTAATTGACCAGCAGATTGACTCCATCAGTATGACATCGAGTCCCCTGCTTCCAGCGGTAACACGTGTCACGAAGTCGAGCCGTAGGAATGAAGCGAGTATCAAGATCATGATCCGGATTCGCCAGATTTCTCTCCAGCAGTGCCACAAATCGTTCATTCTCGTCCAGTGTTGCGGCAGAAACGACATCAGTTCCGGCTACGGCAAACGCCTGAATCCAGTCTCCCCACGTGGCATTAATCACATCGCCGGGAGCATACGGCGGAAAGAGCGGCTTCGTCAAAAACGGCGTCGCAGGATCATGGGTTCGATGATGCAGCACGTGAATCAACTGAACACACCCGTTGACATCCCAGCCGTATCTGACCGGAGTCCCAAAAGCCACCACAACAACGTTCTGAGCCAACGGATGTGGCCCGCTGACACTTCGCAATGCGTTCCTGACAACCTTCCAGTGCGGATCGGTCTGCTCACCCGCGGCTGCAAAGAATTGATCCACAGAACTCCGTTCATTGGCCAGCAGATTGGTTAACATTGCGAATGCATTGCCCGCGTGCGAATGTCCCCATAACAGGATACGTTGTCCGGGCATCGGCGGTCGAATCAACATTTGATGAATCAGCCGCACTGCCAGATCCGCGCGAGCAAAATGATGGTTCTGACTGGACCATGTCGGCTTCAACAGTTCCACGACCGGATCATCACCAACGAGCTGCTGAAACTGGTCGCGAAAGGTTTCAGTGTACGTCCCCATATCCTGAATCACCGAGTTTGTGGCCGGCTGAGTATTCTCCTGGATCATCTCAGCCATCTTTTCCAGTTGCTCGCCGATCAGTGGAACGCCACTTCCCAGTGACTTCAAGGTCTCCGCGACGGCGAAAGGATCATCACCGACAAATGTCCCATGCACCACGATGACTCGACCAATCCGCAGTCGTGTATGCAACTCCGCCGCAAACCCAGCAACAGGATCAACGCAGCGCAGAGTGAAAAGTCGCGGCGCGAGTACGGGCTGCGTTGGATAGTTTTGATGAGCAAAACGATTATTGGCCGGCATTCACGTTTCCATCATGAAAAGCGAAGTCGTCGTGGTTCACCGAACTTCAAACAACACTTTCAGCGAATCTTTCCGGATCGCATGCGCGAAGGCCTTCTCGGCATCCTCCAGCGGATATCTTGCAGAAAGTAGAGGAGCGACATGGACGACTCCCCGGCTGAGCAATTCCAAAGCCTTATCGAACGGTCCGCAGCGAGACCCCAGTAAAGTGATCTCATCGATCACAAACGGTGCCATATGCAGCTTCTGGTCAGCGGCCACGGTTGTCTTCAGCACGATGGTCCCACACGGCCGAACCAGACGAAGAGCCGTTTCAAAGGCCGGTAGGCGAACCGGTGCAATCCACAACAATATCACTTGTTCGAGCGAGTGAAAGCTGGTCCAGCCTCAGAGCTTCGATGCCAAGATCAGCCAGAATCTTCAGCTTAAAATCATGTTTGCCAATCACTCTGACACTGCAACCGTGATGCCTCAGGACCTGAGCACACAAATTGCCCAATCGCCCATCGCCCAAAACAGTAACGCGTTCGAGCCTCGCAATGGCAACTGCTCCGGAATTCGACAAGCCGCAGCCACCGGTTCCACAAACACAGCCGTTTCATCTGAAATCTGATCCGGCACTCGATGGAGGTTTACCTCCGGGATCAGCACACTGTCCGCAAACGCTCCGTCATGGGCCACGATTCCAACGACAGTCCGATTCGGACAATGATTCCCCAAACGCTGTCGGCACATCGGACACACGCCGCACGAACAATTAATTTCACCGACAACTCGTTGCCCCGCCAACTTTCCGCTACGAGCAATTCCGACAAACTCATGCCCCAGAACTCCGCGGAATCCCATATATCCCTGACAGAGTTGCAGATCCGTTTCACAAATACCGGCCCTCGTCACATCCACGATGATCTCATCAGGCTTCGCCGCTCGCAGTTCGGCATTTGATTCGAATCGCAGGCTCTGGTCAAAAACGACAGCTCTCACCGGAGCTCCTTCATTCTTACGGGACTGTGGGCGACGTACTAAACGACATCAGCTGGATTGTAAATGAATCTCACCACACTGAGTACGCTGATTGTGATCCTGTAATAAAGGCTCTACGCGAAATGGAATGGCTGCCCCATCGTTGTCGGCCGAAATCGCATTTCTCGGACTCCGGGGAAAGCAGTTTGCGATTCACCGCGAAGCGGTTCAAGAAGGTAGCCGGTGGTCAGCGGAGCAACCACCGGCTCGTACAAAACTGCGAATGTACCCTGAAACGGGTGCCAGAATCGCGGTTTCCGTCATCCCTTCAGAATGAGTGTTCTTTATTTTCTGTTACCGGCGGAGCGTCAATGGGCAACCGCCGGCGACTCTCTCAGATCCTTTCAGGATTAATCGCAGGAGGTTCCAATTACTGCTCTCGCGCATGTGCTTTCGCGTGGACCGCCTCTTCGACCGTATCATTCTGTGCTTTCAATCAAAAACACCATGCAGGAACCATTGGCTCGAATGCAAATCGCGATACACCCACATGCGTGAACCAGTGCTCGTCGTCACCTGATAATAGTCGCGATGACAAGGCTCTTCGGTCCACCACGCCGTCTGAATTCTCTCAGGTGCCGAGAACTGCCGAAGCTGAATGGCCCGGCCACCGACCAGCAATTGTGTCGGGAAATTTCTTCGCCTCTCACCGATGGAGATCGGTATCGGCACCGGCAACAAGCGGAGCGGTCGTGAAACTATCCGTGGCCTGACGTTCTGTTCGCCAACAAAAAGCTCGTTTTTCGGAACTGGCTCGGTCAACTTCGCCAACCGCTCGTCAAGCACAGCCTGACGCATTAAAGTCGGATCTTTTCCAAGAACCGATTCTGCCACCACCTCAAACTCCGGCCACGAGCATCCGGCTGCGTGCGCAGGATTCTGACGGCATCGGTGCCGAGGCGTCCGCTGAGCCGAGAGATCAGGGCTGCCAGTTCTTCCTGAGGAACCACATGTTCTTCGGGGCTAAAGAGATCTTTCTGCCGAGCCACCGGCAACGGCGAGACGGACGACATTCATTTGCACAGCATGAAACGGTTCGGACAGCAAAAACTCCATCGTACGTTCAGCGGCGGCACCGTAGGTGTGATTCAATATCGAGGGTCGACTCCAGAAACCGCACTCGTCGATGGTTCGGTTTTCTTCTGGTTCAACCCAGATGACTCTTTGGCCGATATCTCCATCGCCGACAATGTGGCTTGTGTTTCTACGCGCAGACAAAGGACCTCATGCAGCAACTCGGCGGATTGCGTTGGTTTCACAACCCCCGCCGTCACCGCCATCTGTGTTCGATCCGGAAACCGAAAGTGACAGGTGACGCTGCTGCAGGCAACGCGCCGCTGCACCAACTGGTCGGCAATCTGTGAGGTCAAAATCTGCAGCACGGCACGAACATCATTCAGCCCCTGAGCCGGATCATCTGAACTCCACGAGGCCGTGATCGGATTGGCCTCAGGGATCGGTACAATGGGTTCATCAACGGCACCAGCAAGTTGTTGAACTCGCAAAACACCGGACGCCGAAAATCGTGATGGCAGATCTTCGCGCGGCAGACTTAACAACTGCCCCAGCGTGCGAATTCCCAGGTGCGAAAGAATCTCCAGGTCGGCCAAATCAAGCCGCGACGAAGCCACGGGCAGGCGAGCAAGCTCCTGAAGTTCATAACCCTCTGGCACAATCGTGATCGGAAGATCATGATTGCTCGATCCCGAATTCACTCCTTGCCCCGATCGACGAGAATCAGCCCGCCCAATGATAGAATACTGCGACTGAGATCCGGGTTGATCCTGTCGCATAACTCCTTCCGCATGAGTCAACGCCCATCCGATCGCCACAGAACCTGCAATGGCGATACGACTACTCCAGCCCGCTTTACGGAGATCTTTGAGCAGTGACTCCGCGAGGCCAGCTTCCCCACCAAAGAGTGGAGCACAGCCGGTGATGTCCAGCAACAGGCTGTCCGGTAACGGAACTTCATCCAGCCCCACCACGGGCGCGTAAGGTCGAGCCAACTCGGCCACGGATCGCAAGGTCGCTCGATCACGCAACGGCTGCCATTCACGAAACTCTACGGGCGCAATTCCTGATGACGTGATTTTCTTCGCCTTCCCAGCGAGAGGTACGCCGCTGGCCGCCGGTGTCTGTCGATGTGCCTGAGGACTCTCACCGGTGGCTAGCGCCATTCCGCTCACAGAGTCCCCGCGCTTCGATGCAGCCGAGTTCGGCGGATGCTGATTCCTCTCGACACGGCGAGAATCCTGCCTCGCCACGATCGGCTGCGCCATGCTACGAGCTTCCGCCAGCGGCATCCCGGGACGAACTCCCTGAATCCACGCGTCGGCAGAAACCGCCACAATCGCCGGCCCACCGCGCGCCGATGGATACACCGCGCGAACGTACCGAGTATCCTCGTCCACATCACCCGGCTTCGCTTTGCTGTCGGTTTGCGGCGCAAAAGGAGTGTGCAGCGCTAACGCGGTTGCGGTCAGCATCTGCTCACGCAATTCCCGACGCAGACACTGGATCGACCAGTTAGGAAACCGAATACACAAAACACGTTTCATCAGGGAATCCAAACCGCCGACAACAGAACTCGTCAGTGAGCCACGGCATTTTAGACTTCATATCACGAAAAATGACAGGGGCCACCAAAAGACAAGTACCGGAACAGCGCAACGCTGCCCCTCTCCGCCGATCTCCCGCAACTACACCAATCGCAATCCGGCCGGCAATGACTCCCCAAAGATCAAACTGGCTTCTTCGCTTTCCAGCGTCCCGCCATCGGAAATCAATTGCAACTGATGAGCCGACATCTTCGTGCTGCTCAACCGGCTCACGATTCGATCTCGCAGGCTGGAACTCACGTCACGGAACCGATCATCCGTGCGGCGACTTAGTTGCATGATGGCCAACTGAACGGCCGGTTGATTCAGATCGGCCGTGCGCAGCAACTGCTCAATCCACTCGGACACTCGTGAAACTGGCAGTACCAGATTCAGCGGGCCATACACTGGAACTCGTCCGCCGACTCGTCCCAGAGCCCAGATTAAAGCAATCTGCACAGGCTCGAACGCGGCACGATTGATCAGGTCCGCCATCATCTCTCCGAGTTCGAGTCGAACATTTTGTTCAAGTAACTCCAGCGATCCCAGCATCCGCCAGATCTCAGCCGCTTCATGATTTCCCGAAGCATACGGCGCGGCTTTACCTCGACCGGTCTGAGCCTGACGAAAACGTTGTCGTATCGCTGGCAGAACCGTCGAAGCGATCTGATTCTGTCGGCCCGCTGCGAGGCCACCGGAAATACGTCGACAGAGTGTTCGCAGCTCAGCAAGACACGCGGGCACCGAATGGATAAGCCGGCCGTTAGTGATTCTCCATGTTTCTTCGACGCGCCAGTCGTCGGCCGCCATGCCGAATCCCGGGCGAAGACAAAAGCCCACCAGATTGAGCCAGCGCGCCTCATGCTGTGGACTGCGACGGCGACCATCGTTCAGCTCCATCAGCTCAGACCAGATCGCTCGCAATAGTGACGGCGGCCAATCAGAACGGGGCAGGGTGATGACGTCCGCAAGACGCTTCATCGTTTCGTCCGGACGAACTTCACCGCTGGAAGCGAAGACACTGCGCAGAACCGTCGCGGCGGAGGCAATCATTTCCTGATCGACAATTCCGGATTGCTCCGCAGTCCCCGTATGAGCGATCCGGTCCGTCTCAGTCGCCGATCGAACATCAAACTGCAATTGCCAGCGACGAGAACCATCGGTCTGCTCACACCACAACTCCATCGTGCCGATCTCGGTCAGCATTGCCGACAGTCGTGCGTCGACGATGGCGTTTTCACCACGCTTGCGAGTTGTCAGAACCGTTCGAATCGGTGGAAGCGATGTGAACTGTTCCTGATCAAACGGAATGATCTGTCCAGGCTTGTCAGTCAGGCGAGTTCCCGAGACAAGAATTGGAAACTCAACCGGTTCAGACGTGCGAACTTTGAAGGTACGATCAATCGGTGTCGGGGCCACTGAAGCCTCAGTACCCGCTGAAACAAGGCACAAAGCCGCGCGAGTTCCATCAGTCTGTTCTATGCCGATGTAGTAGGTCCGCGCCAATCCCGCGACGATGCGAATCCCGACACCGCGCCGGACCATGCCGAAGTAAGCGGCTCCGCACGCCACGGCAAGATCCAGACGATCATTCCGCAATACCAGCGGCGTCCAGTCGTTGGTTGAATACGGTCGAAACCATCGCTCGAGTGATTCAATCAGTCGAGCACGCAGCAGAGGCGAGGCAAAGAATCCTCCATTGAAGAGCACGACGTCGGGACGAGCCGCCAGGATTCGGGCGGACTCAGTTTGCGCACCGTCGGATTCCGTTTCCGTCGCATGAGTCGTCAGGAAAGCAGCCAGATATTTCGTGATTGCCGGGTCAGCAGCATACGGGAGTCCGAATTCCTGAAACCCTGATTGTCGTCGCGCAGGTTTGTCATCAAGCTTAACTGGCGGCAGAAACCCTTCCAGAAAAATCTTCACCACGTCATCGCGAGTCAACTCCGTCTGCAAAGATCCGCCAATCAGACGAGAACCACCACCAGCGATCACAATCGTATGTGACGCCGGAGCATTCTCGCCGAGCAGGATTTCCTTCGCATGCCGACAGGCTGGAATCAACATGCTCCATTGACGAGCATCCAGGCGTCCACCGTTCGCCAGTTTCGGCTCGACAAAATGGGCCAAAGCCAGATCCAGGTTGTCACCACCGAGCAACAAATGATCGCCCACGGCCACTCGGTGAAACTGCAGACGTCCTTCGTCGCCGGCTCGAACATGAATCAGACTGAAGTCCGAGGTGCCTCCGCCGATATCGCAGACCAGAATCTTCTGACCAGGAGAAACAGACTGCTCCCATTCATCTCGATGAGCATCAACCCAGGAATAGAACGCTGCCTGCGGCTCTTCCAGCAGGACAACTCGTGGCAGCCCAGCCAGACGCGCGGCAGCTACAGTCAGTTCTCTGGCAACTTCGTCAAAGGACGCAGGAATCGTCAGCACAACATCCTGCTGTTCGAGCGGATGTGCGGGATATTTAAAGTTCCACGCTTCACGCAGGTGACGCAGATAATTGGCACTGGCTTCGACCGGTGACAAACGCTGCACATCGGCCGCCCCATGCCACGGCAACAAGGGCGCTTTACGATCGACACCGCTGTGACATAGCCATGACTTTGCCGACTCGATCAGGCCCCCCGGAATCGTACGACCATGATCTCTGGCGAACTGCCCAACGATGAATGCTGGAACATCGCCGGACTTTGTCCCTTCAGCACCGGGATTCTTCGTGACTCCGGACCAGGGAAGTCGCGTTGCTCCGGCTGCCCGTTCTTCAGGCGAGGCTTCGTAGTAAAACGACGGCAACGTTTCGAGTGTCTCAACTTGTCCCGGGCCGACGACCTGAGGAATCGAGAACGTCTCGATGCGCCAATTCGGAGATTCCGTATCGACAAAAGACAGCGCAGTATTCGTGGTGCCGAGATCAATGCCGACGACAAAACGAGGACGCTGTGGTTCTTCGTTGGATGTCAGAGCTGGATCATTCACAGTTTGACCATTCACGCTTGTCACGAACTCTGCCACCTTTTGACTTCAACTCGGCCCATCTGCGGCCAACCGCATCTACACACTGATTGATGAATGCTAACAGACTATAGATTTAATCAGCCGGAACGCGTTAGCGTCCGGTTTGTGCCGCTGAAACTCAGGGAAAGTAACCGTGGGCTAACGCCCTGCGGCTGATGAAGCGACTCAATCAACAGCCTGCTGAGAGTAGCCGAATTTGTGAGAATTCGGACGCGTGACCGGAGACACACCGAATTCTCACGAATCCGGCTACCGACAAGGATCTTACCTCCACCCGGGTGACGTTTATCTTACGCTCCTCAGCAACGAGTCACGAGCGATATCCCGGCGAAGCATGTTAACACGTGCCGCATATTGCTGACGCTCAGCAGCGGCCTGAATTCGGTTGAGCTGCGAAGTAAAATCGGCATGAACTTCGGCATTCTGATCGGCCTCGCGACACAAGGCGTTGGCCAGCCACGGGCCATACTGAGCCACAAGTGTATCTTCTGCCGAGACGAGGATTTCCGCTGACCCCGGATCTCCCTGCCGAGCGCAACGGCCGATAAGCTGCCGGTCCATGCGTCCTGAGGTCTGGCATTCCGTCACGATCACATGTAATCCGCCGCGTTGCCGAACGTCATTGTGGAGCGCGATATCGGTTCCTCGTCCCGCGAGATTGGTCGCGATCGTGATGGCTCCGGGTTCTCCGGCCTTGCTGACAACTTCTGCTTCGTCCGCGTTCTGGAGTCCGTTCAGCAGTTCGAACGGGACACCGTGAGATTCCAGACCCCGAGCCAGTAGCTCGCTGTCAGAAATTGATCGAGTTCCAATCAGGACGGCGCGTCCCTGATTGCGACAGGCTATCGCGGCCTCAATCACTGCGGCATTCTTTGCGGCTGCCTTCGAAAAGAATCGCGTCGAATAGACAAGACGCTGCGACGGCACTCGTAACGGGATCTCTTCGATCTGCAAATTGTAAACGTCGTGGAGTTCTCGTTCGCAGCCGACAGCCGTCCCCGTCATACCGGATAGATTTTCATAGAGCCTGAAGAACCGCTGACGAGTCACCTGCGCGACCGAGTATTTTTCAGCGACGATCTTCAGATCCTGCGACGCCTCGATGGCCTGATGCAGGCCATCCTGCCACGATCGATCTTCAAAGATTCGCCCGGTCGTTTCATCGACGATTCGAACTTCGCCATTCTGGACGACGTAATGCACATCGCGTTTGAACAGGTAGCGTGCTCGCAGAGCCTGCTGCACGTACTCAGTCCACGGTCGAACCAGTTGCAGAACAGGAATTGCCACGTCGTCGGCATAACATCGCCGCACGCCCGCTTCAGTCAATGCGATTCGTCCGGTGGACGCCTCCAGCAGAAATTCATCGCCCAGCTTCAACTGTTCCGCCAGAACCTTGGCCGTGAGATGAGCATCGGCGTCCGGAGCACGGTCATTGGATCCGAAACTGAGGACCAGCGGAGAACTGGCGTCGTCAATAAGTACGCTGTCGGCCTCATCCACGACGGCATAAATCAATCCACGTTGCATCGTCAGGCGTTGTGAAGTCGATGCCGGATCCAATTGTCGCAGCAGACGTTCACCGGGCCGTTCCTGGGCTTGTTGTCGCAGCGTCAACTGATCACGCAGATAGTCGAAACCGAACTCATGGCCGGTTCCGTAGGTAATGTCGGCATCGTAGGCCGGAGTTTTTTTTGCAGCATCGACCCGTTCGGGAAGCAACGCCACAGACAATCCCAACGGTCCCACGACTGAAGCGGCCAGTTGTTCGTCGCGTTCCGCCAAATAGGTGTTCGGTGTGATCACATGGACGCCTCGTCCGGCCATAGCCAGATGAATGGCAGCCGTCAGAGCAACAAACGTCTTGCCTTCACCGGTTTGCATTTGTGCAATGCAGCGACGAGACATCGCCATCGCCGCAATCAGCTGCACGTCATAGAGTCGAATGCCTTTGGTTCGTCGCAGTGCTTCGCAGGCCAAAGCCAGCCCGGCGACCAGCAAATGCGGCTCAGAGGAACGATGTCCTCGCGCCAGTTCGCGGCGGACTTCACTGACTTCGCCAATCAACTGCGTTTCGGTGGCGGCTTCTAATGTTTTCGCCAGCGCGCGAATATGAGGAATCAGTTCGCCAGACGCGGCCCTGGCGAGAGATTTGGCGACACGACTGTCGGAGAGCGCGTTCCCGGACGATTCAGCTGCCTTCGCAGATCGCCTGAACATAACTCAGAATCCGTTTCCGAAGGAATGCCCGCCGACTCGGTTGCCTGATTTCTTTGGAGCAGGTTTCTGCGATGCTGGTTTTGCTGACGACGGACTGTCAACGACTGGTTGAGACCATGAAACCGGAAGTTGATTACTGGCGGCTTCGGTCGGAAGAGCGAGTTCCTCAGCGGCGGGCAGTGTCGCAACACGAGAATTTCGTGCATCGACCTCGTTCGCAGTCTGTTCGGCTCGTGAAGTCATCCATTCAGATTCGCTGTTCTCCAGTTCCGGAGCATCGTAGCGAGATCTCAGCATGGTTCCGGTTGCGCGTCGCAGCTGAATGATGGACAGCGCATACGTCGTCTGAGCCTGTGCAAAAGCGGCTTCTTCATCGGCCAGTCGTTCGTAGCCATCCAGCAGATCTTCAAGCAACAGGATGGAGGATTCTTCCACATTTGGCAGAACGTTGAATCGATCCTGGAGATAGCTGACTTCATTCTGAGCAGCCACCATCGCCTGATACTTACCCAGTAACTCTCGCCAGGCCGTATCAACTTCTCGACTGGCAATTTCCACTTCTGTCAGCGAGGTTTCGACAGTGGCTTTGAAGCTGTTGATAGCTCGCTTAAGTTCCCACTGGCGCTGTTCAACCTTGGCTTTTGCGGCCCGGTTTCCCAAAGGAACTTCAAACTCCAACCCGACGGTATATCCAGGCCGACCTTCCGTAAATTGATTTGTAAATGAATCCACAAACCGCGCGTTCTGCTCGAGCCCGGCCACGTACGAACTGACAATAAAGTCGAGTTTCGGAAGCATCTCATTCTTGCTGACGCCCATGCGCACCCCGGAAGCTCGCATTTGGCGGATCGCGTGTGAGATATCCGGGCGATTGACCAAAGCTTCCTGGAGCGACTGACGCAGGCCAACCGGCAGCGGCGTCATGCTTGGAGCCTCCATCGGAGTAAACTCCACGGCGCCACCATTCAGCATTTCGGGATCATTCACCAGCAATCTCAACTGTGACTCGGAATTTCGAATATCCGTTACAGCTCGCTGCATCCTTGATTCAGCACGAGCAACGGCAGCACGAGCTCGCAGGATCTGTCGTGGAATCGTGTCAACTCCATGACGGCCTTCGAGAGTTTGCAAGACTCTCTGAGCAGACGCCAACAGCTTCTGCCGCTGAAAGAACTCAGCCCGAGCTCGATACAACTTCCAATAGGCTTCAGCAACTCCGTACAGGTGCCGCTGGAGTTCTTCGAGCGTCTCATCTCCAGACGAACTGGCACTGATGCGGGCGAGAACAATCTGACTCTGGTTGTATACGATACCCGACTGGCTCATTAAAGGCTGTCGGAAACTCAATTCAAGCCTGGATGTTGATTGGGGGTTAGGCAGCAGAAACCTGGAGTTATTGTCCTGATATCCAAACTGTTGCGACAACTTCACTTCACCACCACCGGTCGTACGTCGTTTCAAGCCACCTGATGAAACAGAGTGACTATCTTTGAAACGCGTATCGTTGTTTCCGGTTGTCAAGGTGTTGCCGATGGGATCGTTCAGGTCGTCATATTTTGTATTCAGGAATGTTCGCCAGTCGAAAGCCGCCTCTTCCTGTTTAACAATTCGATGCTGAACCTCAGGATCAGCCTGAAGAACCTGAACCTGCGAAGAATAAATCAGAGCCTGCTGCACTAAAGTTGTCACGTCGACAGAAATCGAACGTGGTGCAATCCCGGCTCGCTGTTGAACCAACCCATCCCACCAGGCGCTGAAGTTTTCTGGAACGACAACAGAAGGGGCAGGAGTTGGTGACTGCTCAACTCCGGCAGGCAACATACCGGTACGACCCATGTAAGGGCCGATCCAGCCTGGCGCATCCGACTCAACGGTTGCACGAAATCCCGAAGTGCCGGGAGCGGGACCTCGGACAGTACTCCGCGGTGCGGGCGCGGAGGTTGATTGGCCTGGCGATTGAGTTATTGTCGTGGCCGAATTGGGGGACGATTCTACCAGCGTTGCCACCGGGGGATTCGATGGTGCAGACGGCACAGGCGTTGAAGGCCTGCCACCAGCTCCCGGCGAGCCCGGAATCGTCAACGGCGGCGCCGAATTGTCCAGCGGGTTTGAACCATCCTGCATGCCAGCCAATCGTGTGGATCGTCCATTCGTGGGGCCTGAAGTACGCGGCATTGCGGCACTGACGGCTCCACGCTCCGCACTTCCCGCATGAGGCAGCGTTGCGACACCTGACGCGCCAACGTAGTTGTAGCCCTTGCCCTGACCATCGCCTGATTTTGAGCCAGCGAGTCCGAGTGCCCAGCTCGCAGTGTTAAAGGCGTCGGTCGAGGACCGCCAGAGCGAGTTTGAGCCTCAGCGGTATTTGCTGTGCCGTTTGCTGAGACGTCCCCGCCATTGACACCGAAGACTGGCGCCTGCAAAACACCGCGCTGACCCGGTGTGGCTGATTGATCCGAAGACAACGAGCTGGCGGCAGGACTTCGTCGCACTGGTGGTGACGCCATAGGACGGAAAGGAACCGTCTGAAGTGTCGCGTCCTTTCCACGTGGGCGGATTTCGATTCCAGTATCAGTGACGTCGGGGTTTGCAGATTGGTCAGAAGTGGAGGGAACAAAATCCTCCGAGCCGAAGCTGGAGCCATGAACTTCGATCGTCGACGAAGTGGGTTCTGTATTCGGAAGAACCTGAGCAGCGGACAGACCCATTCGAGCAGGCAGCAGTGTCGTGGTCGCCATCGCGGCAATGGCGGCCGATGCAAGGATCGTTACCGTTCTGCGTTCCTCAAGGCAATGGCGAAGCCACTTCGCCATTGTCAATCGCCGAGGAGCGACTTCAGGATTGCGGTTTTCCGGAGATGCGTGAGACATGGACGGTTTCAGATCCGAATCAGATGATCGACCTGGAATTGCGGGCACCCATTAGCGTGCTCGCACACTGTCGGCTTCTGAAGGAATCGTCACAGGTGTTAAAACCCATCCAGCCAAATGCGAATCTGTACACTCGGATTCCGAGGACTATCCGACACGAGCCGACAATCCTGCCTGTCTTACCTCGTTCAACAGGAAAGGTTTTCCTCCAGCCGATTCTGCTGATTCTTCTTGTTGAATCAAATCGGCATTCCCACCTCCGAAGTTGGTTGTGACCATAAAAATGATTGTGCCAAACATGCTGGCAGGTTCATTTTGGGAATCATGAAGGAGTACGGTGGACTCTGCAGTCTGTGACCTAGGTTTGATAATGCCGCATTGCGCCGGTTAAGGCCGGTGCTGCGCGTCCAGTGGAAAGTGTACTTCCCGCCGGCAACCTGAAAGTGTTACAGATTTCGGATTGTCTCCATGGTATTCCGTCGTCGCAAATTGACTGATCGAGTTCAGACTGTTGTGGATGAAGTTCTGCATCTTTTGCAGAAGGAAACACAGTCCGGATTTCAGCAACAAGCCGTTTCAGTGCTTCAGGCTGCGCGTCTGGAAGAACGAGTCCTGATGAGTGCGTCGCCGATGGCGGTCATTGCGGAAGGAGCAGTTCTGGCGGTTGAAGCCAGAATGGCCGTGATGGATTCCGGCGTTCAGATGTCAACAGATGCCGGCATCGCATTTGAACACTTGGTTGACGGTGAAAATGCTGCATCAACGATCGAAGAAGGCTTTTCGGCAATCGCCAGCGGTACCGAAGAGAACGGAACCTCGAATTCAGCACCAGAAGAGGCAGAAACCGAGACGGAAGTCGTTTCCGGCCCGGAGCTTATCGTCATTGACTACCGTGTTCAGGATGCAGACACGCTGCTGGAAAGTCTCCTGAAGGATGGTCGAGATGTCCGGTTGCTGCGACTGGATATGGATTCCGATGGGCTGCGGCAGATCACAGAAAAGCTCGAACAGGTCGGCAATGTATCCGCGATTCACTTGCTGACGCACGGAAAAGACGGAGAAATCCTGCTTGGATCTACG
Organism: Planctomycetaceae bacterium; assembly: GCA_046349735.1. Lineage (GTDB taxonomy): Bacteria > Planctomycetota > Planctomycetia > Planctomycetales > Planctomycetaceae > SXXK01. The sequence goes on from JAXMBU010000005.1 coordinate 99,881, forward strand.
CATCTCAATGCATCGACGCTGGCTCAGCATGCGCCAGAATTGCTGGCATGGCAACATTCCCTGACGGCGAACGCTGACCTGCTGATCTACGGTTGTGATGTTGCGGAATCCATCGAGAGCCGAGACCTTCTGGACTCCCTGAGCGCGCTGACTGGCGCAGACATTGCTGCCAGCACAGATGCAACGGGAAGCTCAGAACAATCCGGCGACTGGATACTCGAATACACGGAGGGTCAGATCGAACAGCCGGGAATCTTCTCCGCGACTGTGATGGACCGCTGGCAACATACGCTGGTCGCAGGAAGCACTATTACTGTCACCACCACGAACGATGTCGTCGACGGAACTACAACGTCTGTTGCTGCACTTCTGGCGAACAAAGGTGCTGACGGAAAGATCTCATTGCGCGAGGCACTCCTGGCTGCCAACGCGAGTTCTGACATCGATGAAATCGTATTGTCAGCAGGAGAATACCGACTTCAAATTACGGGAAAAGATGATACGGGATCACAGGGTGATTTTGATATCGTCGAAAGCGTGACGATTCGAGGAGCCGGTGCCGGTTCGACGATTATTAACGCGGGCTCGAACGACCGCATTTTCGATGTTCGAGGCAATTCGACCGCGGCGATCGGCGGCGTGACGCTCACCGGGGGCTCCACAACCGAAGATGGCGGTGCGTTGCGAGTCACGAAGAACGCATCGCTGACGATGAATCGTGTTATCATTTCCGGAAACTCGACGACGAAAAAGGGCGGTGCCATAACCAATGATGGTACGGCTTCGTTAACTGATGTGACGATCAGTGCCAATACCGCCGGCACGGATGGCGGTGGGATCAACAACACAGGCACTCTGGACCTGGAAAATGTGACACTCGCGGGTAACACCGCGAATCGGGGTGGTGGTCTCTCGCATGATGGCGCCGGGAGCGCGCTCACAATGACAAGCGTCACCGTCAGTGGGAACACAGGAACAAGTCAGGGCGGCGGTATCTATGCGGGACGTGATGCATCGCTTCTCAACGTAACCATCGCCAACAACCAGTCAGGCAGCTCAGGAGCTGGCCTGTACGTCCATGCCTCGGCGAACTCATTTGAAGTCCGTAATACATTGTTTTCGGGCAATGAGTTGACGAACGGAACAGCGTCCAACGTTTCCGGCACGATCGTTTCCCAGGGCAACAACCTTGACAGTGATGGCACTGCCGGGCTGACGCAGCCGACAGACATCTCCGGAGTGAACCCTCTTTTGCTGGCACTTGCCAACAACGGTGGGTTTACTCAAACGCATGCCCTGTCGGCCAGCAGTGCGGCTATTGACGCCGGATCTACCGCCTCAGCGCCGACTCTTGATCAGAGAGGTGTCGCCCGCGATATGGTCGCTGATATTGGGGCGTACGAATTTGACCGGGCATTCCTTAACAGCAGCCAGTTCAGCGGGAACACGACAACTGGGGCAGATCAGCAGACGTCCGCAGAGACTCGTGGAAGTCAGGATGCGATCGCTCGCGATCACGCCGGGAACTATGTCGTCGTCTGGAGCAGTAACGCGCAGGATGGTTCCGGCTGGGGTGTTTATGGCCGCCGTTTTGATGTAAACGGGCAGCCTTTGAGTGGTGAGTTTCGCATCAACTCGACCACCTCAGACAATCAACAGTGGGCCAGCGTAGCCGCTGACCGTAACGGCAACTTTGTTGTCACCTGGACGAGCACAAATCAGGACGGAACGGCTCAGAGCGTTTATGCTCGCCGTTATTCTTCTGCAGGCGTTGCGCTCAGTGGAGAAATCCTGATCAACTCCACGGCAACGGGCATCCAGAAGAACTCCGTAATCTCGATGAATTCATCGGGCCAATATGTCATTGCATGGCAGGGCGAAGGGCCAGGAGACACATCCGGAGTTTTCTTTCGACGGTTCGCTGCCGATGGAACGGCAATCGACACGACAGACAAGCGAGCGAACGCTTCCGCCAGTGGAACACAGATTAATCCCGGGGTCGCGATCGACAATACGGGAAACATTGTCACTCTTTGGCAGGATGCATCAAAGCTCTACTTCCAAAGGATTCTGACATCGGAGAGCGACATAAACCCCGGTACAGGAAGATGGTCCTCTAATGCGGTCGAGGCCACAAGTCTCCTGGGCACAATTGTCAACGCGTCTATCGCGATGGATTCGGACGGAGACTTTGTCATTGTATACCGTGAGCAGAACGTTCTGGGACTGCTCAACAATATCGGTGCCCACGGCTATAACGCGAACGGTTCAGAAAAGTTTGCTCCTGTTCAGGTCGTGAGCGGTGCGGGCTCCAGCCCATCGGTCGCCATGGCTTCAGACGGACAGTTCATTGTGGCGTGGGAGAATACCGGCGATGGTGACGGAACCGGGATTTATGCCCGCAAGTATCTGGCCAATGGCACCGCAAATGGTGCCGCATTCGTCGTCAATCAATACACCACAGGAAACCAGAGCCAGTCGTCTCTGACCATGATTGACCCCAACAATTTTGTCGTCGTCTGGTCAGGTGCATCGGCAGCCGACACGTCAGGCATCTCGATTCGTCAATATGGAACGGCAGTCGCTCAGTCGCTCGTGGCACAGAATGATTACGCTACGACGGCAACTAATACGTCGGTCACCATTGATGCCTTGTTGAACGATTCGCGACCTGCCAGTGGCGTTGCGATTCTGCTCGATGTTACAGATCCGGCGAATGGCACTGCCTCTGTAAACACGAACGGACGATCAATTACACTCCGGACACTTCGCCAACGGCGATGACTCTCTGAGCTATCGATCTCTGACGGAGCTTGATGGCAAGTCACTACTGGAGCCTGGGGGAACTGCTGTGGATTCCGTGGGTACGGCCGACGGCACACTGAATTCCACAACGACAGTGGCAGGCAGCTATGGGTCCGCCCTTCGCTTCAATGAGACCAACAGCTACACACAGATTCCCGACTTCAATTACACATCAGCGTTCACTGTCTCCTTTGACTTTAAACTGGATGACAATACAGGGACGGCATACCAATACCTCTATAGCCATGGTACGTGGAACGCGACAAACTCGCTGCAGATTTTTGTGGGAGAAGCCGGGAACTCGACCGACACAAATGTGTTGAAAACCGCTTTCGGCGACTCCAACGATGCATTCAGCAACAGTGCCCTGAACACGAACATCGCTTCGCTGATCGGAGATGGCCTGTGGCACACCTACACCCTGGTAGTCGACAAGACAAACGGCAGCCGAGTCTACATTGACGGCGCACTGCGAACCTCGGCGGCAACACGCGGCGGAGATGCATTTGATCCCACTGGGAATCTCTACCTCGGCAGCCGCAGCGATCTGAATTCTACACAATTCTTCGGAGGAGATCTGGACAGTGTGCGAGTCATTGACCGCGCGATTTCGGCGTCCGAGGTCTCCTCATTAAATACCGGCGCGTCGCCTTCCGCCAGTTCGGTGCAGTCGACAGCGATGGCCTATGTCACCGTCCAGAATGCCGCCCCTGTCGTCGCCATCAATGGTCCTTACACCTCGAGCGTTGGTGTTCCAGTGACATTCTCCGGAGCAGGGACAAGCGATCTGAACGGAGACTCTCTGACGTATGCGTGGGACTTGAACTACGATGGCGTGACCTTCAATTCAGATGCCACGGGATCCACGACAACCCAAACATGGGCTCAGCTTCAGGCGAATGGAACACTGGTTGGCACCAATACGATTGCCCTGCGAGTGACCGACTCTCGAGGAGCCGAGACGCTGGCCACCACGACTCTTCAGGTCACCGCTAATGCGGCCCCGACCGGAATCTCCCTCAATAACTTCATCATCCCCGGGGCTCAGTCCGGAGCCGTCGTTGGCACACTTTCAACAACAGACTCCACCACCGGAGACGCACACACGTACACGGTCTCGGACAATCGTTTTGAAGTTGTCTCAGGACAGTTGAAGCTCAAAGCCGGCCAATCGGTGAACCGCGACACAGAGACATCGGTGTCGATGAACATTACGACAACAGACCTGGGCAGCAATCAACTGACACGTGCATTTGTGCTGACAGTTGGAAATGGTCCGATCGTGGCTCGCGACAATATCGGAACAACCAATGAGAACTCAACATTTACAGTGAGTGCTCCGGGAGTGCTTGCCAACGATGACGTGCCGTCCGGAGTGATCACTTCCGGAGCCCTGCTGGACTTTAATGCGGCTCAGGACACGAACGGAGACACAACCTGGCAGAACTCCACAGCCATCTCCGGTTTTGGACTAAGTCTTGGCACGGGAGTCGCTCGCAACGCCGTTACACCAAGCAATCATTACGGGATTCTGTCCTCATTTGATTTCAACGGGGCCTCCACATCCGGAGCGTTCAGCAATTTATCAGCGGCATCGTTGCCGGGAAATCCAACAGACGGGGCGGGGACATTCGAACTGTGGTTTCGTCCTGACGAATTGACGAAAAAGTACATTCTGATCGACTCTGGATCAGCTCAGCCAGGCAGTGGCTTATCACTTCGACTGAACGGCACGCAACTGGAATACACAGTCTATTCCGGCACAGCGGAAGTCGTCGTGACATCGGACATCAGTACTCAACTGGCCACAGCCGATTTTGTGCAGTTCACAGGAACAGTGCGACTCAGCGGGGGCACCGCGTCAATCGAAATGTTCGTGAACGGGGTTTCCGCAGGCACAGACTCGGCGGCTGGTTTCACATCCTGGTCTGACATGACCGAGGAATTCGCACTCGGAAATGTCGATGGCTCTGTCAACGTTGTCTCTGCACCAGGTGCAGACCCTTTCGCAGGTGAAATGGCAATCTTCCGGTTCTACGACAGTGCTCTTTCCAGCAGCCAGGTCCTGAATAACTTCAATGCGGTCTCCGGAACGCAGGTCGGTATCACAGTGACCGCAACCGACACAACAACAGATGCGACGCGAGGTTCCGTGACCATTGGTGCTGGCGGCGCTGTCACCTACAACCCGAATGGCCAATTTGAATCACTCGCTGCGGGCGCGACGGCCACAGATTCGTTTCGTTACACAGTTTCAGATGGCAATGGCAATACCGATACAGCACGCGTCACCATGACGATTACAGGCGTCAATGATGCCCCGGTGCTCACCGCCGCTTCAAAAGCATTGGGGACAATCGTCGCGAATCAAACATCGCCTGCCACAACGGTCAGCAGTCTGCTGGGATCTTCCGTAACAGACGTTGATACGGGTGCGCTAAAAGGGATTGCGGTCACGGGAACAACGGGCACAGGAACCTGGCAGTATTCGACGGACGGGACGACGTGGCTGAGCTTTGGCTCAGTCTCTGCAAACACGGCGCTGCTGCTGCGTTCAACGGATCAGATTCGATTTGCAGGAAGCGGAACATCAGCAGGATCTGCGACAATCACTTTCCTGGCATGGGATCAATCCTCCGGGACAGCGGGAGCAAAGGTTGACCTTTCAGTCACTGGTCGAGGCGGCTCAACTGCATTCAGCACTTCGACGGACACGGCGTCCCTTACACTGAATCGAGTTAATCTGGCACCGACCGCTGCGGCGGACAATTATGTTCTTAACGAAGATTCGACTCTGACGACGACCGTTGCACCGGGATGGTTCAACAATCAATGGACGATGCGGCAGAAGATCACGTTTAATAACGGTTCTGGTGTGGTCCTGACGAATCAGGCCGTGCTGATTACACTCGACGGCTCGAAGATTGACTACGCGAAGACTCTGGACAATGGCCAGGATCTGCGTTTCGTTGATGGCAACGGTGCTCTGCTGAATTACGAAATTGAGTCGTGGGACGAAGCGGGAACATCCCGTGTCTGGGTGAGCGTTCCTCAAATTGACGCAGCCTCCACCACCGATTTTGTCTGGATGTACTATGGAAATTCCCGGGCGGCCAATACACAGAATTCCGGGGCCGTCTGGAGCAATCAAAAAGCCGTTCTGCACATGAACGGTACACCGGCAGATTCCTCGTCCAGTGCGTTAACAGTGACAACATCGGGTGCGACAGCAATCGGTGGAGTCATTGCGGGAGCCAGGGATTTTGATGGAATTGACGATTTCATCAAACTGAGTGCATCAGCAGAAGTGGATAATCTGTTCGCTACCGGAGGCACGATCTCAGCGTGGATCAATCCCGACAGCTGGGGCGAAGCAGGGTTCGGTCGCATTGCCGATAAGGCCGCCACAACGTTTGGCCTCAATGGTCCTGGTTGGGCACTTCAGGTCACTTCCAGCGGCGCAATCCTGTTTGAACACGGTTTTTCTTCCGTTTTGGGAGAATGGGTCACGTCCAGTGGAGCTGTTTCGCTCAGTAGCGGTTGGTACCAGGTCACGGTGGTTTACAATGCCAGCACTCCAGCAACCGACCCAAAGATTTACATCAACGGTGCTCAGGTTGGGGTCAGCGAGAACGTGGCGCCGTCAGGCACCATTCGCGATGACTCTGCTCTGCAACTGACAGTCGGCAACTATGCGTCAAATACGACTCGCACGTTTGACGGGGCGATCGACGAATTTCGTGCTGCTAAGGTGTCACTGACATCCGCACAGGTTCTCGCGGACTACCGAACGATGACCGGCGCACTGACATCGATCGGAATTGCTGAAGCAGGTCCGGGAAGCGTGCTCATCAACGACAGTGACCCGGATGGTGACACACTATCGGTGTCCTCCTGGACCAATCCGTCACGAAGTAAATCGTTCACGATGAACAGTGACGGCACGTTTACGTACACGCCGCAGGACAACTTCAATGGCACGGATTCATTCACATATCGTCTGACGGACGGTACGAACATTCTGGCTCCGGTCACTGTCACGCTGACAATCCGTGCGGTCAATGATGCGCCCTCGGCCATCAACGTCTCCAGTACATCGTTTGCGGGTTACACGAATGGAGCTGTCGTTGGAAATGTCACAGTATCGGACGTCGATTCCGGCGACACTCACACATTTGCCGTGAGCGATAATCGTTTTGAAATCGTTTCCGGGCAACTCAAGCTCAAGTCCGGAAACCAGATCAACCCAATCTCAGAGCCGACCGTGACCATGAACATCACGGCCACGGATGCGTCCAGCGCCAGTAAGGTCATCTCCGCAACACTCACGACGATTGACATCAATACGTCGCCAGCTCTGTCCATCACAACTGTGACTCCATCAATTGCTGAAAACACGACATTGGGGTCGCGTGCGCATGTGGCATCGATTGTCGTCAGCGACGACGGTATCGGCACCAACAATATTTCACTGAGTGGTCCGAATGCCGGGCTTTTTGAGCTGATCGGTCAGGATCTTTACGTCCGAGCCGGGGCTGTTTTCGACTTTGAAGCGACCGCCACCATTGATGTGACTATCGAAGTGGATGACCCGGCGTACGCTGGCTCACCAGACGACACCAAGGTTTTCTCTCTGGCCATTGATGATGTGAATGAAGCGCCGTCAGTTTCCTTGTCTCCGTTGTTGTCGTCCGTGGCAGAAAACTCCAATGCTGACACCTTTATTCGTGTTGCCGACATTGCGATCGTCGACGACGCTTTGGGGACAAATCACCTGTCACTGTCGGGAGCGGATTCCTCCTATTTCTCGATTGTTGGCGACGGGCTCTATATCAACACCAGCACAATGCTGAACTATGAGAGCAGGACCTCATTGTCAGTCGATCTTCAGATTGATGATTCGGCAGTCGGAGGAAGTCCTGATGCAGTCGCCACGTTTAACCTGTCGATCACAAATGTGAATGAAGCTCCTCTGGCCGTGATGAACGGCCCGTACGTGATTGCGGAAGGGCAGAACCTTACTGTCTCGGCTTCCGGCTCCAGCGATCCGGACGGCGATGCTCTGACCTATGAGTGGGACCTGGACGGTGACAACATCTTTCAGAATGCAACCGGCATCAATCCAACGATGACGTGGGCGCAGCTAATTGGTGAAGATCCTGCCGTCAACGACAACGGGGGCAGGAATATCCGTCTGAAAGTCACGGACGCTGCGGGCCTTTCAACAATCGTCACAACAACGCTGACGGTCACCAACACGGCCCAGACGATTTCCGTGAGCGGCAATGCCACGGTCGACAGCGGAGCAACATATGTCCTGAATCTTTCTGCAACAGACCCGGGACAGGACACGATCTCATCATGGACAATTAACTGGGGCGACGGAACACCCGAAGAAACTGTGGCCGGCAATCTGAGCTCAGCGACTCATGTCTATACAACTCCGGGCGGGACACGTTCTATCACGGTGTCAGGAACCGATGAAGACGGTACATGGCCGATGACGGGTGGACCGTTCGTCGTCTCCATCAATAACTCCGCTCCCGACAATCTTGCCTTGTCGGATTCAAAAGTCACCGAAGGAATCGCCGGCGCTTCGGTTGGCCTGCTGACCTTTACAGACGTGGACTTTGGTGATCGTCACACGAGCAGTGTAGACGACTCCCGATTCGAAATCGTTGATGGTGAGCTTCGACTCAAGGCTGACCAGACGCTGAACTACACCGTGGAAACAACAGTCACAGTGAACATCACAGTCACGGACCTCTTCGGGGCCAGTAAGACCAGCAGCTTCCTGCTGAATGTGAATCGAGCGGCACAAGGCAGCGCCGACACTTACGCGGTCGACGGAACACAGCAACTGGCTGTTTCGAGCCCATCCACCGGAGTGCTCAATAATGACACGGACCCGGAGAACGACAGCTTGTCTGCGATCGTTCAGAACGGACCAGCCCATGCCGCAGCGTTCGGCATGAATGCCAACGGTACATTCTGGTACCGAGCTGTCGCTGGGTTCTCCGGCGTTGATACGTTCACCTACTTTGCCAATGACGGAGAATCAAACAGTGCACCAGTCACTGTGACACTCATGGTGAACCAGCCAGCAGCGCTCGACTTCGTGCGGACCCGTTTGTCGGTTGACGAAAATACGGTGCTGAACGCACGACTGAAGATTGGGCAGTTTGTGATCACAGACGATGGAATCGGCTCCAACACGGTGACACTCGCCGGAGCTGACTCTGCATTCTTCGAGATGGACGGCTCTTACAACCTTTATCTTAAATCGGGCGTAACTCTCGACTATGAAACTCGCCGTGGTTTTGCCGTTCAGGGGCAGGTGAACGACGTAGCAATTCTTGGTACACCCGACAATGTTCGAAACGTTGCTCTCGCTGTGGCCAACGTCAATGAAGTGCCCGTCTCGTCAGGTCTTCCCAATGCTACAGCCAATGAAGATGCCGGCTTGAGCACCATCAGTACAGCCTCCAGCTTCTCGGATCCCGATCAGGAATCTCTTGTATACTCCGTTACCACCGTGAGTCAGACAACCGGACTGCTGGACAGTATTGCAATCAATCAAACCTCGGGAGTCCTGAACTGGCTATCGTCGCCAAATGCTTCCGGGACAGCCGTCATCAGAATCACAGCGACTGATGCTGCGGGGGCTTCCGTCGCGACGCAGTTCACATTGTCAGTTTTGCCCGTGAATGATGCCCCGGTTGTGAAGAACTACACGGGCAGCACCTTTTCCGGACAGACACTGAATGTGACAAACCCCGGCGTGCTGCTTGGCGCGACCGATGTAGAAAACAACGCCATCTCCGCTGTCCTGATTCAGGCACCACAACACGGCACGATTACGCTCCATCCGAACGGCAGTTTCACCTATACGCCGACGACGAGCTATTTCGGTACTGACACTTTTCAGTTCGCTGGCACGGACGGACAGAACACCGGGGATACGATGACGGCAACGATCGAGGTCCAGCCGCCATTTATTAACTCGGGCTCATCAGCGAATTCGTCCTCAGGCAGCGGCACAACAACGTCGGCGGGCAACACGGGCACGACAACTTCATCTTCTAATTCAGGCACTGCATCGGGGCAGCAAACAACATCAGGTTCGGGCAGCGCGACTGCTGGCCCCACGGCGCCGGCAGGTTACAGCGCCACGGGAACTGCCAGTGATTCGAATGACGACACCTTGATCGCTCCGGCCCCTGCAGGACCGCTCAATTCGGACGACGAGGAACTGACTGCAGGCTATCAGCCACCGGCCCAGGTTTCGGCTGATGAGGGCGGCAAGAAACTGGTCAGTGCTTTGGGAAGTGGATCCGGCAGTGATCGAGACGCGGCCCGCCGATACTCTTACGACTCGATGTATGGCTCGCATACGGGAACGGTGTCAAACGACTGGGATGTCCACACCGCACTGACGCCACAAGAACTACAGCGTCAACAGTTCTACCGGGAACTTGCAGCACGAACGGAAGAACAGATCGATTCCTTTGAACAGAAGCTCAGCCGAAACGTTGGAATGGACGGAAGAGTAGTGGGATCGGTCGGAGTCGTGACCACGGGGTTCTCGGTTGGTTATCTGATCTGGGCTGTAAGAGGTGGAATGCTGCTCTCAGGCGTTCTGTCGCAAATTCCGGCCTGGACAATGCTCGACCCGCTCATGGTGATCGACGGTGAGGGCAGAGACGATGACAAAGAATCGTTGCAAACAATTATGGATCGTGAACAAGCTCGACTCAACAAGACACCACCACCGGCAAAAACCTGAGCCCCGAAATTTCAGATCTCAACTCCCTGATCTTCCCCATCGACTAATATTCCCCGGTACCAGAAGTACTGATCATGAAAAACCTGACTGCTGCTTCAAGAATTACGATCGGCCTCGTGTGCTCGATGGTCGGGATCTTAATTACAGCCAACTTTCTGGGTCTGCTCCCGGACCAGAATGTGGTGATCACTCAGGGGCGTGCGCAGCTGACGGAATCGCTGGCGTTCAGCACGTCGCTGCTGTTGTCCAACAATGACCGGACCGGAATCGAACAGATCCTGCGCAATGTGGCGACTCGACAAAAGCAGGTTCGCAGCCTGGGTGTTCGCCGAGCCGACGGGGTCCTTGTGGTGGCTGTCGGTGACCACGACGCATTGTGGCCGGCCACGATGGGAGACAACTCCAACGCGAGCTTTATGCAGGTGCCGTTGTCGCACACATCAGAAGGCATTTGGGGCAGACTGGAAGTGAGTTTCCTGCCGCTGGACTCTGGTCGCTGGTACGCGTTCCTGGAGAATGCTCAGTTGCAACTGCTTCTTTTTGTCGCCGTCTCGGGATTCTTTTCTTTCCGGCTGTTTCTGAGGTTTGTCCTGAAGAATCTGGATCCATCTCGAGCAGTACCTCGGCGCGTTCGAGAAGCACTGGACATCCTGAACGAAGGCCTGATGATTGTCAGCCTCGATGATCGCATCCTGCTGGCCAACAATGCCCTTGCGAGAACGGCCCGATGCTCCGCAGACACGCTCGTCGGTCGTAAAGCGGGCGACATGAGTTTGAAACGGACCGACAACTCAACCACCATGCCGTGGACCGAATGTGGTCTCGCCGAGCGACCGGTTTCGGGAGTGACGATGGACTTCGTCGATCAGACCGGAGAAAAGCGAATCTTCAAAGTCAACTGTTCGCCTCTCTTCGGGAATGAAGGCAAAATCCGAGGTGTCATGGTTTCATTGGATGACGTCACTCAGCTCGAGAAGAACAAGATTGACCTCAAGCTCGCCAAAGACGAAGCCGACGCGGCCAATAAGGCGAAGGGCGATTTCCTCGCGAATATGAGCCATGAAATTCGAAATCCGATGAATGCGATTGTCGGCTTTACAGACATCCTTCGCCGTGGCCTTGAAGATTCGGAAGCCACGAGAACCACTTACCTTGATACCATTCACGCCAGCGGAACGCATCTCGTTGAACTGATCAACGACATTCTCGACTTCTCCAAGATTGAAGCTGGAAAACTGGAACTCGAAATCCGTGAATGCAGCCCGTACCAGTTAATGACCGAAGTCGTCAACGTTCTGAGAATGAAGGCCGAACAACAATCATTAAGCCTTTCCATCAACCTGCGTGGCTCAATCCCCGAAACGATTCAGGCTGACCCAACTCGGCTGCGTCAGATTCTGATGAACCTGGTCGGTAATGCGATTAAGTTTACGGCGGAAGGCGGAGTCCGAATCGTCGCGTGCATGGAAGAGAAAGATGGCCAGCCATTCATGCGGTTTGAAGTCACCGATACAGGCATCGGCATGACTACGGAGCAAATGAGTCGCCTGTTTCAGGAATTCATGCAGGCAGATTCCTCGGTCACACGCAGATTCGGTGGAACAGGGCTGGGCCTCGCGATCAGCAAACGACTGACCGAAGCGATGGGTGGACAGATCGCGGTCAGAAGCGAACCTGGTGTTGGCAGCACATTCTACTTCTCCATCGCGACCGGTAATCTGTCCGGCATTCCGATGCTGAATGCTGAGCAGGCCGCTGAGAAATTCCGGGCCGCATCGCGAAGCCAGCAACAGGGGCTGCGTGTCTACTTCAAGCCTGCAAGAGTTCTCATCACGGACGACACACCAGCAAACCGTCAATTGGCGGGACTTGTTTTGCGCAAAGCGGGCCTGACAGTCGACGAAGCAGAGAACGGTGCGATTGCTGTCGAAAAAGCCAGCCTCGGTATTTATGACCTGCTGTTAATGGACATGCAGATGCCGGTGATGGATGGCTTTACAGCCACCAGAACTCTGCGTGGTCTGGGGCTGCAAACTCCTATTCTGGCATTCACCGCTAATGTCATGGAACAGGATCGCCTTCGCTGTGTGGCGGCTGGCTGTTCCGGATTCCTCACAAAGCCGATCAACATCGATTTGCTGTTGAACACGATCGCCGAGTACCTCGAAACGACTGACGCGCCTCCAGAAGCTCCAGCGTCGGGTAGTGATTCCGCAACAGGCATCGGCATGACGAAGCCAAAAGCAGGAGCCCCGACGTCATTGACCGGTGGCTCGCTGGATGAAATCCTTGATCAATTGCCGGGCCTTTACGCCTCTCGTGGACTCAATCGGACGATTGCAACGGCATCAGATCCTGGTCGAGAATCTCGATCAACGGCCCGTAAACCGATCTACTCGACGTTGCCATTGGATATTCCCGAGTTCCGTGAAATCGTTGAGTCGTTCGTGGGCTGCATGGATGAAACCATGAAAAGCCTCCGCGCGGCTCAGTCAAGGATGGACTATCAGGAAGTCCGTGAGATCGCTCATCGCCTGAAAGGTACCGGGGGAACAGTGGGCTTTGCGGCCTTCACGGAGCCCTCACGCAAGCTTCAGTTTGCGGCCGAGGAACGCGATGACGAGACTATTGAAGCGATGCTTGTGGAACTGGAAGATATCAGTTCGCGAATCGAGTTGCCTCTGGAAGCCTGATGCCCGGACTGACTTACTTCGCAGTGCGGCCGATTAAAAGACTGCCGGGATACATCGCAAGGTGGACGGTTATCAATTGACGGGCGGGCGAGGTCATCGATGGAATGATCTCGCAAAGTCGGCGCGTAAAAAAACTCCGATTCAGAGTCCGAATCGGAGTCATTCTCGTGATTTCGCGTCCCGGCTTATCGCTTTGGAGCAGTGCAGGCACCATGAGTATCGGCCATGGATGTCTTCTGTTCGGTAATGCCTGGGCACTGTGGAGCCATCTCGGCGTTCAATTCCTTGTAAGCAGCCCACTCAGCCGGCAGATTATCTTCATGGAAGATTGCGGCGACCGGGCACTCAGGAACACATGCTTCGCAGTCAATGCATTCATCCGGGTGAATGAAAAGAATGGCTTCACCTTCGTAGAAGCACTCCACTGGACATACGACCACGCAGTCCGTGTATTTGCAGTTGAAGCATGGCTCGGCGACGACATGAGTCATTGAACACCCTTTCACACCAGAAGTACTGGTCACTCACAAATGACAACGCCCAACATGAGGCGAATTGATGCACACGCAGGAAAATCAAACAGCGAATCGGACGCGGCCACTGACCGGCAACTCACCTGCTGAGTTTTATGACATCCTTTTCGGCAATTTCCAGACTTGTTAGACAGGCATTCCGACAGAGTTGAAATTGAGACAGAGTCTCTAATTGAAGTCCGGCGAAAAACGATCTTCGGGGCATGTTGGTCCTCGGGATGTCTTCTCCGTTTTTCCCAATCGGAACGCTTATCAAAGATTGTTTTCTGCAGAACGAATCCAGTGTTGTCGGTGTTGAAGAGGAGTGGCACAATCTTCGCTTCCGAGGAATTCTGAGTTTCCTGCTGAAAGAGATATTCGAAACAGTGTGTCCCACGACATTAGGGTCGCGACGAATAGTTCCACAGGTTTTGACCTCCGGGATCGCAACAATTTCCAGCGAGTTTTTGGGAACTTCACCGCGAATTCAGGCTTTGGTACAGACATTATCCTTGTGGTATTTTGGAGTTTCGGGCGTCCTTAGCCGAACGCAGAAACTCCTGGTTTTGCGCTTCGCGGGATTTCATCCACGAGGCTGCGACAATACGAATTGAGCGTTCGCCGTGCCACTCACCGATATAGACCGAAAGTTGTTGAATGACCTCCTGGCTGGCCAGAGTGGTGCCTGGCGGCTGTTTGTCGACCGATTCACAGGGCTGATTATTCAGGTTATCAAGCACACGGCACAGGCTCACAGTCTGAAACTCAACGCCGATGACGTGGAAGATCTATGTGCAGATACCTTCACCGAGCTGCTGCTTCGAGATATGGCCGCCCTTCGAGCGTTCCGGGGCCGCAGTTCTCTGGCCACCTATCTGGCTGTAATTACCCGTCGAGTCGTCGTGCGGAAACTGACCCAGCATCGATACCTGCAGGCAATGGGGCATATCAATGCGCATCAGGCTGCAGTCGACTATGCCTCAAATGACGCACCGCCGGGGCGGCAACTCGAGCAGCGGGATCAGATCGAAAGCTTGTTTTTTCGACTGCCAAGAGAAACGGCCAACGTCCTGAAATGGATCTACCTTGACGGGTTCAGCTACCGACAGGTGGCAAAGAAGCTGGGAAAGCCGATCAACTCCTTGGGGCCATTACTCACCCGCGTCAGGGCCGCCCTGATGCCTGTAACGATGAAATAGCCTCAAGGTGCCGATGAAAGCCGATCCCGTGGGTTTGAGCGGCCGGCATTTTCCGGGAAATCAGCGTTTTCTTGCATTCTTCAAGCTGTTAAGCTGTCAGCGTGATTTGCAGCGAGTGCGTTTTTCTGGTCGGAAACCTCACTGCCCTGCAGTCCTGAAACTCTGCCGCGTGCTGCGTACTTTCCGAGGATCCGGCAGTCGTGGCTGTATTGTGCAGCCATTTAACGATTTGCGGGGGCAACCAGCATGAAATCCCATTCGCGCCGTTTCCCTTCGGCCTCTCGAAACCGGCCTGATTGCGCAGGCTTCACACTGATAGAAGTTCTGGTGGTCATTGCAATTATTGGAGTCCTGGTCGCTATTCTTTTGCCGGCCGTTCAGGCCGCGCGCAGTGCGGCCAGGAAAACGCAATGCCTGAATAACCTTAAGCAAATCGCGCTGGCTATCCATAACTTTCACGACACCAACCGAAAGTTTCCTCCCGCCAGGTTGATTCTGAATTCAAATCGAACAAAGAACAGTAACGACGGTACTGATACGGGGCTCGACGAGCCGACATGGCTGATCCACATCCTTCCACACCTTGAACAAACAGCTCTTTTCACCAAATGGGATGTCTTCAAACCTTATGGCCTGCATTCTTCTGAGGCGAGATCGGCGGTCGTCGCCGCTTACCTCTGCCCGGAGCGACACTCTGCCTCTGATGCAGTCACTCAGGACGTAGAGATTGAGATCAAGTTCCCCTGCGGTTGCAAAGGTGGTATCCAGACAATCCCCGGTGGAGCTGTCGTCGACTACGTTGCGAATCACGGAGACAATTCTCCCGGAGCATCAGGGTTGCCAACCGATTTCTACTGGGGCGGGTACGGCACCGGCGTCCTGATTTCCAGCACTCCGGAGATCGACGAAGCCAAATCCAGCAACGACGAAATCGTCCTGAGACGCCGATGGCTCGATACGGTAATAATGAGCGACCTGAAAGACGGAACCAGCCAGACGATTCTTGTTGGCGAGCCTCACATCCCTTCAGATCAGCTTTCGAAGAGCCCCTGGAATGGCCCGGCCTACATGGGCCGCCATGTCACTCACTTCGCCAGAATCGGGGGCCCGGGAGTTGCCATCGCCCATCATCCCAATGACCAGCGTGCTTCCGTTTACTCCTTCGGCAGTGCTCATACAGGCATGTGCCAGTTTGCTTTTGCGGACGGCAGTGCACGCGCCGTCAGTTCCAGCCTGAGCACTCAGATTCTTGCCAGCCTTTGCCATCGCTCGGATGGTGTACAGGTTGGCGATTTCTAGAGGTTGGTTTCGAAACCGAGACCAGACGAGATCTCCCCTGAAGGCGCCGGAACTCCAAACATGAATTGTACTGGCGCAATTCCAAAGCATCTGCCGAGCCCCTCATGACAACAATTCTCCGCCCCGACCGCCTCCGCCGTTTCTTTCTTATGTCGGCATTGAGCCTGGTTGTCACATCCGGTGGATGTGGTGAAAAACAGCCAGCCACTTATCCGACTCGAGGACGCGTTGCCTTCTCGGACGGCAAACCAGTCATGCTTGGAACAGTCGAGCTGCTTTCTGAAGACGGAAAATGGAATGCTCAGGGGGCCATCCAACCTGACGGGACGTTTGTCCTAGGCACATTCAGCAGTGACGATGGTGCAGTGGCGGGAAACCATAAGGCTATTGTCATGCAATTGATTATCAGTGATGGCCTCCCCAGGCATTCCATGGATCATGGCGATCCTGTTGATCCCTTCTATGGATCGTACTCTTCATCACCATTAACGGCGAGCATTCAAACATCGGAGTCCAACGAAATTACTCTGACGGTTGAACGTGCGAAGCGGAGATAATCCCCGGCGTGGCCGGAGTGCCTGTTGCTCACTTATGATTTCCCTGGGAATACGACCTCAATTCGAATTGACAAATCTTACAAGCCATTAGAATGTGACTCACTGGTCGGGCTCTAAGTTGGTTTAATGATCCTACTTGGCCCAGAGAGCATGCGGACGCGTCGCTTTCAAATTCTGATATCGCTGCAGGTTGCACTGCAACTCCTGATTCCGGCGATCGCTCCCTGGCTACATTCCTTTGTCGAATGCGGCAGCGTTGGGTGCTGCACACCTGCTCCTTTCCTGTATCCTGTCACGAAGCATCGTGGCGAGCAAGCCTCGTCCCACTGTTCGGCGGGTTGCTGCCACGTCCATTCAAATGCCACTGACAGCACATCGGCCCATTCTCCCGGTGAGCAGCATTCTGACCAGCAACCGCCTCACGACTGTGCTCATTGCGCGATTTGTCAGGCGATTGCCGCTCCGCGAATTCTGACTTCGGTCGTCGAAATCTCGGCCGCCCCCGAACAGATCTCGCCCCTTGCCGCTCCAGCCTGTGCGGACCCGCTGCTTGGGTTCGGTCTGCCGCCTCAATGTCGCGCTCCGCCGGTGGCCTGAGCGTTTGATAGCGACATTTCCGTGAATTCTGCGGGATAAACTCCGTTTCACAGCAGCACTTGCGCTGGTAAACGAGACGGACAGGTGGCTGTTCCCGGTCCACGTCTCCACGGAACAACGGCTCTCAATGCTCCAGCAGTGCGCGCTCGATCCTGTCCTGTTCGTAAGTTTGCGTGAAGTCTCGCATTGAGAAATGCGTTTTGTCTTCGCGTTGAACAAACAGCATGGCCGCGCAATGTTTGGCTGCTGAGAAATCTGACTTCGCGCAGGTGATCCGGCATATCGAGCCGGAATCACAATACGACGAACACGGCTGAAACTGCGCAGACAGGTACCAAAACCTGGCAACGGTTTGTGCTGGCAAAGCCTGACGTTTCGAAAGCCCTTTTGAAATTTTTAACCCCTGATTAATAACAAGCCATAAGGAAATATATTGATGTTGAAGTCTCCTGCACGCTCGATGCGACAACGAGGTTTTACTTTGATTGAACTGTTGGTGGTGATTGCAATCATTGCCATTCTCATTGCTTTGCTGCTGCCTGCCGTTCAGCAGGCTCGTGAGGCTGCTCGCAGAACTCAGTGTAAGAACAATCTCAAACAACTGGCGTTGGCTGCTCACAATTATGCGGACACACACAATTCATTTCCGCTTCAGGCTGGTGCGTCCCTTTACGGCTACTCGGCTCAGGCTCAATTGTTACCATTTCATGAACAGAGCAGCCTGCATAGTCTGATCGATTTCAATCAGCCTCTCACCATTGGCCTCGCGTGGAATCCCCAGGTTAACCCTGCAATCGCCACAGTCGCGGGAACTCGAATCGCCGTGCTGATGTGCCCCAGTGACTCAGGGAACCCGATGTTCACGGACGCTTTTGGCTTCGCGTGGGCTGGCGGCAACTACCTTGTGAACGGGGGATCTGGTACTCAGCTAAACTACTGCTCCAGCAACAATGACGGTCTGTTCTGGAGAGGCTCAAGCATCAAATTTCGTGATATCACAGACGGCACCAGCAATACAGCGTTTATGGCAGAAACTTTGTTTGGCAATCGCCAGGCCGCCACGACAACTCTGGTGAATGCTCAACGCCAAATGAAGCGAGTCAGTCTGGGGTCTCCGTGTGGTCCAATGGCGGAAGTGATGGCGACGACCGCTTCAACAAACTTCACAGGAAATCGTGCGGGAATCTGGATCTCTTCGACAGGATTCCACACCCTGATTCAGGGCTACTATCCACCAAATTCGAAGAGCCCGGACTTTGGCAATCACGGAGAAGTCGTATCAGGTCCCCGAAGTCTCCACATCGGCGGTGCCCAGATTTCCCTGTGCGATGGAAGTGTCCGCTTCGTTTCCGAAAACGTGGATCTGGCTCTTTTCCGAAACGTATTCGCTCGCAACGACGGCCAGGTGCTGGGCGAGTTCTGAGAAAGTTCCACGCCAGACGCGGGTGGAGCGAGGAGTCAACAGGAACGATCTCGAAACCAGTTCCCAATATCACAACCCGACGCGTCAGTTTTGAAGTTGCGTATCTTTAGGCCCCAACCTGAATGAGCAATTCAATGCCGGTGGCGTGAGCCACCGGTGTACCGGCTATCAGGAATCTGAGGCCGGCGAGGCCGACACGAGCGATGTCGGCCCGCTGAACCTGAAACTCATTGTTTTTGCAGTCCGGTGGCTCACGCCACCGTGAAGGGATATTGCGGGCTTCCAGCCTAACTTAAAAAATGCATAACTTCAAAAGCGTCGGCAGAAGGATCGACGTCTGGCTCGAAATCTCAACGGCGACATCGCAGTTGTGATGTCTCGCCTCAGGAAAATACGGATATTTTCGGGACTGTTTCTTGAGCGACGTCCAGACGCGCATTTTCAGGGCGTGAGATTTACCGTCTTGTCGGCTCCGACGGCCTGAAAAGTCTGTCCGGCAGAATGAACTTTCTGGCTGAAAGCTTGCTCGACATCTCCGTGCGATTTCGGCGTTCGGTCGCGCGGTTGAATCGGCTGCGATTTCAACAGTCGACTGATCGGCTGATCAGTGCGTATATCTGGCTGCGCAGCTGGCTTAATCAGCCAGTCGCTGCTTTTCAGTACTCAACCGAATTTTTTCAGACCATTATTATTGCGATCAACTGCACTCTGGTGTCTGTCAGACCTCGCCACTTGTTTCATGGCGGAGAACTGTCTCGCATCCGTTGGACGAATTTAAATGGGCTCCCATTCCAATAGGACCGATGCCTGTCCGCGATCACCACAGTGGCATTGTGGCAAAAGGCTCTCCGGATATGACCAATCCAGTCCGGTCATCTTCAACGGACGGATATTTTGTCACGTCCGTCATTGGACCCGCGAAGGACGAATGTGATCGTTACTCAAACCGAAGACGAGAGGGGAGCGGTCTGGTGGAAGAAGCGTCTACGCGGAGCGCATCGAATTACGCGGCTTCGCGAGCTGCACCTTCCCGCGGTCGATGCGAATGGTGTTTGCGCTTTCTTTGAAGGCGGTGATTTTGTGGCTATCAATAAATCCTGATGGAGCTTGAAATGGTCTGAAGGCAGCCAGTGAATTTGAAGGTTTGAGAATAACCATGGCCTCGGCAGTTCACCGACTCAGACAGCCGACATGGTGATCAATCAACATTGAGCACAAGAGGACCCTCCTTATCTGTTAGCGGTCGATAAACAAACAGGCGAAACACGATGGAAGGGGTTAGTCCTTCGCCGGAGGTATTCGTCCCGGACTTCTCAATCGTGGTGTAGAGCACGAACGGGTTGTCGTCGGCTCTGGCGGCTCGGTCAGCGGCTTCTGGCACTGCCGACGGCAGATCACTGTGGTCTGTCGACGGAGTTTCCGGGAACTCGCCATCGCCAACAGTTGCCGGCCATATCGCTGCGTGGGGCTGTATCCGGAGTTTGGATCAAGCAGAAGAAGCTTCGCGATCAAATCTTTGCCTGAGCTGGACACTTCATGACAATCCTCAGAATGAAGTGCTGGCCAGCGAGCCGGAAAACGGTCTGTGATTACGCAACCCTGTGATTCTTGGTGGCTGCGTCACCACGACAATGTGGCAAGTGCTCTATTGTGTTGTGGTCAAGCCGGAGAAACGCAGTACCTGGAGAGGCTGGAACATGCTGGGCGACCCCCGTTAATCCGGTGAAAAACGTTTACTTCTTCGGAAAAGATGGCGAGCAAATTCGTCGTAAGAAGGTGATCCCAGTGTTTTCGAAGTGGCGCAATCAGCTATGGGATCCAGAAAAATGCTCCAGTCCCTGGAGTTCTATAAGGAACACCAGAGTTCTGGACATGGGCATGGTTCTCAGACAGCGACAGCACACAGAAAAAGGAACCTCAGCAAAGTTCCCGTCTCTGTGCAGGACAACAGAACGGCTCGATGAAAAAATCGGAAGCAGGTTCCCCGAAGAGCAATGGCACTGGGCGAACCGGCAAACCCTGGTGGCGAATGATGGCCGTGGTGATGATGATTCCAACGGTGATGGAAAGATCTCCGAGGAAGAGTTGTCGCCCGAGTTCAGAAGTTATGGCGAGAATCGACCTGAACGGGACAAGATTCTCGATACCGACTTCAGGCACAAAACCATGGAAGAGAGTTTTCGCAAACGTCGTGAAGGGTCGAAGGACTCCGCACGTGATCCGATCGTGTATGGCGTGGCAGCGGCTGATGGAGCGTTTGTGATCCGAACAGGAACGAGACTCTTCTGCGTTCGCGGGGAATAGTTTCGCTGGCAGTCGAGTCAGGACAAAAACTTATCTCAGAAAAACTAAGGCGCAAACAAGCAGAGAATAAATTGACGGCATAATAGCTCTTTCCGCCGTAGTTGTGGCGGGTTGTGGTCAGGCCTCGCTGAAGCCGTCTGGCTTGGTGAATGCTGAATCCGGCTTCGTGGACAGCTGACGGAGAACGCTGGACTCACCAGACGTCGCTCAGTAAATCGGATGAAGAGGTGTTGATGAAATTTTCAGATTTCCGCCAGCTTTCAGGGAAGCTCCGACTTCGAAGGATCGCCACAGATTCTGGTGTCCGGAAAGTCTGATCGAAGATTCAACCAGTTCCGGAGACGGCTTTAGCGTGTCCTGCATTCACTTTGAGAGCGGAAGTTTCCGAACTTCAGGCAATAGCAATCCATTGGTAAAGTAATGTGGCTCCCGCAACCCATCGCGATTCGCAATGGCTGCCATGTCTACAACGGACACTTCTTCAGACTCAATTCAACAAATAAGGACGTTCATATGAAATTTCATTCACTTGCTCTGCGACGACTGAGAACTGCTGTTGTCTGGGGACTTGGTCTGGCTTTTTTTTCACAGTTTTGCAACGCCGCGGATCGCGGGCCCCGTATTGCCAGAGTTCTCTGGCAGGATCAGGATAAAGACACTTTGATGTGGGGAGAGGTCCATGGCGGTGAGCAGTGGATTGTTTCCGCTTCACCAGTCAAGGACTTTCCAAAGCTGGATCCCGAAAAGCAGGATCTGGTGCAGATGGAACATGCCGAGGGACATCTGCTCGTGGGTGTCCGCGATACCGAAGATGGAAAATTCCAGAGCGGATGGATTGCGGTCGACACTGGCGTTCGCGAAGAACCACACGGCGATCACTCACGGTGGAAGTTTGTGTCTTTGCCCATCCATCAGAGGCAGCCGACTTGATGCAGAGCAGGAAATCCGGCCCGTCTGTATCTCTCGGTCACTTTTACGCTGGCGAATGGCAAGAAGAATGGATTCACTCATCTGAATCCAGACCTTCTCTCTAAGCCAGCGAAAGAATGCGGGACCTTCTTTGCGGGTGGTGGAAACCATATCACGATGGCAGCGGTCGACAATGCGGTTTGCTATTCCACGTGGATCGATGGCGGCGGACCGAATATGGGACGAGTTGACGTCGTCAATCTCAAGAAGGCGGAGGGTGACAAAATCGCCTACTCATTTAATCTTCCGACCGGAGTTATCCACGGAGCCACGGCAAACTCCGGACGTGTCTTCTTTGCCCCGGCGGATGGAGTCTGCTGGGTCGATGCGGATACGTCTCTTTCAAAGACCGCAGAAACGATCGTGGTCAATCATCTCTCTCTGGGAAAAGACGAAGGCGCAGAGAAACCCAACCGTACCGGTGCTTTCGTAAATCATCGCAATTGGATTCTCTTCACGACGGGTGGCGGCGAAAGCAAGTCCAGCCTTTGCCTTTTAGAGGCAAATTCAACACCGCCAAAGATCGTCAAGCTTCCCATCGCAGTCGAAGAGGGGCTTTCGCTTACAACGCCGGAAGTTGTTCTGGCGGCGGGTGGAAAACGTTACGCCTTCCTGTTTCACGACAAGAAAGAGGGCGATAAACAGGAGAAGCTGACGATCGTTGATCTGGATCCAAACGGTGATCGAAACTTCTCGGATGCCGCGATCTCAAAAACTCTCCCGGTCGGAGCCAGTAGGGTTGACGGTCATCATGGACACCATGCGATTGCCTTTGACTCCGAAGGCCGAATCGCCTGCTTTACTAATCCCGGCGACGGCTCGATCTGGGTTTTGAGCCTTAAAGATCTGACGATCCGAGCCAAATCGATTGTGGGAGGAACTCCGGGGGCGATTGTCGCGATTGGTGCGCCGGAACATAAGCATTGATCTGCAGGCAGGAAACCGCCAACATCCACGGATTGATTTGAGTTCCTCGGTCACTGTCGTCCAGACTCAAATGCCTTTCGTTCTTCTGAAAAGGTCGGCGCGATGCACGGTTCAGTCAGTCGTACTTCGAATCTCGTTTTACTGTCGCTTATGGTCTTGTTCGCAGGTTGCAACGACGATGTCGCGCAACAAGATGCGAACGCGGGTGGCGGACATGCAGAACATGATCATGCTCACGGGCATGGTCATGCTCCAACGACTTCGGCTGAAGGGCTGACTGAACTCACGTCCCTGCGAAATACGATCCGCGATGCGTTTGCAGCCAACGACATGGATAAAGCTCACGATCCGTTGCACGAGGTCGGTGATGTCCTGTTGGCGATACCAGAACTGGCAAAGACGGAGAACGTGGATTCCGAGAAGCTGGCATCGATTCAGAAGGCGGTTGATACTCTGATGGACGCTTTCGGTCGTGTCGACAAAACGATGCACGGTCAGGAAGGATCGACCTATGCCGAGGAATCCGCAACGATTGACGCAGCGGTCGTGGAACTGGAATCGCTGCTGAATTCATCAGCAAGTCCAAGGCCTGACGATGCGACTCCGAAGGATTCAGCATCGGCAACATCAGAAACGCCAGCCGCAGAGACCGCGTCTCCTGTCGAGACTCCTGCGACTTCGACCCCGAACTAAATACTTGATTTAAAGGCCACGGAGCACCTCATGGCTAGTCTGATCTCTGACTTCAGGATCTTCTCTCACAGTCGACGGCTGATGACTTTCAGTTTTGTTGCCATGCTGGTGCTTCTGCTCGGTTTGCCGGGTTGTGGAGAGACAGTAGATCCCGAAGTAATTGCCATTCGGGATCGCTTTCTCAAAGTGTCAACGGAGACGAAGGAGACACCCGTTTCAGAGATCCGTGCTTCGCTGAAGTCAGGAGAAATGAAACCCGAGACACCGTTTAAGGTTCGAGTTCGCGTCAATGCCGGTGAGTTTCCTCCGTTCGTGAATGGAGCAGCCAAGTTCTTCGTAACGGATGCGACCGGCCATGATGGAGATGAATCTCATGATCCGCATGAATGTCCATTTTGTCGTCGCGACGTCAAGAGCATGATGGCACTTGTTGAGTTCCACGATGAAGTCGGCAAATTGATCCCGATGGATGCTCGCGAGCTCTTTAACATCAAGGACTTTGAGCTTCTGGTGATCGAAGGCACGGGCGAATTTGACTCTGAGGACGTCATGGTGATGACGGCCAGTGCGATGTCGATTGTGCGATAGATTGCTGCATGAGACGCCTGCCGTCGGGAAATCTTGTCCTGTAGAGACTGTGAAGCAATGCTGGTCGCCCTTTTTTGCGGCTTCGAAATTGGCCGTTTTCTGTCGTAACTACTGTCTGAAAAAAGGCCGTCCTACGAATAAATTCACAGCCTCGCAGGGCCGTGCGCGACGGATGTCGAAGGAATACGGCGATTTTGCCGGTTATTCAGGGGACGATTGTGGCTTTCTCCGGGGAAACGCCACCTGGCAACAGCCGCCTGACCTAAACTCGATTGGACCATCATCGGATGACGTCGCGCCGCTCGGCATGACCTCCGACGGCTTCAATTGGCGTGGCGGGGTATCCGGGCATCATGATTCAGGCCTCTTATAATCAGCAGATTGCTGAAAGTGACCGATTTACTCGGGAACTGATGGGGCCTCGTTTCTCCATTCTTCGGTCATTGGACACGGCAGAAGCTGACTTGCTTTCGGCACCGAATTTTTCGGACTCATTATCACCCTCAGCGACGACTGAAATCCTCGCTCTGTGTCGAAGCGTTCTTCACAGCGGCCAGCCGCAGTTGAAACGCATCTCCGAGAAGTATTTTGCGTGGGCTGTGCCGTTGCTGGACGAGTCGCCAGCCGGAGTGGCACTGGAACTGGTTGGATCAGACCCCGACGAACTCGCCGAACTTGTGAATCGCTCGTCACTGTGTGCATGGACACGCGAGCTTTCCGTGCGTTCATCGGGAACTGAAATCTCATCGCAGTACGAGCAACTGGAAGCGTATGCGGCGCAGGTGTCCGAGGATCTGGAAGAACTGACGTGGCTGAGAAATCTGGCCAATAATCTGGAGTTGAGTGAATCCGGAAACAGCGTCGAGCGAATTGCGGAAACAGTTTTACCGTCGCTGTGTCAGCTGATGAATGCGAACTCGTTAATCTTTGTCCGCGATGTTCCGGTAACGGGGTTGAATGCTCGATTACCAATCGTCTGGCAAACCGGACGCGTCAGAATCCCTCGCCGTAATTGTCTCGCAATCGTCGAAGGGCTGCGTGGTAAGCATGCCGACCGTACGGTCGTCAAGAACTTTCCCCAGCGGGAATTCAGCGACGGCGGATTCGTTGGAGTTGAGTCATGTGTCCTGGTTCCCGTTGCAACTGCCTCGGGACGTCTCGGGTGGCTGCTGGCCGTCGACAAGGAGATGTCTTCTGAAGGTTGCTCGCGAACCTTCGGTGATCCCAGCTACAGAACTTACATGAGCGAAGGGGAATTCGGGACGTTTGAAGCCAGTCTGATGAGCGCGACGGCGGTGGTCCTGGCAGCTCATGGACGCAACTGTGGTTTGTTCCATGAAAAAGAAATGCTGCTGCGTGGCGTGATACGCTCGATGATCAATGCGATCGACGCCAAGGATTCGTACACCTGCGGTCACAGCGACCGTGTCGCAGAGTTCTCACGACTGATCGCCAGAGAATTGTCGTTGACTGATGCTCAGTGCGAAGAAGTTTACATGTCTGGTCTGCTGCACGACGTCGGTAAAATTGGCGTCCCGGACTATGTGCTGAAGAAGCCAGGGCGTTTGACTGACGCTGAGTTCGAGCTGATCAAACAACATCCCGTCATCGGCTGTGAGATTCTGAAGCATCTTGAGAACCTCAGCTACGTGCTTCCAGGCGTTCTGCATCATCACGAAGCAATGGACGGTTCCGGCTATCCGAATGGACTCAAAGGCGAAGCGATTCCGTTGTATGCACGAATTCTGGCCGTCGCGGATTCATACGATGCGATGACCAGCAATCGTCCTTATCGACGTGGTATGCCGACCGACAAGGCCGAAGCTATTCTGCGGGGAGGCAGCGGCAATCAATGGGATCCACAGTGTGTTGACGCGTTCTTTCGCACAGTGAATGGCATCCGTCTCGTTGCGAATCAGAGATCGACGCCCTATTTGCCATCACGCTCCGAACCAGTCTTTACAGAGTCCCATGAAATAACTCAGGTCTGTGTCAATGGTTGAAGATTCAATCGAACATTATCGCAGGTTGTGCACCAGCGCCAGAACAACGGCCGCGATGACACCGACACGAACGTTGTCGTTGATTTTCGACCGAATTGATTCCGCAATCGCTGCGGATATGACGGCTGGCATCGTCAATGCCAATGCCATACCAAAAGAAACAGCAGGCTCTGCGGCTTCCGGGTTGTGCGTCTCGCCCCAATAGATCCAGGCCGTCATCAGCGAACCAACACCGATAAACGCCAGCAGTCCACTCCACGACTTGGCCTGATTCCAGGGCAGCCGCGGACCTCGCAGCATCAGTCCGAACAGAGTCGCAGACCCATCGCCAAACGCGAGGATTGCCAGAACAGACAGCCCTAGTTCCAGATCCTGAGGATAGAGCAGGCACATGAACAGCACAGAGAACGCGTAGCCACATACCGCTGCGACACCGGCCCCTTCACCCTGCCGCTGGATTTGCTGAAAGTTGTAGAAGATTCTCAGCCCAATCACTGCGCAGCACCCGATAATGATCGACTTCATGATCCAGGTGATGGGGTCTTTATGTGGAAAGATATGGAGACCGAAAGCCAGCAGCCCCGGAGCCATGTGCCACAATCGTCGCTTTATTTCCCGATAAGGCAGCGACCGAAACGAAAGTCCACGTGCTGTGGCAATCGGCAGATCATCCTTGAGCACCGGAACTGGTGGCTCCTTCAGGCCCACAGGCTGATTATGGCTGAAGCCGGAATCCATAGGTTCGACCTGTCTGCTTTCAGGTAACTGGTAATCGAACGAGATCTTTACAGAAACAATCGGAAAGACGTCGATCGGCTCAGAATCACACACCCGGCGTTAGCACCCGAAGAATCCCTCTGACCCCTCTGTACCATGCCACGTCGCAACTTGCTCAGGCGTGGGCGCAGCCGAACGCTCGATGCAAAAAGATGCGGAGTTGCTGCACTGAAGATCGAGAAACGAGTCCGGAAGTTAAAGGCAATCTAACGCAAGCGGGCAAGGTTGATGAAGACCCTGTAGGAGATGCCGAATAGTCAGAGTGGTACAACGGCCAAAACTGCCGATGTCGCTGATGTTACTCGAGTGACCCATCAAGGAGCGATGGCGTAAAGCCGCGTCCGAGATGCGTCAAATCTCGTTGAAAAACAAGTCTTGGCGGCGATTTTGTCGCGTCAATCATCGCTTCGAGTCGAGTCGTGGGGCCACCTTCGTCGAAATGCCCAAGAGCCTGAAAGGAATAAACGTCGCCGCCGGTTGTGAGCCACGGTCCAAGCCGTTTAAACGTAGGCAGATCCACCCAGCCTTCAGCCAGCAGCCACGCAGGACTCACGCGCGTCGCCATCATCGCGGCCGACATACCTCCGGCTTCGATCGGTGGACGAGCCGCAAGTATATCGTCGGCGATTTTTTCCGTAATGTCGGGCATCGCCATCAGGATCTCCTTCGGAGCCTGATTGATGTTAATCCGGCCGTCGATGAATTCGTCGTTCAGAACTGTCAGTTTGGATTCAAGAATCGGCATGCTTTCAAGCAGCGATCCGGGATCCGAAGTCCATGGGCTGGCCAGCGTCACCAAACCTCCATTAATCTCAATCTCCACCTTTGCATCGATCAGATCATAGATCGATCGGAACTGCGCTGTAGGAGGTTCGGAAAGATCCATGCCGCCTCGAGTGACCTGTCCGAGTTCACCGTTGGAGATGTTCTTTGCGATCCAGTCGACCAGCTGTTGCTGCTCAATCGTCAATTTCCCCTGCGCCATCGAGTCGGCATTCTGGTCGCCCTTCATTCGATAGGCCGTGATAAAGGTGGCAGTCTCGGTATCGAACTCTTCTTCCAGGAAGTCATACATCTCGGCCACGATACCGTTGTTGATGTTGATTTTCTGGTCGCCCCCTGGCAACGTGTTACGTTCCCGACTGGATACTGTCAGGTAATCTCGAAAGCCTGCATCCAGAACTCCGTCCGCATCATCAGAAGGAGCTTTCTCGGCCCCGTCGTCTTCGTTTGGATCAAGAACACCATTGCGATTTGCGTCTTCACCGTAAAATAACTGCGGTGTAATGCCCTGAATCTGCAACAGCTCGTCAATGGATTCAAGCGGCGCGTTTCGTGCAGAGTAGGGCACAGCGAGTCCCTGATAAGTCACGGATTCAGCTCCGCCCAGTCGAGCTTCTTCGTCGCTGTCGATCCAGTCTAGTATCGCGTTCGTGATATCCTCCGTCATGTTGGGGATATACGAAACGGCCGTATAAGGGTCTGTGGTGTCGTCGGTATCGTTCTCAAATTCCATCAGGCGATTGATATTGAACTTTGCATTCTCAGAATTCAAACCTGACCGAGGTATTCCTGCGGTGGCACCGTTAATGTCGGGCACCACAATCGAGAAGCGAACCTGACCGCGCGGGTTATCGGTCTCATTCATTGCCTGATTGTGGAACGTCCCCGGATTGTGATAGACGTCTATCGAGGGATCCGTTTCCTTCAGAGCAATCTGGCACGCGGCGTACTCAACGGCAGACTCCGCCGCCATGCGAGCTTCCACGTCACGTCCAAACATCGCCGCCGCAGCATGTTCGGTGGCCATGGAGTTCAGATATCCATAGGCCGCTAATGACAGCAGGATGATCACCACCGTGACGACCAGCAGAATGAATCCTCGCCTGTTATCTTGAGCGGCTGAACGATTCAACGCTGTCGCTTCTCGAATGCTCTTCCTGCTCATAATGCCGACTCCGTCACAAAGGGTTCAGCGACCGGAATCGGCACAACCATGCGATGAGTCGTCTCGGGGAGAGCGTAGGGATCGACCACTTCGTCTGAAAACGTATCTCCGGCGTCTTCCTGATTTCGCAGCGTCAGTGTAATCTCGATAGCCTTCGGCATTTCGTTAAGGGCATTGCTGTCCCACGATTCCTGCCAGGTCAGGCCATCGTAATAACGAAACTGCAGCCCCGAAACTTCTTTCGCCAGGAGCTTGCTGGCCGCCAATTGCGGTGATTCCTCACTGGTCTCGACAGCCGTGCTCAGGCCAAACAAATCACCCTCAAGTTTTGCGATTCCTATGGGGCCGGAATCAGTACCGATCGATTCTTTGTCTGCTATTGCAGAAGCGAGTCCACCACCGCCGGACTGTGCCATCAGATAGCGAATAATCATCAGATCACTCGATCTTTGACTGGTGGATGTGAGATCCTGCGATGCCACATAAGAGAGACTCTTGTCGGGTCGACTCACGAACAACTGCAGATCCGTCGCAGTACCGACAAGTCCATTGGTATAGGTGGTCATGACCGTCTCTGGATCGATCGAAGACTGGCCGTAGGAGTTACCGTCGAGCGTGCTCGAGCCGGAACTGGTTGATCCTGTCGATGTGGAACCGCTGCTCGTGCCCCCGGATGTTCCAGTACTTGACGAAGAGCTTCCGGACGTCGAGCTGCCTGAACCGCCAGACGCAGTACTGGATGACCCCGAAGTGCTGCTGGAACTGCTACCCTCACTCACACTTGTCGATGTTCCTGACGTTTCGTCATTGGCAAGCTTCTTCACGAACACCACAGATTGGATATCGCGAGTCATCTGACGAAGCAAAGACCTTGCAATCTGCTGGCGAGTAATTTCTTCGTTACTGTCGAGTTGCAGGTTGAAATACTGCTGCATTGCCGCGAACAGTGCAATCATCAGCAAGGATGTCAGTCCCACGGCAATCATCAGCTCGAGCATCGTGTAGGCGGCTCGATGCGTTTCAGCCACGGGAGTTTTGGCGATGCGGTACGAGATCTTCATCATTCGCTCTCCTGCAAAGCCGCATCAAGGAAGAGCTGCGGATCACGCATAAAGCGAACGAGCGTAAAAGCGGCATTCGGTTCTTCGCCACCCGGTCGGTGTTCCACCAGCACCGTGACCTGCAGCAGTCCCGTCGTCCCGGCTTCTGTGACTTCAGCGGTCCATTCCCAGTTACCCGTTTCGTCATCATCGAACGGATTTCCCTGAGCACTGGCAGCTTCCTTCACACCGCTGAGGATTTCTCCCATCACGGTCTCGCATCGCAGCACAGCCTCAGATTGTAGTCGAGCGGACAATTCAGATCTGCGGCCAACCTGCAGACCTTCCATGATCGCTGCCAGCGAAGCCATAAAGATGGCGACAGAGATAATAATCTCGAGCAAACTCAGACCTCTGCGATCGGTGAATGATGCAGCAGAAGTGGTTCGAGAACTTGTGTGGCGTCGCATTAATCTGCCTCCATCATGAAGACAGGAGCGACTTTTATGGCCCCGGTGAGACCTCGCACAGAAATCTCGGAGGTGCGATTCTCCTCATCCATCACACGGAACGTACGATCCTCTGCAGATCCATCGAAGCGAAACAGAATCGGAGCGGACCACGACCGACTGGAGAGATTGTCATTGCCGTCGAGATTTGCAAAAGCAGCGGGTTCAAGCTGCTCACCACCAGCGTTCTCGCCTTTTACGGCTCGCAGAAACAGTTTTTCTGGTTCAAGAACCAGTGACATCACCAGCACTTCGGCCTTCGAATCATCACTTCCCGCCTGATTCACCAGCGTTGGTTGTGGCTCCGCAGGTATTGCGATAACTGCCTGACCGTTGACTTCGAATCGAACGTGATAATCAACGCCGGAGTCGATCGCCTGTTGACGAGCAAAAGCCAGCACTTCACGAACATCTTCCGCGGCTTCCTGAACTCGCCCATTGCGAACTCGCTCCATCATATTCGGAGCAGCCATTGCGGTGATCGTGACAATGATCGTCATAACGATCAACAATTCAAACAACGAGAACCCTCGGTTCACGGTCGTCCTGAATTGTTGAACATGACGATGCATAAAAGGATCCACCACAATAAGCAGGTCCTTTCTGCAGGAAAGGACTTTCGCCGAAAGGCGAACCCCTTGTGCAACTCGTGCAGAAAATCGGACAGTCGAATTGTATTGCCAGTACTGCTGCAGCCAACCTCGAAGGCAGCGGCAAAGAAATAAGTGACCAGCTCGGCGAGCGGCCCGGTGTGAACCGGCCGGTAAAACGGCATACCCGTCGGCTAACGCCAACCGCTCGCCATAAGTTGGTGGGTAGGTTATTTGTTCGCTGGTGCCTAAGTTCTGCCCAGCTGGCAGGACCTACTTATACTGCTGCCCGCCAGGCAAGTCACAAAACAGCAAACACTGCTCTCCGCACTCATCAATTACCGGCGTTGGAAGCCGCCGGAGTCCAGTTGTTCAGCGCAATTCCGCCGGAGTTTGTTCCGTCGCCCTGACCATCGGAACCCGTTGACCAGATCGCAGGCTTCAGTGCATTCTGCTTCTTGCTGTGACCATCGCCGTTCCATTCGTACTGCAGAGGATTGCCCCATGGATCAATGGGAACTTCTTCAAGATATGGACGCAGCTTACGGCCTTTATACGCAGGAGGATTAATCATCGCTTGCCATGCTTCCGTGCCACTGCCCTTGAAGTATTCTCCATCATGGTCCGTTGCGTAATTGCCTGCGGCCTTTTCCATTTCCTTGACCAACGTATAAGCGATTCGCTCATTCGCTGTTTTCTGGCTGCCGATCAAATTCGGAACAACCATCCCGGCGATGACCAAAATGATGGCCAGCACGATCAGAAGTTCCAAAAGGGTAAATCCCGAACGCTTCCGCGCTGGAGCAAACAGTAATGTGCGTTTTTGCATGACACTCATCCTTATTTTCAATCAATCCATAAGAGGTAAAGGAAGCCCAAACTGCCACCGTAATTAACTCGGTATCAGGTCAGGTTCATTGAATTCTTCGCCGTTCAGATTGTAGTGCGGGCTTTAGCCAGCATTTCCTCGTGACTTTGAGCACCCATGTCGACTGAAGTCGACACCACGAGCTCAATGAACAACCCACTACGTCGGGTTCGTAGACATTTTAATGACCGGCAACAGCAGAGCCATCACGATAAACACGACCACGCCCGCCATCGCCAGAAGCATCATGGGCTCCAGCAATCTGACAACCATGTCTATTCGCCGGCTGGTCCGTTTCTCAAGATTATCTGCCACTCCGATCAGCACATTCTCCAGATTATTGGCCTCTTCGCCAACCGCAATCATTTCGATCAGGTCTTTTGAGAACTGACCGCTGGCTCGCAACGGCACTGCCAGCGACTGACCGCTGCTGACATTATCTGCCGCATTCCCAATGGCTTCGGCCAGCACCATGTTTCCGCTGGCATCTTTCGCGATCCGTAAGGACTGCAGAATTGGGACACCGTTCTTCAACAGAGTTCCCAACATTCGCGAAAAACGGGCGACCGCGAGACTCTGCAGGATGCCTCCCAGTCCCGGAACTTTCAGCTTCCACTCATCAACGAATCGACGTCCATCCGGCGACTGCACATAAGTCACAATCAAACCAACCACGCCAGCAATTACAGCAAAGATCAGCAGCCCATAAGCCGTCAAGGTATCACTGATGCTAAAGAGCGTTGTTGTGGCCCAGGGCAGAGTTCCGTCGCGTTCCATCTTCTCGAACATCGGCGCGAAGTTTGGAACAACCCACATCATCATCGCCGTCACAACCAGGAGTCCGACGACGAGCAGGAACACCGGGTAAACCATGGCCCCGGTGACTTTCCCTTTTAATTCTTCCTGATGATCATTGAAGGCCGCAATCCGAGACAACACGTCTTCCAGGAAGCCACCCTCTTCTCCGGCCTTGACCATGCTGACAGTCAGAAAATTGAAGGCTCGCGGATGTCGTCGCATGGCTTCGTTGAGACGGGTACCATCGGCAACTTGTTCTCGAACATCCTGAATCACAAACCTGAGCCCGGCATGCGATGTCTGATCCTCCAGAAGCTGCAGCGATCGCAGCAATGGAACGCCAGACTTCAGCAAGTCCGCCAGCTGATTATAGAAGACCGTCAGAAACTTCGTGGAGACTCTTCGAGCTCCCGTCGCAGCCTGTTGTTTGGACTGTTCCGACATCGTCACTGAAATCGGAAACAGACTGCGAGCCGCCAGACTTGAAAGCGCATCTTTCTCGCTGGTCGCTGTCAGCGTCCCCGTGACCTGTTTGCCGGTCAGTTCGCGAGCTAGGTATTTGAAGTCAGGCATGATATTTCGAAGTCAGAATCAGATCGTTTTCAAGAGCAACAAGGGGCGAGGTTTTGTCTATCGAATCATTAGCCGATTACATCTCCACGAGTAATTCTCAGAACTTCCTCGATGCTTGTCACACCAACCTGCACCTGTTCCCAGCCGCTTGAACGCAGTGTCGTCATCCCGGCTTTGATCGCGTAATCGCGACCGTGCTGCGGCTCTCCGAGCACATCCGTTGGATCATCGGATCGGTCTTTCAAAAGCTCAAACACGCCAATTCGCCCCGCGTACCCTGTATCGACATTCGCGACATTGGACTGGTTCATAAACGGCTTTCCGGCAATGGCCGAGGAAAGTCGGCTGGAATCTCCAGTTTGTCAATCGGCGTCAAACGTTTGCAGTGCGGGCACAGCCGACGCACCAGACGCTGAGCCAGAATTCCCTCAACAGTGCTCGCCACCAGGTACGGTTCCACCCCCATATCAATCAGTCGAGTAAACGTGCCCGGCGCGTCGTTGGTGTGCAGCGTACTGAATACCAGGTGCCCCGTGAGTGACGCCTGAATCGCAGCCTGTGCGGTTTCACCATCTCGAATTTCTCCGATCAGCACCACGTCAGGGTCATGTCGCAGAATACTTCTGAGAGCTGCCGCGAAGGACAAACCGATTCGACTGTGGACCTGGATCTGACTGATCCCATCCATCTGATATTCAACCGGATCTTCCACGGTAATGATCTTGATCGTGGGATCCTTGATTTCGTTCAACGCACTGTAAAGCGTTGTGGACTTACCGCTACCGGTCGGCCCGGTGACGAGCACAATTCCGTGCGGCAGATCGATCAACTGCTTAAAGATCTTCGAGACTGTCGGAGGCATCCCGACCGCTTTCAGATCAAACTTCATGCGTGCCTTATCCAGCAGACGCATAACGACGCCTTCGCCGTGCATCATCGGAATGATCGACACACGCACGTCGACTTCACGGCCGGAAACTCGCAGCTTTATTCGCCCGTCCTGAGGCAGACGTTTCTCGGCAATGTTCAGATGCGACATGATCTTCAAACGAGTCACGATCGCGGAATAGAACTGAGCGATCTCCGGCGGCGTCGGCTGAACTCGCAGCATCCCGTCCAGACGATAGCGAACCCTCATTCCGTTTTCCTGAGGCTCGATGTGCACGTCACTGGTCTGCAGCTTGACGGCTTCCATCAGCAGTTCATTCACCAGCTTGATGACCGACGGTGCCTGAGCCCCTTCAGCAAGTTCCCCGAAATCTTCGTTTATCTCTTCAAGAAGTTCGATGCCTTCTTCGCTGCGTCGACGAACCAACTCGTTAATCGTGTCTCCGCCGACACCCAGTAGCTCATGAATTCGACTGCCCAGTTCGCCACTGCGAGTCAGCACTGGTTCCAGCTTGAATCCGCTGACTGTGCTCAGTTCATCCAAACCTTCGAGGTTCAGAGGGTCCGACGTCGCAACGACGACATGACCATTCTGACGGTACAGCGGCAGCAGAGAGTGTCGATAGATCGAGGACGTAGGAAACTTGGCCAACAGTTCCGCATCGACTTCGACGTCCTTCAGGTCGATGTACTGCATTCCGAATTCATCGGACAACTTACGAAGAATCGCGTCTTCGGTCACCACCCCCAGTTTCACCAGCGCCTGATCCACGCGCAGGCCAGAGTGAGCTTCGCGAGCCTGCTGAAGCTGCTCACGTGTCACGAGGCCGTCATCAACAAGTAGTTTTCCAAGTTCCATTGCAGGGCTTTATTGTGAGTCACTCAGGACAAAAATATCAGGCGTTCAAAGAACCGGACGCTATCGACCACCTCGGCCACCGAACTGACCGCCTCTTCCGCCAAAATTCCCGCCGCCAAACGGCGTGAATCCACCTCCACCACCGAATGGATTGGTTCCTCCACCAAACGGATTCGTCCCGCCCCGCTGACGCATTCGATCCTGCATCATCTGCTGAAACGGATCAGTCTGAGGCTGTTGCGTCTGAGGCTGCTGACCATTGTTGTTGCCACCCGAGTTATTACCACCTGAATTTGAATTGTTCGTGCTGGACGACGACCTGGTCGCACTTGTCGTCACGCGAGGAAATAACGAACGCAACGACTCCTGAATCACGGATGCATCGGCATTCTTCAACTGAACAACTCGAATCGTACGGTTTGACTTCTTCGCCGCCTCGTCTGATTCCTTAACCATCTCCTGCACTTTGGTAAACAATGCCTCGCTGGAGGAAATCACCAAAGAACTCGTCTGACGATCTACAGCGACCGTCATTTGAACTCCCTGTGGTTCATTGCCCTTACCATTGCCGCTACCACCGCCAAACATCTGGGCCAGAGGATTGTTCTGCTGCTGCCGTCCACCTGCCGGTTCCATGTACGGTTTAAAGGTTTCATTCACCATCGTGGCGATGTCATCGATCTCTGCATATTCCACTTCGATTCGGCGAGGCTGCATTTCACGCAGCGATTCGGGAATGTTGTTTGAATCGAGAATCTCCAGAAATCCTTCTGCTTCTTCCACAGCCGCCTGCGGACCAGTGACAAACAACGAGTTTGATCGTGGGTCCGGGATGATTCGCAGTGTCTGAGGATTAGCCCCAAGTCCACTGAGACCAGTCATATCAGACACCGACTGGGTCAGCGGACTGAACATGGAACTCAGCCCAAAGCTGCTGGACGACGTTGTATTCGTCACGCTGCTGCTGGGAATGAACTGTTCGAGCAGCGCTGCCG
The DNA here is from genome assembly GCA_046349735.1 of Planctomycetaceae bacterium. Taxonomy (GTDB): domain Bacteria; phylum Planctomycetota; class Planctomycetia; order Planctomycetales; family Planctomycetaceae; genus SXXK01. The sequence continues at coordinate 136,081 of JAXMBU010000005.1, forward strand.
CTTCAGTTGCATCAGCGGCCTGCAGGTAGAAGACGGTCCACTTCGTACGAAACGGAATTGATTGTTGAAGAAAGTCCATGGTTTCTTCAAGTCGATCCAAAGCGTCCTCATCACGCGACAAAAGCAGCAATTCGTCTCCATCAACCACGATCTGAATGCCGTCTGGAGTCGTACTTTCCCGGCGATCAGCAACCGGCGGATTCGCAGTACCAGGAGCCTGCTGTGACGCAGCGGCGGGTTCAGCGACGGCTGCTTCGTCGACAACCCGATTGACCGGAAGATATCCGCTCTCTGTTCTCAAACCCGATCGACGAGCTGGCGCCTGAGTAGTTGAGTCTTCTTTTTCCGCGGCCGCTGGTTCTTCCTCCGAAGCAGGATCTTTATCAGAAGGCGTTTTGATCCCTTTAATCGGTCCGCTCTTCTTCGGCACGACAATGCGAATCGAAGTCTTCTCGCTGGCCTGCCATTCCTGTTCGAGATACTTGAAGAACTCTTCGGGATCACGCCCTCGCAGCGAATAGCGCCGAATGTTGCCGCCTTCGCCTTTCTTCTTCAGGCCTGTACCGTCTTCACCCAGGTCCGTGAGTACCTGCTTGATCTGCTCAACCTGCAGACCAGTGCCTTTCACGATGATGCGGTTTCCATAAAGATCGGTTTCCACGGTAGGAGCATTTGCTCCCTCGGCGATAAACAGATTTCGCAATGTCGCCGCCGCCGTCAAAGGATCCATTTTGGCCAAAGGAATAACAGCCACGGAACCGCTGGCTCCCGTGCCTTCACTAAACGACTTCACCCATTCTTCAACCTGCTCATGTTGACGTGCGGTGGCAAAGATATGCACAGTGCCAGCTCTGCCATCTTCATTGACGACAACACCCGGCATCATCGCTGTAATACTTTGAGCAACCTGATCAGCCTGACCGGAAACACGGTAAACTCTCAGATAGGGCCCAGTGTTTCCCTCGCGCGTTAACCTCGTCCCATCAGGCAGTTCTGAGATATCAATCGCCTTAATGATTTCTTCAACCAGCGTCTGCTGATCCGGCGAAGCAGTTACAAACAAGCTGTTCGTTCGAACATCCGACATTACCTGAAGCTGGCTGCCGGAGCTTGCTGGAGCAGGGGTCGGTGTCGGAGCTGGTGGACCGCGTCGATCACCGCTCGCCCCGGCACTCACGTTGGCAACGCCCTGTCGCATTCCGAACTGGCTGAGCAACATGAACTCCGCTTCTTCAGCATCGATGTTCTTCAGCATGTAAGTCTTGAAAACCAGGTCGCCTTTGCGACGGCTAACAGACATGTCCACATAAGATTTGATGCGACGAAGATTGGAGCCGGTATCGGCGATAATCAACGAACCTGTCTGAGTAAACGCGGTCATCGTGCCGAGACTTCCCAGAAGCTGTTCAACCTCCTGCGCCATGACACCCACATCAAGTTTTTCCAGAGGAATCTCAATCCGAACGACTTCGTTCTCGCCGATCTTGTGAATGCCCTGCTCAACCTTCAGCAACTCATCAACAGCGACGTCCGGAATCAGGTTCGGAGGAATTCCCTTGTCAACATTGACGCAAACAAGAAAACCATCCTTCAACAGCAGAGCATAACCTTTCCGCTGCAAATAGCCGTTCAGAATATCCAGCGCCTTCCCGGCGTTGTATTCCTTCGTATCGATGTGACTGAAAGTCCCCGGAGGCACCTGATTCAGGTCTAATGTGTAGCCCGCACCGGCAGCGAAGTCCTGCAGCACCTGATCCCATGGCGCGTAACGAAAGTTGAACGAAAACTTCTCAACCAGCTGATCTGCATTCGCGGCGTCGGAGGCTCCGCCAAAGCTGGAAACGATCTCCGCCCCGGCCGGCGGTGCCGCATCTGGAGCAACACCATCTGCTGGCATCGGTCCATTGGGATTGTTCATGGCCGGATTGGCTCCCGGCGCGGTCGCTACGGATGGCGCTGAGGCTGACTGTTCAGCCCATCTCTTTTTCTGCTCATCATTCAGAACAGCAAGGTACTTGTCTTCCCACTCCTTACGAAATGCTTCCTGCTGTTCTGGCGTCGTTTCAAAACCAAGCTTCGATGACGCCTCACGCCGCTGAACGGCCAGTTCATCGATTACTTTCTTCTGATCTTCTGAGATTCCCAGTTCGGCAGCCACGCGAACGTCAGAAAATGCTCTGACCCCTGCTTGCTGAATGTACAATGACCTCAACAGCTTCAACTGGCGACTATCGAGAACTTTCAATGCTCTGGCATTCGCATCTTCTTTGGCTTTGACGGTGGCCAGTTTCATTTCTTCGCGAATCTTCGTTCGCTCTGCTTCGTCAGCCGTTTCCTTCATTCGCTGCAGGAATGGGTCAAATACCTCACGCCCGGGAGTTCCACCCTTGGCAGCCTCCGCCAGTGCATCCTGCTGAGCCTGAGACAAACCAAGTTGCAGGACCAACTCGTTATTGCGGAGCAAATCCATTTCACTCCCCAACCGAGGCGAGTCCTGAGCGGTCACAGTCGCGAGCCCGGCAGTCGTCCAAAGAACGCACAGAAGCAGAATAGTGCGAAGTGTTGGTTGTGGTCGACGGATTCTCATGCTTCTCTTCCGTTGCAATCTGCAACTCATCAAACGCTGGACGCAGGCAATAATGGACATATGAATACACCCCAAGGACCCGATAACAGCGTTTCCTGAAGATGTTTCCTGACCGTTGCTACACGTTACAAATCACCCATTCTTTGCAAACTCGGCAACATTTCGCGTTTTCTCCCTCCAGAATTGGCGGAAAGTACGAACTCCAGGAAGATTACAGAGAGATTAACGGTTGCAGCAACCGCTCGCCGTAAACAACCCGGCAACCATGTAAATGGGTAATTGGCAGAAACAGTACTGTCGGCGGTTCAAACCCAAACAAAGGTTCCGGGAGTCTTGAAAAATCCCAAAACGGCACGATTCGCGGATATCCTGCCGGGGTTCAATGGATGAACCCCATCTTGCCCGATGTGATGACGGTTTTGCCTTGGCTTCAGGTTGAATTGGTCTCCTTTCGTATGAAACCCGATCAGAATCGCAAAATAATGAAGCGTTTGCTCACAATATTCGTTTCAGCTTCGGCAATCTTGACTTTGCTGAGTGATTTCAGCATGGGACAGGATCGCGGTGATCGTGGTGACCGAGGGGACAGACGAGACCGAGGCGGATTCGGCAGTGACTCAGGTCGTGGCGACCGCGGCGGCTTTGGGGGACCTCCTCCAGGATTCGGTGGAGGCGGCTTTGGCGGCGCTCCGTCAGGAATGGGCGGACCTCCCGGAAGTTTTGGCGGTGGTGGTTTCGGTGGACCTCCGAGCGGATTTAGCGGTGGTTTTGGAGGCCCTCCCGGTGGTTTTAGCGGCGGAGATCGCGAAAGCCGCTTCGGCTCCATGATGGACGCAAACGGAAACGGCAAGGTGGATCAGGAAGAGATCGATCGCATGCCGTCGTTTGTGCGAGACATGATGAAAGCTCGGGGCGTCGAACTGAAGGCTGGCATGTCTCTGGACGACATGCGAAACAGCTTTCGCAACAATTTCAGTCAGGGAAGCAACGGGGCAGCCGGGCAGCCAAACGAGCCCAATCGCAGCGGTGGGACAGGGACCGTTGCCCTGACGCCATACAAAATGAAACCGAAGAAGCCACTAACGATTACGCTTCCACCGGCTTACAGCGAAGTCGACACTGACTTCGATGGCCAGATTGCGATGCATGAATGGATGTTGACTCGCCGAGTAGATCTCGAAAGATTTGACTCCATGGATATCGATTCCGACGGGTATCTCATCCCTGAAGAACTCGCCATCGCGGATGCGGCGGCCGCCACTACTAACCAGCCTGTTGTTGCGTCGACAGCCAGGAAGCGATTGCTCATCGTGAACGCAACGCCGACTAAAGCAAAAGCAACTTCAACCAACGGGCAGCCCGGGAACGCTCCACCGAATAGCCAGGACAACAACAGCCGAGGTGGCTGGGGTGGCGGCGACCCTGCAACAATGGCCTCGGAATCCTTCAAACGCCTTGATGGGAATGGCGACGGATTCATCGACACTGAAGAGTGGCAGGGCAGCCGTCGAACTCGTGGCATGTTTGAACAGGCCGGTATCCGACTTGAGAGAATGAGCCTAGAACAATTCTCTCAACATTATGTTCGCCTGATGAGCAACAGTGGTGGACGATAGGTTCTGATCTCAGTGGCTCTCCGAACGTATTGCGATGCTCGTGGACTGCCACAGTCGAGCCAAAACTGCAGGCCTCCGTCTCCCGCGGTTCAAGCGAGACGTCCCTTCCATGTACTTCAGGGGACAGGAGTTTTCAGGGAATCACCGTGACACCTTGTTGATTTACGTTACAGGCTGGTGACTTCCACTCCGCTCACGACAAATTTGCCCCAAACTGCTATAACTCTCGCGTTCCACCGTGTTCAAACATTGAGTTTTGCAGGAGTAGACTTTCGGATGTCGCTTCGACTGGCGGTAGCCACAGAAGATTTTGGGCAGCCTTTGCGGCGAGCCATTGAACTGGCTGCGGAAAATGCCGTACACGGACTGCGTTTGAATGCGAGGACGGAGATCCGTCCGGAGGAATTTTCCGAGACCGCGTTGCGTCAACTGAGGCTGTGCGTGGAAGAGCACCAGATGACAGTCGCAGGCCTGATCTATCCCTCGCGGCATTCCCTTTACGATGAAAAATCTCTGGACCAACGACTGGAGGGAGTTCGTGCTGCAATACGAATGGTTCGTCGGTTAGGAACCCGTGAAATCCTTGTGCGAGTCGGACGGATTCCCGACCCAGATGCTGTTGAACCCGCAGCGGACTTGAACGACCCCCACAACATCCCGACCAACGATGACGTCGATTCTCTGCGTAATCCGTTTTCGTTTGCACCTGCCGCGAGTTTGCTAAAGCCGTCTGGTCCCTCGGAGAGTCGCCAATTCGAAATGCTGTGCGATATTTTGAACGATCTGGTTGCCTTCGGAAGTCGTGAAGGGGCAATTCTGCAATTGCAGTTGGCCAACTACGACGCCAAACGAATAGGCCGACTGATGGAACGAATCAAATCGGGGCCGGTCGGCCTCGTCTTCGATCCGGCGATTTGCGTGATGACCGGTTCAAGACCGGTCAAACTCTTTCGTGACCTGTATCAGTCGTTCGGCTACATGCGGGCGCGAGACGCTCAGAAGGATGTTGACGGAGGTGGGATCGAGACACCGCTGGGAGATGGCTCCGTCGACTGGATAGAACTCCTTCCGACGTTGGTGGAAGCAAATTACTCCGGCTGGATTTGCATCGAGCGAACAGGTGGCGATCAGCGTGCAGACGACGTTTATCGAGCTGTCTCAACGCTCCGCAAATGGTTGCCTCTTTCGACATAAGGTTCACCTGAAGTCCGAGCAGTTGATTGTTTGTGAGTAAGTGTCATGAGGAATCCTGTTATTGCAGCCGGTATTTTCCTGTTGGCCGCCCTGGGACTGGTGGCTGCGCTGACATTCAATGCACGAACGGATTCCAGTGTTCTGGATCATACGCCACAGGCTGACAACTCCAGCAGCTCAGAAAAGAATTCGACGAGGTCGGCACCCGTGGTTAAGCCACCTGTTGTGTCGGACGATCCTCGCTTCAAAGGCATGGTCTGGATTCCGCAGGGCAAGTTCCTGATGGGCGAAGTGGACACGGTGCCGGACGAGTTCCCTCCGCATGAAGTGGAGCTGGATGGTTTCTGGATGGATTCCACGGAAGTGACGAACGCTGAGTTCAAAGCCTTCGTTGACGCGACCGGTTACATCACCACGGCCGAACGGGCTCCGGAGCTGCGCAGCATCAAGCCGGGGTCTGGGCTGGAGAATGTCGAAATCCTTCCGGAGTTCAACAAACCAGGTTCGATCTGCAGCTTGCAGCTATCGAGTCGTAAAGACATTGATCCGGCCAAAGGAGCTTACAGCTGGTGGCAGTATGTGCCTGGAGCGGACTGGAAACATCCAGAGGGGCCCGATTCCAATCTTGACGATCGCATGAATCATCCCGTCGTTCATGTGAGCTGGCTGGATGCACAGGAATACTGCAAGTGGGCCGGCAAACAATTGCCGACGGAAGCGCAATGGGAGTATGCCGCTCGCGGCGGACGCTCCAAAGAAACCTATCCCTGGGGCAACGAACGGAATCCGGAGGGAAAATGGCTGCACAATATCTGGCAGGGGGAGTTTCCCATTGAAGATGCCGGAGAAGACGGCTTTACTCGGACGGCGCCGGTCAAAAGTTTTCCGGCCAACGATTATGGTCTGTTCGATATTTCCGGCAACGTCTGGGAATGGTGTGCAGATTACTATCAACCTGAGTATTATTCAGAGAGTCCTTCCCACAATCCCCCCGGCCCCACGTCCAGCCTTGACCCACAGGAACCAGGAATCATCAAACGAGTTCAGCGCGGTGGATCGTTTATGTGCAGCGATCAATACTGTGTTGGATATCGTGTCACAGCTCGCATGAAAGGCGAAGAAGACACCGGCGCTTTTCATACCGGATTCCGCTGTGTTGTGATTCCGTAAACTCAGCTTCCAGCCTGGTCTCACGGCTGACGGCAGAGTGGTTCCTGACACTTCGAGCTGGCCCGCGAAAGTTTGACTTCGATGAGCCGCAAAAAGAGTCTGCTCGCCTACTTTCTATTGTTGGTGACTTTGTTTCCTGCATCCGGGGTCGCTGACGCTGGAGAGGCGAAATCGCCCAACATCATTTTGTTTCTCGCCGATGACCTGGGGTACGGAGACCTGGGCTGCTTCGGCCACCCGGTGATCAAGACTCCACATCTTGATGCCTTCGCAAAGCAGGGAGTTCGACTGACACAGTGTTATGCGGCGAGTGCTGTCTGCAGTCCTTCGCGATCAGCGTTACTGACTGGACGCACGCCGCATCGCAATGGTGTCTTTACGTGGATCGCGGAAGGTTCTCCGGTTCATCTTCGAACCTCCGAAGATACTCTGCCGGAACTTCTGCGGTCGGCCGGTTACGCGACTTGTCATAGCGGTAAATGGCATCTCAACGGACTGTTCAACAATCCAGCACAACCGCAGCCTGGCGATCATGGCTATGACTGGTGGCTTGCCACTCAGAACAATGCCGCACCGACTCATGAGAACCCCGACAACTTTGTGCGAAACGGTCAACCTGTCGGCATGCTTCAGGGATATTCAGCTCCGCTGGTCGTTGACGAAGCAGTCAACTGGCTGAAGACACAACGCGATTCGGCCAAGCCCTTCTTTCTGGCCGTGTGGACTCATGAACCGCACTATCCGATCAAGTCTGATCCGAAATTCAAGGCGATGTATCCTGAGCTGACTGATGATGTGCAGAGAGAGCATCACGCGAATGTGACTCAGATGGATTCCGCCTTTGGGACCTTGATGGCCGCTCTGGATGAGCAGAAGCTGACCGACGAAACCTTTGTCTTCTTCACGTCAGACAATGGTCCGGAAGGCGATGGCATCAAGTCTCCCGGCCGTGGTTCCAGTGGTGGTTTGCGAGGTCGAAAACGGGATCTGCATGAAGGCGGTATTCGAGTCCCCGGACTTGTTCGCTGGCCCGGTCATCTTGAACCAGGCTCGACAGTCAGTGTTCCCGTCATCGGCTCGGACATGTTCCCCACCATGCTGGCCGTTGCCGGACAGGAAGTGCCTTCGGACAAAGTGCTGGATGGAGTCAACGTCCTGCCGGTTCTCAAAGGAGAAGCAGATCGCATCGAGCGACCACAGCCCTTGTTCTGGCGACTGCATATGGCGCCGAACAGGAAAATCGCGATGCGCGTCGACGACTGGAAAATTCTTTCGAATGCAGAGCTGACAGAGTTCGAATTTTACAACCTCCGCGAAGATGAACAGGAGCAGACCGATCTTCAGAAACAGGAAGCCGCTCAGTTTCAAAAAATGCGAGATCAACTGGTTCAGCATAATGCCGCTGTGAATGCGGAAGGGCCGGAGTGGTGGCGGACTTTGTCAGCGAATGGCGGACGAGATCCAGCGGAGGAAAAGGCCGACAAGAAAAAGAAGACAAAGAAAAAGGATGTGAAGCCATGAGCGAATTCTCTTCGGCAGTTCGTAGAGTGCACCTTGCATCCCTGTCGCTTGTGTTGATGGGGATGGGTTTCATTGCCTTGGACTCTGCGAACGCTCAGTCTCCGTCCACAACACACAACCAGCCTCTGATCGATGCCATGTCACCAGATGTCTGGCGGCGTGAGCATCGAATTATTGACCTGCATCAGCATATTGAAACCTCCGCGGAACGCTATCAGCGGGCCGTTGGCATTCTGGATCGATCCGGAGTCGGAATTGGCTGCGTGCTCGGTTCCGGGACGGTCACAGCGAAAGAAGGACAGGTGTCCGACTTTCAGAAGTCACGGGAGTTGTCAGAGTCGCTGTATCCCGGACGGTTTTTGCATCACATGATTCTGGATTATTCCGGCTGGGACGATCCCGACTGGAGCGATCGTGCGGCAAAGCAAATCGAAGAAGGTCATCGACTGGGAGCTGCCGGGCTGAAAGAGTTCAAGCGGCTGGGGCTGTTTCTGAAAGATGGTTCCGGCAAACTAATTCGCATTGACGATCCCAAACTTGATCCGGTCTGGAAACGCTGCGGTGAACTCAGCATGCCCGTCTCAATTCATGTGGGCGATCCGAAAGCATTCTGGCTACCGTATGACGACAAGAACGAACGCTGGACAGAATTGAAAGATCACCGCAGTTGGTGGTTTGGCGATGCCAAAATCCACCCACCTCGCATGGAACTGCTTGAAGCACTTAACCGAGTGATCGAGAAGCATCCGCAGACGACTTTTGTCTGTGTGCACTTTGCGAACAATCCGGAAGAGCTGGATTGGGTCGAGCAGGCTCTGGATCGATTTCCCAACATGCACGCCGACATGGCGGCTCGCATTCCGGAACTGGGACGCCACGATCCGGCAAAGGTGCGACACCTGTTCGAAAAGCATCAGGACCGAATTCTGTTTGCCACCGACTTTATGGTCTACAACAAACTGATTCTGGGATCGGGCGGTGATGCCGAGAATCCAACTGACGATGACGCCGTGGAATTCTTTATGAAGTGCTGGCGGTGGATGGAGACTGATGATCGCGACTGGGCGCATATGACTCCAATTCAGGGCAATTGGCTGATCAGCAGCATTCAGTTGTCTCCAGACATCTGCCGAAAAATTTACTTCGACAATGCTCAACGCCTCTTCGCGCGATCGATGCCGCTGCCTGTCGTTAAAGCGGCCTATATCACGCGAGACTTTGTGCCGGACGGCGTACTGGACGAGGTCGAATGGAGCAATGCGACTCCGATTCGCCTCGAGTATCAGTCGAATAATGCTCATGCAAAACCGAATCTCAGTACTCCGGTGCGTCTCCTCTGGTCGGACAAATTCCTTTATCTGAGCTATGAATGCCCTTACCGGGAGTTGAGCGTCTGGTCGCCACCATCGAAGGAAGAACGCCTCGGACTTTGGGACTATGATGTTGTTGAGGCATTTATTGGTTCTGATCCGGATCAGATGAATCGCTATACCGAGTTCGAGTGGTCTCCCAGTGGAGAGACTCTGGATCTGAAATTGAATCTTCCGGACAAGGACTTTGCCTGGACAGCGAACGCAGAATCGTCAGTGAAAATTGATGAGTCTGCAAAAGTGTGGCGTGTGGAGACTCGAATACCGCTGACTTCACTGAGTGATCAAGCGCCCAAAGCGGGAACTCGCTGGAAGATCAATCTGTATCGTCATGATAAAGCGGACGGCGGGTTTCTGGCCGCATCACCGACACTTCGTGGCAGTTTTCATGCGCCGGATCGCTTTGGGTGGCTGGAATTTGTTTCTCCGGCGACAAAATGATGTCAGATTGTTCCCGTAGGGTTGAGTTGATCTGATCGATCGTGATCCCTTGCTGAAATGAACCTCTATGTGTCTTCGCGTCGTTATCTGTCTCCTGATGTTGGCACCGATCACCTCGGCGCAGGAGGAGTCCGTAGCGGCCAAGTCGGAAGCCGACGCTATCGCGTGGTTTGAAACACACATCCGCCCATTGCTGGTGCAGCGATGCTATTCGTGTCATTCGCTGAAGGCCGGAAAGCAGGAAGGCGGGCTGTTGCTTGATTCGCCCGACGCGTGGATGCGAGGTGGTGATCGAGGAGCCGCGATCGTTGTCGGAGACCCCGCCGCCAGCTTGCTGATCAAAGCCGTGCATTACAACGATCCTGATCTGCTGATGCCGCCAACAGAACGACTCAACGATGAAGACATCGCCAGGTTGGAAGCATGGATCAAAATGGGCGCGCCGGCTCCGGCTACATCGCAGGCGAATGTTATTGAGAATCCGTCGGACCCGGTTGCTGGGAAAAGTCACTGGGCGTTTCAGCCTTTGACTCGACCAGAAGTTCCGTCGGTTCAAAGTCAGCAGTGGGCTCGTTCAGACATCGATCGTTTTGTGCTCGCGAAGTTGGAGGCTGAAGGATTGCACCCCGTGGCTGATGCGGCTCCGATTGACTTAATTCGACGCACATGTTTTCAATTGGTTGGATTGCCACCGACCGAGGCTCAGATTCAGCAGTTTCAGGAGTTACCGATTCCGCAGGCGATGGAACGTCTGGTTGATGAGCTGCTCGCGTCTCCGCATTTCGGCCAGCGCTGGGGACGCCATTGGCTCGACCTCGCGCGGTACGCGGATTCGAACGGGCTTGATGAAAACTTTCTCTTCCGCGAAGCCTGGCGATATCGAAACTGGGTGATTGATGCCGTCAATGCGGACGTGCCGTTTGATCGCTTCCTGCTGGAGCAGCTTGCCGGCGACTTGTTGCCTTACGAAACTCTGGAGCAACGCGATCGACAAAGAATTGCCGCCGGGTTTCTTGTTGTGGGGCCGAAGGTGCTGCTGGGGGTCAATCCGGATCGCCAGCGCATGGATGTGGCGGATGAGCAACTGGAATCCATCAGCCGAGCAGTCCTCGCTCAAACCGTTGGCTGTGCACGATGTCATGATCACAAGTTTGATCCGATCCCGACGGCTGACTACTACGCCATGGCAGGAATCCTAACATCGACCAAAGTCATGGAGCAGCGTTACATGCTCGGTGAACAACGCGTCATGGAACGACTGGCGGGGCTCGGCGAACAGGAGAACAGCTCAACACCGCTTATGAAACGTATTGGCGAGAACGCCCCGGCAAGAATGCCCGGATGGAGAAAGTAAAGGCTGTTCTGGAAACTCTGAAGCAGGGCGATGAGCCAACGATCGCCGCAAAACTGGCGTCTGATGCCGATGGGTTTGCTGAAGCCGCGAAAGATGCGTCGCAGCCAAAGGAACAGCGACTCGCGGCACAGGAAGCACTGCTTAAGGAGTTACAGGATCTGCTCGCCAATCCTCCACAGATTCCTCCTCGAGCCATGATCCCCATGGAGCTGGAGACTCCGATCAACGAAGCGATTCGTATCGCCGGAAAGCATGATGCACCGGGGGAAACTGTTCCTCGAGGATTCCTGCGAGTCCTTTGTGATGACGCGATTGCTCCGCTGCCGGAGAAACAGAGTGGCCGTATCGAATTCAGTCAGTGGCTGACAGATCCTTCGCGTCGATCCGGGCAACTAACAGCGCGAGTTCAGGCGAATCGCATCTGGCATCACCTGATGGGGCGAGGGCTTGTTCGAACGGTCGATAACTTTGGTCGAACAGGCGAAACGCCCAGCCATCCGGAGCTGTTGGACTTTCTTGCCAGCGAGTTGATTCAGGATGGCTGGTCGTTCAAGAAGCTGATTCGCAGAATTGTGCTCAGTCGTACGTTTGCGTTGAGCAGTCAATTTGAACCGGCCCACGCGGAGAAAGATCCGGAGAACATATTGTTGTGGCGAGCGAATCGGCGTCGTCTGGATCCGGAGTCATTACGTGATGCGATGCTGGCCGCGGCCGGTACTCTGGAATTGACGGCGATGGATTCGACGGTTTCGTATCTCGGTGATCAGGCAACTGCCGTTGGAAGCAACCCGGTCCGAAGGAAGACGGACTACAATTGTCGCAGTGTGTATCTGCCGGTGATTCGTAACGACTTGCCGGAGATCTTCCGAAGCTTTTGACTTTACGAATCCTCACACGACAACCAGGGCGAGGCCCAAAACCACGGTACCGACTCAGGGTTTGTTTATGCTCAACGACACGATGGTGATGGCTACCGCAGAGATCACTGCTCGCCGAATTCTGTCCGAAACCGTCAGCCAGCCGCTGGAGGCTCGCATTCAGCGCATGTTTCAGTTGATGGTGAGTGATGTTGCAACCGACAATGAACAACAGGCTATGCTTTCCTACCTGCAACAGACGGAATCACGTTTGCAGGCCGCCGGCGATGCGGAAGCATCGTTGAAAGCATTGACGATGGCTTGCCATGCCCTGTTTGCCTCGAGCCGATTTCAGTATGTGGAGTAAGAAATGAACTGCTTCAACTTCTACAACTCCATGAATCGCCGTTCCATGCTGGCTCGCAGTGCGGCGGGGTTTGCGCAGGTGGGTCTGGCTGCGATGGCTGGTCAGACCGCGTTGCAGGCAGGCTCTTCGTCGATGAGCAGCCCGGATCAGCTTCCGCATTTTGCGGCGTCGGCGAAGCGAGTAATCTTCCTCTTCATGTGGGGCGGACCAAGTCATGTGGATCTGTTCGACTACAAGCCGCGTCTGAACGACTTCGCGGGCAAGGCCGTGACTCCGGAGGCGTATGGCGGTAAGCAGCCACCGGGCGGGACCATTTTGGGTTCTCCGTTCAAGTATCAGCAGCATGGGCAAAGCGGAGTCTGGATCAGTGAATTGTTTCCGCATGTTGCGAAACATGCCGATCGCATGTGCGTTATCCGATCGATGCATACCGACGGATCTGCTCACGGCGAAGCGTTGTTGAATCTGCATACGGGCAAATCGAATCTCGTCCGTCCAAGCGTCGGGGCCTGGGTCAGCTATGGGCTCGGCGGAGAAAGCGAAAACCTGCCGGGCTTCGTGACCATTTCTCCGCCGCGAGGACATGGCGGCGTACAGAACTATGGCAGTGCGTTTCTGCCGGCCGTGCATCAGGGCACCGCAATCGGCTCGGCGGAAACTCCGATTGCCCAGGCGAAGATGGCGAATATCTCCAACCCGAAAATCGACCGGTCTGCTCAACGCGAACAGCTGGATCTGATCCAGGCGCTGAATCAACAGCATCTCCAGAAGGCGGTCGCCGATCAGGGCATTGAAGGCTTAATTGCCAGCTATGAACTGGCCTATCGCATGCAGTCAACCGTGCCGCAGATTCTCAGTCTGGCCGATGAATCTCCGGAGACATTGAAGCTGTATGGTGTGGATACTCAGCCGACCGACAACTTCGCTCGCCAGTGTCTGCTCGCACGAAAGTTTGCCGAGAAAGGTGTTCGTTACATTCAGGTCTCAACGGATTACACGTGGGACCATCATACGAAGAACAACGAAGGCCTGATCAAAGAATGCGCACAGGTTGATAAGCCGATTGCGGGGTTGTTAACTGATCTGCAGCAGCGAGGAATGCTGGAAGACACACTCGTTGTCTGGGGCTCAGAATTCGGGCGCACACCAACGGTGGAAAATGGCGACGGTCGCAATCATCATCCGGCGGCATTCACAATGTGGATGGCTGGCGGAGGTGTCAAAGGTGGACTCACCTATGGGTCGACGGATGATTTTGGATTTCATCCTGTTGAGAACCCAATGCACATGCACGACTTCCACGCGACGTTGTTGTATGCGCTGGGGCTTGATCACAAACGGCTGACGTTCCGACACGCGGGGCGTGACTTCCGGCTGACTGACATCTTCGGCAACGTCGCCACGGAGCTGTTTGAACGGACGGTTTAGCGGGAGTGCTGTTTTCACAGACACCTGGCTCCACGGGCTTGCGTAGCGGACTCATCATACGCTCAGCAGTAGTTCATTCTCGCCGGTTCAAGTGTTTAACCGCGCATGGACGCTAATGAACGCGAATGAAAACAGGCACGATCGCTTCGTCGCTCGATCATCATTCAGCCGGTCATTCTTGAACAACGAGATTCTCTTTTTGCGATTCTTCATTCGCGTGAATTCGCGTCTATTCGCGGTTCACAACACCGTTCAAGAGTGACGTTACTGACGCTAAACCCCCGTTACTCCGGCGTTTCGACTTCCACCAGTGGCTCCAGCGGACCTGGCTTGTTGGGAACTCGCGTGTAGACCGATTCGTCCCATGTGTGCAGCCCGAGCACCGCTCGGCTGTTCTTGCCTGCCACAAGACTACGATAGATCAGCACCTGATGGTCACCGATACGAATTCGGTAACCAGCCGCTTCGTCTTCATGGACGACGCGACGTGATTCCGTCACCGTCAGGCGAGCCCAATCGGCCGGTGCATCGGCGCGGCGAGGATGCCAGTCCAGAGCCAGCGGCAGAGTGACACCGCCACGCCCGATACCTGAGAGTTCCAATTGTCCATCATGTTCGCGGTAGCTGCCCAGCGTGTGCTGAACTCGATCGTCTTCCATCCAGACCGGGAACGTTCGCACGGAACGTGAACCGGCCAGGATATTGACTTCGCGAGTCACGGAGTCGGTCGCACAGACGCAGCCGTCGGTCAATGGAAGCGATGTTACCAGTTGCACTTTGCGCTGTGGATCTTTACAGGTCACGCTGTCGGTCAGAATGGCAAAGCGTTCATGAGGTGCCAACAAAACCTGTCGAACACGTTTGATCGCCGCGGAATCTTCGCCTTCAATCTCCACGAAGACCGTTTCGGGGTCGAGGAACCAGCAGCTGCATTTCCATGTTGACGGTGCGGGGACGGTTTCGTCATCAATTCGCACAGACCAGTTCCACAGTCCTGAAAAAATGGGAACGCCTGCTGCGGCCAGCATGATCTGCGCATCGCTCGAATGCCATTCCAGCGTGGCGACGTCGGCATCAGGTTCCACGCTGCTTCGGAGCACAGCCAAGCACGACTGATCGGATTCCCATGATGCGGCCAGCTTTGGCTTTTCGGCCTGTGGCTTTGCACCTTTCACCGGCTTCGAAGTGGCCTCGGCCTTTTCTGTTTCGTCCTCTTCAGATTTTTTCTTCTTGAACTTCTTCGGACGAGGAACCTCTTCCGGCGGCAGTTCACGACATCCTTTCAGAAGTCGTTCGATCCGCTTGCGCCATACCGTGCCGGAATTCAGCAGGAAAAGTTCCAGCACCTGATTGAGCGTCGGAGCAGGAGGATCCGGGACATCTTTTCCAGAGCTGTGTTCAGACACGGGAAGCACGAGCATTGCGGTACGTTCGATCAACGCATCCATTCGCAGCTGGGACTTCTCATTCCACAGCGGCTGCTCAAAAGCTTCCGCCCAAAACACAGAACGAGCCAGTGGAGTCAGCCATTCCGGAAGGCGTTTCAGCAGGGAGCCGTGAATAACACCTTCGGAATCCGTGCAGTCCTTCAGGACTTTTTCGAGAGCCTCTGAGCCGGATTTCTGCAGTGGCTGAGCTGTCTGGAGTGGGGCGAGCAGCAGCCCGCAAAGCCAGCGACTTTCACCGGTAAGGATAATCTGTCGAATCGGATCATTGCTGGAGTTGTCTGCTTCAGTACCTTCAAAAAGCCCGCCGAGCGATTCTCGCAGCATCCCTTCCGCAAGAATTGTCAGTGTCTCGACGAAACGTTCCGCGGAGATGCGGTGGCCTTCGCGAAGCAGAATCTCCGCCAGAACGATCGTTTCCCACGGGCCGGGGACACCAGCGGATTCCGTAAGCCAGTTCGCCAGAATCTCTTCATAGGGAGATTCTTCGCGAGCCTTCTTGTTCTTGCGTCGTCCACGTTGCGAAGAACTCTCAGCCATCTCATCAAGAGCCGCCGCCAGTTCACGCTCACGCCCGGCCAGTTCGATCGTGCTTTCAGAACCAAGCGCCAAAAGCGGGCGATCGCCGAGTTGTTTGCGGATTCGTTTTAGTGGTCTTGCAAGTTCTTCCAGGAAGGTGGCCTGAAAGGCTTCGACATCGTCCGCCGTAATCGCTTTTCGCAGATCCGCCGACATCTTGCGACTGGTCGAGAAGGCTCGCAAGGCTTTTCTGGACTTTGATGTGCTTGTCACCATGATCGAAACCCATTCGGCCAAACTGCCGCTGAAATTGTCGATCCTCCGTGATGATGAATCTCTGATTGCTGCAGCAAACTGCCCCAGCCGTCGCGGAAGACTCCAGAATCTTCTCCGCGAAATAAAGTTCACTTCGTGAGCGGTACGGCGCTATCGGTCTGTTGATTTAATCCCCCCTGAGCCTGCCTCAGGGGCCTGCGGGCTTTTGCACCATTGAAAGTCCTCTGTTCTTTGCTGGTGCAAAAGCCGTTAAACCCCCGACGCGGGGTCGGGGGCGACGAAATCATCAACCTGCTAACGCCATTCCGATCACTAAATCGTGGTCGAAGAAAATCCTCCATCCACAACAATATTCTGTCCGGTCACAAATGACGAGGCTTTGTGTGACGCCAGCCACACGACAGCACCCGCCAGTTCATGACTTTCGCCAAATCGAGCCATGGGCGTGTGTCCAATAATCTGACCGCCGCGTTCGGTATAGGATCCATCGTCTTTGAAGAGAAGTGCACGATTCTGATCGGCCGGGAAGAACCCGGGGCTGATCGCATTGACTCGAACACCCCGAGTGGCCCATTCGCGTGCCAGAAACTTGGTCAGGTTGATCACGGCCGCTTTCGCAGCGGAATACGCGACAACGCGAGACAGTGGAATCATTCCCGCCATGGACGCAATATTGATGATGCTGCCCTTTTTCTGAGCCAGCATGGTCTCGCCGAAAACCTGAGCCGGCAACAAGGCTCCGCCAACCAGATTCAGGTCGAACACACCGTTCCAGCCATCGCGAGATAGCTTGCAGAAGTCACTGCCCGGAGGCAATGTCGCGTCCGGTCGATTTCCGCCGGCCGCTGCAATCAGAATGGTGACCGAACCCAGCTTGCCGATAATCTCATCGCGGCAATCGGCCAGCGATTTGGCATCCAAAGCATCGGCCGAATGAAACGAGGCGACTCCGCCCGCCGCTTCGATTTCACGAACTCGCGCCTGTCCTCGATCGGCATTTCGTCCTACGACCGCCACCTTCGCTCCGGCCGCCGCCAATGCGGAAGCCATGCCACCGCCGAGGACTCCGGTACCGCCAAGAACAACTGCTGTTTCGCCTGTGAGATCAAAAAGGTTTGAGGCCATGAGGTGATGTTTCGAACTAGAGTGTGTTCTAAATGAAGGGCTTGCCCGGAACTGGAACGTCGCGAGCCGTCCGGTGAGTGTCTGTGTTTTCAGAGACATTCACCGAGCAGCTCGCGCTGCTCCGCTGACTTTTATCAGCACGCGCACCGCAGTTTAGCAGACTCAGCCGCTAGTTCGAGCCTTCTGGAGGGCCATCAATTGAGCCTTTAGCTGGTCATCCGACGGCACGGTGCCCTCTTTTTGGCGGTTCCGGAACTGCAGTTCCAAATCGGTGATCAGCGGTTGCACCTTCGCGAGATATCCCGGAGCCAGGCGATCCGTGAACATGACGCCTTCGATATGGTCGTATTCGTGCTGGACAACGCGAGCATCCAGATCTTCCAGATCCATCTCGAACTGCTGGCCCGACAGGTCGAAAGCGTCGATCACGACGCGAGTGGCTCGCGTCACCGGAGCGTAGATCTCCGGAAGACTCAGGCAGCCTTCCTGGTCTTCTTCGCTGCCGTTCCGACGGCTGATCTGAGGATTGATGAACACCATCTCATCCTCTTTATTGTCCCTGTCACCCGACGGATTGATCACAAAGAGCCGATAAGGTAAGGCCACCTGATTTGCCGCGAGACCGATTCCCCGCGCCGTATACATGAGCTCAAACATCTGTTGAACCATGTCCTCCAATTCAGCGTCAATCTTCGTCAGCTCGCGCGACTTCCAACGCAATGCGGGGTGAGGATAATGAACGATTTCCAACTTGGACATGACGATCAGCTTCGGAAGGCTTAGAGACACAGGTGGGCAAAGTTACGCACTGTGCGTATCCTAGACAAAATAAGACACGCAGACGACTGTTTCTGCATGCTGGCTGAAATTCCCTCATTGGACATCAACTCGAACTGACTGGGTCGGACAAAACCGAATCCGCAAGCGTTCAATCGAGATAAAGCCAGCTGTAATTTCTGGTGGGAAACATTCCCGCGACCTTGAGAGATTGAATCGCCAGCCTGATAGAGAATGCGGGTTTGAAACTTCTTAGAAACGCGGACGATACCAACAGATCAAAAAAACGCGACGGTTAGACCTGCCAGTTTCCTGTCAATTACGATGCTTATTCAGATGTGTAAGGCGAATTTCACCAGTCAGCCGATGTTACTCTGATCAATCCATTCACCAATGTGAAAAGAAACTGGACCTGAATCTTCCATGTCACGGGACTGCGGAACGGGCCCGAAATACCTTCCGTAGCTAAAGTCGTGAGACTTCAGCCCGAACCCTCACGAGTTCGGCTACCTGGGGAACTTATTTCGAGACTGTTCCTTCGCGCCAGACGGACTCATGTGCCTCTTCCGAAGCTCTTCCCAATGTGTCTCAACATCGACTGAGATCAGTCATCGATCAACCTCTCGCTTAATTGAGCTTTAAACTTCGACCATCGACAACGACTCGATTACCAAGCCGGGCCTGGGCCGCTTTAAATGCTTTATGATCGCAGCCGAGTTCATCGCGCAAGGACTTTGAGGACACTCGATCTTTGCCAGCCCGCATTTCTCGCTCCAGAAGCTCGATAATCCGATTGCTCAGGAACTCCGGGGAATCATCATGAGCGGGCTCGCCACAGTCATCCGCACCGAGGTCGGAAACAACCGGTTCCGTCGCCCCCGGATCTCCGGAAACTATAACTCGTGACGCGCCGCCACGCCCCTTGACGACTTTGACCTGCACGGGAATCGCATCGGTCATCTCCGTCACGTGGGAAATCACGCCGACCTTCCGCCCCTGTGCTTCAAGATGCATAAGCGCGCTCATCGCAGTATTGAGTGTCTCAGGATCGAGGCTTCCAAAGCCCTCATCAATAAACAACGACTCGATTCGCAGCCGATTCGATGTCAGCGAAGCGAGCCCGAGCGCAAGTGCAAGAGAAACCAGAAACGACTCGCCGCCGGACAGCGAATGAACCGACCGCCGTTCGTCGCCCATGTCGCGGTCGATCACGATCAAATTCAGAGATTCCGGAAGTCGTTCCAGACGATATCGCACGGCCAGATTATTCAACTGATGATTGGCATAGCGGAGCAACAGGTCCAGTGTTCGTCGCTGCGCAATCATGCGGAACTTTGCTCCGTCAGCAGATCCGAGTAACTCGTTCAGTTTTCGCCAGGGATCCGTTCTTGCATCCTGTTTTCTGATCTGTTCCATAAGGTCCACATTCTGAACGCGGCGGCTGTCATCGCTCAGAATAACCGCCTGAGCCGCGCTCAAGTTGCGTTTGGCCGCATCCAACTCATCTGTCAGCCTCTGCAAAGCGGCAACCACAGTCACCTCTTCATCCTGTGTCGGCTGACTCTTCATGTGCTGCTTAAGTTGTTCCGCGTAAACCTGACACGCGCTTTCAGCGGCCGTGACGGCTTCGTCGAGTTGTCGAAGAACGTCTCGTTCTCTCTGAACCCAGACCTCATCCCGGGCCAGAAGACCGTCAAGCTCCTCCAGAGTCATCGAGGTCCCCGTTCGTACCGTGAACGCATCCATCCAGCGTTCACGAACCTCAATCATCGCAGCCAGATCCGCCTGAGCCAGCTCTGAAGACTGAATTCTCGTTTCGTACTCCGATGTCGCCGCAACCATGAGCCGGTCGGCATCAGTCCTGAGATTTGCCGCATCGTCAAGTGATTTCGCAGCCGCTGTCAGACGATCCAACAGTTCCACTTCAATCACGTCCGCCGCGCGGCCGCCAAACAACTGACAACGTTCCTTAAGCCGTTCTTCGCGATCCTTCAATATCTCGGCGAATGCCACGGCACACGCGGTGGCCAGTGCCGCGGCGTCCGTTACAGACTGTTCAAGCGGACGAATTGCTGCATCCGCCTGTTGAATCAGACTGGTCAATTCGACAATCCGCTTTTCAATGTCGCCACATTCGCTCGCCGATCTTTCAAACGCCTCGCGAAACGTGACTGCGTCCGATTCAAAATCCTGTTTCGCTCTCGGAAGCCCGATCCAAAGCTCACTCAGGCGGCCATCAACCTCTGCCCGTTGTTCCTCTGCCCTTTTCAAACCAGCCACGGCATTATTGTGAGCCTCATTCAGGATTCCGCGACTGGCCGACAACTGCTGCAGGCGATCGTTCAGTTCTTTCAACGCCTGTTCAGAATTCTGCAGAGATTCACGGCAATCGGATGTCAACTTTGCCGCGTTGCGAGCGTTCTGTTCTTTCTTCTCAATACTTCGCAGTTCACTGTTGAGCTCAAGCAGTCGAGCTTCCATCACCGCCAGCCGCGCGTCTTCTTCAATCGAAAGCACGGCGGCAACCTCGGGATGTTCATGCGATTCGAAGACGATATCGACCACCTGCGCCCTGATCGCGGCCAGCTCCTCTGTCCTGGCATCAATTTGCAGGCTGCGTGTTTCCATGGAACCGCGGAGCCGAGCTTCCCGGCTCAACGCTTCATCACGCTTCTTTTCCAGATCCTTGACGGATTTCCTCGCAGCCTTCACGGCTGTTGCTTCCAGCTCGGGCGCGTGCTGACTGTAGGGATGACTGGTTGATCCGCAAACCGGACATTCCCTGCCTTCCTGCAGAGTCAGTCGCAGACGATTGGCGTGATCGTCAACGGCCGCCTGAATAAACTCCAGTTGAGTTTTTGCGACTTCAATCACCAACTCGGACTGAGGAATCTCCACGGTTCGAATCTGATCGATCGCGATCGCGTCAAATCCCTGAGCTGCCTGAAGCTGTTCGAGCGATTCACCCTCAGTCTTTATTCGTTCGCGAAGTCCCTGAGCATTCTTCAACTGATGAAACAACGCCGTCAGAACACTCTTCGCAGATTCTCGTTCCGTGCGATCGGTCGCAAGCTGATCGGTATCGAATTTCTTCTCCGCCTCTGTCGCAGTGGCCAGCGCCGCCGAGGCCGAATCAAACGCAGACTGCAGAGGAATTCGGGATTGTTCTTCCAGCTTTAGTTGTTCATCAAGCTCCGCGAGTTCTTTCGCCAGTGACTTCGCACGGACCTTCGCGACGTCCACCTGCTCAGCGGCAGCGATGGCCGTGTCAATGCGGTCCAGCCATTTCGCGGAGTCCGCGACAAACGGAGCAAACACTTTCAAACGCTCGCGGTCGAGCTCCAGAAACCGCTGTTCCTGAAGGCGAATGTTACGACCATCAACGACGGTCTTCAGATTCTCTTCTGCCGTCTTCAAGGCCGCATTCGCGACCTCAAGATCGCTGCTGGCCTTCCGGAACTGTCCCTGAACGATCGACAACGATTCATCCAGCGCGCGGGCTTTGCGGAGAGGAAGTTCATTGGCCTTTTGCTCCGCCAGCAATGCCGTATGGATCTCAACGGCTGCCAGATGACGATCGGCAGTCGCCCTGAAAGCCAGTTCCAGTTCGTCGCGCCGGGTTTTCGCAAGTTCCACCGCAGAGGCTGCGACTGTGGCGTGCGTCAAGGCGGCACGTTCCGCAACACGAAGTGGTCGGGCATCTCGAGCAATCTCTTCAGTGCGAGCGAGTTCGTTCCGCCGTGGCTCGGCAGCCGTTCGATCAGCGACCGCCTGCTGCAAGACTTCTCCCGCACGCTGATTCTCTGAGATCAGCTTTGATCGAACGGTGAACCAGTCGGCATGTGCCTGCAACTCCTTACATCGACTTTCGACAGTGGCGAGTTGCTGTTCTGCCAACACTCGCTCAGCCTCTGCTGCGGCGCGAGCTTCGTCCGTCAGAGGGGCGTTGCCAGCGAGTCGTGCTCCCAGGGACTCCAACGCCTTCTGCTCGACACCGCATCGCTGAAATACAGATCGCGAGATCGACTCGAAACGAGCGGTACCGGTCAGAGCCTGCAGAATCTCGGCACGCTCTTTGTCATCGGCTTTCAGGAACGTCGCAAAATCATTCTGAGCCAGCAAAACGGCTCGAGTAAACTGTTCGAAAGTCAGACCGATTTTCTCTTCGATCGATTTCAGAACCAGCGTCTTCTTGCCACCATCCGCGACCGGACCTTCGCCACCGGCCGCAATGTGCCCACGATATAATGTCATCTCGACGCTTTGTAATGCGCCATCCGCACTGCGACGACTGCGGCGAACTCGCCACCGCGACGTCCATGATTGCCCGTCAACGCCAACAAAAGCAACTTCCGCAAACCCATCGCCCGCTCCTCGACGCAGCAGGTTGCGCGGATCATTCCCGTTTTCCCCGCCGGGCTGTATTCAGCCAGTCGACCAACCTGATTCAGTCGCGGTGTCGCGTCATGTGCCGCGAGACATAAAGCATCCAGCAGAGTGCTCTTGCCCGCCGGTCGCGCCAATTGATGGAAAGAGTCCGGCGGATCATAGCGGATCGCGAGTGAAATCGACAGTGTGAGTTCCCGACAATGATGCGATATGCCGACCGGATGCGGAGGATTTTCATGACGCCTTGAACTTCCGCAATAGAATCTCGCGAAAAACGTATTAATCGACCTTCATCAGCCGACGTGCCGTATTTCACATGAGCACTCAGAAAAGATCTCCTCGGGGTTAATCGTTTTCTGTGATCATAACACGATTCCTCAAGAACACCCTGGTTGATCTCCGGCGCAAGGAGCGGTCGGGATTCGACTTTGATTGACGCGAGTCGGGATCGGCTTGCCGTCCAGAACGTCCTCAATCCGCTCATGACGCGTCGGATCCGGCTGATCTCTTCCAGCACGCGAACCTCGAGGAATGGATGCTGCTCAGGAGGCAAAGAGCCGGCATCCAGCTCGAGCCTGCAACTGCGTCAGAACCTGCTGATCGAGCCAATCATGACCGGGAACCGTTCCCTGCATCTTCCGCGCGTCCCCCGGAACGGCAATGCATCACCATCGTTGAGTTGTCCGTTTGCAAACGCCAGCCGCAGAACCTGATGAACATAACCTGTTTCCGCAAATGACAACGGAACCGGCCTCCGCGTAGCGAACGGAGCCTTTGCTGAAAATGGGGTTTGGTGAAGATGCCCCAAAGCGACAGCAGAAATTTCTGCCGAAGGTCTCGTAATTTGAACGCCCCTGGTTCGCCAATCACAAGTCGACGTTCGAGTCCAACGACTCCTGTCCGCCATCTCAGCGATGCCACGCCATCGCGATTAGACAGTTTGGGCAATGGTCCGCCTTGTATTGCAACGCAACATTCGGGATCTGATTTCATAGAGTTCTCGAATGCCATCCAAATACGGATCGGCTGCCCATTCAACAATGGTACATCAGATGCGTCTTGCAGAAAAGGAACGGCCAGCGCGATGGTTTCTGATGTTGCCGGAACGATCCTTCAATGGAATCCAGAAACTTCCGGTAGGATCAATCGCACCGTCCTCGTCGGGAGAACGGTGCCAACGACCGTGACATTCGCGAGCGTTCAGTAGTTCGTTCAAGCGCTTCCAGTCGAGCACCAGCGTCGTGATTTCCGGGCCGTGATCACAACTCCTGTAGGCAACAAACTGCTATGAGCCCGAGCCAGAAGTTGTAGTGTATCGTTTTTGCGACGCGCGGAAGGATTGATCGAATCAAATACATCTCCGGCCACCACAGTGCATCCGCGTTTACCGCATTTCCTGCAGCAGCCACCAGAAAGGCCGCAAGCCTGAAATCGCGACTAAACCAAAGAACGACTGCCCCAGATGCCAGGCCGGCCAGCGAAACACAGTGAGCAGATTTATCAATCTCATCCCGTTTGTAGCCGCATCTCATCGGCCGACCAGGTTGAATGAGTTCCGGCGATTCAACGCCTGTAGGAAAGCCGAACTGCCTGGTTTCGGTCCAGCCTGCTATCCCGTTTGTGGCAGATCGGCGTCGGCAATCTCGACAACACGATCGCCCGTAATGCGGAAAACTCCGGCTGATCAAACTGCCCGTCGTCGACGAGGTCCTGAGCCATTCGCCGTGCGGCCTGAAGAATACTGAGATCTCTTACGGGATCCGCGACTCGCAATGGCATCGCTCCACTTTGCCCGGAGACCAAGAATATCACCGGGACCACGTAATCGCATCTTTTTCCGCCAGTTCAAAGCCGTCGGCTGATTTCTCAAGAGCTCGTCAGGCGTTCGATCGTCTTCCGGAAGTTCGCTTAATGACGCCAACAGAAAGTAATATCCCCGATAACTACCGCGACAGATTCGCCTCAAAGCTGATGCGCGCACTGAGCCAGTCCGAACTGATCGGTTTCTGAATAATCGCAATCGTGGCGTTCGGAACGTTTCTGCGCCGACTTCAATCACAGTTGTGAAACTTCAGCACGTCTGTTTCATGCTCTCGAAAGCGTCCATAACGGCATGACGTTGTTCTCGATCCATCCGGCCGTGCAACGGAAACAACTCGCAGCCCCGGAAGTAGAGTTCCGTTACATAAGTTACAACACAGTTTTTGGCTGATGAAAATCTTCGTCATTCTTTTCTGACTCGTGGACAACAACATACGCCTGACGACCTTGGCAATCTGCTGTTTCACAACAGCCACATGCGCCTGTTCGGGCCGATCCAGGATTCTGGCCGTCACGACTTTTGGCGCTCCCGGCGGAAGCTCACGGAATAAACGACCGAAATTGCCGAGATCTCCAAACTGCGTCAGACACAAGCTGCAAGCGGGATCGAGGGTAGTCATCACCAGCATGCGGGCTGGTTGATTGAGTCGTAAAGCTGGCTCGCCGGCGAACACCGAAGCGATGCCGTTCATCGATCACCACCAGCGATGGCCCTTAAACTTCACGCCGTCCTGTATAACAGCCTGGGTACCGGTTAACCAGCGTGCTGTCCCGGAATTGATGCCTTCCAAAAGTTCACGACGCTTCGCAGCAGGCAGTCCGCCCAGCAACAGTCCGCGCTGAACGCGACTTCCGCGAGCAACTCCTCAAAGGTCTCCCCAATGTTGAGTTGCCAGACTTCCGTGGGAGCCATCATCACAGCCTGTTTGCCCGCCGCGATCGCTGACAACATCGCATAGACTGCGACCAGCGGTCTTTCCAGGCCGCTTTCAGACGTCGGCTCAAAATAGTCGATGTACGCGATAAAGGCCGCAGAATGTCTCTGGTGATTTCCTGAATAACGATCTCGCCTTCCGTGACCGAAAGCTGAAGAGTCTTCGAATTCTGGCATCGATTCTGAGCCGTGACCCGATCGGATTCTCATGCGAGCAGTTCAGCCCCAGATCCGACGTCAGCAGGGCAAGCCCTTCTGTTTTAAAACGTTCAAACAAGTCATCCAGCAGAATACGATGATAACGCCCGGCCTGCCATTGTCGGATATCTTCCGGAAGATGTAACCAGCGAAGAGCGGTGGAAAGTACCGGCAGGCGATAGAGTTCGCCGATGCCGCTTCTGGGCATAGATCGCCGATCAGCAAGTAAGTCGATGGCCGACTGAAATCCGGCGCGTCGCATCGCATCCATTTTGATGCCCTCGGTCAGTGCATAACGAGGAGTACCCGGCGGCAGCTTGGCGTCATCGTCCGGGGCCATGATGAAGCGGGCGAAGAATTCCTAACGCCCGGATTTGCGCTGAGGTTTTCCGCTGAAGACATGTTCGTTGTCGCGGGTAACTTTTTTGAACATCCACGGCTGGTTAAACCAGACGCCTCGAACAAAATGACCATCATAGTTCAGCAGAATGCCTACCAGCGTTCGTCCTTTGGAAAGGTCGCGAACATCTCGATCGACAACATAACCGTGCACCGACTGCTCGACGTTCTTCGAGCCGCTTCCTGACGGGCCTGAGATCACTGGAAATCATTCAGCCGCGTGCGGTACATGAAAGAGCAGATCCTGCGCCGTCGTGATTCCCAGATTCTTCAGCAGTTCTTGCACGTTGAGGCGGCCCCACTTCGCGCGGAAATCGTATCGGACCGGCGTCAACAACTTTTCAGCGGACGTTTGAGAGTTTGTGAGGAGAGAAGCGGAAGTTCCGTCACGCGGAATATCGAGTCTGTTTGTCGTCATGACTAGCGAGTTTGTGACTTCGACAGAAAATCCGCATAATGTATTTTGCCGGTTTCTTCAGATTCACCTGTGAATAAGGAGAAAAGATTCTTTTTACGCGTAGCCGCGAAGGAACAAGATGCTGGCTGATAGGCTCGTTGAGAGCACAAGAGCACTTAAAGATCAGGCGACCGAGATTTGAAATGAACAAGGCAAAGTGATTCGTTTTTCTTCGCGGTCATCAGCTTCGCGGACAATTTGTTTTCATGCGAAGCGCGAAAACGCGGCGGAGAGGAGTCGCAAAAGTCGAAACTCCGTGAGACGAGTCTATGCAACCATTCTTCCGAAATACCAGTACCCGCCCAAATTCCTGCACAATGGCGGAGCGGGGATTGCCGGGGCCCATAACGCGGCGGCTCTTTTAGCCGATGCGGCCGAGCGGAATCTTCGCGCGCTGTTGAACTGCCTCGTCCTGATTTTACCTGACTGCAAAAAGCAGTCATCTTCTCGTTTATAAAGGCGGACTGAGTCGTATCGATTTGTCTGATCCGAAGCCGCTGGCGGAATGGAACTGGCTGGGAAGCCTCTGCCGGACAGCTATGGCGAAATTATCACCGCTATGGGCGAATCGCGTTCGCCACCGCCGGTCGTGCGCAGTTAAAAGCGGGCTAACACGGATAGAACGCACATGGGTCTCTGACTGCTGCCTCACACTGCTCAGTGTTGACGACATTGCCGTCATTGCAGCTGTTGGGCTGACGGAATCAATTCATTCGTCCGGCGTTTGCCAGATGAATACAGAACGCGATCGGAAGACGTCCATCCTGGCAGCTGGGGAAGCCACGGTTTGGGTAGCGAGAACAACAACCTGCCTTCGTTTCTGGTCATGCAGGACAACAAGTCATCCTGCTGGTGAAATCGCGTCATGCATCAGCGCTGGATTTATGCCGGCGGTTTATCAGGCGAGGTTGCCGGAAGTCAGATCAGAGCCAATTCCCAACCTGAATCCCCTGAAGGGACGGGCGGATCACAGCAGCAGGGCAAACTCAGTCTTCTGGAGAAGCTTAACCGAAGTTTTGCAGGTCAACATCCGGAACAGTCAGGAGCTGGATGCCGCATCGCCGCTTATGAGCCATGTTTTGCACAGGCTCAGGGCGCTGGAAGCCGTGGCCATTGAAGAAGAATCTGGAAGTGACACAGGCTTTGTACGGTACGGACAGAATGGCGACGTTTGGTCGGATGTGTCTGTTGTCACGTCGACTGGTCGAACGCGGCGTGCGTTTTGTACAACTCTATCAGCGTATGCGGCGAGTAAATGGGATGCTCATTCGGGCATCGAAGCCAACCATCTGGGACTTTGTCAGGCAACGGATTTACCGATCGCAGGCCTGCTCAAGGACTCAAACAGCGTGATGGTTGTGGAACAGACTGGTCATCTGGGTGGTGACCTGGACGAACACGCCAATGTCGGAGAAGGGCAATAGTCGTGACTGGCAACCGAACTGGCTTTGCATCGGATGGCAGGCGGTGGCGTGAAGGAGCCCAGACGATCGGTTCAACCGATGATCTGGGGCTGCGAGCTGCTCGAGGATCGATCGTAATGCATGATCTGCACGCGTCGATTCTGCATTTGCTGGGGCTTGAACTACCGCGAGTTGACCGTTCTACAAAGGCCGGCCACCTGACCACCGCTGTCGAAGGTGATTTTTGGAAGCGGCTGGTGACGGGTTAGATTCCCATTCGAAAAAGCAGTTTCCGCGAATCGACGATGACGTCAGAACTTTTTCAGTGCGGGTGCTTGATGACAACGAAGTGAATGCAGAGCTCGGCATTGAATCTGCTGGAAACGCGTCCCCATCGCCGCGAGTTTCTTCCAGCAGGGCGGAGCGGCTTCCCGGATCCGTAGCCCTGATGAACGGTTGGCGGGTGATGGCCTGCGAGCCGAGTTGGCGCAATGCAGACTGTCCAGCCAGTTTCCGGCTCAGCAAGAACGGATCTGCTGTTCTTCATGGCAGGTGGTCCAAGCCAGGCCGAACTTTCAGCCCCAAGCCAGTCCGGGTAACACGCGGCAGGCAAATTACCACTCAAACATATGATGAAGGGTCGAAGTGTTTGTGCTCGCCGGCTGCTGATGCTGTGTCGATGGGAATGAATCGATAGCTTTAGCCTGCTGGGGGAGAGTGCGCGCTGACCAGCAGGTGCTGCCATTTCATCAACATTGCCGAGGAGGCCTGCTGGCTTCGCCGTTGTGACCGACGGCTCTTCAATCACGGTCCGGCAAAATGTTTATGAACTCCGGATTTCAGGCTCCCAGCGCCCAAGTCTGGGTTCGTGGGTCACGTATGGCCTTGGCAGTGATCTTGGCAGCCTGCTGGACTGGTCCTGCAATCGGGCCCTCGCGGTCCGCGTCGGGAATACGTTGTGGTCCAGTGGATTCCTGCCCACGGCTTATCAGGCGTTCTTTTCGCAGCAAAGGTAATCCAATCCTGAATCTTTCCAATCCGCCGGGAATTAGCCGCGATGCTCAAAGAGACTTTACCCAGACTATAGGACAACTGAACGATTCGGCTGGAGTGAAGTGAATGATCCTGAAATCGCAACTGAATTAATGCGTATGAAACTTCGCGTTTGCCATGCAGATTGCCGCTCCGAGTTGACGCACATTGAAAAACGAAACTGAACGACGCTGAACATGTATGGAGCAGTTCCGGGAAAGGCGTCATTTGCCGCAATTACAGCCTGATGGTTTCAGGACGACGCGTCGAGCGAGGTGAGATTCGTGCAACTCTATCATACGGACTGGGATCATCATGGAGGCAAAGGCGCTGGATCTCGATCAGACTCTGGATTCCGTTGCAAAAGAAGTCGATCAGCTCCTCAGCGCGCTGGTACTGGATTTGGGGTTGCCGGGTGACTGCCAACATACTGGTGATCTGGGGCGGAGAGTTTGGGCGTAACGCCGATGGGCGAACCTCGGGAAAAGTATTGGACGCGATCATCATGTGGACGCGTTTACGATGTGGATGGCTGGCGAGGACTGAAGGCCGGATGGCATTCACGGAGCAACGACGAAATGGGCTTCGGCCTGACTGGAGGGCAAGATGCATGTCTACGACCTACGATCCTGCATTTGCTCGGGATGGATCACAAGAAGCCGACATATCGCTTTCAGGTGGGCCGCGACTTTCGCCTGACCGATGTGCAATGGCGAAGTGGTAAACGACATCATTGCCTGACATGACACGCGTTGACACCGCAGCCCGTGAAGCTCAGACATCGCTCCGAAGTATCTCGACTCCGGCTACGTGACCGAGGTATTGAAAATGGGCTGATTTTCCCACAAGCGTCTTTCTCCGCAAAAACAATGGTCACGCGGCTTTGCGAACTGACTTGTTGCTTAATCCTTTGCAGTTGTAACGCATTCAACAGGAAATTCATGTCCGACGCGTATACGGCAGTTGTGGGTTTGTCAGCCAGCTCACTCATCACAGCTCGAATGTTCGCCAGAGCCTGAGGATCGGAAGCCAGTGCGTCAGCGTAGCCGTCATCTTTTGAATATCGTTCTCCGGATCGCCGTTGGAAATGAATTCGGCAATTACCGTCATCCTGCGCGATCAGATTAGGCAATGGATGACCCACTTCATCAGAAACTTCGCAAAAACGACCGATCGTTGGCAATTGATAGATCACCATACCTGTGCTTTACGGCGTCCCAGAAGTTCCGCACTAATCGACCGCCGACCATGCGTAGCAGCAGCCGCCTCCGCTTCAATCGCCTCCGGTGTCTGATTTACGAAATAATGCAACGCTTTTACGAATTTGCCGCCTGCAGTTCCTGACGCGCAGCATCTGTCGATCGCGATAGCTTCCGACGATCCATCGCACGTTGGGAACCACGGACTGAACTCGACGCACGACTTCGAGCATTACAGGCCAGTTCTTCGATCTCATGATTTCGAGATCCCGGCAGCAAGCGTGTCACAACCTGCTGATCCGCTGTTCCTGCATATCGGCAATGGCCTGTGCATCAATCCGACGTTCGGCGAATCTGATCAAAAGGCCTGATGGCCAACCCACGTTGTATTGACTCCATGAGATCTGTTCTTCAATCGTACTCGAATGGCAAAGCGCGCACAGCACATGGTCCACCCACTCTGCGAACTCGTTTAATCCGCCAGCCGGCCCAGCCCCACAACTGCGGAGGCAGGCAATAGTAGACCGGACGTTGCCGTCTTCGCCGCACGGAAGAAGGGATCCACCAGTTAGCCGGGAAGTCCACAAGGACAACGGCATCGGGCGGATTGGTATCGAAAATAAGCTTCCGCCTGCTTTACGAGACGCCGGAATTTTGCAAGCAACGACAACTCGCAAAAACCCCATCACGGCCAGTTCAGTTAATTCGAAGTGCAGTTGGCACCCGGCATCCCTCATGTTCGGGCCGCCAAAACCCTCCGCCTGAAAGTCGGGGCATCGTGAAGATAATTCCCGAATCAAACGAGCGCTATGCTGGTCTCCGCTGGGTTCACCAGCCGAAAAGAAGATTCTCATTGAAGAAATCCGTTTCTGATCTCATTCCTCAACAGCGATGTTCGCTCAGGTGATTCCTCGCGACTCACGTCCGTCCTGTTGCTGTTCCTGCGAAATCATCGGTTATTTGAGCCAGTGATCCAAAGTCAGGACTTCATTTTGACACGAAACCGTGATTCGGTCTAGACTGCGCAACGCGGCAGGGAGTTTAGCCGCATTTTCGTGGTCACGAGTGGTGGCTCTTTAATCGACGGGATTCCTGACACCGTCGCTCATCAAGGATGTGAGAAATGAAAACCGTCGGCATCATTCCGGCTCGTCTCCAATCTACACGACTTCCTCGCAAACTGCTCCTGAACGTCACCGGGAAACCACTGATTCAGTATGTCTGGGAAACCGCCTGTGAGTGCCCGGAGTTCCACGACGTTGTCGTTGCGACGGACAGCGAAGAAATTGCCAGAGTGGTTCATTCGTTTGGTGGTCGAGCCGAAATGACGGGCGAACATAACAGCGGAACTGACCGAATTGCCGAAGTGACACGCCGCTGCTTTCCTGATGCTGATGTCATTGTGAATCTCCAGGGTGATGAACCCGAACTGGATCCCCAGGTCGTTGCGGCTTTGGTTCGTGAGATACGAACCTCCGGATGTCATATGGCCACCGTTGCCGCGCCAATCAGTTCCCCGACGGTTGTGCGTGACCCCAGCTGCGTCAAGGTCGTGACTGATATCAATGGTCGGGCAATGTATTTCAGCCGTTCACCCATTCCGTTCAGTCGGGATCTCGCGATTGAAGATCATTTTCGTGACGGCGAACCCTCGCCATGGCTCCTGCACGTTGGACTGTATGCCTTCCGCCGCGACTTTCTTTTAAAACTGACAACCATGCCGCCTTCACCTCTGGAGAAGCTCGAAAAACTTGAACAGCTGCGAGCTTTACAGTCTGGTGCGTCGATGGCTGTGGCCGTCGTAAATCATGCGGCCGTCGGCATTGACACGCCGGAAGATTACGCCGCATTCGTCGCTCGCCACGGTCAGCAGGGCCGACGTGCGGCCTGAACGTGGCACAATGATCACCAGACGGCAGAGATCATTTCAACTCTGGAACATGTCTGGATTGCTCGTACCAGAACGTGGCTGTGCAAAGCGTCAGCGGATTATATCGTTTTGCTCAGCAGTGAAAGCAGACTGCTGTTTTCAGCTGCGTCAAGAGGTGCGTACTCAGTGGCAAATCTGTCGAGGATGACGATCGGGGCAAACGAGTACCAAATTGGAATCGTCGACGCGATTGTGGCCAGAGCCGCACCACTGCCAGCGACTGCTCCTGAACTCATCGCTCCGGATGATTGAATCTGCTGAGCCATCAGTGCACCACTCGATGTCGTCCCTCCCAGATTCGACATGTGGCCCACGATCGTTTCCAGAGTTCGCGCCGCAGCCAATTGTCCCTTGGAAGTAACATACAGATAAGTATTCGTGGTTGTGCTCGTTCCCAGTACACCGACAGCTGAACCTTGCCGATCGCTGATATGGTCTGACTGCAAACCATGACTACGTACCGTGGCTGAACGACGCATCTTCGATAGAGTCCGCAGCTGTAAGATTCCTCACGCGATCTCAACATCCGTCGGAGCCGCCGAATGGACTTCGTTCGGGACCAGAGACAGATCGTCAACACCGGTCAGTGCTGCATCCGGGAATTGTGGCACGGCTTCTCGTGGAGAAGCTGACGTGGTCGAATCCTCTGTCCTGATGACAACCGAGCTTGCGGACTTTGCATCAGCCTGCCGTCCGCGTTCGCGGCTTGTCTCGATCTGTCTCGAGCTTTTGTTCTTCCACGCTATCGTGATCGGACGACTTGTGGTCATCCTTGTCGGAGTTTGAATGGATCAGAGCATCGACTTCATCCTGATTTCCTTCGTTGCCGCGGGCATAACTCTGTCCATTGCCGCTTCCGGAGTTGCCGTTCCCATTCCCCTGATTGTTCCCGGGAGTCAAAACGCCTCGAGAAGTCACAGTGAACGACATCGTGGTCGATGTTGTTCCGTCGGAGACGACGACCGTGATGACAGCCTGAGCCTGCGTGTCTGTCGATGTTGGAAGAATCTCAATCGTACGGAACTGACCAATTCCTCCAAGAACAATATTCTCGATCGGAACAACACTCAGATCGCTGGACGTGGCGGTCACAATCAGGAACCGAGACTGAGTATCCACGTCTGAGACCTGAAACTGCAGAGTTCCGGTGCCTCGAAGCTGGTCGATCTGCTGATTGCTGATGATCGTGACCGAAGGAGCGTCTTCGACGTTGGCGATCGCTGCCGTCGCCAGAGATTCCAGGTGCTCAGTCGTCCCATGACCGTCCGTGTAGGTGACTCGAAGACTGATCGCGCAACCAACATCTTCATCTTTCAGGCGATATGTCTGACTATTGGCTCCGTCGACAGCCATGCCGTCTCTCAACCACTGAAATTGAAAATCCCCGGGTTGGTCGTCATCGCGAATTCCATCAGTATTTGCGGTGAGAGTCTGGTCTTCGGTCGTGACACCAGTAATAGATGGCAACCCAACAGGATGATCATTAACGTTGAGCACGGCAGCGGTGGCGTCGGACGTCACAACTTCATCAGTGCCATGATCGTCTGTGTAAACCACCTCAACGCTGACTCGCGAGTTGACATCGGCCTCGCCCAAAGTGTAAGACGCCGAAGTGACACCAACAATCTCGTGACCATCTCTGAACCAGCGATAGTGCAGGGTCCCCAGCCCATCGTCGTCACGTAGCCCCGATGTATCAACAATCAATGTCGAATGCTGTTCAGCGTTACCCACCAGCAGCACTTGCCCAGTCAAGGCGTCATTGATGTTATCAACAGCATTCGTGGCCGTTGATGTCACGACTTCCGTGGAGCCCAAAGCATCGGTGTATGTGATTCGCAAACGAATCTGAGCATCGACATCGGCATCGCCGAGTTGATAGGAGTCGCTGGTGGCTCCTGAGATGGCAACGCCATTTCGAAGCCATTGATACTGCAACGCTCCGAGTCCATCATTATCGGCGAGCGATGCCGTGTCGGCCGTCAGGACCTGATCTTCGACGGCGTTGCCTCGAATCTCAGGACGCCCAGTGACCAGATCGTTGATATTGGCGATCGGGGCGGTCGAGGCAGAAGTCAGAGTTTCCTGCGTCCCCTGACCGTCGGTGTAGCGAATCTCGACGCTCAATTGCGTGCCGACGTCGGCATCACCAGTTGTGTAGGTGGCCGAATTCGCTCCGCCGATCGCGGTGCCGTTTCGCAGCCATTGATAGCGAAGAGCCCCCATCCCGTCAGCATCGGAGACAGCGTTTGTGCTAGCCGTCAGCGTTTGCCCTTCAACCGCAGCTCCCGAAATCGTGGGAAGACCGACCGGAGCATCATTGATGGCCACGATCCGGTTGGTTTCATTCGACGTCAGGACTTCATCCAGGCCATGGCCATCGGTGTAGCTGACTTCAACAGAGATGCGGCTGTCCACATCAGCATCGGTTGGACGGTACGTGGAAGATGTCGCACCGGAAATGGATGCACCGTCCCGAAGCCATTGAAAACGGAAAACGCCAAGTCCGTCGCTGTCGGTGATACCAGAGACATCAGCGGTCAGAACCTCATCTTCAGTCGCGATGCCAACAATCACGGGTTCACCGCCCGGCGCGTCGTTGGTGTTGACGACGCTTGAAGACGTCAGCGATGTCGAAGATTCTGCAGTTCCATGGCCGTCCGTCCACGAAACGCGCACACTGATTCGGGCGTAACGTCGGCGCCGACCAGTTGATAGCTGGCTGAGTTGGCTCCGGCAATGTCAGCGCCGTCTCGCAACCATTGGTATTGAAATGTCCCGAGACCATCAATGTCCGCGATAGAGCCTGTCACGGCACTGAGCGTCTGTCCTTCCAGAGCTGTTCCGGAGATCGTTGGTCGACCGGTCGGCGTGTCATTGACATTTGCAACCGGCGAACTCACCGCTGACGTCAGCGATTCCTGAAATCCCTGCCCGTCCGTCCAGGAGACGCGTACACTCAATTGTGTTCCTACGTCCGCATCTCGCGGTGTGTAACTGGCCGCATTGGCGCCATAGATCGCCGAGCCGTCTCGAAGCCATTGATAGCTGACCGTTGTCAGTCCATCCGCGTCAGCGATTCCTGAGACATCGGCTGTCAGCGGACGATCTTCCTGAGGAATGCCTGAGATGGTCGGCAGTCCCGTCGGGCTATCATTAAGCGCCACAATCGTCGATGACAGGGAGGATGTCAGAGTCTCCGTCGTTCCAAGGCCATCGACGTAGGAGACTCGCACACTGATTTGAGCGTCAACGTCAGCGTCTGTCGTGGAGTATGTCGCTGAAGTCGCTCCTGAGATCGCAGAACCATTTCGCAGCCATTGGTAGTTAAACGCTCCGAGTCCTTCAATGTCTGAGATGCCCGAAACATTCGCTGTCAGCATTTGATCTTCTTCAAACACACCGGAAACAACCGGCAGTCCAATGGGCAGGTCATTCACGTTCTGTACCGCTGTGGTTGAAGCGGAAGTTAGGGACTCCGTCGTTCCCTGATTGTCGATGTAGCTGATGCGTACGGACAAATTCGTGCCTACATCAGCGTCGCCAGTCACATAAACGGCACTTGTCGCTCCGGAAACTGCTGAACCATTCCGCAGCCATTGATAGCTGAGCGTGCCCACGCCATCGGCGTCAGAGACCCCCGCAGTGCTGGCCATCAGAGTCTGATTCTCTCGGATCGTGCCCTGAATGACCGGCAATCCTGCCGGAGTGTCGTTGACACCAGTGATGGTTGAGGTCGAAGATGACGTCAATGATTCAAGACTGCCGTGACCATCTGTGTAACGAACTCGGACGGATAACGTCGCCCCAACGTCGGCATCGGTCAGTGCATAGGTAGAACCAGTCGCACCCGAAATGCTCGAACCATTTCGCAGCCACTGATAGCCGAAGGTACCCAGACCATCGTCGTCGGAGATGCCAGAAGCATCGGCCATCAGAATTTGATCTTCTGTCGCGGTACCCGAAATTACCGGCTGACCACTCGGCGCATCATTAATATTCTGAATTGCGGTTGTCGAAGTGGATGTCACCATCTCTGCAGTATTCTGGCCATCCGTGTACGTGATGCGTACCGCGAGATTCGTGCCGACGTCTACATTTGTAGTGATGTAGGTCGTGCCTGTGGCCCCTGCAATTGTTGAACCGTTTCGCATCCACTGATAACTGAATGCTCCGAGTCCATCATTGTCTGAGAGACCTGACGCATCGACCGTCAGAGTTTCGGCTTCTCGCAGGACACCGCTTATGATCAGAGAACCACTCGGAGTATCGTTGACATTCTGTACATTGGCAGTGGAAGCTGACGTGAGCGTCTCATTCGTCCCCTGACCATCCGCCCAGGAGACTCGCACTGACAGCGTCGAACCCACATCGGCATCTCCGGCGGTGTAGTTCGCGGCCGTCGCCCCCGTGATGTTGGAACCGTTTCTCATCCACTGATAGCTGAATGTGCCCAGTCCGTCCGCATCGGAGATGCTTGTCGTATTAGCCGTGAGCGTTTGATTCTCGCGAATCGTGCCCTGAATAACTGGTAATCCAACCGGCGCATCATTGATGCCTGCCACCGTAAGTGTCGGCGCGGAGGTCAGGGTCTCGACGGTTCCATATCCGTCGGTGTAGGTAATCCGCAGGCTGATCTGAGCCCCCACATCGGGATCGCTCGTCGTGTAAGTTTCGGAAGTCGCACCCGTGATCGCAGATCCATCTCGCAGCCATTGGTAGCTGATGGTCCCGAGCCCATCAATATCCGCGATACCGCTCACATCAGCTGTCAATGTTTGGTCTTCAGCCGCTGTGCCAGTGATCAGAGGCAGCCCCGTCGCAGCATCATTGATATTCTGCACACGGGCTGTTTGCGCTGAGGTGACAGTTTCCAAAGTCCCGGATGCGTCGGTGTACCGAATGCGAACAGAGAGCAGTCCATCGACATCGGCATCACCTGTGGCGTAGGTGGATGCTGTCGCCCCGACAATTTCACTTCCATTGCGCAGCCATTGATAGCTGAAGGTTCCCAGACCATCGGCGTCATTGATTGCAGAGGTATTGGCCGTCAGTATTTGATCTTCACGCACTAACCCCGTGATTGTCGGAAGTCCTGCCGGCGCGTCGTTGGCAGCGGAGACCGCAATCGTACGCGTGGCTGTGGTACTTGTCAGATGAGTGTCGCTGGCTGTGATCGATATCGTGCGATTACCAGTCGACGGCGTATCGCTGTCGTTCGAATATGTCACGGATCGCAGGGCGGCTTCGTAGTTAGCAACGCTGGCCGAACCGGTGAGTGTCAGCGTGCCTGTCGCAGAGTCCCAGTTTCCACTGATGCCCGATTGATTTGCGAAGCTGAGCACATCCTGTGTCGCATCATAATTGCCCGTGATGCGTACCGTGGCAGAAACCAACGTGGCACTGTCCGCATCGGTCAGGGTGAGCTGGTCATCAATCGCAATCGGGCCACTGTTCTCCGTGTAATTCAGAGTCACTCCACTGGCCGTGACTGTTGGAGGCACAAATGGGCTGAACGTTCCCGCCGTCAGATCGTAGATCCCGTCGAGAAACTCCGCACGTTCGACATTGGTGAGTGTATCGGTTCCGTCACGTCCGGGAGTTTGATCGTCAATTGTCTTGTCTGTTGTGCCGCTGATCACGTATTCGGCGTAGTTTCCGGAATAGACAACAGTGTCGATGCCGTCGAGCCCATCAATGGAATCGTTGCCATTTGTGGCCACGATCACATCGTCACCGGCAGTGCCGGTGTAGCTGGCAAGGATATGATCCCAGGTAGCCCAGAGTTCATCAGAGAACGCAACTTCCGTCGAAACGCTGCCGACTTCCTGTTCAAGATTCCAATCGCCGCCCTGAGAGGCAGACCCCGTTTCATCGTCACTGGCCGCAACATCACCGCCGGATGCCTCCGCGATCGCGCGCATCAGAGCCCGGCCGGAATCCACGGCGGCAAGATCACAGCCGTAGAACAAAATGTCTGCATCCGAGGTCAGCGCCTGAGCCCAGGATTCGATGGCAGTCAGGTGACTCGAAACAGAGCTGACATCCAGAATTTCATTGCCGAGCTCAATCCGACCTTCTGAACCGTGCGACACGATGTGAACCGCGGCAACGTTCCGAAGGCTGCTCAACGCGTCCGTGATCTGGTCAATGCCGCTGTGGCTGTCGTCCAGCAGAATGGCCATAAACTCTCGATTCGGATCCGTCTCGTTCCGCAAATCTGCCAGCAGGGCTTCGAGATCCGGAGTATTCGCATCGATAAAAACAACTTCTCGCAACGGATCGGTCGCTTCGTCGGCGATCGGATCGTTGTTGTCTTCGCGAGAACTCAACGGCGCTGGCCATCCGGCAGCCGCCAGGTCAAACAGATCCGTGTCGGACAAGGCAGCGAAATCCTGCAGAGCACCGTCCGCATCCAAATCACGGCTGCCATCAGGATTCGGTTCATCTGCATCATCAACGCCTGCGAGATCAAGATCGCTGGCTGAGGCGGACATCAATAGCAGAGGTTCCAATTGTTCAAGTCTGTCGCGCGCAGGCGGAGCCGGGACACCGGTTGGAGTCGTCTTCGCAGGCGATATCAGACGATTAAACTTCATAAGACTCCTGCAACAAATGAGCAATACTGCGAAATCACTCGGTTGATGCCATCGCCAGGGACGCATCAGTGTTTTGATTTCGCCTTAGAGATCCCGCAGACACAACAGGGAAGTAAGCCCGTGTGGCTGAAAAAACGACTCACAGCACCCATTGTGGAAAAATGATCCGAGAATGTCCCAGGGAAATTCATAGCTCGCAAAGCTCATTGCGGCGGGGAAAACGCCAATCGGATCTCAATTGCAAAACGGACAATTCGACAAAATCGATTCAATCGCAACGCCAGTGGTCTGAAACAGCCCATTGAACGGCTCAAGGGACAGCACCGGACACTCAACAAAATCCCGCAAAAACAGAGGAGTC
This sequence comes from Planctomycetaceae bacterium, assembly GCA_046349735.1. Lineage (GTDB taxonomy): Bacteria > Planctomycetota > Planctomycetia > Planctomycetales > Planctomycetaceae > SXXK01. The sequence continues at coordinate 174,850 of JAXMBU010000005.1, forward strand.
TGAAATCGCAGGCAGAATCTTTGAGCTACGTTTGCATCAGACCACACTGAAGATTCTGCGTTGTGGGGAGATGTTGACTATGGCCACAATTGAAACTGAAGATCTCGAAGCCGCCTTTCTGCGCGAATATCCTCTGCTGCATCGCGTCGCCGATGCGAATCTGGACAAAAAACTCCGTGCGCGAGTCAGTCCATCGGATGTCGTCCAGGATGCCTGGGTCGAGGCTGTCGCAAGGTTTGGCGAGAAAGAACAGACCACCGACATGTCGCTGAGCGCCTGGCTGAAATTTGTGGTGCGGCAAAGCGTCAATCGGCTACGTCGCTTCCATTTGGGAGCAGACAAACGGACGGTGGATCGTGAGCAACGCCCGCGGTTTCAGGGCATGGACAATGAATCCACTGTTTCCCGCCTGGTTGAAGCATTATCCGCTTCGATGGCCGGGCCGGCGTCTCAATTGGTTCGCCAGGAATCTCAGCAACGGATTCATTCACTAATCTGCACGATGGATGAAGCCGATCGAGAGATCTTATTGCTGCGGCACGTTGAGAATCTCACGAATCAGGAATGTGCAGATCGACTGAATCTAACAACCTCGGGAGCCAGCAAACGTTACATGCGAGCATTGGAAAGGCTGCATGAGCTGGCTGGTACGACAAGCTTGTGCTGAGATGCATTGGCATCAGGAGCTGAACATCCGGAACCGTCGGGTCACTGTTGCGTTCCGGGTAAATATTAATCGATCGGGGCAGCCGACCTTCCTGATCGACGAGAAAACCGTCAAACGCACCTGCAAAGAACACTTTCGACTGCGGCTTGCCGTAAAACGAGTTATCAGCAAACAGATCTGATTCGCCCTATGAAACCTGGCCAGGAAATTGATCCGGACATTGACTGGTGTCTGCCTGATGCGGAAACAGATGCGTTTCTGTCACAGGTGCGACGCGGCGAACGTCCGTCGATTGATGAACTGGTGGCTCGTTATCCAGATCGTGCAGAGCAGGTGCGGCGTCAGTGCCGCATGATGATGTTTGCGGAGCGGTTAGGGACGAATCCTCATCCGATGGCCGCGCGATTTCGCGAACCGCCGTCGTTGATGCGGCTTGATGACTATGAGATCCATCGTCTGATCGGCCGCGGTGGCATGGGCTTTGTCTATGAAGCCAGCAAGCATGGTTTGAGCCGTCGCCTGGCGATCAAAGTTCTCGCGGATCAGGCATCAACATCACGATCATTGCCCAAACGATTTGCACTTGAAGCCGAAGCCGCGTCTCGACTGCATCATCCGAACATCGTACCGGTATTCGACTACGGTGAGTTTCAGGGATTGCAGTTCCTCGCCATGCCGTTTATCGACGGCTGTAATCTCGAACAGGTCATTCGCAATCTGATCCTGAAGAAATCCGGAGTCAGCATTCCGAAGGCCAATATCGTTCCTGATGAATGTCTTGCGGCCGTGGACTCCTGGGAAAAGATCGCGCGTCTCGGTGCTCAGGTCGCATCCGGCCTTCAACATGCCCATCAGCATGGGATGATTCATCGTGACATCAAGCCTGCGAATCTGCTGCTTGATCGTCAAGCCACTGTGTACATCGCTGATTTTGGGCTTGCCAAGATTCGCGACGAAGACAGCAATCTCAGTCGCACCGGCGATACGATTGGTACGCCGCGGTATATGTCGCCGGAAGCGTTGAGAGGCTTCGCCGATGAACGCAGCGACATCTTCGGTCTCGCGGTGACTCTGTACGAACTGGTGTCCCGCACTGAAGCGTTCACCGGGACAACCGCTCGCCAGGCAATCCAGGACCGCTCAATCCTCGCCTTGCCACCGATCAAGGAACTGCGGCCTGATGTCCCCGGGTACCTCGCGGACATCATCATGAAAGCCTGCGCGCCGGATCCACGAGATCGGTTTGTGTCAGCACAGGCATTCCAGCAGGAACTCAATCGATTTGCACATGGAGACAATTCGAAGGATCGACGGCGATTTCAGAGAACTCTCGCGCCATCAGCCCGGACCGGAAGTTCACCCAAAGCCTGGTTTCTGGCCGGAGCTGGTTTGGTCGCAGGCTTGCCAATCCTGATTGCGGCTCAATCACTTTTATCAGCAGGTCGAGCATCTGATGGGGCACTGACCAGTGGAGCTCCGAGCTTTACCGGGGTTCGAGGTGGCGAGTCGCTAAATATTCGCCTTGCGAACGGCGAATCGGCGTTCAACGATGTGAAGTTGCAGTGTTACGATCCCGATGGCGTTGCGGCCATGTATCAGATCACGGGGGGAGCGGACGCGCAGTTGTTCGCGGTGCATCCCGATTCCGGCACAATCATGTTTCGTGAAACTCCGCACGCGGTTCGTCCACATGACCAGAACTCCGATGGGATTTATGAGGTGGATCTCGGAGTTACCGACCGCAAACGAGCACATCAACTCCAGTTTGTGGATTCTCCCGGCAACGGAGGACTGAAGACCTTCGAACCCATATCCGGCAGCATAGGCAATGCCCCGTGGAGCGACGCGAAGCTGCGAGACTCATTACTGGGTGCTGCGACTGCAGATGGTCGCCGATTGTTCACAGCCCACGAGCTGACAGATGGCGTTGTTTCCCTGTATTTGACTGATCGTGCTGTTGACGGAACATGGCAGCAACCAATTCAACTCAGCGAAGACTGTAATCTGAATCGAAATCTCCGTGGCTTTGCGACCCATGATGGCAAAACATTCTTCGCACTTGTCAACAATTCAGCGGCCGACGAAAAGGAATCTCAACTGTGCACGTTGGAACTTCAGGACAACGGACGCTTCCGAAAAACTCGAGAAATCCTGAACTGCGGCATCCCTGCAGCAGCTATTGGACTTTGGATGTATGATGCTGAGGCCGTGATGTACTATGTTGCAAATTCCGGGCAGCTTGAACAATGGCTGGGGCTGATCCGCGCGGATGGAACCGTGCAGAGTTCGCTGATTTCTGTTGGCCCGTGGCATACATCGCTCACGATGATTGATGCCTGTGGCTGGATCGAAACGCTCCCTGAAGGTGATGATGGACAGCCTGTCCATTTGCGGGTCACTATCGACAAGTAATAGCTGCCACTTTCTGAAAGTCAGACTTCGTCCGGAAAACGACACTCGCAGACCGCGTCTGTACTCGTTTGGCGCTGGGTGAAACATCCGTGGTTCGTGGCAATGCCGCCAGATTCCGTCCAGGCCTACCGGGACCCCTATTCCAAAATAATCGGCCGACAATCCTTGTCTCAATGTCGACGCAACAAAAATCAGGTGCGTTTCTGGTGTTGAAAGATTTTTTCCAGGAATCCCCGTCCACGATTCGCGAAGCCCGCAGTTAAGTCTTCGGCAGGTGTCGGTTTGGATGTGTTGAACCGACACTATCACCTTTAGACGACTTATGGGGAAACTGACGATAATGGCCACGGATAAGAATCGCGGACTGGACCTGAACGGAATTGAATCACTTGAGCCGATGATCCTGATGTCAGCATCAGCCGCTGACATTGATGCGGCAACGCTGGATGACGCGACTGAAGGCAATGACGTCATGATTGCCCTCGAAGCAGGCAGCCTGATGGACGGAAAAGCAGGCCACGATATTCTGATTGGCCTTGCAGGTGACAATTACCTGAAAGGCGGCGATGGTCATGACATGCTCATCGCTGTTCGCGGCGACAACGTCGTTGATGGAGGAGAAGGTAACGACACTTTGGTCTACTGGGGTGGAAATCGAGCTGATTACACGGTTACGGACAAAGGCTTCGGAATTCTTGAAGTCTCCAATGGACGATCGACCGACTTTGTTACCAACGTCGAAGAAATCCAGTTCCGTGATGGATCTTATTCCGTAGCCGACCTGTTCAAGGCAGGCTCGGCCGCCGCGGCTCCATCATCGCTTATCGCTGACGCCGTTGCTCCTGTCGAAGCTGAAGACGCCGTTAACGAGCCTGTCGTTCCTGTGAATGTCACCCCTTCCGTCGTTGTAGACGACGTTGTTGTAACGATGACTCAGCCACCAGCGGCTGAAATTGTCGTCGAAGAAGCGGCCGATGAAGAAGTCGTCGTGGAAGAAGAGTTGACCGACGCAACAGTCGTCGTGGACGAAGAAACTGTCTTCGTCGACACGGCCGCCGAAGAAGACGCTGAAGAAACTATCGTCGTTGATGAAGAATTAACAGACGCAGAAATTGAGCCAACAGTTGTCGTAGACGAAGAAACTGTCGTCGACACCACCACAGAAGTAGACGCTGACGAAACTGCTGTCGTCGATGAAGAACTGACGGACGCAGACATTGAGTCAACAGTTGTCGTGGACGAAGACACTGTCGTCGACACCACGACAGAAGAAGACGCTGACGAAACTGTTGTCGTTGATGAGGAACTGACGGACGCAGACATTGAGCCGACAGTGATTGCGGACGAAGAAACAGAAGTTGTTGATGTGGTTTCGACTGAAGAGGCAAACGAAGTTGTCATCGTCGATGAAGAACAGGCCGACGAGGAAACCGATGTCGTAATCACAGCTGACGACGACGTTTGGGCATGTGTTGATCAGTGGATGAGCAACTGCACGCCATGCAGCGAATCGGAAGTCACTCCCGTTGACGAAGAAGATGCTGTCGTTGTTGAGGAGCCAGCGGACAGTGCTGCAGAACCTCCAGCCGTTGAACCGCCAGCATGCGAACTTCCAGTTGTTGAGCTGCCTGCGTGCGAACTTCCAGTTGTTGAAGAATGCACATATGACTGGTGCTACACGACGCCGTCTTACTCCGACTGCAATCTGTTCGGCTGGATCGAGCCGGTGCTGTCGAATTGCTTCTCGATCTTCGACCAGGTATGCGACCAGAACTACAGCAATAACGACTGCTACAACACTTCATCTTACAGCTACAGCTCAAGCAACAACTGCGGCTGGGGCTGGGGTGGCTGGAGCAGCTGGTTCGGCTGCTGGTAGTCCCGTAAGAAACGGTCCGGAAATAAATTCCCGTGGTAGCCGAACTCGTGAGAGTTCGGACTGAAGTCCCACGACTTCAGCTACGGAAGTTATTTCGGCACTAGTCCTAAGTTTCAGGATCCACTGATAAGTGTGCTTTTTGTCGACGGAACGACATTTTGGTTCGGAAGCCCCTCTCCGGACCATTGAAAACTCTCTCTGGCGAGCGCTGGGCGTACGACCGGCGAAGAGAGTTTCGTGACGACGAAAAAACACGTCTGGTCGTCGACGACCGGACGTGACTCGCCCGAACCCAACATCAGCGACCGATCATCTGCCCCTCGATGATCGGTCGCTGATTCATTTCCGCCCCCGGAAATTCTACTTGCCCAGTGGCATCGGAAGTGGCCAACATCCGCAGATTCGCGACACTTCGCTGCAGCGCCATATCGGCCATCGCAAAATTCACCTGCGCCTGCAGCATTGCAAACTCGGACGCTTCCAGCCGACTTTGAATCTGCAAAAGGTTATCCAGATAAAGGTCAGCGACCTGGGTCCCGTCGGCGAGGAACCGTCGTCGTGTTTCAGTGTTCTCGAGGAGTCGCTGAGAAAGAATCAGTGACTCCCACTGTTGCGGCAACACCGCAATGAACTTGTTTCGCTGAATCGCCTGACTTCGAACGTCCTGTGAAACTTCGCCAACGACCACTTCGAACTGATTCTGAATCCTCGCCATCGCGATTCGTCGCTGTTCGGCAGCGGCCTGAGCGGCTCTGTTCCTGTAAGGAATCTCGAAGTCGAGGCCGACACCCACGCCAGGTTGTCCGACTCCGAATTGATCCACAAAAGCGCCGGTTGCATCATAACTACCGCGGAGTCCGGCTGAATAACCCGTCAGGACCAGATTCAATGCGGGCAGAACATCGCTTTGGGCAACCTTGTGCTCAATTGCCGCCGCTCTGATTTCACGAATGACCTGATGCACTTCGGATCGATTCTGAATCGCGACTTCAACCTGTGTTTCCGGGCCGATGGTTTCAGGGCTATGCGGAGGCAACGTCAGAGGAACCACCTCCGTCCCGGCAAATTGTGGATAACGATTGGCATAAATCAGACTCAGCAACACTTCCTGGGCCACGATGATGTCGTGCTCTGCCTGAATCGCTGCGGCCAGCCGATTGGCGACATCCTGCATCGCTCGATCCATTGCCACGGGCTTCACATCGATTTGTTGCCGCTGACTAATTTCGTCAGCAACCAGTTTTGCTCGATTCCATGAGTTCACCGCCTGTAGAAAACGACCTCGACGGAGAACCAGGGTCCAATAGGCATTGGCCGTTTCCAGCAGATATTCCTGAATCCCGGTTTGAAGTCGATCGAACGCAATATCCTTGTCGATTTCCGCCAGCTGCAGAGGGCTGGTGGCATAATCTTCTCCGGCTCCTCGCAGCAGTGATTTTTCGTACTGCAATGTAAGTCGGGAATTCCCCTGATTATTAGGACTGATGAATTGGGAATTGCTTTCCTTAAATCCAAACTGCTGCGCGATTTCCAGTTTTCCACCGGTCCGATCCAGCCGACGCAGGCCAGCCCTGGCCGATGATGTGCGACTCAGAAGACGACGTGCGGCACCATCCAGCTGACTCCCAACCGGAGTGCTGTCCCGATTCCAGACGGAATTCACAAACGTAGTCCAGTCGAAGGCCGCGTCCTGGCGAGTCACCTCCTGAAGCTGGATGCACCAGTCAGAATTCAGAATCTTCAATTCCGGTGCTTCCGTCATCGCGCGATACAGCGTCTCGTTCAAACTCATTGGCATTGGCGGTCGCTCACGAAGAATGGAGGTTCTAAGCTCCTTCTCCCACCACAACACCGGCCGCTGGAGAGCGACGATCGAATCCGTTGACTGGACCGCCGCATTGACAGTTCCGTCCGGCAGGCGCATTTCGTGCACAACGGGGCCGGAAAAGTCACCGGCACCCATTTGCGGTGGCTGCCACTGCGGAGGGCTTACGTTGCCGGGCGGATTGCTATTCGGCTGAATTGCAATCTGATCCGGTGCGGTCGGCATCCGCTGCGCCGCAGGCTGATTACCATAACGGATCAGATCAATTTCCGGTTCCCGGACGGAGCCGTCCAGTACTCGCGTATGCACGGCATTTCTAACGATGCGGGGCGGAGAGTTCGCTCGTATGGAATGACCAGCTACGGGATTCTGAGCGAAGCATGTCGAGCCGGCCAGCGTCAGGCAGCCTAACGCTCGAAACAAACAACGGGCAGAGCTCATCCAGGCCCTCAATTGTCTGGGCGCAGCAGTACTCGGCGGGCATCGCCGCTGAACGCGCGTGGACATGGTGAGCCGGGTTCTCATCTGGTTCCCAATCAGGCTGGACCTTGTTTTGATACGCCAAAACAAGGTCGGACCATTTCTTGGTTCGACCATCTGTAGCGATCATCTTGAATGGGATGATTGTGCCGGTCAGAAAGACTGGAGTACCCTTCTTCGGGATTAACTCTGCCGGGGTTTCCTCACACCAAATCGGCAGCATCTGCCGATCATCCAGCGGTTCTCACTTTTTTGACCGTGCGACACTCTCAGTCTACGTGCAGAAATTCGTTGCTCCCAAGCAGGGTTCGCAGCCATGAGGCCATCGCGCGTCGATCGACCGCATCGGCGTTTATTAAACTCAGTTCACCGCGTGCAACAGCGAGATATTCGGCAGCCAAAATCTGTTCTTCGGTCGTTGCGGCTCGATTGAAGGCCTGTCGCTGCAAGTTCAATCTGATGACTTTCGCTGCGTCCTTCGGCCATTAATGGCTCGCCCAGGCTTCAGCTTTTGAATGGACGAAAGTATCGTTCAGAAAAAACAAAGCCTGGTGGGCACGGTCGTTCCAAGCGATCTGCCGTCGACGCATTCGGGTCTGCCCCGTCGAACAATGCGAGGAAATGGATGGCGTTTCAATCGCTGTGTCATCAAATAGACGCTTCGCAGATTATGATCGTAGACGGCAATAAACGGACCATGCTGGGAGAAGCCCCAGTTCACGGGTGAAGGAAACGGATGCCCCTCTCCCTCGCGATGGATCCAGCTCACCGCTTACCTGCAAAATCGAATCTCGAATCTTTCAGCATTGCTGTCGTCGCTGAAAATGCACATACAAGTCTGTTGAATCGACGGCCGAAGATCCCGCTTCCGCGTCGTCAAGTGCTGGCGCCTCCGGCTCGGCCGCCAATTGATAGGTGCGACTCAACATGATCAGTCGGTGCATAGACTTCACTGACCAGCCGCTCCGCATAAACTTCGCAGCCAGATGATCCAGTAATTCGGAATGTGTGGGAGGAAGTCCGCGAACACCAAAATCATTGGGCGTCTTCACGAGTCCTCGCCCGAAGTGATACTGCCACAATCGGTTCACCATGACTCGCGCGGTCAGAGGATGCTGTGGACTGGTGAGCCATTCCGCAAGCTGCAGGCGACCACTTCCGGGCAGATCCGCGGGCAGTGAAGTTCCGCCCAGCGACGCAATAAAACCACGAGCCACCAGATCACCTGGTCGTGAGGGTTCTCCACGTAGCTGAATCGGCACGTCATGCGGCGTTCCCTCCGCCATACCATAGGCCATCGGAAACGGCCCATCCGTCAACAATGAGTTCAATTCCTGTCCTGCCTTCTGCGCTTCTTCGCGAGCGGTCGCCAGTTGCTTTTGGATGGCTGTTGCCTGCTCCTTTCGAGCCATCAATTCGGGAGCAGCGGTATCAGCGGCGTTGGCACCAAAGGCCGGGTGAGGTTTCGTGGAGATCTCATAATTATCTACATCCAAAGCCGGGCGAACTCCGCCAATATGTCCGTAACTGTCGATAAATGAATAATCAATTTGGCCATCCCAGCCTGTTGACACTTCGCCGCCGAATGGCGTGGTTGTGATCATGCTTGCGTCGACCGGGGATCGGGATGCGATGGTACCTTCGTAAGTGCGAGTTTTCAGATTGAGTGTGACCTGCACCTGATACCACTGACCGACAGTCAGCGAACATACCGCATCACGAGTATCTCCACTGCGACGGAAGAAATGTGAGCCATTCATGAATAGCTCGATAGCCGCAGAATTGCCGGGGCCATGTCCGACATAGTATCGCCAGGAACCATCGCCCCCGGCTGCAACCTCCGCACAGTTGAAGTCGAAGCACGCATGCAGTCGCTCTGTTTCGTCCGATTTCCACATCACCGGCAGCGTCAGGCCAAACCCGTCGTACTCGCCACGATTGGGCATTGCGATTCCAAGCAAGCCGATCGGGAATATGTTTTGGTAAGGACTCTGTGCCCGTTCAGCGATCTTGACCACACTGTTCGGGCCCGGGTTCCACGGGCTGGCTGGAGGTGCGTCCTTTGCCTGAGTTTCGAAGTCCCCACCAAGGCCGACCAGTTCCTGCAGCTGCCTGGAAAGCTCGGTCATATCGATCGCCGCAGCAGCGGTCGCGAGTGTTGACTCTGTCGAGGCTGCCGCCAGTGGGTGCTCCTGAACTCCCAGATTGTCGAACTCAATCCCCGGAGCCCGATCGGAATCATCAGAGTTACTGAGCAATTCAGCAAAATTGATGATCCCCGACCATTGGGCATTGAGCGACAAACCAGCCTGGGACGCAGTACTTGTCGTGGTTCCAGTGCCTTCGAAACTGGTGACAGTAATGGAATAGCTTCGATCAGCAAGATCGATTGCGAGCTGCACATTCTGCCATTGACCGGCCGTAACATCTGCCACTTTCAGCAGGTGGCCATCGCCACCAACGGCAATTGAATCTGAGGAGATTGTTACGACGATCGCCGAAGACGACGGATATCCACCGAGGCGAAATTCATGAACGCCGTGTGCCGGAGCTGCTCCCGAAGCGACGCGAAAATCCAGGTTGACCCACAAGTGATCGCAGTTGCTGGCATCGCGATGAGGATGCAGGGCCTGCGCGATCTTATAGGCTCCTGCGTCTGCTGCGATGCTGGCCCCCACCTTGCCTCGAACATACAGATTTCGAAAAGGGCTTTGTGCAGCATTCGTCACAGCGATGCGGCCGCTGTAAACCCAGGGAGGAACTAACACTCCGTTGCTGCCACCCGCAGCGGGAGCCTGAAGTTCAAAATCTCCATCCATGTCGTGCAAGGACCTTAGAATCGCATTGGGAACGGGCTGTTTGCTCTGTTCAAGCTGCGATGTCAACGAGGCCACGCGGTGATCGAACTTCCGCCACTCAGGAATTGCCTGATCGGCTGGTACCAACGGCACCATAGCTCGAAATCGTTGTTTTTGCTCCGAACCCGGAAAAGCGTAACGACTGCTGTCGAAGATTCCGTACATGGCGTAGTAATCCTGCATCGTCACCGGATCAAACTTGTGGTCATGACACCGCGCGCATCCGAGGCTGAGTCCCATCACAGACTGACCGAGCGTATCAATGGTGTCCTGAATGGTCAGGTGATGATAGTTCTCAGAATCGAAACCAAAGCGACGTGAAATGGCCAGGTATCCCGTCGCCGTCACCTGCTCAGCATAGTTCCCCGAAACATGCTGATTGGCGAGGATGTCGCCGGCAATCTGTTCACGCAGGAACAGGTCATAAGGCTTGTCCGAGTTAAACGCATCAATCACATAGTTGCGATACTTCCACGCCAGAGGAACCGGGTAGTCCGCAGTTTCTCCCGCCGTGTCGGCATAGCGGACGACATCCAGCCAGTGGCGTCCCCAGCGTTCTCCATAGTGCGTCGATGCCAGCAGACGATCGATCAGCTTTGCAAAGGCCTCGGGAGAAGAATCCTGCTCAAAAGCGTCCACTTCTTCTGGTGTCGGAGGCAGCCCTGTCAGATCAAAAGTGGCTCGGCGAATCAGAGTTCTTTTATCGGCAAGCGGTGCGGCTCTGACTCCGGCCGCTTCCTGACGAGCACGGATGAACGCATCAATGCTGTTTTTCGACCACTCAATATCAGACACCTGCGGAGGATCGACATCCTTGACCGGCTGAAACGCCCAGTGCTCCATCGCTTTGAATTTCTCTGTCGACGCCGGCCACTCGGCCCCTGACAGGATCCAACGTTTGAACGCGGCGATCTGTTCCGGCCGCAACGCATCTTTCTTCTCGGGAGGCATCGCAGATACATCATGCTGTCGACTGATGGCCCTGATAAGAAGACTATCATCCGGGTCTTCAGGAATGATTGCCGCGCCGGAATCGCCTCCCGTGATCAGACTTTCTCGAGAATCAACGCGCAGGCCGCCTGAAACCTTATTACCACCGTGACAGCTGAAGCACTTCTCAAGAAGAACCGGACGAATCAGATTTTCGAATAGAGCTTCACTGGCGTCATCCCCATTGACTGTGATCTCGGAGCATACCACAGTCGCAAAGGCAACAATGCAGGCCAGGGTGGGTCTTGACCAGTTAGTCATCTCAATATTCCGTGGGAAGAAGGTTCCGGAAAGGCCTGCAAGCGGAGGCCGCGATCAGTGGAGTGAAGGTGGCGGATCATCTGAACCGAGAGGGCACAACACATCTGCAGGAAAGAGCCGCTCTGCGATATGAATCCGTGACCGTAATCGTGGGCAATTACCTTGATCACACCAACTCCAATTGCACTTCCCGGTTAAATTATGGCACCCGAGCATCAGTTTTCATCCCTGCATCCCTGCCTGCTCCCAATCCACACGATGCCGGCATTGAACAGCCGATCGGTCATCGTCTATCGACAGAACCAGAACAAATTTGAAACAGGCAGAGGAACGATAAGCCGGGTTCTGTCGAGGGCGTTCATTTCTCTACGATGTTGATTACTCAACACCTTCAGCAGCCGACCCGAAGGTATGACGAACCGAACCGACTCGTGGCCGTCCGAAGACGACCGTTCCTTCTGCTTGGCCTTGCTCCCGATGGGGTTTACCCAGCCGACTCGGTCGCCCGAATCGCTGGTGCGCTCTTACCGCACCGTTTCACCCTTACCACGTCGTAGCCTTCCCGGAGCAAGCTCCGAGTGCAACTTCGACGTTCGGCGGTTTGCTTTCTGTTGCACTTTCCCGATCCTCGCGGACGGTGGGCGTTACCCACCATCGTGTCCTGTGGAGCCCGGACTTTCCTCTGAGCCGTGAAGCCCAGCGAACGCCTGTCCCTCTGCCTGTGTGCAGCATTGTCGCGATCCCGGCCGGAATCGCAACACATGTCGCCTTTTGGAGAAGTTCGCACAGGACGGAAGAGTCGTCAGAATTCTGCAGCATGATTTTCCTGACGGTCAGGTGTTGAATTTTCCCGCCTCCCGCATCAAAGAGTTTGACCGGGGGAAACAAAGGTAGTACCCTCCCGGGACCCGTCGTATTTCTGAATTGTTGGCAGGTGATTTCCTGATTCTGATCAAACTTTGTCAGAGAATCCGGCGTAAGTCTTGTTGACGATGTGGTCGATGGGCCAATCGAATTTGTGTTGCGAACGTAATCCTGCATCGCTCTTCTGAATTCGCTCGGTTCGAAAGATGTTGAGCATCTGAACGACAACGGAGATGGCATTCAAATGCTGGGTCAGCTAGTACCTCTCGGCGGCGGTGATCCGATTCCTTTGATGAGCGCGAAGCTGCTGATTGGGCGGCGTTCGTCCTGCGATATCAAACTTGACTTCCAGAATGTTTCGTCACATCACTGCGAACTGGAATTGAAACAGGGATATTGGCACATCCGTGACCTCGGAAGCAGTAATGGCATCAAAGTCAATGACGAAAGAACTCCAGGCAAGTGCCTGTCACCTGGCGACAAGATCACCATTGCCAAGCATGCGTTTACGATCGAGTATGTCGTAGAGTCAGAGGGGCCTCCCCCGGAAGAAGAGGGCACGTTTTCACGCAGCCTGATGGAAAAAGCCGGACTGGAAGTCGAACGCAGTCGCCAGAAAACAAAAATGCCGGAGTCAACTCGGAAGGCAGCCGAAAACAAAGGCAAACAGTCGCGCCGCGCAGCAAGCGAAGATGATTTCATAATGGACTGGCTTAACGAGGAGTAATCCGTTTCAATGGCCCGGGTCTGAGACGCGGGCCGAGTAATTCTGGCAGAGTGGCCATTCCTTTTACGAAGCGGCTGGCTTCCCCCGAACTGAAGTCAGCCTGCGGCGGGCCGGAAAAAAGAAGGCGATCGCCTGATACCGCGACGCACACGTCGGTAAAACGCATGCATCGCGATCCTGGTGCGTTTGGGTGCTGTTGGGATCAGGGCGAGTGTCTCAATAGTGGCAGAAGAGCCAGTGATCACGATTACTGCACCTGACGCCTTGCCGTATTTGATCTCATGGTGCCCGTTACGATTGTCTTCAATTTGTCATGCGAACATTTCTCACTCCGAATGTGTCGCAGGAAAATCGTTTTCCTCGGTGTTCAGTTCGCGGATGACAAACCCTCCTGCTTGAACAGCAGCATGAAGTCCCCTACAACGACGCTGAACGACTGATGCTTTTCTTTACCGGTTGACCTTTTCGAGCCATCCATGGCTGACTCCATCGTAGAACTGACGCATCACGACGAAGCTCGAGCACTCTTCGGATTTCGCGACGAGAACCTGCGTCGGCTGTGCACTCTGACAGGTGCTCAGGTTGTCCTGCGAGGCAACGAAGTCCGCATCTCCGGAGATCAGGAGCAGGTTCGCCATTGCACCGACTTGCTGACTCGATGGCGAGACATCCTTCATAGTAGTCACGAACTGACTCCAACAGACGTCGAGGTTTCTCTCGCGCCGGAGCCTTCAGGAATTCATCGAATGTTACACACCGACGGTCACCACGGCAGTCACCCTGCGTTGGATGCTTTTGCCCCAAACCGAGCCGTGCAGGAGATGCGAACCGGAGTTGGCAAAGATCGCGTCGGACAGATTCGACCGAAGACCGACGGTCAGAAGGCTTATATGGATGCGATTCGCAAGCACGAATTGGTGCTGTGCGACGGTCCGGCCGGATCGGGAAAATCGTATCTGGCGGTCGCGATGGCTCTGGAAGCGTTGCGAGCCGAACAGGTCCGAAAAATTGTGCTTGTACGTCCGGCTGTCGAAGCTGGTGAGAAACTGGGGTTTCTCCCCGGGGACATGTTTGCCAAAGTCAACCCGTTTTTGAGGCCGTTACTGGATGCCATTAATGATATGCTGGACCACGAACAGGTCCGCAGATACATGGCAAACGACGTGATCGAAATTGTGCCGCTGGCCTTTATGCGAGGTCGAACGCTAAACGACACGTTTATGATTCTGGACGAGGCCCAGAACACGACAACGACGCAAATGAAGATGTTTTTGACCCGAATGGGCCTCAATTCCCGCATTGTCGTCACGGGCGATGCAACCCAAATTGACCTCGAAAAAGGCGTTGCGAGCGGCCTTCAGGATGGTATTCGTCGTCTTTCTCACATCCCTGGGGTTGCCATTGTGAAGCTAACTGGACAGGATATTGTCCGACATCGGCTGGTTCGGGAGATTGTTTCGGCGTACGAAGCAGACACCATTCAGGATTCTTCAGGGTCCTGAGTGTGAGTTTTCCGGCACCAGTCAGCGCGACGGACGCACATCCGTCGGCCGTTGCTTTCATGTTCACATCCCTGCAAGAACGTTCCTCGGTGCACGCACTGAAGAACTCTCGTGTTGTTCATCTGGATTCTTTGGCTCTTAAACTGGCGACTCAGTTGTTGCCGGTTCAGTCTTTCGATTTCAGCGCGGGATAATCGCCATGTCGTTCTTTGGAACCCGGCGATCACGCCCGACGCGTGTATTTCGTCCGACTCGGTCCATTTGGGATCGTCTTCTCTCAGCGTTTCGCGATTACAAAGTGCTGACGCACGTCCTGATTGCGACGCTCGCCACCGTCGGACTCCTTTTGTCCGTGCAGGCCTGGCGTTCCCGTTTCAGCTATCGTGCGGGCCAGATTGCCGACGTTGGCGTTCAGGCCCGAGTT
>JAXMBU010000006.1:0-188797 GCA_046349735.1 Planctomycetaceae bacterium
TGTGGCGGGAAATACGATTTCAAAGAGTGTTAATGACGCTGACGCTTCAACAACGGGGGATGGTATTTTCGTTACCTTGAGGCGGGATCTGACCAACGTACAGGCGGTTGGACTCTTCGCCGAGTCTGTCATCGACAGCAACTTTATCGGTGTCGATGATGGCGGTAATGCCGGAAACGGTATTCGTTTTGCCATGGCAGAACGAACCAGAATTCAGGACCTGCGTGTGGTTAACACCGTATTTCTGAACAACGGTGCTGACGGTTTCAGATTTTCCCGCACCGCCGATGCTTACCTGAATTCACTCGTGATCGAGAAGAACCGTGCGACAAATAACCGCGGTGACGGATTTGATATCTTCTCCAAGAATACGACGAAGGACGAGCAGGACTTCTTCATCAACGAAAACATCATCGACAATAATGATCATTACGGTCTTCGAATGGATTTGCAGGCCAACGTTCGCGCCTTCGTTGAATTCAATCGCAATTCCGTGACAGAAAATGGTCGCAATGCATTACCTGCAGGTCAACCGCCAGCTGGCTTCCACCCCAATGACGGAGTAGCCGGGTCGACGGGTTTAGCAGGCGGCGTCGGCATCAGAGTATTTGAGGAAATTGCCCTGCGATGGACGATGACCGACACGCACATCGACAGAAATGAGGGCGATGGTTTCAGTATTGATGCATCAAATCATGATGACATTCTGACAACGCACTTTGATGCAACCAACTCAACATTCAATGAAAACACACTGACGGGTCTCCGAAATCAGGGGACTTCGTTTGGAACGTTCGCCCTGGTTGGCAGTCAGTTCAACAACAACAATGAAGATGGAGTCCGCATGGTCTCCGTCACGGACAAGAATGACACGACTTACAACCGCCGCATCGGTGGGCGCGATATTGATGTCACCGGTTTGAACAATCAGTTCATGGAAAACACCCAGAGCGGCGTCCAGTTGGGTCAGGGCGTTTCCGCTTCGTTCGGGGATGGAAGCGTCGCGAACGCCAACTACTTCAACGGTAATGGTGAGGACGGCCTGAAATTGACTCAGCACAACAGTCCACATGCTGACAGGCTGGGTTTGCGACGACTGATTCAGACGAACCGGAACTACTTCCAGAGCAATGGAAGTAACGGGATCGATGTTGGCCACAATCAGGCTCAGGAAGGTGGTAACGTCGAACACGGTGACGAGAATGCGTCTGACATCAATGTCGTCGTCAATAACGCGATCATCAGCGGCAACACAGGCGACGGGGTGGAGTATCTCGCTGATTCGACATTACGTGTCGGTCGTGTCACTGGCGGTGGACAGGATGTCGGCTTTCTGGCTCGTTCTTCTCTCAACGTCAGTAACAGTCGAGTTGCACTGAACGGCGGTCGTGGTATTGATATCCTGAATCGCAGAAATGAAGACAGCTATGTCTACATCATCAATAACGAAATCGTCAGTAATGATGACGAGGGGATCTACGTACTCAACGCTGCAGCGGGCGGTCAACTTCAGGGAGCATCGTCAGACGTTCTGGCTATTGAGGTATCCAACACAACCGGTGGTCAGATCGAACTGCGAGTCCAGCAGAATTTGATTGAATCGAACGGGAACGCCACTGATCAGTCTCGAGTTCCGATTGAGCCATCAGCAGGCAACAACGACAGAACAGGTTCATCTGCTGATGCAGACAACTGGGTTCCGGGCACAGAGCTGATTCCGGGCACATTGGGAGGGCTGGTTGTTCGCGTCGGATCTCTCGATTCAGTCGGTTCTCTCGCCGCCGCTAACGCCGGATTTGAATTGGGGCAGTCGGGTATTGACGCCGAAATCTGGAGCAATTCATTCGACGGTAACTTTGGTCCAGACGTCTATTTTGACAGCTTTACGTCAGGCCTGGCACAACAGACGTTCGGAAACTTTAACACGCTGCCAGAAGGTTTTCTCTTCAATGGTGTGCGAGACCCGTTGTCCCGCTTCGACCTTTCGTTTCGCGGGAATACGGGGAACCAATTGGACGTCATGAACGGATTTGCTTACCAGGATAACTGGGAGCCGGAGTTCAAATCTCGTTCTGCAGGTGTTTCATCTGCTCCGAACCATACTCATGTGAACTCCGAGCCTGGACATTGGGCTCAGGACCCTGGCAATTTCCCTTCTCGCAAGCGAAATATGACGAGAACGAGTGGACGAAGCGACAATACGATGGGGGACGCTCCGGGATTCCATCCTTTCCCATCGGTCGGGGTAAACTGGAGTTATGATGGCACCGGCACTTCGACATGGCGAGTTGAATCGGACTTCGATTTTAACAACTTTGCTCAGTCCAGCTCGACCGACGGATACAGCAACTTCTTTACCGAAGTGAATTTGAATGATGGGCAGCGATCACCAGACACATGGGCGTACCAGTGGGACACCGGAATCGACACCGGATCATTCGTAGGGCAGACCCCATACTCGCTGAATCGGGGAGATATCTTTAACGTCCGGGCGAACGAAAATCCCATCTTCGCGGATGAACTGGACGACAATAACGGTTTCGTATCCGCGTTTGATTTGGGGAAGATCGCGGGGACAGGTAACGTCGTCAATGACCGCACTGTGAGTGGCAACCTGAATCTGAATGTCAAAGGTGATCGTGACTACTTCCGTTTCACCGCTGCAGGCTCAGGTGCACTTGACGTCAATCTGGATGTTCTCGACGCGCTCGGCGATTCACTGCGGTACATGATTTACGAAATTGACCCAACGATCAGAACAGAAGAAACCGCAAAGGTCCTGACCCCGAATCTTCTGCCGGCCTATCTCACAGTGACTCCTGGTGGCACATCGACGTTGTCAACGACGGTTGTTGCGGGAAGAGAGTATGTTATCGAGATTCTGTCTGATGAGTTTGCCAGCACTGGATTTACTGTCAATGGCAAGCCATTCAATTACGGAACAACACGCAGTTATACGCTTTCCATCGATGCTCCAGCGGCCCCTCCGGGCGGTTCAAGCAGTGCAGCCAGCAGCGGATCCGGGGCGGGTTCCGGAGTTCTCTCAGCCGGATCAATCGTGGGACCTGCTGTCACCGTGGAATCGGGCGGTGCAGGTGCCGGTGCTTCCGGTGGCAGTGTCCCTGGGGCACGTCCGACAGCATCTTTCCTTGCCGTGAATCCGGATCCGCGTTCCGTGTCGGCAGGATATGTCGTGCTGAATTTCTCAGAAGATGTCACCGGAGTTGATATCGCAGATTTCAAGGTCACCAGAAACGGAGTCAACGTTCCACTCACATCGAGCATGCTGATACGGGTTAATGCTTCACAGTACAGGCTCAATCTGGCCTCGAATTCAGCAACCGCCGGAACGTATGTGGTCACGCTAAAAGCTCTTGGGTCCGTTATTCAGGATACCGAGAACCTCTCTCTGCTTGTCAATGCGACCGAATCGTGGGTCACTACGACGGCCGTTAATACCACAGCAGACACTCCGGATACAAATATTGGCGACAGACTGGCCAGAGACACCAGCGGCCGTGTTTCTCTGCGTGCCAGCGTTATGGAGAGCAACAACATCACCAGCCAGGTGGACGAAATCCAGCTGGGTGCGGCAACTTACTTCCTGACACAGGCGGGACGTTTTGAAGATGACGCTTTGACAGGCGACCTTGACATCAAGGGTTCCACAATTATCCGTGGGGTCAGTGCCGCTTCAACGATTATTAATGCCAGCGACCTTGACCGCGTCTTCCATGTTTTCCCGGGTGCCACACTCACTCTGGACAGCCTGACAATTCGTGGAGGTGAAGCTTTTGACGGTGGCGGCATTTTCAATGAAGGCACCGTCATTCTGCGGAATGTCAACGTTATCGCAAATGAGGCCTTCAATCAGGGTGGAGGGATCTTCAATACCGCGACTGGCATCCTGAATGTGGCCAACACTTCGATCGACAACAACATTGCTGGTTCACGTGGCGGCGGGGTTAACAACCTGGGCCGTTCGGCCTATCTCAATACAACCATCGCAATGAACACGGCGATTTCCCGTGGTGGTGGTGTTTTCAATGAAGGGACATCGACCTCCAGCCTGATCAATGCAACGATTGCGAGAAACGTTGCGGCATCGCGTGGGGCTGGTTTGGCCAGCGAAGCTTCAAGAACCAGCACGCTCGGAAACTCCATCCTTGAGAACAATGTTACCGTGGCAAGAGTCCCGGCGAACAGTGCAACGATCAATCGTGATTTGATGGGGATTGTGATCTCGTTGGGGAACAACTTCATTCAGGTGCTCGACAGCCGGTCGACAACCGCGACGAGTGCAGGACTTCTGACTTCCGATCGATTTGGCCGCGACGCCACTCCGCTGATAACCATGTCCAACGGCCTAACAAGGTCTCTGGGGAACGGTGTGGGAATCCAGCCATTGATCCCGGGGCGAGCAGCAGTTGATGGTGGCAGTAACTCGGTTTACCCAAGCACGAATCTTCTGGCCCAGAAGGATGCCATCGGTAATCCTCGCCTGATTGAAGGAAATGGTGACGGCATTATCACAATTGATGCCGGTGCTGCTGAGCATCTCGTCAACACACCTGTTGCGATTTTCACGGCCACACCAAACCCTGCCGCATCCGGCGATCGCGTTTCCTTTGACGGACGTGGGTCAACTCACCCAAATCCCGCCGTCGGACGAATCGTCCTTTGGGAATGGGATTATGACTACAACGCGAGCAACGGGTTTATACCTCGCCTGACAGGTTCCACTGTCAGCAGAATATTCCCGGCCCCGACGAAGCCAAGTTACACTGTGAGGCTTCGTGTGACAGATAATTTTGGCAATGTTGGTTTCTCAGAAAAGGTCGTCATTTTTGGAAAGCCAACGACACCAGTCATTGATCGCCCGGGGGTGGCTGTTTCGGGGCAGACAACTGTCACGACGGATCGGACTCCGACATTCCGATGGACAGCGGATCCAGCCAACTACGATCTGGAATTATTCAACGTCACCACAGGAAGCCGAGTTCCTGTGTTTCCGCTTGTGACACTGACGACGAAAACTTATACGCCAGTGCAACCTCTCGCTTTGGGCAAGTACGAACTGGTCGTAACAGCTCGAAACAGTCAGTTCAGTTCTCCGAGTGCTCCGTATGCCTTCTCTGTAGTGGCGATGTCAAGCCTTTCTCCAAGCCAGAAAGCCGGAGATACCAACCTCTTTGATCTGACACCAAAATTCAGCTGGGCGAAGATCAATGGTTCGTCACGCTATGAATTGAAAGTTCGCAGAGTGTTGCCGACTGTTGCAGAAGGCGTGATCAGCGACGCATTCATTTCAGACACATTCTTCGAACCAACAACTTCGCTGGGCCTCGGAAAGTTTGAATGGCAGGTCAGAGCTTATGATGTCGACGGTGTTGCCGGGGAATGGAGCAGCGTTCAGACATTCACAATCGGTCAGATTGCCTTGTCAACTCCGGCCCCGGTGACGATGGATACAACACCGACTTTCACCTGGAACAACATGGATCCGGGCACGAAGGATACTCGTTACGAGTTCTGGTTGAACCAGGTTGGTGGTCAGGCAAAGTATATCGTTGAGTCCTCGCTTACGACGACGACGTTCACTCCGTCAACGCCGTTGCCGAACGGAACCTATGAAGCCTGGGTTCGACCACTGGCTGCTGATGGAGAAGCTGGACTTTGGAGTGTGCCCCGTCGGTTCGTCATGGACTATCGCGTTGGTCCTGTCACTTACGCTCCTGTGGGAGTGACAACGGATACAACTCCGACATTCCGCTGGCAGGCTGCAGATGGAGCTTCAGGCTATACTCTCTGGGTTGATAATCTGAGCACCGGCGTGCAGAAGGCGATTTTTGTTACGGTTCCGCATCAGCCGAACGTGGCACAGATCACCTATACTCCAGCCACGGCTTTGACAGCGGGCAATTATCGGTGGTGGGTTCAGACGACGGCCTTGTCGGGGCTGAAGACCAGTTACAGTCCAGCAACTGACTTTACGGTTCCGGTTCCATCGATCATCAATCCTCGCAGTTCAATCGCGACCATTGCACCATTGTTCACATGGAATGGTGTCGCAGAGTATGTGTCCTATGAACTCTGGGTTGACAATGTGACGACGAGCGAAAAAGAGGTGCTGCATGTATCGGGAATAACCACGAAGTTTTATCAGACACCGTCTCCGTCTCCGTTTACAAACGGTGACTACAAGGTTTGGGTTCGTGGTCGTGACAAAGACGGCAACATTTCACAGTGGAGTGGTGCAGCCGATTTCAATATCACGGTTGGCGTCGGAGTGGCCCCGACATTGACTAACTCCTTCACGAACACGAACGGTCTGAGAACATTTAACTGGACGGCCGGAACAGGAGCCTCCAGCTACGAGATCATTGTCAAAAAGATCTCTGACCCTGCTCAACCAGTTGTTCTGAATGTCTCAGGAATCGCTGGCACAACGTTTACCGCACCGTCAACGTTTACCACCGGAACATACCGCTGGTGGATTCGTGGACTGGATGCTGATGGCAACGGACTTCCGTGGAGCCAGCCTCTGGTGTTCTCAGTTCAGTCAGCGGAAGAATTGGTTCCGTCAAATGTCTCAGACATGGCTCTGGCAGCCACGACAACTCCGGTCGTTTTTGATGCCAGTGCAGGATTCTGGTCGGACGAAGTTGTTAGTATCTCAGCAACTCCAGCAGGCACCATTGTCCAGATTGATCCGTTTTCCACGAAGCCGGAGCAGATTGTGGAAGAATCGCCTGTCATTGAAAATGTCGCTGGGATTGACGACATCATGGCAGAGTGGGACAGCCTGAACCTTGACGACAATTCGACCAGGATCGTTCCCGGAATGCTGACCGAGGTTGGTACGCCTGTGGCCGCCTCTGTCAACTCCAGGTCTGACAGTGACAATCGAACTCTCGACATGCTGATGGCTGGTATGGCTCTTGGGGCGGTTGTTTCGAAGACGCGAAAGTCAAAAGATCAGGAGTAAACTTGACCTGGCTTAGCAACGCCAAATCAAAGCGACCGGCAGATGATTCTGCCGGTCGTTTTTTTGCGATTCAGCCGGTTGATGCGGGGGGCATGAGGTCGGCCCCTAAACCAATTCTTCGAAGTCATCTGCGGTAAAATAAGGATGTATGGCATGTCGTTCGGACATTCCACAAGCCGTTTCAGGTGTTGCAGAACGATGCAGCCTGATTTCCGAGCGGCTTTTTGCGACAGTCTTTGGTTGCGTACAGTTGGGACTCGGTGTATGGTCCCTGACTGGAAAATGTCGTAAGAAGCGTGGTTTTCGCTAAGTTTTGGTGTCTTCAAAAAAAATTCGCCGAACTGCTACGAAATTTGCGTTACTGAAGTCGACAGACGGCGTCTGCGGCGTTTTGAACCACATTCACGTCTGGCAGCTGGGTGTCAAGGGTCGGAAGATTCAGCTGACGGACAGGACGGTCCCCAGATTGTTGCCTTGCCCGACTGCTGTTGTGTTCGTTATTTTGAATTCAGTCCGTGCCTTTCACAGTCTCGCTTTTCGGGAGTCAAGCTCATGCAAACGCGTCGTTCACTCATCCTGTCGAAGACATCTCGACGCGGATTCACCCTGATCGAGTTGCTGGTGGTCATTTCGATCATCGCAACCCTGATGGCTCTGATTCTTCCTGCGATTCAGCAGGCCCGTGAGGCTGGCCGTAGAACTCAGTGTCTGAACAATCTGAAGAACGTGACGCTGGCTGCTATCAGCTTTGCCGAAGCTCATCGGGGTGTTCTTCCCGCATCCGGAACTTATGGGGGCTTTGACTCCGATGCTAACGGCTCAAGGGATCAGATCTTTGCCAGCCATAGCTGGGTCGTTGACCTGCTGCCTTATCTGGATGCTGTTGCGGTCTATGAGCAATGGAATTTCGGAAGAGCTTTTGCGGACACGGCCGGTGCAAACCCTGGAATGGCGACAAAGAATTTTGCGGTTCTCTCTTGCCCGAATGACGAAACGTCAGTCGGAAAAGATGGGGGCCTCTCTTACGTAGCGAACTGCGGCGTTGGGGATACGACTATCGACCTGGATCTGACAATCGCTTCCGGTGCAGGCCCTGACACACCGACGGTTTATGGCCACAGTTTTGCGATCGAACCTCTTGCGTGGGACGGTGGCACCGCGTTGTCTGCTCGGAATGTTGGCTTGACGCAGGATACCGGCTTGTTCTGGCCTACAATTCTTTGCGACACGGTGGTTTCAGCGTCTCCAGCCGTGCCAGCAACAAGTTCGAACACCAAGAACAGCAGCGTGAACATTGGCCGCATCTATGACGGTGCCGGCAATACAATCATGTTCACCGAAAACGTCCACGGCGGTGTTGACTCTGTGAGTAACCTTCGTACCTGGGCGAATCCGTCAATCAGAAGCTGCGGTTTCCTGTACCCAGTGACTCCTGCATCATCGGGAATGACGATGGCGGGACTTACAGGATATGGTAGTTCAGGTCTGGGTTCTCCTTACATCAACCGTCAGAAGAATGCGACCGACGGAAATGCTCCATTCCCGAACAGTCGACACGTCGGGATTGTTGTCACATCCTTTGCCGACGGTACCGCTCGGACATTGAATGACAGCATTGACGCAGCGATCTACGCAAAGCTGATTACTCCGTCTGGTGCTCGTATCCGGGACTTCAACAGCGGATTTGAAGAAGAGCCGCTGTCCGGCACAGAGTTCTAGTATTTCGTGCGGATTCTGAATTATTCACTGACCGCCTGGCTCTCTCTGAGACCAGGCGGTTTTTCGTTTTCCGGCGGCCACTCGCGCAGAGATCGGAGCCTCCGGGTGTATTCGCGATTAATTGCTAAGGTAGGTCCTTTCTGCGGGAAAGCACTTTCGCCGCAAGGCGAATCGAGTGTGCAACCGGTATCTGGGTATCGGCCGAGAACTGTGGTTCAAGTGCACACAGGTCGCGGCAAGCCGCGAAGTTCTCCTCGGCAAGGAGGACCTACCGAGATCCGCGACTACTCCCGGAACCCTGGAACCAGCCTGTGTGCTCCTTTGTTTTGAAAAAACAGTCGCTGCGTGTTATCCTCAGGGGATGGATTCTTTCAGGTTTTATACTCAGATTTGTCTGCTTCTGCTGCCGATTGTGATCGGCCTTCTGACACTTCGACTTCGAACTCAACACACCGCAACTGTGCTGTTCTCCAGCATTGTCACCTTCAAATCTTTGCCGGTCACGTTAATGCAACGGATTCGCCGGGCACTACCATGGTGTTACGGCCTTGGCCTGGTACTTCTGACGATCGCTCTGGCAAGACCTCAGGCCGGAAAGTCGGAGTCCCGAATGTCAGGTGAAGGCATTGCCATCGAGATTGTCCTGGACGTCTCCGGCTCTATGGAGGCACTCGACTTTGAACTCGATGGCCAGAACGTTAACCGCCTTGATGCGGTTAAGCATGTTATCACGAACTTTGTCGTCGGCTCCGAAGACGGCAGGCTTTCCGGTCGGAAAGACGACCTCATCGGTGTCGTGGCCTTTGGAGGATTCGCCGACAGCAAATGTCCGCTCACTCTCGACCACGGAGCACTGATTGACATCATCGACAGCCTGCAAATTCCAAAGCCGGTTCGCGATGGGCAAGGGCGTATCCTTAATGCGGAGTCGATACAGGAAGAACTGGCGACCGCGATTGGAGACGGTGTTGCCCTCGCGTCTGATCGCCTGCGTGACACGAATTCCAAAAGCAGCGTGATGGTGCTGCTGACAGATGGTGACAACAACGCGGGCGCCATCGAACCACGTGAAGCCGCAGCGATTGCAAAAGAACTTGGCATCAAGGTCTACACGATCGGGATCGGTCGCAACGATGTTGTTCCTGTGCCGCAGGAAGATGAGTTCGGCAGAACCGTTCTCGTGCCAGCACGCTTCCGCATTGATGAAGAACTACTGCGTGAGATCGCTCAAATGACCGGCGGAAGATATTTCCACGCCTCAGATTCCGAGGGTCTCGCTCAGGTCTACAGTGAGATTGATCGACTTGAAAAAAGTCGCGTTGAGGAATCAAAATACTCTGAGTACACAGAGCTGTTTCGCTGGTTCGCAGGCTCCGGCCTGGCCCTGATCGTTGCTGTGAACATTCTTCTCGAAACCCGTTTTCGATCGCTGCCGTGACTTCAATGGAATGGCAAACACCACAATTCCTTTATCTGATTTTACCGCTTTGTCTGAGCTGGCTGGGGCTGGCGCTGTACTCAGAAAGGCGTCGACAACTGGCTCGCGACGCATTCATCGCCAACGTGATGCAGGCCCGCATTCTTCCGGCGACCTCTCGCATCCGCTTCTGGTGCAAACTCATCCTGTTTGAACTCGCACTCGCGACAGGCCTGATCGCTCTCGCCGGACCACGCTTCGGGACACAGGTTGAACAAATCGTTCCTCGTGGCAGTGACCTCTACGTCCTGATCGACGTCTCGCGGTCGATGCTGGCTGACGACGTAGTGCCTTCCCGACTGGAGCGAGCAAAGGCCGATGTGAGTTCCCTCGTGAATCGACTCACTGGAGAACGAATCGGACTGATTGCTTTTGCTGGAAAAGCGGTGGTGAAGTGTCCACTTACGATCGACTATGATTCTTTCCGTCGAGCGTTGATGGAACTTGACCCCAACAGCGCGCCGCGAGGCGGGACGGCGATCGGTGATGCCATCCGTAAAGCGGTGGAGGTCTTCCATGCCGGCACGCAGCGAGACCAGGCAGTATTGCTGATTACTGACGGAGATGATCAGGAATCATTTCCGCTGGAAGCTGCCACCGTGGCCGCTGAAAGAAAAGTCACCATTTTCACCGTTGGCCTTGGTGATTCTGATTCCGGTGCAAGGGTCCCTGGACAATCCGGTACCGCGTCGTTCCTCGAGCACGAAGGTCAGCAGGTTTGGAGCAAGCTGAATGGAAGTCTTCTGAGCGAGATCGCACTCAGGACGAATGGGCTCTACATTCCGGCAGGCACGCGTTCTTACGATCTCGGTGAATTGTATACTCAGCACCTGCAGGGCCGAACGGGTTCCGAATCGGAGACTCAACAGCGAATCCGAAAGTCTGAGCGCTTTCAGGTTTTTCTTGGCATTGCGATCCTGTCGCTATTGGTCGACTTGTGTATCAGCCGCTATTCAAACAACACCGCCCGCCCAACAGTTCCCGCCCCGGCGTCTTCAGCTGCTCGAAAGCACAAATCGATTCGACCAGCCCGTCCACGAACATCGTCAACAAACTCACTGATTCCATCCACAATTCAACAATCTGCAAAGACTGTCTCCATGCTGGTTGGGATTGGATTCGGTCTCATGTCGGTGGACATCAAAGCAGGCGAATCACAGGAACAGGTCCGCGAAGGCCTTCAGCACTATCAGGCGGCTGATTACGAATCCGCTCAGAAACTGTTTGCCGCCGCGACAGAGGAACTCGACAAATCCCGATCATCACAGGCTGCTATCGCAGCATTTAATGAAGCCTGTGCTCTGCATCGCAAAGGCGACAAAGGCAAGGCTCGCGAACGTTATCTGAAAGCGGGTTTAAGTCCCGACAAAGCCATCGCGACGGCTTCACACTTTAACCTCGGCACGCTCTCTGCAGAAAATGCCCGCAGCATCGCCGGAGAGAATCCGGCAACTGTTTCTGCAGAGGATCGCCAAAAGATCCTGGATGAACTCAGGCAGGCCGTGGCATCCTGGCGACATGCCCTCGAACTGGATCCGCAGCACCAACCGTCACGCCGTAATCTGGAACTGGCACAAACCTGGATCAAATTCTACTCGGACCGCTGGAATGAGATTGACCGTCAGAAGCGTCGAGATGAATCCACTCTGGTTCAGTTTCTCGAGTTCCTGATGACGACTCAGAATGCGTTGAAGCAGTCCGTTCAACAACTGCCGGGCAACGCTCCTCCAGACGTTTATGCTCAGCTGAAAAGGAATCAGGATGAATTAGCGGAGGAACTTCCGTTTCTGCGTGACAAGATCGCGAAAGAACTGCAGCCTCACAGCACACCACCAGGCGCAACAACACCTCCGCAGCCACTACCACCTGAGTTAAAAGAGGGTATTGCCCTGCTGCAAAGCTGGTCTGATAAAGTTGCGGACGAAATGCAGACAGCCTCCGAGAAACTCTTTAAAGCAAAGCTGGAAGATGCTGTCACACACCAGCAGGAAGCGGTCAATCAGTTGGATCAAATCTGGAACGCGGTCATCCCGTTTCACCCTTTACTGACCAAAGAACTCAGCGATCAAACTGCGATTGCGGAACAACTGGCTCCTCACTCCACGACGCCAACAACTCCAGGAGCGTCCCAGTCGGCTGAGGCCACATCGCAGGCTGGTTTTGTGCCGATATCTCCGGCTCCCAATCCGGCATCTGAGCCCACAGCAGCGGAGAAGGCTGCCGAAGTAACAACGAAGGAGGACATAGAGACGAACAGTCCCCAAACCCAAACGACACCCCTGCCCTCCGACATCACTCTCGACGAGTCAGCGCTGCAACGATTATTTGAACAGCAATCCATCGCGCTGCAAAAAGCCAGACTGCTGGCCCCCAAAGCTCAGGCCGAGCTCAGTCGCCTTGAAGCTAATCCGCCTGAAGCTGCTGCTGATAAACCAGCCTCGGGATCGTCACCGGACGCCACCACCGGTGATCAAAATGCGGTTGTGCAGATCGACCCTGAAAAACTAAAGCAGGGACTGCTGAAGGCGGTAGAACTTTCCCCAAAGGCCGTGGAGGCCATGCAAATGACGATTGATCATCTTTCGCGGAAGGATCCAGAGGCCGCATCCGCTCCCGCCGAAGAAGCTCGTCGCATTCTGGAGGAGATTCAAAAAGCACAGCCGGAACAGCCGCAGCAGGATCAGAACAAAGAAGACCCGAAGGAACAGGACCAGAAGGAACAACAAAAGGACGATCAGTCTCAAAAGGACGACCAGCAGCAGGAACAGAAGAAGAAAGAAAACGACAGCACGAAGTCTTCAGAGCAGAAGAAGGACTCCGAAAAGAAACAGAATCAGAAGAATCAGGACGAGAATAAGCAGGACGAAAAAAACGAAGAACAAAAGAAACAAAGTGATCAGAAAAAGGATGACAAACAGAAGCAGACTCCGGATAAGTCCGGCAACAAATCTGGAGACCCGAAAGACAAAACACAATCCTCCGGATCAAATGCAGCGCGACCTCAGATTTCACAGGACCGCATCGAAGACGCCCTGCGAAAAGTCCGCGAACGACAACAGGAGAAACGCGAACGTGACCGTGAGATGCGAGCACATGTCATTGGACGGACACCTGTGGAAAGAGACTGGTAAGCACGACCGATGAGCCGGATTATTCTTATTCGTCCATGCCGTCAGTCTTCTCTTCGGAAACGCAACGGCACAAAGGCATCGTATCGGCCCGATTACTCCGGCCGACGCTGCTCACTGACGGCCGGAATACTCGCCGGCCTTATCGGCATGTTGCTCACGGTGCCGTCTCTGGGCGACGAACAGCAGCCGGAGATTCGAGTTGGCATCAGTGCAGAAGAAATCTTTATCGGAGAAACGATCGATTATCAGGTTGAGATCCGAAACGCTGAGAACCCTTCTCCTCCTGACATTTCTCCGCTACAGGACCAGTTTAAAGTCGTCTCAAACGGCGACCAATCAAGGAACCAGTCTACAACACTGATCATCAATGGACGAGTTTCCGAAGAGACCGTCTTCAGTCATGTCTACCTCTATCGCTTGACTCCTAAAGTCGCAGGCGATCTCACGATCCACTCCGTCAAAGCCACAATCGATGGCAAAGAACTGTCGAGTCGCCCACTTACTTTGCGTGTTCTGGATGCTGAGGTTCAGGATCTCGTCATCACTGAAATCAGGACGGATCGACAAAAGATTTATCCGACGCAACCCTTCAGCGTTTCGTTGAAAATCCTGCTCAAACCGTTGCCGGAAAGCGACGAGAGTCCACTGCTACCGCTGCGCCGTCAGCCTCCACAACTTCAGATAGGCTGGCTCGATATTCCCGACGGGCTGACGACCGGCGGCACCTCTGAATGGCTGCAGCCGTTGATGTCTCAAAATGATGCAGGCTTTCGTATCAACGAAATCACCGCGTCGA
Source organism: Planctomycetaceae bacterium (assembly GCA_046349735.1). Lineage (GTDB taxonomy): Bacteria > Planctomycetota > Planctomycetia > Planctomycetales > Planctomycetaceae > SXXK01. The sequence goes on from JAXMBU010000006.1 coordinate 14,112, forward strand.
CGGGTTCGTTCTTTGGGGGTTCTCGTCCGGCGGTCTTTGGTCTTCCCCAGGCGCGCGAAACTCGCAACGGACCCGATGGCCATCCAATCAACTACTTTTCTTATGAACTAACTCGACAGTTTACCCCGGAGAAAACAGGGCGTTATGAATTCGGGCCCGCTCTTGTCAAAGGAACATTTGTAGACGGAATAAATGGGCGGGAGTTTAAGGGACGAAAACTGGTTGCAATCGCGCCCGCGGTTTCCGTTGAGGTCCGTGAAGTCCCGACACCTCGCCCCGCAACGTTCACCGGGGGCATCGGTGAGTTTCTCGTTGCAGCCTCGGCGAATCCTATGCGGCTGCGAGTTGGCGATCCTCTGACTCTCAATCTCGAGTTTGCACGTGGCAGTCAGTCGGGCTCTCTGGAACTGATCTCCGCTCCGGACCTTTCTGCAATTCCGGAGATCGCTGAAAATTTTGAGATCATCGATAAAGCACCCACAGGACGAGTCGACGGCGATATCAAGAAGTTTGCCTACGGCCTGCGTCCAAAACGTGCCGGAGTTTCCGTGCCATCTCTGACGTTGACGAACTTCGATCCGTCCACGGAAGCGTTCACCGAGATCAGCACCGAACCCATTTCTCTGGAAGTCGCCGAGGCAGCGTCCCTGTCGACCGATGAACTTGTGGGAGCGATTTCTCCGTCTGGAAATAAAGAGATCCGAAAAAGTGATTCCGGGATCTTTCAGAACATCACGGATCCAGCCGAGTTGCAGAATGATGACCTTCAACTGACAGACTGGCTCCCGATTGTGGGCGGCTTCTGGTGTCTTTCACTTTGTTCCGTTGCGGGCGTCATCGCCCATCGTCGACGATCCAACGATTCGGTCGGACAACGTCGCTTGCAAGCCCGCAAGCTGGCCCAATCTCGCCTATTGACTGCCAGACAGTTCGAGAAAGACGGAAATCCTGGAGCAGCATTGCGGCAGATTCGAGCCGCTATCCTGGGACTTGTCGCGGATACTCAGAATCTGGTCGCTGAAGGACTAACGGCCGCTGACGTCGGGCGAATCCTTCAAAAGGCAGGTCTTTCAGTCGTGGACCAGGCAGCCGTAACGCAGTTATTGGAATCACTGGAAGGCGCAGAGTATGGTGGCGGAGAGCACTTGAGCGTGCCATCGTCTCTGGACAACGCTGACAAGCTAATCGACCGCATCAGTCCAGTGCTGCAGCGGAGATCACCACGATGAAGACTCGTCAGGCATTGACAACGTCCGGCTTCTGCATGGCGGCGAAACAAAGAACAGTCCAAACCATTCAATGGCTATTAGGGGTTGTATGCCTTTGTTTGTCAAATTTGGCCGCAACAGCCGCTGAACCGGGAACTCATGAGCGCGCGTTTGTGAAGGCTCTTGAGCTTTTCGATCAGGCGAAATCGCCGGATGATTACCGAGCCTCGGCGAGGGAACTGGAGTCGATCGTCGCGGACGGTATTCGCAACGGGGCGGTGTATTACAACCTTGGAAATGCCTGGTTTCGAGCGGGAGAGTTCGGTCGAGCGGTCCTGAATTATCGAAAAGCCCGCCCCTATCGTCCTCGCGATCCCTATCTGGAAGCCAATCTGCAGCAGGCCCTGGCATCTGCTCCGGGACGCCTTCCGGATCCACCAGCACCGTGGTGGAGTCACGTCCTGTTCTGGAGCAACTGGTTTTCATCGCCTGCCAAAGTTCGTCTCGCGAGCCTGAGCCTCAGCCTGTCCGCCATACTCCTGGCTCTGGCGATCGTCCTGCGACGCAAAAGCCTGATCACCGCGATGGCTGTCGTGTTTGCTCTGGGAGCATCGCTGAGTCTCGAATGTCTGCTGAACGATCCCGCTCAGTCCAGTCGCGCGGTCATTGTTGCGGAAACAATGGCTCGCAAGGGTACGGGCAAAGACTATGAACCGGCCTTCGATCAACCACTCCGTGACGGCGCTGAGTTCTCCGTTCTCACAGAGACCGATGACTGGGTCTTTGGGCACTTTGAAGGAATCGGCGACGGCTGGGTTCGAAAAGACGATGTTGCCCGGTAAACATCGCCGGAGCAGCAGTGATTTGGTCTTCCAGCCGGATTCGTGAGAATTCGAGGAACCCACTGGCGATGCCTCCGGATTCTCACGAATCCGGCTGCTCATACAACAAAGATATTCTGTTTGACCGGCCACCTTCTCCGAATCACTTTTCGCAGGTCACCTCAAGGCACGTCAGTTCCGGTGAGCATCGCCAGCGCATCGGATCCTTGGCCCCGATACCTCGCGAAACGTGCATCGTCAGCTGGCCAAGTTGAAATAGTCCCGACGCGTAACTGACTCCAAAAAAGCTGGGTGCGTAAACAGGTCCAAAAACTGGAAGCACAACCTGACCACCATGAGTATGCCCTGACAACATCAGGTCATAGCCAAATCTCTTCGCCAGTGGATACTGGTCCGGCGAATGGCTCAACAGGATTCGAATATCGCAGCCAGCATCTCTCACTACAGGCGGATCAGGTCCAATCCACGGCTGTTCCGAACCCGCGAGCAGAACTTGATATTCGCCGACGCGAAGGATTTCAGAACGCCCCGTCACACATCGCCAGCCGGACGCAGAAAACTGTGACCGAATCTGTTCGTGATCATATCGCCAGTCGTGGTTACCAAGAATAAAGTAACATGGTGCAAGAGAGAGCAACGGACTCAGAATGTCAATTGCTTCCGGAATCAGGTACATCTTGTCAATCAGATCGCCCGTAAACAAAACGATGTCCGGCCGGAGTTCCTTAATCTGGCTCACCAGGAATCGGTAATAGCGCGGGCCCGGACACCCAATAAAATGCAGGTCCGAAATGTGAACCAGCCGAAGCGGTGTTCTCTTTGTTCTCCCCTCACGAAGCGACTGATTCAGGGAAATGGCTTTGGTGTTGACTTCAAGATGATAGATTTCGTTCCATGGCCATCGCTGCGATCGATGTCGACGAGGCCCGCGGACTTCAGCACGTTCTTCCTCTGATGCTGCAATTCGAAGAACATCATGTCGCACAGAATTATTTTTGCGATCGAATTGAGGACGTCGAATCCACTGCCAGCGCATCACTCCAAGAAGCAATGGAATGCACCCGGCAATCGTGAAAACCAGAAGTCTTTGAACGAACGAGGACTGCTCCGAAAAGCTCCCGCCTCTTACAAGACTCGACGGGCCTGTTCCGGTCAGCCACAGCAACACGAAGGGATACAACAACACGGCCAGATCATGCAGCGTTCGAAACTTTCTTAACCGTGTCGCCTGAATACGCAGGGCATGTGATCGATTCACCACCATCACCCACCATTCGGCATGGCCGGCAATACTGGCGATCAACAGTAACCAGCCGATCAGCTGTTGCATGAAACCCACATCCTGTCGTTTAGAATTCGTCCTGAATCTTCAGCAACAACGGAACAAACTTCGCAAAAGCTCGTGCGCGATGACTGAGTCGATGCTTTACCACAGAACTCAGCTGACCAAACGTCAGATGATATTCCGGAATGAGGAAGTAAGGATCATAACCGAAGCCACCTGCACCGTTGGCTTCTCGCAGAATGCGTCCGCGACAGGTCCCTTCACAGGCTACCCGAATCTCACCCGTCGGCGAAGACAACGCCACGCTGCATAGGTATCCTGCACCACGTTTTTCGTCGGGCACATTGGCAAGTTCCTGCATCAGCTTCTGATTATTCTTTTCGTCGGTAGCCCCTTCGCCGCTGTACCTCGCCGAGTAAATCCCCGGGCCGCCATTCAAGGCATCGACCTGCAAACCGCTGTCTTCTCCGATGACCCATTGGCCAAGATGTCTGGCGACTTCGGATGCCTTCTTCGCCGCATTGGCAGCAAAGGTCAGACCATCCTCTTCGACTTCAGGCACATCCGGAAATTCCGTCACCGGGATGACGCGAAATCCAGCTGGCGCCAGAATCTCAGCAACTTCCCGTGCCTTCTTCTGGTTGCGACTGGCCAGCACAATTGTTCGCGAGGGATTCATTTCAAACCCTTTATTTCAAAGACGCCTTCATCGCGTCACGAAAATCGGTGGAAGGCTTATATCCCAGCTTACGAATCGCTTTGTCGATACTGAAATCCAGGTTCAATCCCAAAAACTTGATCCGCGCACTATTGAGCAGGGGAGCTTCTTTTTTGCCCAGAAGTTTCCACGTGGATTCCATCAGTCGACTCAGCACTTTGGCGACTGGTAAAGGTACAACCTTCTTCGGATGATTCAGCCCGACGGCATCGCAAACGGTATCAATGAACTCGCGTTTTGTAACAGCGCGCGGATCCCGGATATTGAAGACTTCACCAACAACGTCGTCGCGTTCAATGGCCAGCCAGATCGCTTCGCAGAGATTTCCGACAAACGTGTTATTCATCAGTTTGTCTGTAGAGCCCAGAAACGCAAACTTCCCGGAACGCAGTCGATCCAGCAATCGTGGAAGCACCGTACGATCACGAGGCCCATAGATGAAACCTGGTCTCAGAACAACAGCCGGCAGTTTGCGATTGCGGATGTAGTCACAGACCAGCAACTCTGATTCGACTTTCGTCAGCGTGTAACCATCGATCCCGGTCGTACACGGCAATGTGGCTTCATCGGTACCGTAGTGATCGCGCCCTTCGTAAACGCCCAGCGAACTGATCTGCACCCAGCGGGCCAGCTTCCCTCCGGCCAGTGCGGCTTCAAGCAAAGCTTTCGTCCCATCCACATTAACGCGTCGATAATCTTCCGTCGGGCCCCAGTCACCAACTCGAGCTGCACAGTGAATAACGACGGTCACATCCTGACAGGCCGCGGCAAGTGACTCCGGCTGGTCCAGATCACCAGCCATCAGCTCACACCCCCATTGTTTCAGGAGTGTTGTATCCGCCCCTGCTCGTACCAGTGTACGAACACGGAGCCCTTTTTGCCTTGCCTGTTCAGCCACGTGACTTCCCACAAGTCCAGTGGCTCCTGTCACCAGAAGCAGATCGTGCGAAGAGAATTGCACTGCGGAGAATTCCATCATTCAGAGGACACAAGCCAGAATGCTCGTAATCTACCGCCAACAGCATCAAGTCCGAAGTCACTTCGAGCGATTTCCCGACTGTGTACTCCAGTCTGGCCTTCAACCTGGCAACATGGAGTTCCGCAGGACTTTAAATCGTCATTCCATCACAGAGAAGCCGGTTTCAGGAACTCATCCGGCCCTAACGTGACACGGTCGTCGGCAGAAGCATCAGAGGGGAATGCAGGCCAGGGAACTGAACCGATCTGCGGATCGTCAGAGATTCTTCGTTTTGATGGCGGAAGATAGGTCTGCAGGCCCGGGACATCATATTGCGACCGGCGTCCCCAAATCTGGGCGAGAGAATCCTGATAGAGCAATGCCCAGGTGCCTTCATGCTGGTGCATCATCCGCACGGAGGGACGTTGATCTCTTGCCAACAGGACAAGATCGGGCATCTCAAATTCCAACGCCATCGCCGGCGAAAAAGGCGGCGAGTATGGACTGCGATAACGATCACCAGGATCATCCGTGCCTAACCAGAAGTCGAAACAGATATCAGTGACCTCGCGCGGGTAACATGTTTCAAATCGTCCGTCCACAGCGACTCGGGAATTCCTGAGAGATCCGTTGTCGGCCGCAAAACAACCAATCGCATACTGGGCCCAGTTAAACGTTACCAGCGTGCGTCCATGCAACTGACGATCGTGCAAAAACTGCATGGCGCTGACGGGATACTCATTGCGGTCGACCGGGACTTCTCCCATCGTCGGCAGGAGTTTCATGAGACTGATGGAAATCAACAGAATCAAAACGGACAACTGAAATCGCCCGGTGGATCCGGCAGTCGATTGTGTCTGCAGTTTCTGAAATGATTTCTGAAGACTGTTACCGAGTTGTTGCAGAGAACGAGGAATCCAGAAGCCGCAGACGATGGCAAAAATGGAAAGGTGTCGACAATGACTCAGACTCTGCCACAGCAACAGCCCAAGAATCATTAGCTTCGCGAAATCTCTCCGCTGATCGACGCTCACTGCAATCACACCAACAACGATCAGGCACCACAATCGAGTTGCCTCAATACCAACCCATTGCGGCGGACCCCAGTCTGCGATTTCAGGACGAGGCAGCGTGAGTGCGCTGAGCATGAATTGCCAAAGTTCAATACCGTAGGGATTGATCAGTGTTGCCAGCACGGCCGCGATGGTAACAATCGACAGGTGCAACAGGAATCTTCGCTGCCGGAAGCCTCGACGATGAATTAACTGCAGGCAAATCAAACCATGATAGGCCAGCATGATGCAGACTCCAGCGGCAAAACCACCATGGGAGTTGGCCCAGAAGCACATCAGAGGCAACAGCAGCCAAAGCCATCGGAGGCGTACTGTCGTTGCCAGAACAGATTCTGAATTCGTCGGATCGAACTGCCCGAAAACATGCTGCCAGAGGCTCATCAGCATCGCCAGGCTGAGATACGTCAGAATCTGTGGACGAAAGTGCCAGTGAAACTGAACGTTGGCCGCGACAATCATTACCAACGCGCCGATTGGCAGCCAGGCTGCCCCGGATCGACGAGCGCTGAAAATCATCAGACCGAAAATCGAAGCAGCAATAGCCAGTTTCATCCACGGCAGGCCCGTCGGGCCCACGGTATCAACCGTCCAGGCCAGCATCAGCTCTGCGATGTTTTCGTGATTGACCCACGGAGCTCCTTCCGCCGCGTATGTCCACGTAGCTGTACGGGGCAGAGTGCCATCGCGAAGAACTTCACGCCCATACTGCACATGCCCCCAAAGATCCGGATCGGATACGTTGGAGGAAATTGTCGCGAGACCAATCAGCAGAATGGCTGGAATGATCAGGAGTCGTGAGATCCGGTGAACTCGGTTCTCTGCAAGTTGAGCTGACTCCGGATGCATCGAAACAAGCCTGAAGCAAAGGGCCCTGCGAAGCATCGCCATTCATTGGGATGACGATGAACCTGATGACAAGTGTCGAACACTAGGTCATCAGTCGGGCCCCGTTGCCAAAATGCCGCAAGTCCCTCCGGAAGGCGCAATCCGTTTGATCGGAGGTTCGGATTATGCGGGCTGCAGGCATCAGGCGGGCTGATTTTCGTATCAGCCTGCTCGTCGCCAGCAAACGTCGGGTCTGCAAAGTGGCGACGAGCGATTCCGGAACATTCACACAGAACTACTTCCTGACAACCCAGATGTTGCGGTACACAACGGGATTACCGTGCCCCTGGAGATAGATCACGTCAGGGCCAGCGGCTTCGGGATTCTTACCAGGAGTACCATGTGTCAGTTCAAGATCATCGTGGATCAGGATCCCGTTCTGACGGATGGTGACGCGAGCATTCTTCACCTTCTTGTCGCCTTCGAACACGGAAGCCTTAAAATCAATGTCGTAAGTCTGCCACGTCAGCGGTGGGAAGCAGGCATTGACTTTCGGACGCGCGATAGAATAAATCCCACCGCATTCGTTGTTTTCACCTTCCAGACCAAACGAATCCAGCACCTGACATTCATATCGGCCCTGAACATAAACGCCGCTGTTGCCACGTTCCTGTCCTCGAGCCGCCGGGCGAAATGGTGTGCGGAATTCGATATGCAACTGATGATCTCCAAACTTCTCTTTGGTTTCACAGTCAGCAGCCAGCAGATCCGTCATCGTCAATTTGCCATTCCTGAACGCGTCTGCGGACTTGCCATCAAACAGAACCATTGCGCCTTCAGGAGCGCTGGCGTTCAGCGTTGGGCTCCTGCGTTCTACTTTCTGCAGGGTGCCGCGAGCTTCCCCGGATTCTGAGAACAGTGATGCCTGACCATCCTTCAGAATCGCATAGCCGTGGCCGTCCGCTTTGATTTTTGTTTCGCCGTTGGTTGTACTGCCGTTTGCGCGAAATTTTTCATCGCCATTCCAGCCATCACCCGGCAGCCCCCCTGGATAAGCCACTGCGTCGAACTTGTGATCGCCGAGTGCAATCACCTGGAGCCCGAGTTTAACAGTCTGATCGTCGATCTTGATTTCGCCCGAGTACTCGCCCTGAATCGCGTAGTCAGGCCCTGCTTCTTCAGCGGTCAGGAAGATGCCATCTTCCGCGCTAGATACCGAGGACATCAGGACAAGGGTCGCAAAAAAACTCATCAACAGCGTACGCATACCAACTCCAGTCAGAACAGGAACCAGGTCGGCGCGATGTAGCGACCAACAAAAGGCCACAGGCGGGAAGCAGGCAATTCGCGACCGATCCGGATTCAATGTCGTGTCATTGTGGAAGGTCGGGAGTCCGGATGCAAACAACTGAGTCAAGGAGCGATTTATTCAGCCATGGACCGGCTTTTCAAATCTCAAATCTCAAATCTCAAATCTCAAATCTCAAACCGAAAACCGAAAACCGAAAAAGCCCCGGGGAGCATGGGGCTCTCCGGGGCTTCTGAAGGAGGAACACTGGTCGTTGCTTCAGGTTCTATTAGTCAAACATGTCTGAGAACGATGCAAGACGCATTCTCGTGAAGAAGCCCGGTTTTGCTCCTGTTTGACGAACGACCTGCGAACCGTCCGGAGTCCCGTACACGTTCGTATCACATGACTGACAGTTTCCGTTACAGCCATAGTTGCAACCACGATGATGGAAGTTGCCCGGATATGGCACTCCCGGAATCACCCCTGTGTGGCTCTGCCAGGTGGGAACATTCATGTACGTGTAACCCAACTGAGTCGTATCGTTTGGTTGATAGACGGCCGGATAGTTGCCGATGAAACCACCGCCTGGGTTACCGTAGTAGGCCTGTGGATGATAGGCCGCATACCACATCGAATCGTAGTTTACGGGGAAGTGCGTTGGCGGCGCCCAGCCGGAGTCCGGATGAGCACAGCGAGGCCGATTGGCCCAGGCCGCTCGCCGTTCATCTCGACGAGCGATTCGCTCCTGACGATGACCTCCGTGGTAGCCGGCCTGGCAATTGTTGCAGTTGCTCCAGTCGCTCGCCTGGTAGCCGATATAGTTGCCTCCACCATTATTGCAGTCACAATGGCTGGCCTGCTGCACCTGAGCCGAGGCCGCGCTGCCGGTCACCAGCACGGCGACGGCGGCGAGGAAAGCTGCTGACAAGTTTCTCATGAGTTCCTTCTCCAGAGATCCAGAGAGAATTGTTGTTCGACCTGGGTGCGGCAGTGACAAACCTGCTGCGGCTTCGCGGTCCGGTATGTGATATCTGGTCCGTATTACCACGACTGGCACTTGAGTGGACGTGGTGAGGTCATCGGATTGTAGTTGCCAATATGAGTAACTCGGCTGGCCGGCATTCCGGAGCTATAGTTGTAAGCGTGGTGAACGTTCGGAGCCAAAGGGACCGACATCGGCATGCCATAGCCCTGAGCCGCATACAGCTGAGTATCGCGAGGATCGATATACGATGGCTGATCGGCATAAGTCATGTGGTATTTGCCGAACCACGGACTTCCCTGGCCACAGTTCCCTGAGGGAATCATCCAGCCGAACAGTCGATCGCACAGGCGATTATTGTTCTCCACGCACTTCTCGGCGAAGTTCGGATTTCGACCGTCGCAACGACCTCGTCCATTCCGGCCACGCCCCCCTCGACAAGGGTCGCAGTTGCTGCCCCATGCACCACCCATGCCATTTACATCGCAACCGCTGTAGCAGGAGTTGCAATCCATCGGTGTGTAGCAACTTCCCATATTGCAGTTGCCACCATTGCACATCCCGCCGTTACAGGGATCACACATACTGTAACACGGCGCACAATGATCCGCTGGACAGCACTGCGACGGGCATGGCTGTGGCACGTAGCAGGTTTCTCCGCACGCACCCGACATTGAAAAGCTGGCCTGCTGGATTCCTGATGCAGACTTCGCCTGACTGCGGTCCGACATTCGAACCACTCCGTCTTCCGCCAGAGTTACCCCGGCCGTCAGCATCGTGCACAGCAGAGCTGTGTTCTTGAGCAGATTCTTGAAGGAGATCATTTTGACACCTGATGAGAATGTGAAGAGAATTCAAAGCTTCGGAGGCCGAAATCCCATTCGTTGCACGGCATGACTTAGGGCCGGAGGCTCGCGGGACACAGCGTCAGGACCATTGCTTCCATCGTGACCACATGATGAATAACGTTTCAGCCTGCGACGAAGACGATCAGCGAATGACTGGTGGTTTGAAGAGAGTGAACGGGCTGATGGAAGAGTGATACTTCACGTCAACCTGAGTTCCCTGCAGCTTCCAGTCTTCTTTTGACCAGACCCCGAACGGAGTCACCATCCAGCCGCCATTGACCTTGTAGTAGTAGGGCGGGTAGATAGCCCGGTAGCGATGAGCGTGCAGCATCTCATGCGGATGGAAGGCCTGATTCTCAATCGCGATTCCTCCAACCTGCTGGGGAATACCCGGGCGAGGTGCTGGATACAGAGCCGCTCCGGTCTGTGGATACATGCCGCTGCCATTCTGAGGGTACATGCCATCATGAACACTCATTGGGGCCGCACCCTGATAAACAGGTCCTGTTGCAGCATAATGAGAAGCATTCCAATACTGTCCCTGTGAGGACATGCTCACGGACTGAGGAGCCTGATACTGTTGCCAGTTTTGAGATGGATGAATCGGCACCGGATTCGACATCCCGGCTGGTGTGGCGCTGAAGTATTGAGGACCTGCGACGGTATCCGTGTTCGGCAGCACAGGGGCCTGCTGAATCGGAACTGGCTGAAGGGCAGACTCGGCTGCCACGGCGGCCGGTGTAAAATCCGGCTCCATCGGAATCATTGGAGGCTCCACTGGAGCAACTGCGACTTCGCTCGGAGCAGCATCGTCTGGCTTTGCAGCAGTCTGTCGAACCTGAACCGCCTGGCGTTCCGCATCCCGAACAACAGCACGCTCAACCGCCAGTGTGCTGTCCGAAGGCTTGCTGTCAGGTTTCACTGCTGGCTTCTTGATCAAAGCCATCTTTGGTGCCACAACAGCTGGCTTCGCCGGAGACGCTGGAGCAGCTGTCCTCGCTGGAGCGGAGGAGCTCTTCGAAGCCACAACAGGCCGCGTCACCGGAGACTGTGCTCCGATAGCGCTGTCCTCAGTTTGAACCGGCTTCGCCTTCACGACGGGCTTCGAGGCCCTGGTCGTCTTTGAAGTCGTTGACTTTGCCGTCACAGACTTCTTGCTTGAAGTCTTGCTTTTGAACCAGCCCACAATCCCCGTCGGAGCCGGATTCGATCCCTTTGCCGCTGGTTGTTCGGCAATTGCGTTCTCCGCGCAAATGACGCCCATCATCAGCGCTACTAGACACTTGCGTAGCATTAGAGCCCCCTCCATGGAATCCGCGGATCGTCCGGTGTTCCGCATCGGCGGCAGGTTCCAGTGAACCTGGCCCGGCCGGTTTGTTCAAGTTTTTTCGGGTACAACCATCGACGCCACGCAGACGCCGATTCCCCTCGTTCTGTCGTTTCGTCTGCCATTCGCGCGTTCCAATCGCGGTGCACATCAGGCCAGACGAAATATCTCGACAGTCATGTTGTTCGGCCCGTAGCGATCGTGCGGATGAGTCATTCAATGCCTGTCGCATCAATAGAACTGCCAGCAGAACAGGGCTGTGCGGTGGAGTCTTCTCAATCGAAAATCATTGCCCGACCGACAATTTTTGCCCTTTTTACCCATCATGAATCCCTGCCCGAAATCAAGACAATCGTCTAAACTGCGGTTCGCTGATCCAAAGACGCAGCAAAAGACGCGTTTTGAGGCCAGCGGCAGACGAAATCTCCGCTACCAGAACAGCCGCAGGCATTCACGGGCAGCGAGCACGTCGTTGATATTAGTCGCCCCCGACCCCGCGTCGGGGGGTTTAACGGCTTTTGCACCAGTGAAGAACAGATGATGTTCAGTGGTGCAAAAGCCCACAGGCCCTTGAGGCAGGCTCAGGGGAGATTAAATCGACCGGCGGCTAGCGCCGTTCCGCTCTCAAGGGCAGCGGCTCATTGGCTGGTTCCATAGTCCGAGGGTTCGTTTCTTCTGTCGCTGGCTTCATGACCGGTCGATGATTCTGATCCCATCCTCAGATACCAATTTCATGGCAAAGGACGCCCCTGGTGGCTCGACGGAAATCTTCAAACTCCAATAGTTCGCTCTTTGACGAGAACGCTCTTCCTGACGCAAATGTGCAGTTTGTGCCGATCAGCGAAGAAACCCGACGGCGATATCTGAACTACGCGATGTCGGTGATCACCTCGCGAGCACTCCCGGATGTGCGCGATGGTCTGAAACCGGTACAGCGCAGAATCTTGTATGTGATGTACGATCGACTGCGTCTGACGTTCGACCAGAAGACTCGAAAATGCGCCAAGATCTGCGGTGACACGACCGGTTCGTTTCACCCTCATGGCGATATGGCCGTCTATGAAGCTCTGGTCCGCATGGCGCAGGATTTTACTCTGCGCTACCCGCTGGTCGTCGGACAGGGAAACTTTGGCTCCATCATGGGCCTGCGAGCTGCCGCGTCTCGATACACTGAAGCCAAGGTTTCACGGCTTGCCGAAAACCTGATGAACGAACTCCGGTATCAGACCGTCGACATGCGTCCGACTTACGACGCCGTCGATGAAGAACCCGTGGTCGTTCCCGCGCGGTATCCAGCGTTGTTGGTCAATGGTTCGTCTGGCATCGCTGTCGGAATGGCGACCAACATGCCGCCCCACAATCTGGGCGAATGCATCAAGGCGGCCATCCATCTGATCGAGAATCCTGACGCCTCTGTTGCCCAGCTGATGCGTTATATCAAAGGCCCCGATTTTCCGTTGGGTGGTCGCATCATGACCGACCGCGCCGAGCTGCGGGAGATGTACGAGACCGGCAAAGGTTCCATCAAGATTCGCGGCGAATGGCGATTCGATCAGCAGGGCAAAAAGCAGGACACCAGTCGCATCATCGTGTATACGATTCCGTATGGTGCGACCACCGGTCCATTGATGGCCGAGATTGGCGAACTGATCGCTGCTCGCAAACTGCCTCAACTGGAATCCGTGAACGACGAAACAAATGAAGAGAACGGTCTGCGGATTGCGATTGAACTCAAATCCGGTGCCGATGCCAATGCTGTCATGGCGTACCTGTTTAAGCACACCTCGCTGGAACAGAACTTTGGCTACAACGCAACCTGCCTGATTCCGGCCGATCGCGGGCTGACGGTTCCCCGAGTGCTCAATCTCAAGGACCTGCTGCAGCACTTCCTCGATTTCCGCTACGAAACGGTTCGCCGTCGCATCGAATATCAACTGGCTATTCTGCGAAAACGAATCCACATTCTGGAAGGCTTCGCGATCGTCTTCGACGGGCTCGATAAAGCCCTGAAGATCATCCGCGCGAGTGATGGCAAGAAAGACGCCGCGAAACGCCTGATGGCCGAGTTTCCGCTGGACGAAATTCAGACCGACGCAATTCTGGAACTTCAGCTCTATCGCATTTCGAAACTTGAAATCAACGATATCCGCGCGGAACTGGCGGCGAAGAAGGCCGAAGCGGCCGCACTGGAAGCGATCCTGAAGTCGAAGACCAAAATGTGGAAGCTGATTACCACCGAACTGGAACAGGTCGCCAACGACTTCGCGGACAGCCGACGCAGCGAACTGGGTTCAGCGGAAGAGATTGTCGAGTTCGATCCGGCCGCGTACATCGTTAAAGAAAACACGAATGTGGTGGTGACGAAAGAAGGCTGGATCAAGCGAGTTGGCCAGCTCAGCAGCGTTTCGAAGACACGTGTTCGTGAAGGCGATTCGGTCCTGACGGTCTGCCCAGGGAGCACACTGGATAACGTTGTGTTCTTCGCCAAAGACGGGATCGCGTACACGCTTCCAATTGACCAGCTGCCGGTCTCATCCGGCTACGGAGAACCACTCGCCAAACGCGCAAAAATGAGCGATGGAACAAGCCTGATCGCGGCACTGACAACGGACGGACGCTTTGTTCCGACACTGGAAGAAGTGGGCGATGGTGTTGGCCTGACTCTGCTGATTGCAACTCGCAGTGGTCAGGTCATGCGGTTGCCTTTCGAGCCATTCCGAACGCCATCCACGAAGGCTGGACGCAAGTTCTGTCGTCTTGCAAAAACAGATCAGGTGGCCTACGTCGATCTCGTGCGCGACGCCGAAACGATGATGATGGCATCGAAGAAAGCCCGAATCCTGCACTTCCGAATTGATGAAGTTCCGGTGCTGGGTGGAGCTGGAAAAGGTGTGCGAGGGCTCAAGCTGGAAGCCGGCGATGAGCTGCTCGGCGTCGTCCAGTTTTCTCGTCCCAGCGATGCATTGCGAGTACGCAACGACAACGACAGTGTGCTCAGTTTTGGGCAGACCAAGTATCAGGTCAATTCGCGTGGAGGTCGTGGCGTAAAAACCAGTTCAAGAACCGGCTTCGTCGAACTGATTCAGCCGGAGATCCAACTCGTGGACTGGAGCGAACTTGGAGGCGTTGGCGGAGAGTAGTTCACCGTGCCAATCGAATTTTTAGTGTCGTCTCTCGCTCTGCGAAAGAAACGCGGCTTTTGCGGAGCAAAAGGTGACACTGAAGTAACAAAGCAGGCAGCGTGAATCTCTTTACGAGTAATCCCCGGGTTCTCGAAGTTGTCAGTTCAGCCGTCGACCGCAGGTGGTTCGTTTTTCGGTGAGTTCAGATCCTTCTGTTTCATTTGCTTTAGGGTCTGAATCCGATCAACCGCCATCGCAATGAAGCTCAGGATGATCACCACTACAAATTCCACGATCAGCAGACGATTGCCATTCTTGTCCAGCCACTGTGCCACAGGCGCGCGAGGATCGCTGAATACGATGGCGATCAGCGACAGAATCGTAACCACAAAAACGGCTGTCGCCGGGATGACCAGTTGAAAGAGAAGACTGGGTTTTGAGCCTGGGCCACGCATAGGTTTACAGACGAAGAGCGGAAAGAAGATTTGTTACTTGAATCAGGCAATCGATCTGCACCCGACCCGCCGGGAATTTCGCCACTATTCCATTTGTGGCCCACAGTCGAACTGCTCCTATTTTACAACATCTGTAGATCCAGCAACAGCTACCTCATCTCGGTAGACACGGCAGCGTATTGTTACAATGCTGTGACAGCCCGCAGGGTGTGACAAGCAACGCGCAGGCACACGAGTTGGCAGCAAAAATGGTGTGCCCGCGCTCCGCTTGTCACACCCTGCAAAACACCCAGTTGAGATCGTAGTTGCCTTCCGTTTCGGGCATTGTCAGCTCGCCAACGGCCGACAACGCAGCTGTGATTACAGCCTACCTTGTCCCTGTCAACCAGACTCGATTCTCAGGCTATCGAAGGGGGTTGCAGCAACAGCAATGTTCCATTCCAGATCTGTCGAAACTGACTTCGTGAATGCTGAATCACGCCGACAGCGGGGTCTCCCACAATCACAACGTCCTCGTTGGCGTCATAGACAACGACGTAATGGTCGCCCGGCAGATGCGCGATCGCGGGCAGAGTAACGCCCGTCAGGTGCGCATCTGCAATTCGGATGGCTCGACCCCTGAATCCAAGTTGCTCGGCCGCTGACTGCAAATCTCCAAGGCTGGCACCGCGATAGTTGAGACTGACGGTTTCCCGCACGGATTCGATTGTGACGGGTACACGGTGAAACCTGGCCACCATCGCCAGTGATGCACATCCACATTCCGTAACAGACTGCTGTCGGACAAATGGAAAATGAAGCGATAACGTCCTTTGCGGCAAAGCAAGACTTTGGCCGTCTTCGTTGACCTCTCTTGTGGTCATCAGATTTTTATGACAAATTCGCCAGCAGGCTACGGTCGTTTCCGCCGTGATGCAGGGAATGTTGGCACGATTGAGTAACGTTTCAACGCCAAACAGCTCTATGGATCGTCCAGCAGAACTCACCTGTTCAGACCAGGTTTCGGCCCTTTGAACAGAGCCCTTAGTCACGACAAACAGACTATCAGAAAAAAGCCCTTCCGCCTGGATCGTTTCGCCCGCTTCGAATGAGAGTTCCTGACAGTCATCAAGCATCGGCAGGAATGATCCGCCGGACATGAATCCCAGATAGGATTCGTTTCGCAGGAACCTGACGAGAAACTGTAGTTTCAGCCACGGCCGTAATGACGCTTTTCCAAACGTTGATCGAAGCAGTCGCAGAACAGAGGCAAGTGGAAGACTCCAGATTTTCGCATCTGTGGACACCCGACAGGTTGCAGCGCTGCGATGTGGTTCAAGCAGAGAATAGTCTCCGATCAAATCGCCATCCCGGCACGTACCAACAGTAATTTCGCGATCCTCATCGGACTTCCGCAGGACCCGCACGTGTCCGGATTTCACCACGAACAGTGACTGCGCAGTTTCATGTTCACGGTACAGAAGTTCCCCGGTCGTCAACCGTCGCAGCTGCGCTGACTCTGTCAGGGCTGCCAGTTGACCATGGTCCACCAAGTTAAAAATCGGATGTCGCTGCAGGAGTTCCGGATTGAGCATTTGTGTTGACTGATTCGCTGATCGACGCGGAAAAGTGGGGACCCAGGAACTTCACATCTCGGAGTTTCAGGGAAATGAATTCGCGAAAAAGCTCTTCTCGCACTGCAGCCTGTGTCATAGCGTCATAAGCGGGTGTTGGGAACTCTTCGACCAGATAGATTTCGTATCCATCCGGCCCCGGCGTCGGTGCCGTGATTAATCCTGCCTTTGTTGAGAAAATTGTTTCCCGCACTTCGGGTGTCAGATTTTTCCGAACCAGAACTCCCATGTCCCCGCCAGTCTGCCGCGCGTGCGCATCGCGAGAATGTTGGACAGCCAATTCCGCGAAGTCAGCACCATCTTCCTGAATCTGCAAACAAATCTCGCGAGCCTCGTTGAGTGACGAGACAACCAGTCTGCGAAGCTTAACAGGAGTCCAACTGTCAACGGTCATGGCGTAATGCTGTTGACCATACCGTTCCAGCAGATGATCTTTGAATTTTTCTATCAGCACATCCAGTTCCACTCGACGCTCGAACTGCTCAATAGAGAGTTTTTCCTCATTGAGCCATTCCATTGTCTTCTGAGAGGACAGTAGTCCCAGTTGACGGCGAAAACTTTCAGAGGCAACCTGAAGCTCCTGATCTGAGACAGACAATCCGACTTCGCGGGCCGAGACCTCAAGCATCGCCTCGATCGCCACACCACGAAACAACGGCAGGAGTTGCCCACGCCTGTGTAGACAAGCAAAGATCTCTTCGCTGGAAACTTGCCGACCGCCCGCATGAATCACGGATGTCTTTTGTTCTGTCATCATGTTATTTAACCATTGTTCGAAGTCGGGAAGAAACAGAGGCCACAGCATCTCACAACCTGCGGAGTAACGAGGTGACAAAGCCGCAAGTCATAAATTCGCCAATCAGTTGTGCGAAGCATTAATTAGCCATGGACACCACACAGCGATGTCGGCTGACTGCCCGGAAGCCGTTTCCGCCAGGCCCTCAAAGAGTGCGTCAAGATCATGATCAACATCAGGTTGTGAGCTCGAATCATCAAAATGCGGTGAGGTGTAGCCTTCCGGCGTTTCCAGGAATTCCATTGGTCTCACAACATCGTCGTGAAACCCGAACTCCTCAAATCCAGAATCGATCTTCGACACCTGGTCGCGGAAGTCGTCTGGGCCACCGAGTTCCAACGGATCCAACTCCATCTTCGAAGTGCCGAGATAGGGGAATTCGGTGACCGGTAGTTCTTCGATTAACTCAGATGGCTCTGTTTCAGACTGAGTCCACAAATCTCTTTCGTCGGCAGGATCAAGTTCAGATGAGTCGCTGGTCATGAGTCGAGTTCCATTCAGAGGCAGGGCTGTCGCTTGTGACGAATGCTGAGGTTCAGGGCATGATCGACGGATCGCAAAAACCTGGCGGAGCTGGGGAAAATGTCTCGAGATGAGACGTCCATCGATGATGTGAAAGTCGCGTTCATATGAGCATCATCGGCGGCAGTGAATTCAGCAGGGCCGCACGCTCGTTGTTTGAACGTGATTGCGGCCCACTGCACACCGTTCAGGAAACCTTGCTGGCAATTTGTTTGCCGATGTCTGCAAGACTGCCGGATGCGAACTTATGATGGACGGCAAATTCCACCTCAAACGACATCGTGTTAAGATTGAACTGCAGCTTAGTGACTTCGGCCGATCCTTTGTTCCCGATCGCAAGTTTGCCAAGCTGAGATGTCACTTTGCTCTTGATAGTGCTGTTCTGCGACAGGTCGATGATCGGATTCCCTTTCTGATAACTGGCCATCAACGCTGCGGCATCAACGCCCAGCATGTCGCTGAGTTTTGTCATCACGGTCTTGTCGAGGGCATTGTCGGAATCGACACCCACATGACCTGTCAGCAGTATCTCTTTAAGGAATTTTGACCCCGGAATGTTGAGTTTGTCGAGTTCCTTCAGGGCCAGAGCATTAAAGTCATCCATGCCGCCCTTCAATTTCATCGACTGCAGATTGTTGATGGAAGCGAGCAGCGGATCTCCACTCGGCAGGCCTTTCCAGATGATGGCAAAACCAAAATGTGAGGCCGTCACAGAAGTATTTGCGTTAACTCCAGCGGCAACTCCTGCCCCACCGGCCGCCCCATCAACGGCGTACTTGTAGGTGTAGTCCACGTTGGCGACTTCAAGGGTCAGTTCGGGTAACTGCAGTGACTTCTGGTCGGCAATGGCTCTCAGGATCTGGACAGCCAATTTCGGAGCCTCTTTCGCTCCACGTTGCTGAAGCCACGTCACGAGATCTTCCAGTTCCAGTGAAAAGTGACTCTTTGCCTCCTCCAGGATTATTCCTCCGTCGCCAGCAAGGGCTGCTGCGACAGCTCGTGTCACCGTGCCGGGACCAGCCCATTCGGTAAATCGTTTTGAAGCAAAGTACACATTCGGTCCGCCTTTCGCTGCATACAGCGATTGACGAACCTGTTCGTAGTTTGTGGTGACGGACGTCTTTAAGCCGGACAAAGATGCGACCGCCGACATCGGGTCAATTTCGGGTAACTTGAAGTCACCTGTCATCAACGCTTTGAATCCTTCACTGTCCAGCTTCAGGCCCTTGAGCAGTTCAAAATCTGCATAGTAGCCACCGGTGGCGAAGTTGAATGACAACTTTCCGACTGAGTCCGCTTCGATCTTAAAGAGGTCCTCGGCCACAAGCCCCTTGACGACAGCCACGACCGTCCCCACCGCCGCTTTGCCGGTATCCCACACCTGCTTCCCAACGGTCGCTACATTATCTGCCTTACTCTTAAGATCGCTAACATTCAAGGTGGTCTTTGTTTTGGCCGTGTCAATGACCTTCTTCGCTGAAACAAAGGAGGTGGAAGCATTGTCGATTAAGGCTCTGCGTGCAGCGGCGGCCTCTGCCGGAATATCCTTGATCATGTCTCCGACGCTTTTTGCCTCATCGGCGGCGAACCCTTTCACCGTCTGCCACTTCCTCGCGGCGTTGTTTTTCAAATCAGCCAAAGACAGTTTGCTCTGAGCCGACGTCCTGATGGCTTTCAGTGCTGCGTTGGCCTTGCTTAAGCTGTCGAGAGCAACTGAGATGGTATCCCGCAGAGCCGTACCTGCAGACAAGATGCTTTTTTCGAGCTTCTTGATCGTTTCTTCCAGTTTTTTCGCCTCTTCTGAGGCTTTCTGTGCTGCTTCTACAACTGGATCTATGATGTTCCCATCAACCCATTCGCCAGCATCTGAGACAACTGCCCCGGCATCCTCTTTCGCATCATTCCATGAGTACAGTCCAAATCCCGCAGGCATTTTTAAGTCGTAGCAGCTACGTCCGATTTGCTTAGTCTGAAATGAGAACCACTTCTCCTTAAAACCCGATGAAGTGACAACAGGGAGCTCGCGCCACATCCATGCAAAATCCTTTACCACAGTTCCATCAGGAGCCTTCTCTACGTCGGAAATCAGCCGCCCGCTCTCATACAGCCGCTTCACTACGCAAGTCTGTACTCCGTTCTTATCCCAGTTCCATAAGTAGTAGGCTGCCGCGGAATTGTTAAGCCACTCACGACGCTGAATTTCCTGCGTACCGTTGTTCTTAAAATCTCGTGCTCGTTTGAGGACGTCGCCGTTTGCTCGATACTCCCACGAGACCTGCTGAACCCGTTTTTGATTGGCATCAAACACAGTGAACGAAGTTGTCTGCTCCTTTCCTGCAACCAGAACATAGGTCTGTAATGAGCTGAGTTTTCCAGACTCAAAGATCTTCAGCTCCGTCTTCTCGCCTCTTTCGTTGAACAGTGTTGCTGACTGGGTACGAGAATCTATCTCGCAGAAGTACGTCTGAACCTTCCCATTGCTATGAAAGGATGTTTGCTCGACTAATGTTTCGCCCTTGTAGACTTGCGTTCGCACCAATCTTTCATTCAGCGGAACATTGTCCTCAAGTCTATCGTACGCCAATTCGGTGATCGTCGAGGCCCCCACTGCCTTCAGGTCTACAATTTTGTGGGTTGTGCCGCTAAACGTTTCCTTCATAGTCGTTCGCAGCTGGCCCTTCTCCGTTGTGTAGTAGTACCGCTGGGTGATGCCGTTCGCATCGAACCACTCCCGGCGCTCCAGAGCTCCATTCTTCCGAAAGCTGCTCATCGAAACGTATGTCTTGGTGACTTTGGACTTGCCTGAACCAGTCGTCTCTGTTGTGTACTCATACGACTCCGTCCAGTTGCTTCCGTAAACTTTTCGAGTCAGTTGTTGTGCAGAGCTGTCCCAGGTTTCTTCTTCAAGAAGTACTCCCGTGTCTGTCGACGTTCTTTCGCGAAGAACACCGTTAATGAGGTTCTCCCGAACCTGTTTATTGTTATCCAACGGGTTGTAAGTTCCGATTGTTTGTCGGGCAATGAGCATCATCGAGTACAACTGCTGACCAGGAACGTTCATCGGAATCGCGGCTGTTTCATAAGACCAGATTTCGACTTTGATTCGCTTTCCGGTTTCCGTCCACGACTCTCGCAGGATGGGTGTCTCGGAGAGTTTGGTAATTGCCTGTTCCGTCTGTCCCGGATTGATCACCGTGTGACCTGCTTTCTTCTGCTCTGCCATCTGTTTGGCAAGAGTCGCGGAAAGGTCTTTCAGGTCAGAATATCGCTCGTGCAGAACCTGAACGCCCTTAAAGAATGTGCGTTCGTCCCGAAATCCTTTGTCAACGGTGACTTCGAAGCGGTGTTCTCCATTGGTGACCCACTTCGACTGCAGTTCACCGCTGTCAGTATTCTGAGTCTGGCCAATTCGCTTCCCAGCCGACCAGATCTCTTCATAGGTGAGCACGTCCTTCTTTTGAGTGGTATTCATCTTCCACGTCTGGACCCGGGCGGTGTTGCCGTCGAGATAAACGGTGACCTGCCGTGCCGTGCCGGTGATCGTCGTTTCAAGGGCTTTCTTTCCCTTGCTGTCGAACTGCGTTTCCTTCGTCACGCTTCCATCAGCAGCAAATTCCTGCCGGACGACGAGCACACCGGCCTTTGATGAAGTCACTGTGCTCAGCTTGCCATTCTGATAGCTCGCAGAAACCCAAAGATCTCCCTGAACTCGTTCATAGGACACCAGTTGTCCGGTCGGTGAAAACACAGCTTTGCGGATCACACTGCCTTTTTCAGACTGCGTGAAAATAGTGTTGCCCGCAGTGTCCTTTTCCACTTTCGAGCCCTGCATTTCCGCCGCGACGCCTTCAGCCGTTGAAGCAGACGCGACTGCCTGTAATCCGGTCGCAGAGAACACTTCTCGGCGTTCCAGAACTTCCAGGTGGACAATCCCTGGAAACGATTCTCGGCTCTTGCGGCGAACGGGACGTCCTGCCCCATAGATTTCCTGCAATTCGGTTTCATTGAGATCCTGAATTTCCGGCAGATCTGCAATCACGATGCGAGACATAGCTAGCTCCTGTTCGAATGGGCTGTGGAAACTGTATCTGTCTCGTGAAGCGAATTTGGCTCCGTGAACCGGACAGGAATTTCTTCACGACTTCAGAATTTGCATGTCATTGCCAATTTCTACCCGGAATTTCAACGAAAACACAGTTCGCACTGATTTCAGTGACGAATCATGCAATGCATTGACATCCGCGTCCCGGGTCCTGATTTGATGGGTTTTCACTCCCCAAACCTCAGTGGCCGCATCAGGGGACCTGTTTGCCACCGCCACCGCTCCAACATCCTTCTCAGATGTTTCGCTTTATGGTGAAAAAAAACGCAACGTCGGGCTGGTTCGCGATCAGGAGAGCGAAAAACAGAATTGCCGAATCCCTGTCCGGTTCTGAGGGTGCAATACGCTTCGTAAGGAAATCGCTGTGTGTGTCACTGAATAACGACAGATGCACACTTTTAATGCACACTTTAGTCTGGCGTCCCCTTTGGCTACGATCTCAGGAAAGTGATCTCAATGAAAACGAGCGTTATTCCAATCATCTGCCATCGGATCTGTCATGGACTCAGAGAGCTTTGCCACCCTGACAATGCAGGGACTGGTCGACCGAATTCAGGCAGGTGACAGCAAAGCTCAGGACGAAATCTGTCGTCGTGTGGGAGAACGTCTGGAACGACTGGCCAGCAAAATGCTGAAGTCTTATCCGGGTGTGAAACGCTGGGAACAGACAGACGACGTTCTCCAGAATTCGCTGATGCGATTGCTCAAAGCTTTAAAGGCCGTGAAACCAGACAACATGCGAGCGTTCTTTGGCTTGGCGACCGAACAACTGCGACGTCAATTGCTCGATTTAAATCGACACTATCAGGGCGTCTGTGGGCACGGTCGCAATCTGGTAGATTTGCCTGCAGCGGGGACCGACGAAACCGCAGTTCCTGCACTCGACCCGGCCGATGACGCAGCGAGCATGGACCAGACCGCCGAACTGGATCGATGGCATGCGTTACATGAGGCAGTTGAGAAATTGCCGGTTGAGGAACGTGAAGTTTTCGGGCTGGTTTTTTATCAAGGCTGGACGCAGGCACAGATTGCAGAACTGTTGAACGTGAACGAACGGACGATCCGACGTTATTGGCAATCGGTCTGCATGCGACTGAGTGAAATGCTGCAAGGTGAGCTGCCGATCTGAGCCATGACGGCAATGTCGCTCGTCACCATCTGGCGGACGGTCAACTGTTTCGAGATGACCTCGATTCACACGACGGCCAGAATATTGGCAGCGAAATTGTCATGCGATGCTGAGAGCAGGAAACATTTATGATGGCGAATGATCGACTCGAACAACTCCTGGATCTTTGGATGGCTGATCGAGACTGTGGCATCATACGCACAGCATCAGAGATCTGCACCGAAAACCCGGAGTTGGTCGAAGAACTGTCTCGTCGCATCGAGATCGTGAGGAGATTTGAGCACCTTGCAGATGTCGATCACTCTGAGACGCTCGTTTCTCAAGGTAGTGTCGATACCTCACATCTGACAAACGCGCCAGTTCCGACAGCATTGAAGCCAACCACAATGCCTGGCTCGATCGGGCCATTCAGGCCTCTGGAGCTACTGGGTGAAGGAGGAATGGGCGCCGTTTATCTGGCAGAAGACCCGCAACTTGGGCGACGTGTTGCAGTCAAGGTCATGAAAAAGGAACTCGCCGCGGACTCAGATGCAAGGCACCGATTTCTGAGAGAGGCCCGGGCGATGGCGACCGTTGAACACGACAACATCATGACCATCTATGCAGTGGGTGAAGACCAGGGGATGCCATACCTTGTGATGCCGGTGCTGAAAGGCGAAACACTGGACGACCGGCTTCGTCGTGAGAGTCGATTGTCGGCAGACGAAACACGGCGTATCGGCGAAGAGATTGCAGCCGGCCTTGCGGCTGCACATTCTCACGGGCTGATTCATCGAGACATCAAACCCAGCAACATCTGGCTTGAAGGAACTCAGGGACGTGTTCGCATTCTGGACTTTGGTCTCGCACGTCCGGCCAACGATGATCAGAAGGTCACTCACAGCGGTGCTGTCCTGGGAACGCCTGCCTATATGGCGCCGGAACAGGCGGCCGGAGCAGCGGCAACCCCGCGCAGCGACTTGTTCAGTCTGGGCGCAGTTCTGTATCGAATGACAACGGGCGTGCAGCCGTTTGCTGGTCCCAACATTATGGCCACGCTGAGCAATCTGGCAAATAAGCAGCCCGAACCGCCTCGAAAAATCTGTCCGGAGGTTCCTGAATCACTCTCTGAATTGATCCTGCGTTTGATTGCAAAGCCTCCGGAAGATCGACCTGAATCCGCTGCGATTGTTGTGGAGTCCCTGCAACCGACACTGGAGACCGTTGTTCCGCACTTCACTTTCAGTCCTTCTCCCGTCCGCTCCAGGAAGAAGCCTGCAGGCCGTCCGTCCGTCGACCAGCCGCTGAATAAAGTGGCCTCCAGCACGCGGCCGCCTCGGACATTTCGCAAAGGCCTGGCAGCTGGCTTTGCCGGTTTCCTCGTACTCATGTCGATTATCGTCTATCGGATTCAGACGGACAAGGGAGTCCTCATCGTTTCGATCGATGACGAGCAGGTTGCGGCGAAACTGACCAAAGGTGGACTGGAGATTGAAGACGCCAAAACGGGTCGCACATGGACGATCAAACCTGATCAGCCAGAGTCAGTGTCATCCGGCGAATACAAGATTTCCCCTCCAGACGGATTACTGCTTTACGTCACAGATGATACCGGTACGGAGTTCACGACAGCAGAATTCAAAATCAAACGGGGAGATCAAATCACGGTTCGAGTTACGCGTGAAGAACCTGAGGGATCCGTCGTTGTCAACCCGGAATGGAATGGTTGGCCCAAAGACGCACCAGCTCCCGCGATTGCTCCATTCGACGCCGCACAGGCGAAACGCCATCAGGAAGAATGGGCGAAACATCTCGGCGTACCGGTAGAATACACAAACTCTATCGGGATGAAGTTTGTATTGATTCCACCTGGTGAATTCCTGATGGGCAGCACGTCGGCGGAAATCGAAGACTTGCTCACGCAAATTGCCGACGCAGAATCTGTGCGGGATCGGCTTCAAATGGAATCGCCCCAACATCGAGTTGTCCTGACGAAAGCGTTCTATCTTGGAGTTCACGAAGTGACTCAGGCACAATTCGCAGGTGTGATGGGAAATAATCCGTCCTTTCACTCATCAACCGGCGGTGGAAAGGATCTGGTACTGCAAATCGATACCAGTGCATATCCGGTTGAACAAGTATCATGGAACGATACAACAGAGTTTTGCAGGCGACTCAGCCTGCAAGAAAACGTTGTGCCAGCGACGTCCGAGCCGAACCGCGATTCGACGACGCCGAACGGTAGTGGATACTGGCTGCCCACGGAGGCGGAGTGGGAATTTGCGTGCCGAGCAGGAACGACAACCTGGTTCTGGAACGGAAACGAAATTGAGAATCTGAAGACGATCGACTTGTTCGGGCCGACGACCGGCCAAGTGGGACAATTGAAGGCCAACCCATTTGGAGTGCATGACCTGCACGGGAATGTTTGTGAGTTTGTTCATGATTGCTGGGACCCGGACTCGTACAAGAAGCATTCAGGGGAACCTGCTATTGATCCGATTGGTGGCGTTCCTGAAGCACATGTTCTGACACTCTATCGTGGCAGTCACTGGTCCGGATGTGATGAATCGGCGCGTTCCGCAGCACGCAAAGTAGGATACGAGCGATCTACGCCTGTCGCGTCCCATTTAGGTTTTCGCGTCAAATTGCCGTGGACGACTGTCAAAGAGTTTCTGCGGTCAGGAAACAGCAGATTGCATTCCGCTGCGGGTCACTCCCCGCAGGTACCAGTTGACCCGTCTCCATTCGATGCGATGAGCCACAGCAGATTCCTGAGAAAGAACGGCTCGACTATCTGCCCAAAGATGTTGTCGCCGTACTCGGTACTCACGAGCGAAAAGCTTGGGCGGCGCCCGCCGAAGTCTCAGACAAACATTCGGGACGTTGGACTACAGCCCCGATGGAAAGTGGATTTGTGGTTGCGACTGGTCGAACGCCTATTTGTTTGATGCCACAACCTTGCTTCTAGAGTTTACTATTCAGAATGTGTCCGCGAACCGTGGTTCTCGCCAGCCGTTAGCGTTCAGTCTGACAGCAAGGCCTGTTTGTGGGCGGGATCGCCAACCATCTATTCTGGGGAACCGCAGTTGTTGGCCTCACAACGACAGAACCGTCGATCAAACTATTCCCGATGTCAGATGCGTGTCTCTCCGGAACCGCAATTGCGGTTGCTGAACAAGGCTTCTTCGTCATATGTTGACTCAACAAAGGAACAGCCATTGGAACGGCAACTCGCGACCCGATCACAGGCACGATGGGCAAACGGACCATCCTTCCCGACTGCGAGGAGATGTCAAACATGTGAAATCACGAGAGCCGGCGGCGTTCTCTGACGCGGAGTGGCTCGTCGCTGGTTATGTCGAAGGTGGCGGTTATCAGATCTTCAGACGGCACAATTACTGACAACGGCGAGGATTTCGGCCTGTCGACTTTATCAAACTCGGCCATGGGAAATGGTGAGATGAGAGTCATCGTTTTCATTCACACCAGTGCAAGCGAGCATTACTCGTTGAGATGGCAAACTGCCGATTGCTGGATCTTTCACTGTTAGACAACCTTGCCGAACATGTACGGTTCCGCATTTTGAGTCTGGAACTAGATCCCCAAAAGGAACTGCAAACATCAAGGACATCGGCATTTCAGGGGACGGACGACGCAGGTCGCGTCGCAGGCTGTGTCGAATTCGTGTTCGCGACTGCTGATTGGAAACTGGGTTGATGGGCGTCCAGAAGTGCAGAAGTCGATTGATCTTCCGCACTATTACGTAGGTCGAGTAGCTCTCTCCGGATGCAAGTTCCGTAGCCGTATTGGCAAACGGCCATGTATTGCAAGTCATCGACCTGACCCAGAATCCTCCGATCAAACGGCCTTCGCTCGACGAAACTCGCATGGCGAGCAACTCTGATCTTTCCAGAACGATTACAGTCGGCACCGATGGCGTTATTCGTCTGGATGCCACGACGCCCGAAAAGCATGAAGTTCTGGATTCCAGGCAACTCGATCTTGGCTGGGCCGACGTTCGAATGTCTGACGACGGGAAGCGTGCCGTTTCAATCTCGGTTGGCGATTTGAACATCTCGAAACGCAGCCGAATCTACGTCTGGAATCTGGAGCAGGACAAGCTAGACAAGTTTGCAGAGTTTGAATTGGCAGAAGGCCGAGAAAATGCCTGGCCGGTGCTTTTCGCTCTAGGCACTCGCCTTCTGTACGGAAACCAGATTTGGGATATCTCCCTGCCTTCACCCACAGTGATTTCTGACTTTGTGCAGTTGCCGCCCAGTCCTGCAGCCAGCGCGGTGACCGAAGATGGCCGTCTGGTCGCCTTTGCCACGTCTGATGGCCAGCTTGCGCTGTATGCGACCGACGGTTCTGTGGATCGACCACTGACGACGAAAAAACTTCCATCGTCGCCGTCATCTTTGTCATTTAGTCCCGACGGCAGACGTCTGGTCGCGTTGTTCGCTGGCGGCATCGGTACAGTCTGGGACCTCGCCGATGGACAGTTAGCAGAAGCCAGGCAACTGCCAGGACAATGGCAAATACCACCTGGAGGGCCACCCTATCACATGACGTCTGCCATCTTCTCCCGCGACGGCCATCGTGTGCATTTTTCCGGCTGGGGTGGCGTGGGCGAATGGAATCTCGACGAAAACAAAGTCACTCGTTTCTGGCCTCTCCCCGGCTTTGCCACACTCACGATGGCCAATGACGATCGCCACCTCATCCTGAACAACAGCAACTGCACCACCTGGATTCTGCGGTTGACGGAGCCGTAGATGATCTGCGAGAAGAAACAGGCGACGACAGTCGAGAAACGTGAATATGAGTTTGTGAGACGAATCGCCCCATAGATTCCATAGTTTCCTTCGCCGTCGGTATTCGCAACAATATCCCCCACAACTTGTTGTTTCGAAATGGTTGGCCACACTTAGCAGGCGTCTCAGAGTCGTACTCGCAGGTCCGCGTGTTCATCGATACGCGCCAGCCGTTAAGGTTGGGACAGTCGGGACGCCGGAGTGATCGTTGTCATGTCGAATAGAAAACTGGACGAGCTGCTGGACGTCTGGATGTCTGATCGCGACCGTGGCGTCATTCGCACGGCAGCCGAACTCTGCGCTGAGACTCCGGAACTTGTGGAGGAGCTGACTCGTCGGATTCAGGTTTTGAAACGATTTGAGCAACTGGCAGACATGAATCAGTCGGAAACGCTCGTTTCGCAGGGCGAAGTCGATACGTCCCAATCGACCAATTCGCCGGTGCCAACCACGGTGCAAACATCGTCGCTGCCAGTTTCGATCGGTAATTTCAAGCCGCTGAAAATCCTTGGTGAAGGCGGTATGGGCGCGGTTTATCTTGCCGAAGATCCACAGCTCGGACGACGCGTTGCTGTAAAAGTAATGAAGAAAGAGCTGGCGGCCGATCCCGAAGCGAAACATCGGTTTCTCCGGGAAGCCAGGGCGATGGCCACTATCGAGCATGACAACATCATGACGATCTATGCTGTCGGCGAAGACCGAGGGACGCCCTATCTGGTGATGCCAGTTTTGAAAGGGGAAACTCTGGATGATCGATTGCGGCGTGAGAGTCGCTTGTCGGTGGCTGAAACCTGTCGGATCGGGCAGGAGATCGCCGCGGGGCTCGCTGCCGCCCATTCCCATAGTCTGATTCATCGTGATATCAAGCCCAGCAACATCTGGTTAGAGGGGTCACAAGGACGTGTTCGCATTCTGGATTTTGGTCTCGCTCGACCGGCCAGCGATGATCAGAAAGTGACTCACAGCGGGGCTGTCCTGGGAACTCCAGCGTACATGGCTCCGGAACAGGCCGCTGGTGAAGAAGCAACACCTCGCAGCGATCTGTTCAGTCTGGGCGCGGTTCTTTATCGCATGACGACCGGGCTGCAGCCATTTGCTGGTCCGAACGTGATGGCCACTCTGAATAACCTGGCGAATCGCATTCCGGAATCGCCGCAGAAACTGGCGCCGGAACTGCCTGCGTATATTTCCTTACTGATTGATCGACTGTTGTCGAAGACTCCCGAACAACGACCAGAGTCTGCTACAGCGGTCCTTGAGTCGCTCCGAAATGAAGAAACACTGCCGCTGCCTTCAATTACAATTGTTCCCGGTCCTCCAAAGAAACCGCAAAAGACTGCCACTGTCAAGATTAAGCCGGCCAAAGCCAAATCAGCCGTCAGAGAGTCACCGAAACCGTCGTCAGCTTCTGGTTCTCAAGGGATCACTCGATTGCTGCTGATAAGCGGTCTCGCGGGGTTCTTTCTGCTTGCGGCCTTAGTCGTGTATCGAATTCAGACAGATCATGGCACGCTGGTCGTTCAGATTGAGGATGATCAGGTCGAAGCAAAACTCAGGAAAGACGGTCTGAAAATTGTCGATGCAAAGACGGGCCGAGCCTGGAAACTGACGCCCAATCAGTCCGCATCCATGCCATCGGGAGAGTACAAGCTTCCGAAAATCGATGGTCTGTTGCTGAAAGTCACCGATGACTCCGGCACGGAATTCACGACCGGTGAATTCAAGATCAAACGAGGCGATCAGACAACAGTCAAAGTGACGATTGAGCCCACTGAGCAACTGGAACAGGTGCTGTCAGGGTCTGCAGATCAGGGCTTCGTCAAATTTGGTGAACCATGGAAAGTAGCCTCACCCGGCGGAATTCGTGTCGATGGAAATGTTAACGCGGTTTGGGCCGGGCCCAATGGCAGCAATATAGTGATTTACACACAGCAGTCACCCACACCAATTCATCCGGTTGATCTCCTGGCAACAACTGCTGCTGGACTGAAAGATAAGTTCAACGCGACGATCGGATCAGAAGCGATCCGCATGATTGGCGGCATGCAGTCGATGTGGATTGTGGCTCACGGAAAAGGCACCGGCGAAACGATCGATGGAACAGGATCAACGGTAACGACCCAGCTTCTGGTCGGAATTCCTCGCGAAGAGGACATCCTTGCGATCCGCTTGTCGTGCCCGTCCGGCGATTTTCCGACACTCCGAACGGAGTTCGAAGCATCTTTGGGTTCAATGTTCCTCCTCAATTCTCAAACGGAGGAGCAACGAACAACGCGAACTCCTGTCACTTCGCGACGGGCCATCCCGCCTGGTGAGTCACCATTCGACAAACTCGACCCCGGCCAGATTCCGGAAAAAGAACGACTCGATTATCTGCCCAAAGACGTCGTAGCCGTCCTCGGCACACATGAACAGAAAACCTGGGGTTCGCAATTCCATGTCAGTCACGGCGCGTTGTCGTATAGTCCTGACGGCAAGTGGATCTGCGCGTGTGACTCAAGCAACACCTATCTCTTTGATGCAACGACACTCGCTTTGCGAAAACAAGTCCCATCGAGTCTCCACTTTCTATCTTATCGTCCGTATGCATTCAGCAGCGATAGCACCCGATTATTTCTCGGGACGTGCGGGCTTCCCGAAATTGTGGCGGGCGCGATGATCGATCTTTCAGATCCGGCTCTTCCGATGCAGACCCTGCATCAGTTCGGCACCACTGATGTTATTGCAAATTCACCTGACAATAAACTTGTGGCGATGTCACTTTACGGCGGGAACCACTTCGGAATTCAAATTGCCGCAAGAGATCCCGAGACAAATTACGTTTCGAATCTGGATGTTGTTCCCGATGTCACCGAATTGCCGAGCTCCACAGAGACGGGCCAAATTCGGGAACTGGCATTTTCTCCCGACGGAGAGTGGCTAATCTCCGGCCATTGGCAGGGTGGCTATCGAATTTGTCGAAAAAAAGGAGAACTGTATCTTCCAGTTTCCGTGATTCCGTCACAGATGCCCACGTACAATGCTCGTGTCGTGTATTCGTTTACTTCGGAGCACAAACGAGCATTGCTGCTGGGCCATGATATTTGCCATCTTATCGATCTTGCGGGAGATAAACCGACGGAGCTGGATGCACCGGCAGATCTTCATGCTGTGCTTGATATTTGTACCGCACCAGACGGCACTATTTGGGCCGCGACGAAGTACATTCCAGGAGCGCCGTCACAGTTGCTTTTGGGACGTTGGGTTTCAGGAATCCCTGTTCTTCAGGCTACGGAACCACTTGTTGGCGGAAAATCGCCCGGTCTGATCGCGATAGCCCCGGATGGTATTGCGGTGGCGATCATGGGGGAAAATCGCTTCCTGCAGATAACAGATATCTCCAAACTAATTCCGCAATTGCCAGCGGTCGCTCAACCAGGAGCACAAAACGCGACAAAGATGTCGGGCGGACACAGCCGTAGTATTGCCGCTGCAACATCGCAGATCGCTCAGTTTTCGATGACTGCGGTGAACTCTCGGGGAGATTCCGCCGTGACAGTCAAGGGTGATGGCAGAATCGATCTTGAATCCATTGGCGAAAACTCATCGACACATCGGGATTCACAGTCAGTCGGTCAACCGTTGACTCATGTCACACTCTCTTCAAACGGCGCTCGTGTTGTCACTTTTACGAATCCCGTGGTGACCACACCGATTCGTCATCAGATTCAAGTCTGGAGAATTGAAGACCAGAAGCTGATTGAACACGGTCGATTCGAATCTTCCGAAGACAGGATCTGGGTTTCTCCACGGTTGTTTGCTGACGCAAATCGATTGCTGCTTGGAAACCAGATCTGGGATATTTCCACAACATCGCCCAAGGTGATCAACGAATTCTCACAGGTACCTCCAAATCCTCCCAATGCCCTGCCCGAAGACGGACAATTTGTCGCCTTCGCAACCACCGATGGTCAGTTATCAGTTTATGCGGTGGCTGGTGCAACTGATCGCCCGCTGGCCACAACAAAACTTCCCGGTGCTCCAACTTCGCTGGAATTCAGTCCTGATGGACAACGTCTTGTTGCTTCGTTTCCACAAGGCCTTTGCGTAGTCTGGGACCTGGCAAATGGGCGACTGGTTGAGTCCCTTCGCATGCCAGCTCAATGGGAGATTCCTCCGCACGGAGTAATGTATCACTTAACATCAGCGGTCTTTTCTCGCGATGGCCATCGTGTCTATTTCTCCGGCTGGGGAGGCGTTGGTGAATGGAATCTCGACGAAAACAAAGTCACTCGATTCTGGCCACTGCCCGGTTATGCATGGCTCACCATGGCCGACGACGACCGGCATTTAATCCTCAACAACAGCAACTGCACGACCTGGATTCTGCGGCTGACACAACCATAGCCAGATTCCACCTTGGGCTGATGTCGACGACCGTTGAAATCAGGAATTCAGCAGAGTTCCAACGGGAGGGCCGATGTACCAGTTCAGCGACGCGGACTGCCAGACCCTACGCCGGAAGTGCCTTATTACGGTTCGCTGCGAAACAGATCCACTCTGGCCCGCGAACCGGCCCAGTTCAGTGCGTCGCTGCCGATGTCTTTGATCGTGGCCCCCTGGATGTCCCGGATATGGACCTTGTGATTGGCGTGGTAGATGCTCGCACCGTAAACGAGCGACATGCGGCTGTTTCGATTTTCGAAGATGGGCCGGTCAGCGGGGATTTCGCCAATCGGGTAAATGAATCCGCCAAGGATTTCTGTCGATGCTCCCTCTTCGGCCAGAAATTTCTGACTCTCGTACTCCGTTTTGAACCCCAGTGACCAGATCGTCGCGCCTTTACTGTGAATGCATGGGCCCGTCTCATGACTCTCCGGATTCCACTGCCGCACCCAGACACTCTGCGGATGATCAAAGTGCCAATCGGCCCCGGCGATGTCTTCGCCAAACAATTGTCCGCCGGCCGCCGCCGTTGTGTAACGATTCGGCGTGCTGCTTCGCAGAACCAAAGTCGCCTTTGAGAAATGTTGCAGATGCACACAACCCAGTCGATCAAGGATCAGAGTATGCTCAGGGTCTGGTTCGTCATAAATCAATAACGCCGGGGGCACGCCATTGAGATCGGTCTGATTGCGCGGCTTGTCCTCCTTCCACACGTCACCCGACCAGTTCAATTCGCCGCCAAAGCCCATGAGACGTTCCAGTGGAGCATGCAGGCGAATTGGTGTTCGCAATGTCATGCGAAGATTGGGCGGGATGTAGATGAGTTTCGCACCACTATCGACGGCGGCCTGGATCACCGTGCTGAAATCATCGCCCTTCTGACGATCGTTAAACTTCAGAACATTCACCCATTCACTGACGGGTGGAAGTGGCAGATCAGGAGTCGACTTGACCGGCAGTTTCAGAGCACCTTCGCCGTCTCCGTGTCCAGCGATCTTCTTGTCGCCGATGTATTCGTCGATCTTCGGTCCGCGGATTTTCTCCTCCCTCCATGTGACCGGATCCTGAGTCACCAGCGTGCGTTTTGTGATCGCTGATGAATACCCGGCCGTGTCGACTCGCAAACAATACAGACCGCCATCGCATTGAATGGCTGAATGCTGTGAACCTCCGCCCGTAAGCGACGAATCCAGCAGCACAACCATCGAGTTTGCTCCTTCACTCATGATCGCCGGCACAGAATTCTGCGACGTCAGGCCTCGAATCGCCACGATGTTACCCTGATTGCGAAACCCAACGACACTTTGTCCCTGCAATGTCAGGTCTTCAAACGTCATTGAGTATTCCTGATAACGAATCGCAACGCCCGTCTGGAATCCGTTGATCCGGACCTTCTTCACCAGAGCCGGGCCGACGTCGTGGTGCGTCAAATCCAGCCCCAGAACTCCCCCGCCGTCTTCACTTTTCAGAGTGACATTTTCAAGACGTCCGAGATTGTTCGAATGGTACTCCAGCGCCTTGGCCCCCGGATTATTTCGCCCTGTGCTGATCGTGAGCCCATCCAGATAAATGGAAATACTGCTTCCATTCACCCAGTCATGTGACCCCGGCGCGCCGTTCGTGCTGCTCATACGAAGAACCGGTTGAGGCGAATTGGGATCGGTGAACGTGTTATCTTTGAGACGCAGAACGGTCTTGTCAGGCCCCGCTCCTTTCACATCGATAAAGCGAGAGCAATACAGGGGGCCGCTGATCAGATACTCGCCCGGCGGAATAATCAATGTGTTGTAGGCCAGGGGCACACGACTTGTCAGATGACTGAACGCGGAATTCAAAGCGGCCGTGTCATCGATACGTCCATCGCCCACGGCGCCGAAGTGCTCTTTAGCATCGAGACAACCCGCGTCACGCGGCACGACGGTCTGATTCGAGACAAACGAGACGTCCTGAATCTCATCTGCTCGCGCACGCTGGAACTCAGAAGGCTCAAGTACCCGCCCTACGACTCGCACTTCGTCGATCAATGATGCCGATCCCCAGTGATCAGCACGCCCGCCGATCAGGAAACTGCCTGCATCCCATGTTAGAGGCTGATCAAGCTTAACCGTGTGAGATAAATGATAGTCAACCCATGCGGTCACTTGATTCGTCTCGGCATCGTACGACACCGCCAGATGTCGCCACGCTGAAACATCCGAATCAAGCCGTGTCGATGAAGAATAGTGCCCAACAGGAAATCGATCTGCGACTCCCGCCTTCGTCGACACTTCAGCTCCATGCCATGTTTGATTCGAATCATTGAGATACACCAGTTGCAGTGCGAGTTCTCCGCCGTCCGCAGCAGCTCGGGATTTACCAACCAGCCAGGAGTTTCCTCCCGCTTGTTTCGACGGCTTGACGAAGGCTTCGATGGTGAGACTCTGATTTGCCTGAATGGAGTCCTTGAGGTCTGCAATCACCGCGTCACTCTTTTGATCACTCCCGTTGAACTTCGCACTGGCGGTGTTTGCTCGACTTCGCTTTGTGAGCGGATCGTACAGATAAGCTCCGGGAACATCGTTGCTGAATTCCGACTTTACGTTGGGAACTCGTCGACTGCCAATCTTTGCCAGGCCGGTCGCTTCGTCGGATTTTTCAAACGACCAGCGAGCGATCTCCTGAGATTCGGCGACGGTGCTGCCTGCAGTTGCCATCGCAAACAGTAAAGCAATGATGGTGGCGTTTCGCATGGTCGGTTCCGAGGGATTTTGCGGTTTGAATCAGTGATGTAGGAGTGCTCGTCGGCGGAGCGACGGGCGTATTGCACACCCGTCGCTCCGCCGACGGGCATCTTCTCCCTACCCGATCAACAAATTACTCATCATCATCCTTCTCGGGACTCGTTGCCCGCATCGCTCGCACAGCCGCTGCGATCGGCGGTGGTTCGAAGAATCACCGCTGCGTGGCAAAACCGAGCCCAGCTCGCTGCGTTTGCCATCAACTTCAATCACAGCCTTACCGTCAATCGTCAGCGGAACTTTAATCAACGTGTCATTGACGTCTTCGGTTTCGACGATGATGGTGCCGGTCGCCGCGTCGATCCCAATGACTGACCCCATGATGATCGTCCGAGGATCAGCTTCCGCTTCGATGGCATGAATGGTCTTTCCGTCATCAGCTAGTTCCAGAGGCACTTCCATGCCGGACGAGAAATCTTCTCGAGTCGCCGGAAGGCCGCCAATCCGCAGAATCGCATCGGGGCCAACTGATAAGGCCGTGTCTCAGTCGTTTCCTCCTCATCGTCATCGATCGAAGCGGCTATCATCGCCCCGGAATCCGAGAGACCTCGGATCGCACCCCGTGTTGGAGGCACTGCTAACATGAATCTCATTCACAGTTCGATGATCGGACGCAAGACGCAGCGATGCAAACTGTCCGGGTTTCACGCTGGACAGCCCTGACGATTCGCAAGCCTTCCAGACTTTGACATCCTGACTGACGTCCAGATTCAGGAGCGTATCGAACTCCTCGAGTTGAATCGTGATCGAGGCCGACGCTCCATTGGGCTTCACATCGACGATCTGTCCGACCAGTCCTTTCGAAACCGCTGAGGATTATCGTGAAGCATGCCATAGGCAACTCCTCCTGCGGTTATCAACGACAAGACACAGGCGGCGACAAACTTCAGTTTCTCCAGTCCCATCATCTTTAGAACTCCCTGAGCAGTGTGATCGCGGCCGGAGCCGCTCCGGATGTAGTAACGCCTGACGCAAAGACGCTTGCGACACTGACCGTTGATGTGACCAGCGTTGTTGAAGCCGCCTGGCCGTCCCCTCGGAAGCAGCCAGGCGGCGAGCACTGTTCCTGACACGCTGATGCCTCGCCGCACCAGCCGACTGCGAAGTTGTCCGCGACCTCGTTCAAGACGATCCTTGACAGTAGCCTCCGAGATCCCGAGTCGCTGGGCTGTTTCGTCTCGACTCAGCCCTTCGACCTGCGTTAACAGAATGACTTCGCGGAACAGAGCCGGCAGTCGGTCGAGTTCTTCGTCGAGAATCTCGGCCAGTTCATGAACCGTGACAGCCGCTTCTGTACTCTTCTCTGTGTGAGTCATCTCACTGCGATCACGAGCCGCTTGTTGCTCAATCTTCTGCCGCCGCGATTTCATCGAACGTAGCTTCATGGCCGTTCGTCGTGCAGTCTGATGTAGCCAGCCGGCGATGGAGTCCTGCCAGTTCAGCGACCTGGCCTTTCGCGCCAGGACCAGAAAAGTGGCCTGAAAAGCATCTTCGGCATCGGACGCTTCCCGAAGAATTCTCTGGCAGACAGACATGACCAGACTTTGGTGGCGTTCCATCAGTTTCGCAAACGCAGACTCATCGCCGGCTACGAATTCAGCCAGCAACGTCCAGTCCGTCGGCGGCTCGCCCGGAAGCGGAATTCGCTGAGCCCCCTGTTGTTTCCACGGTAATAGTCTGACGATCGAACTGGACGACATTCGCACAATCCCGCTGAGCCTTTTGGTACCAGAACTCTGCATCATATGCCCGCTGATTTGCCATCGGCGGCAGGTTTCTGAAGATTTCTTTGAGGAAAAACGCGGCCATGAAAAACGCTTGGGCGCTGTGCCGAAGACAGGCCGTGTCAAATAACACGGCGTGGCTGAAGTTGCAGTTTTCTCCGCCAACAGTGAGAAGTCGGGCTGAGATGAGGGAATCCGCCGGGCCTGATTGTGAGTTGGCATTTAATGGCAGAACTCGTCGCGTTACGATTCCTGCCCGTATTATCCTCTCTGGAAGTGTTTACTGTGAACAGTCCCGTTCCCGTCGTGTGCACCGCCGCTTCGGCGACAAGAGACTTGACTGGTGAGGGGCGCCGTTTCGTAGTTGTTTGAGCTTTTTATCCTCAACTGAAATCCTGACATGTCTGTTCGAACTCGTTTTGCTCCCAGCCCGACCGGATACATGCACATCGGCGGAATGCGGACGGCTTTGTTTTGCTGGTTGTGGGCTCGCAAAAATCGGGGCCAGTTTATTCTCCGAATTGATGATACCGACCAGCAGCGAAATATAGACGCGGCGCTAGGGCCGATTCTCGATGCGTTTCGCTGGCT
Organism: Planctomycetaceae bacterium; assembly: GCA_046349735.1. GTDB lineage: Bacteria > Planctomycetota > Planctomycetia > Planctomycetales > Planctomycetaceae > SXXK01. The sequence continues at coordinate 51,521 of JAXMBU010000006.1, forward strand.
GGGGCTTGACTGGGATGAAGGTCCGGAAGTCGGTGGCCCGCATGCTCCTTATTTTCAATCTCAACGCCGCGAGTCTTATGACGCGGCTTTGAAGACGCTTCTCGATGGTGGTCATGCTTATCGAGATTTTGAAACTCCGGAAGAAACACAGGCTCAGCGTGAAGCGGCGGAAAAAGAGAAACGCGTTTACATCAGCAGCCGCGCCTCGCTGTCGCTGAGCAACGAAGAAGTTCTGCAGCGAATCGCGGAAGGCAAGGCCTTCGTTGTTCGCCTGCTGGTTCCTCGCGGCGACAAAGTGGTGATCGACGATCACGTGCGCGGACGTGTCGAATGGGACTGCAGTCTGATGCCGGACCCTGTCGTCGCTCGAAGTGATGGCTCCCCGCTCTACAACTTCGCTACGGTTGTCGACGATGCGGCCCTGGAGATTACTCATGTGATCCGCGCCGAGGAACATCTCCCGAATACGCCGATTCAGGTACTGATCCATCGGGCACTTGGAAACAAAACTCCCGAGTGGGCTCATATTCCTTACGTTGCTTCTCCGGGCAGCAAAGAGAAAATGAGCAAGCGCAAGATCGACAAGTATCGTACCAACCCACAGTTTCAGAAACTGTTCGAACTGGGTGATCAGGTCCTGAGTCGAATTGGCATCGACCCCAAATCGGACGCGTTGTCGCCCGTCATGGTGGCCTACTATCAGCAGGTCGGATTTTTGCCGGCAGGGGTACTAAATGCGCTCGTGCGACTGGGCTGGTCGCTGGATGATCAGGCCGAGTTTTTCTCGCTGGATGACATGCAGCAAAAATTTACGCTCGAACGAGTCATCAAGAGTGCGGCCGGCCTGGATCCCGACAAGCTGCTGAACTTTCAGGCTCATTGGATGAGTCAGTTGCCAGCCAAAGAGAAATTGGAAGGCTGTCTGCCATTTCTGAAGAAGGCTGGCCTGATTGATGATGAAGCGGATCCCTCCACACGTGATCGCGTGGCCAGCGTAATTGAACTGGCTGGTGACCGACTTCGAGTCTTTGGCGACATCTTTCAGCTGGATGAGTTTTTTGTTGTTGACGAAGACCTGAAGATCGATGACAAGAACTTCCAGAAGCGTGTCGTGAAACCGGATAACGCAATTGATCTGCTGCGAGATCTTCAGAAACGGCTCAGCAACCTGACGGACTTTGGGGCCGGACCAGTTCATGATCTCCTGCAGGGATTTGCAACCGAGAAGCAGGTCAAAGTCGGCGACGTGTTCCCCGCATTACGTCTGTGCGTAACCGGGAAGGCTCAGGGGGCTGACTTATTCAAATCCCTCGAACTTCTTGGGCGTGAATGCGTTGTGCGCCGCATGGACCGAGCGATCGGTCTCGCGGAATCGCAAAGAGTTTAGTCCTTCGACGAGCGGCAGGGCGTGTGCCCTCCGCGTGTCCGGTCGTCGTTCGAAGCACATTGTGAAATCAGTATTCAAAGTGAAAATGATCGGTGCGGTGGGATAACGCCCTGCCGCTCGCCCTTAGAGACTGGATGTTTCAACTATGACAACTGTACTCGTGACTGGTGGTGCTGGGTTTCTGGGAAGTCACCTCTGTGATCGCTTGATTGAACGCGGCGACGATGTCATATGCGTTGATAATTTTTTCACTGGCTCCAAAGAGAATGTCCGGCATCTGATTGGACATCCTCGGTTTGAGTTGATTCGCCACGACATCGTGCATCCACTCTATGTTGAAGCCGATCGTATCTTCAACCTCGCCTGTCCCGCCTCTCCAGAGGCTTACCAGTACAACCCCATCAAGACGATTAAAACATCGACCGTGGGAATGGTCAACATCATGGGTCTGGCCAAACGTTGCGGCGCCAGAATCCTGCATGCGTCTACTTCGGAGGTTTACGGTGATCCGCTGGTTCATCCTCAGACGGAAGACTACTGGGGCCATGTGAATCCGATCGGTCCTCGCAGCTGCTATGACGAGGGCAAGCGTATCGCCGAATCTCTGATGATGAATTATCATCAGGAACATGGAACGGAGATTCGCATCATTCGAATCTTCAACACCTATGGTCCTCGTATGGCTCCGGATGACGGCCGAGTTGTCTCGAACTTCATCATGCAGGCACTGAAAGGGGAAGATCTGACGGTCTATGGTGACGGCCTGCAGACTCGATCGTTCTGCTATTGCGACGATCTGATTGCAGGCATGATGAAGCTGATGGACCAGGATGAGCATACCGGTCCAATCAACATCGGAAACCCAGTCGAAAATACTATGCTGGAACTGGCCGAGGCCGTGATCAAAGTCACCGGCAGCCGTTCAAAAATCATCCACATGCCGCTTCCCAAAGACGACCCCAGGAAACGCTGCCCCGATATTACTCGCGCGAAAACTCTGCTGGGCTGGGAACCCAAGGTACGACTGGCAGAAGGCCTGAAGTCAACGATGGAGTGGTACAAATCAAAGCTTGAACAGAGTCGGGCGAAGTCCTGAGTTTTGCTGCTACCCATTTTATTTGGAATTGACAGCCGTAGTGCTGGCTTAAGCCAGCATTGGTGTGGAATTTCGTTGGGAGACGTCGACTGAAGTCGACGCTACGAACTAAGCAATCTACTCAACCAACACATCGAGCCAAAGACCTCGCCGAGCCAACGTACCGTAGTGTGCGGTCTTCAAAGATCCCCGTGCCGTTGTGCGGAATAGATGCTCGATCGTCCGCTGACAAAGCATGCAACAAGGCAGGCCACTGCGAAGTACAGCAAATACTCTCCGCCAAACAGTTCAACGGCCATCACAGTACTTGCCAATGGACAGTTTGTGGCCGCAGCGAACACTGCAACAAATCCAAGGCCGGCAAACAGGTCCGGCGGTACTCCGAGCAACAAAGACAGCGTGTTGCCAAGAGTAGCTCCGATAAAAAACAGCGGCGTTACTTCACCGCCCTTGAAGCCACTGCTGAGTGTCACAACGGTGAAGACAAGTTTCCAGAGCCAACTCCATGTCTTCGCGCCTTCAGGATAAAATGCTTTGACAATGGTCACCGACTGATCATCGGCAGCGTTCACACCAAGTCCCAGATAGTCGTCCGTCCCCGCGATGAAAAACAGCACAATCACCAGCACGCCACCAACCAACGGTCGCAGCAGCGGATTCGGAATAAATCTTTTGAACTGTCGGCTCAGGGCGTGTGATCCCTCAGAAAACATCAGGCTGGCCAGACCAAAGGCCACGCCACCGACCACAGTACACAGAAAAAGTCGCCCCTCGACCGGCGCTATGTGGGACGCTGATCCCAGCGGAAGCAACGAGGCGATTGAATACCGAGTGTGCCCGATGCCCCATGCGAGACAGACCTGATCTCCGACGATCGCTGCGATCAGGCATGGCAGGATACTGCTCGAATACAGACGCCCCACTGTCAGGACCTCCATGGCAAAGACCATTCCCGCCACCGGAGTTCCGAAGACACCGGCGAAGCCTGATGCAATTCCGGCTGTCAGCAGAATCTTCTTATCTTCACCGCTCAGCCTCGGTATTATCCGCGACAGGCCCGAGGCTAAGCTTCCTCCCATCTGCACAGCGGTTCCTTCGCGACCTGCGGACCCACCAAACAAATGAGTCACCAACGTACTTAACAGTACTAACGGAGCCATCCTCACGGGGACTCCGTCTCGAGGTTCATGAATCTCGTTCAGGATGAGATTGTTTCCGAGTTCTGTCGACTTACCGATTGTTGAGTAAACAAGCCCGATTAAAACTCCCGCTACGGGCAGCAACCAAAGAAGCCACGAGTTTTCTGCCTGCAGCGTCGAGCAGTGATCAAGCAGCCAAAGAAATAAGGCACACGAAGAGCCGGTAAGCATCCCCAGAATACTGGCCAGAAGAATCCATTTCAGAAGATATCTGAGCGATCTCATTGCAGTAGTTCAATCAGGCTGACGGCTGCTGACAGACCGTTAAATTTCGTTCCCTGCCAATCACAATGGTACAGAGGAATTTCGGGCAACCAACGACGAATCTGCGCAGCATTGGATGGAATTGAGGGGTCCGATTTTTCCTGAGCAGGAGGGCCGATCTCATTCAACACAACGGCGACAACTTCCACTCCATGGACTTGCAAAGCTTCCACAGTGAGACGTGTGTGGTTGATGACCCCCAGTCGATTGGCAGCGACAACAATCGTTGGAATTCTTAATTCGACCGCGATGTCCATGACGGTCAATTGATCTGACAAGGGGCAAAAAATTCCTCCGGCACCTTCGATCACGAGTCGATCAACGTAAGAACTCCAGCGAGCCACACCGTCGACGAGGCGTTGATTATCAACGCCTCGATTCTCCATTCTGGCTGCAATATTTGGTGCCACTGCGGCGTAAAATCGCTGAGGACACACGAGATCAATCTCCGGCTCCGTCCCGCAAGCAGCACGCAGGGCTTCGATATCAGCCCAGACCAGGTCACCCTGGGAGTTCTTCTCCGCACCGCTGCACACGGGCTTATAAGCTCCAGTGCTGATTCCACTTCGCCGGAACTCGCGAACCAATAGCGATGTCACCCACGTCTTGCCGACGTTCGTGTCTGTTCCGGTGACAAGCAGAGTCTTCATCCGATAGAGTGCCTCAGTTAGCAAGGAAATTCAGTACGCCAGGGAACAGTCTCATTTCAACGTCCGTATGTGTTCATGCCTTGAAATCCCAACCCAAAAACGTCAGCAGAGGGATTCTGCAGAACGACTCGATCCCTCGCTGATTGCCAATAAACTCAAGGCGTCTTCGGGTCTGGGACACACGGAACTGAATTCAGGACAGGTCCTGCGCGGAAAACGATTGCTCGTAATAATTATCGATCAACATGACGTCAGTCGAGGATGTTTGTGAACAACGGGCCCAGTTTAGTTCATGCGAATGATCTGACAAACAACTCGGAATCGCGTGCCGTTCTCGCCATCAGATGTCTGGCGGTTTTTGAGATCATCCTGATCACTGCAACGCTGCCATTGTGGTGGGGCGATACGGCGTTTCCTCAGGTCCGACTGGTGGTTGAACTTCCTCCAGTGATCGATCAAATTGCTACGGTTTGCCTGATGATGGCCTGCACGGTCATCGTTTCGCTCTCGATCAGAGTTCGCTCCCAATTTCTCACGTCTGCCAGGGGCATAGCCCTTTTCTGCAGTGTGATATTGGTCTCCTCAAATCAGCATCGCCTCCAGTCGTGGCATTGGTTGATGATGTTGAATTTGACATGGGCGATCTTACTTCCTCAAAAAGAACTATTAACGGCCATGCGACACACCGTAGCCGCCGTTTATATTTGCTCCGCACTTTCAAGAATCTCCCTGACACCAGAACAGGGCATCTCCGGGATCATTGTGCGGCAGCTGCTGGAATTGGCGGGCCAATCGGGATGGGAACGGGCACCTGATCAGATCGCAAAACTGTGCCACCTGATGACACTGGGGGAGTTTCTGACAGGCCTGCTCTTGATTTTCCCGACAACACAACGAGGGGGCTGTTTGGGCGCGATCCTGCTGCACTGTACGCTGCTGCTTGCCCTTGGACCTCTGGGGTTAGATCATCATGCAGGGGTTCTCTTGTGGAATTTGTGTTTCCTGTGTCTCGTTCCGATTCTTTTTCCGCTGGCTCGCTTGGTGCAGACTGATCACCAACCTTACTCGCGGCGTCAGAGAATTATCTTGGCCATCGTCTGGATGTTTCCTGTATCCGGCCTTTTCGGCGTCGCCGACAACTGGCCTTCCTGGCAACTCTATTCCAGTCGTCCGGAAACATGGATCCTGTCCGTTCGCGAAGCGGACCGCACGCTCCTGCCTGACAACGTGCAGAGCTTTATCTCGGAACCAGCGCCGCTGAGTGAATGGTGTGTGATCAAACTGGACCGCTGGTCACTGGCACAAACCAGGTCGCCCATGTATCCCGAAGATCGATTTCAACGAGCCGTGATTGAGAGCCTGCTCGCGAAGATTCCGGAGTCGGTCCAATTTCGGATTGATATTTCAGAGCCCGAGTTCCCATGTTGGTGGAAACGGCGAGAACGTCAAATCGCTTCCAGAGAAGAACTGCGAGAAACTCGCTGAGCGATTGATGCCTGACTCCCGGCGAACTCATAATTGACCACAGGACTATTGGGGTTCGGTATTCTTCTTTCGCCATGCCTCGATGTCGTCCACCAGTCGATTTGCAAGGCTGAGCCCCACGGAGTTCCTTGTCAGGAACACAACGCCGTCAATGAGCGACACCTGCCGTAAGGTTTGAGCGATGTCAGCAACTTCCACCTCTTCCAGGATCTTCTTCAGATCCACTCGTTCGGCCTCTTTATGAAGCAGACGCAGGATCAGAGCACATGGCGGAATCTCAACCGCTTCAATTTCGCCTTTGCGTTGCCATGAAAACCACGCGGCGGCAATCATCCGCTGTGGCAGCGAAAGCAATCCCAGAAGTATCTCGACCCACGTCCTGTCGGACTCCAGGCTACCAAATGCATAGGTCCACGCGGCAGACATGGTGGCCGCAGATTTGACAATGATGACCTCGTCCTCATTTGTCGACTCATGTTCCACATCGGCCAGTTGCCGAGGCATCCACATCAGTGTGAAATACTGGATCGCCGCGAGGATGATCAGCGTCACGAGCACGGCAACAGACCTGCTGTCGACAAAGCCGATGCTAACGATCAGATAAAACAGCAGAAATTCCAACAGCGTGGCTACCGTACCAATGACGGCCATGCCCGCCATCGCTGCCATCACAAGCTGTTTTTGAGTCTGCAGCCGTTCCGTCAGCCAACGCCGCATTTGTTCTTTTTTTAACATGCCTGAAATTCAATTCTCTTCTTTTGGCCCGGAGATCCGCCTGCCACTATCTTATCAATCAGAACCAGTGTTGCCGAACAAGGTGCCCACTTCCATCAAAACGAGACGACAGTAGCTTTCTCAACCGAAATTTGCAGGCTTCTGCTCGGTCGGATGATTTCTCAACCAAACTGACCAGGGCAGCGCCATGTTCGATGCGATTGACTCCGAAAACGATAGCCCGCACGAGGTGCTTGTGCTCTCCCTTTGAGCCGCTGACGCTGTGTTTCTTTCCCTCGACTCTTCCGTGTGTTCGGTATATCCGTGCTGAAACAAATCGCGGCCTTTACCCCGGAATACACCGAATACGACCAACGGATGAAGCACGGCAGTCGCCCCTCGAATGGCAACGACAGCAGTACCTGACACGGTCCAGCGACCAAAATGTTGAACCGGGGCTGTCGAAGGCTACGCCCGACACAGTGAACTTTTCATATCGCTGAGGGGCCGCGTTTGTCCTCAAGGCCGACCGTTGATTGCTCAAAGGTTCAGCCAACGTTATCCTTGCCAGGAGTCCGTTTTCAGGGAACTCGCCATTGTTTGACTCTGTTGAGTAAATTTGTGTGCGACCGACAAGAGATGGCCATTGATCGATCCTGATCCTGCGGCGTGCGGGAAATCTAAAAGATACATCAGCCAGAGTTTTTATTTCTTTGGGTCTCGGAGAGCCTCGACATGCGATTCGCAATTGCGTTCCTTGCGATCATTACTATGCGGCCGCTGTTTGTCTCGGCACAGAGTGAACCAGTTCAGATCGAGCCAAAAGGCTTGTTCAATGTCTTCGTGAAACAACAGGCCGCGATTATGCAGGCCAATGACAAAGCTCCGGCGACACCGGAAGACTGGCAGAAGACCCGAACGGATCTCCGTGATCTACTGTTGAAAGCGTGGGGTGGTTTCCCTTCAGAGAAATGCCCGCTGGAGGCACGGAATCTTGGCGAGATTAAGCGAGACGGCTATCGCATCGAGAAGATCGTCTTTCAGACCATGCCCAGCGTGTGGATGACGGCCAACGCTTACGTTCCTGATGGCAAACCCGGACAGACTTTTCCCGGGGTACTTTGTGTCCACGGTCACTGGGCCGGAGCCAAACAGGATCCTGTGGTGCAGTCGCGTTGCATTGGGTTGGCAAAGCTGGGGTTCTTTGTGCTGTGCGTGGACGCCTTTGGAGCCGGAGAACGTGCAATCGGTGAAGCACTTGGCGAGTATCACGGCGAAATGACCGGGGCTTCGCTGCTGCTGTTGGGCCGCCCGCTTTCCGGTATTCAGGTCTACGAGAATATGCGAGCCGTTGACTATCTTGAAGCACGGCCGGAGGTTGATCCCAGTCGTCTGGGCGTTACAGGAGCCAGCGGTGGCGGCAACCAATCGATGTATGCCGGTGCTTATGATGAACGGTTCCGCTGTGTCGTGCCGACATGTTCAGTTGGGAATTATCAGGCCTATCTGAGTGCCGCCTGCTGCATGTGTGAAGTTGTTCCTGGCATTCTTCAACGTCACGAAGAAGGGCATGTTCTGGGGCTTGCTGCAAATCGTGGACTCATGGTAACCAGTGCCACTCAGGATGCGTTTCAGTTCTCGGTGGACCAGGCTCGTATCTCCATCAGTCGAGCGAGGGAGATTGCTGCTCTTACGTCAACAGATGGCCCATCAGCCGTAAAGCATACGATTATCGAGTCACCACATCACTACAACCAGCCGATGCGAGAAGCTATGTATGGCTGGATGACAAAGCATCTGAAAGGGGAAGGCGACGGCAGTCCGATTCCTGAGCCTGAAATCAAACCAGAGCAGCCCGAGGTTTTGCGTTGCTACCCGGGGGACAGTCGTCCGAATGATTATGTAACCATCCCCAGATTCTTTGCGGAGGAAGCTCGCCAGCTGTTGAAGACTCGCGAAACCGAATCCGACCAGCCGTATCTGACAGCCTTGACGGAAGCAAAGACGACTGAGGATCAAACTACATTGCGCGAACACGCTGTAGACCGGCTGGCGAAATCACTCAACATCAAACCGACGACATCTCCGCTCAAGTTGAAGGCAACGAAGAGCAGTGATGGGAAATCCATCGATCTGTCGTTTGAAACCGAGCCTGGTCTGGAAATCTTCGCATTCTGCGATTCAGGACTCACCCAAGAATCTGGCAATGAAAAGCTCGCAATCCTGTTGAATATTGATGAGGGTTCTGAAAAAGCATTTGCTGGTGAGCAGGCTCAGGCTCTTCGTCAGCAGGGTTTCGGCATTGTCGCACCAGAATTGCGAGCCACCGGAAAGTATGCTGTTACAGGAGATCGCATCGGGAATGCTCCGGATCACAATTCCGCAGAATGGTCTCTTTGGATCGGGCGGCCCCTGTTGGGCCAATGGACACAGGATGTTGTTCGGACGCTTGATGCACTTGAGGAACAGCGAGGATCATTGCCGAAGGAGATTCTGATCTCCGGACAACGATCATCGGGCACGATTGCTCTGACATCGGCTGCGATTGATGATCGAATCTCGCAGGTCCACATTCAGAATTCGCTCGCGACGTTTGTGGATGACCAGAAGTTCAACGGACCTCATCTGGGAATGATGGTTCCGGGCTTGCTGCGTGATGTTGGTGACATTGCTCATATTGCCGCGATGATTGCTCCACGCTCAGTAAGGATTGAGAACTCCGTATCTGCATCAGGCAGTCGTCTTTCAACAACAGCCACTCAAAAGTCACTTAGATTTTGCACCGAAGTTTACTCAGGAATCGGTGTGCCGGATGCATTGAAAATTATTGCCCCCGAATGATCTGATTCCTGAGCAATCAACAAAAGCGAATCACAGCAAGCCCGGCTTTTGCAGAGGGCCTCTCGAATGCAATCGGGCAGCTTCAATGAACGAAGCAGACCATTGCCCGTCGATATTCTTTATCGACTGCTGCGGATCTTGTTTCCATCGCAGAAGGTGAATGTGAACACTGGACCACGCGGAATCGAACCATCACAATTGAGCGGTGGAGTTTCTTTTGTAGGTGTACTTAACACACGTTTCTGCTGTCCGTTGAACAAGCCTCTCTTTACAGAGAAAACAACTTGAGTCGCCCATACGTAACACAGAATGAAACCCTGAATTCGTACATCAATCCCGGGATCGCACATGAATCGACGTGATTTTGTCTTGTCGAGTTTTCTCTCCGGCGTTGCGGCTCCGGTATTTGCAACGCTGCAAACTGAACAATTTGAATCTGCCTGTCAGACGCTGGATCAGGCAACCGCATCTGGCCAGATCTCTGCGGCGGTGCTGCATGTTATTCACAAAGAGCAAACCTTTTCTCAGCATTTCGGCACTCCAGAATCCGCCGACGCGATGTTCCTGCTGGGGTCGGTTTCGAAGCCGATTTGCATAACCGCCCTGATGACACTGTTTGACAAGGGAGAGTTTCAGCTGGATAACCCGGCCCAAAAGTTTCTCCCAAAGTTTACTGGTGAGGGACGTGAGCGAATTACCATGCGCGACCTGATGACTCATGTCTCAGGACTTCCCGATCAACTGCCGGAGAACGATACTCTGCGAAGGAGCCATGCCGATCTGAATGAGTTTGTCGAAAAGGCTGTCCGCACACCTCTGCTCTTTCAGCCCCGAGCGCGTTACGGTTACTCCAGTATGGCGATTCTTCTGGCGTCGCATGTGGCGGAGTTGATAAGTGGGACCAACATCCGCGATCTTGTCGAACAGACCGTACTCGACCCACTTGAGATGAAACATTCCGCACAAGGATTCGGTCGATTCCAGCTGAGCGACTTTGTCCCGTGTCAAACCGAGTTTGCTGCACCGGAATCCGGTGCGGGTGATCCAACGGCAAAAGACTGGGACTGGAATAGTTCCTACTGGCGGGGACTGGGCGCGCCGTGGGGTGGCACACATGCTTCGGCACCGGACGTTGGTCGGTTTCTGGCGGAGTTCCTGCAGGAACAAGGACGAATCCTGAAGCCAGAAACCGCGCGGTTGATGATCCGCAATCACAACGCGAAGAAGTTGACTCCCAGAGGTCTCGGATTCAACGTCGGGGTGTCTGCGGGAAGTCGAGGATGCTCGGCGAATACATTCGGCCATACTGGTTCCACAGGAACTCTGGCGTGGGCCGATCCGGACAGGGAGGCAATCTGCGTAGTTCTGACGTCGCTTCCGGGGCGAGCTGTTGAACCACATCCCAGAGATCTCGCAGGGGCGGCCGTAGTCGCGTCATTGAAATAGCACCTCGCGCCGTCAGCCTTCACCACCGACACGCTTTCTCCATCAGGAGTATTCTGATGTTTGCGGTAACGATCTCAACATGACTCAACTGTTTGACAATCAGGCCACGGAATCGCTGCGAGCCAGGCTTCGACTGAATCATGAAGTGATTCGACAGCTTCGCAATAAGTTGTTCAAACGATTCCTGCCTGATTCTGGGGTCATTTCCGACGCAACAGAAATGCGACACTTAAAGTTGCACTGTCTGGAACTGACTCAACGCCTTGACTCGCGACTCGATGGAGCATCAAAAATACTATTCCGGACAGAAACCGGGATGTCGATCGAAACCGTGATTCTGCGTATCGCAACAGGGCGGACAACATTGTGTGTCTCCAGTCAGGTTGGCTGTGCAGCGGCCTGCCAGTTCTGTGCAACGGGGCATATGGGAATTGCACAAAGCCTGACCGCGGCTCAAATCCTTGACCAGGTTGTCCAGTCCGGGCAAATCCTGACTGCAGAAAAAAGGCTGCTGAACAACATTGTGTTTATGGGAATGGGAGAACCATTTCACAATGAGCAAAACCTGTATCAAGCCATTGAGTGCCTCACAGATCCTCATCAGTTTGCTCGTTCTCCCGGAAGCCTTTTGATTTCCACTGTCGGCATCCCGGACGCAATGGTCCGATGTGCTCAACGATTTCCGGATGTGAATCTGGCTCTCAGTCTGCACAGTGTGGATCAGGATGTGCGACGATCGATCATTCCTCTGGCCGGGAAGTTCAGACTTCCCGAATTAAGGAGAGCCATAGACGAAGTGAATCGACTGACAAGACGTCCATTGATGCTGGAATATCTGATGCTGAAAGACGTCAATGATTCGCTTGCACAAGCAGAACAAGTTGCGAAGTGGGTCGCCGGTCTCAACGTTCACATAAATCTTATTCCATTCAATCCCATAGCCGACGCACCAAACCTCAAAAGCAGCTCCGTCGACACGATTCGACATTTCTCGGCGGCACTAAAGCTTGCTGGACTCAAAGTGACCATTCGCTATTCCCTCGGTGCAGACATCGCAGCCGCTTGCGGGCAATTGGTCAGAAAACGCCAACTGGCAACGGGCCAGGGTATGGCGGAGCTCGTTTAGCGAAAAACATTTACTCGTCGATTGGGAAAACAACATGTCTCCGATAGAGCTTGACGAATGGCTCAGCCGTCCAACTGCAGGCGCGATGGAAGCATTGCGGCAGCTTGATGGAGATTTAATCGTGCTGGGAGCGGGTGGAAAAATGGGACCAACACTGGCCCGTATGGCGCGGCGAGCCTTGCCAGCTGATCGCCAGGTCTTTGCGGTGTCACGGTATTCGTCCAGCAGTGCGCGAGCGGACCTGGAAGCTCATGGGGTGCAGACGATTTCCTGTGATCTGTTGAATCGAGACGCGGTTGCCAGGTTGCCTCACGCAACCAACGTCATCTACATGGCCGGGCATAAGTTTGGAACCAGCGATGCTCCGGAACTGACTTGGATGATGAACAGTGTGCTTCCGTCGATCGTGGCGGAACGTTACGCCGGATCACGCACGGTTGTGTTTTCAACGGGCTGCGTTTACGCATTGACCTCCGTGGCGAGCGGTGGTTCAACAGAAAATGATCCCCTGGCACCGCCCGGTGAGTATGCTTATTCGTGTATTGCTCGCGAGCGAGTCTTCACGCACTATGCTAAATCCTGCGGGACGCCGACGTTGATCTTTCGCTTGAACTACGCCATCGATCTGCGCTATGGAGTGCTCTACGATATTGCTTCAAGGGTCTGGGCGAACAAACCGGTCGATGTCACCATGGGGCATGTGAACGTCATCTGGCAGGGCGATGCCAACGCACGCGCACTCCAATGCCTCGCTTTGGCACAGTGTCCTACGAAGATCTTGAACGTCACCGGCCGCGAATGTCTCTCTGTCCGCTGGCTGGCCGAACAGTTTGGTCACTTGCTAGGACGCACTCCAATGATCACCGGACAGGAAGCGGACAGTGCGTGGCTGAACAATGCGGCGCAGTCTTTCGAACTGCTGGGCGATGTCACTGTTTCGCTGGAGGAGATGTTGACGGCCACGGCAGACTGGGTCACAAATGGCGGCGTATCGCTCGGTAAACCTACTCACTTCGAGTCTCACGATGGCAAGTTTTGATTTTCGCGCGGCGTTGCAAAAAGGCCTGGTAATCCCAGCACATCCGCTGGCGGTGACGGAAAATCGCCGGCTGGATGAACGACACCAGCGAGCTCTCTCAAGATATTATCTGGCGGCTGGAGCTGGTGGACTGGCGGTCGGCGTGCACACGACTCAGTTTGCTATCCGAGATCCTCGATTTAGTTTGTTTGAAGATGTGCTGACTCTGGCGGCTGAAGAGATGGATCGAGCCATCAGCCCAGTCGTGCGAATTGGTGGGATTTGCGGGAAGACTGCTCAGGCCGTGCAGGAAGCGGAGACACTATCGCGGCTGGGATACCATTGCGGACTTCTGAGCCTCGCCGCATTGCCCCAGGCCACTGAAGACGAATTAATCTCACACGTGAGGTCGGTTTGCCAGGTCATGCCAATCGTCGGTTTTTATCTGCAGACGGCTGTCGGCGGGCGAGTTCTCCCTTATTCGTTTTGGCGTCGTTTCGTTGAGGTCGAAGCTGTTGTGGCCATCAAGATTGCGGCCTTCAATCGATATCAAACTCTTGATGTTATTCGCGCCGTCGCAGAATCTGGTCGAGGTGACATCGCACTCTATACGGGCAATGACGACAACATTGTGGCCGACCTGACCACGCCCTGGCAATTCGGCGAGCGGCAACTTCGTTTCACAGGCGGACTGCTTGGTCATTGGTCTGTCTGGACGAAGTCAGCCGTTGAGCTGTTGCAACGATGTCACACAGAACCTGCGTCTCCGGAGCTTCTGCAATTAGGAGTGGAAGTTACTGACAGCAATTCTGCATTCTTCGATGCGGCCAATCATTTTCACGGCTGCATCGCCGGCATTCATGAAGTCCTGCGTCGCCAGGGTTTGTTGCAGGGCATCTGGTGTCTGGATGAAAACGAAGGGCTCAGCCCCGGTCAGGCGAGCGAGATTGAGCGAGTTTATCAGTCCTATCCTCATCTCAACGACGACCACTTCGTGGCGGAACATCTGGATGCGTGGTTGAGGTAAGTGGGCTCAGATAGAGTTGAATGAGCGGCGTAAGTGTTATGCCGCGGAGCGGCATTTCATGGATAGGGGTAGGGAGGGCCGATTGAATTCAGCTCCCCCTCCCTCCGAACCGGACTGGCGGATCTCCCGCATCCGGCTCTCCGGTTGATGGTCTTACCTTCGTGAGGATTGACTGGCTGAGACATGGGCTGACGCAAGACTGAACAGCCCAAGATCAGCGAAGTAGCGATTTCGCCAGCGGTGATGATCTTTCCCTCGGCCTCGACCGCGGCCACCGCGGCGTTTTCGCAGAATGCTGCGAAGACGACCACGAAGCCATTGATCAAGATCCTGAAATACATTCCGATAACTGCTGTGCTTGAAGTACCCGAACCAGCCAACAAGAGTCTGATTCAGCTGCACAATCACGCACTGCAGCGATTCGCCCGTTGTCCGTTTGGTTTTGCTGCGAAGACTGTCTTTCAGCTTCTGAAGACTCTTCCTCCGAGGCCAATGTTTCTCGCCCCGAAACTCGAACCCCAGAAACGCAAAGCTCTCCAACCGAGAATCCACGATTCGCGTCTTTGTCGGATGCAGCGTGAGACCAGCCGCAGCCACCCACGACTGAACAAGTGACAAAGCAGCTTCCGCAGCTTCACGCGTACGACACAACACCACAAAGTCGTCTGCATACCGAACCATTTCGATGCCAGCGTCCGCCAGCAAATGGTCCAGTGGATCGACATAAACGTTACTCAATAAGGGACTCAGAACTGCCCCTTGTGGAGCTCCGGAGGCCGGAGTCCATTCCTCCAGACCGTCCAGAATGCCGGCCGTCAGAAACGACTCGATCAGCGACAGCACGCGGCCGTCAGCAATCTTTGTCTTCAGTCGAGCCAGCAACTGGTCGTGAGGGATCGAATCAAAGTACGCTTTCAAATCTGCATCAACGACATGCACAAAGCCTGCCTTCAGCAGATGATCCGCGCGACGCAAGGCATCTTTGCAACCACGTCTCGGACGAAATCCATAACTGTGTTCCGCAAAGTCACGTTCGAAGATCGGTTCGATCACGTTCACAAGCGCCGCCTGCACGATGCGATCTCGCACCGTGGGAATGCCCAATGGACGAGTCTCATTCGTGCCGGGTTTGGGGATGTGAACGCGACGAATGGCCGAAGGACGATACGTGTCTGCTTTCAGCGAATCAGCCAGCTGCCAGATGTTCTCTGGAATCTGCTGACCAAACTCGGTGACGATGACATGATCGACGCCGGGGGCTCCGTCATTCTTTGCGACCTGCTGAAACGCAGTAAACAGGTTGCGTTCGGAAAAGACCTTATCGATCAGGCGAAACCATGTGCCTCCTTCCACTCCTGTAATCAGAGTCGTCAACATGCGCGTAGTCCAGACGCACGGTTTCGCTGTCATCCACAGGGGATGAAGTTCAGCGGCTCCGGCTTTTTGAGCCAGCGGCACTGCCGCCGGTGTGTCTTCCGTTCGTCGGGTCATGACGCCTTCCATCTTCCTGGAACACTTCGCTCCACCGAAGTTACTCGGTTTCGTTGCTACTATGGTTCCTCTGACTCCTGCCTGAGTCAGTCCCTCAGACAGGTCTCTTTGCTTTATGAATCAAACCTTCCGGACGTTCCGACTCCAACCACCCCCTGCCGCCCGAGACATCATGAGTTTGTGTTTCATGCCTCGATTCAACCACGGATCTCTACCTTACAAATAGAGACCGATCCCTCGCGGGATTCTGTATGGCAGTTCGGCTTCGCCAATGGCTAGCAGGCTCGCCGCGACAACAGGCCGAATCGAGTTCACTTTCGTTTCGGACCACCCATTCGCTTCCCGATGCTCTCCACCCCGCTTCACAGCGACGCAGTTTCGGTCAGCTTCAGTTTCAAACTCTAACCTCCTGACAGGGACTCACACCCTGCTGATTTGATTCACGCACAAACGCACTAGCTGCCTCAGTCTCTGTGACCAAAACGGAACTCGAAGGCGACTGGCACCGAGTGGGTGCGTCGGTAGATCAAACGGGCGCCGAAACTCCACACTTCAACATTACGATTCACGGGAGTACATGGACGAAATTCGTCGAAGGGAAACCAGAAGTCGTCGAGTTCCTGTGCGACACTGCGAAGAAGACGATTGAGTTCAAGAGCACTCCGCCAATTGTCTACACCTGTGAGATGCACGGCGACGCATTCATTCTCCACAATGAGACGCAGTCACAGGCGTTTAATCGAGGGCATCGCTTGCAACCGGATGTATTGAGCGAGCTCGAGGGAGACTGGCACCAGATTTCGGCGATGGATAAAGATGGCAAACCGCTGACAGTTCGGCCAGTCAACATGTCGTTTAAGAAAGATCAATACACGCTTGCATATCAGGGCGGTCAGAATAATCGTCGAGTCGAAGTTTTTTCCGGCAAGAAGGAGATTCGGTACTTCCAGGAAGGCGAATACAATGGGTTCGTTCAGGATCACTACCTTCTCGAAGGCGATCAACTCACGATCTACGACGAGAATCGAAGGAACGTGTATCAGCGAGGTCACGTCGCTCTTCCCAAGTCGATTCCGGCGGCAACGGACGAGCAGAAGTCGCTCTGGCGGTCAGGCATTGTTAACGTCATCGTGCAGCCCAGACAAACCTCTGCCAAGCCGCCGGAGCGGGAGCACTATGGCTACGGAGTCATAGTCTCGCCGCAGGGGATGATGATCTCCCAATTGACGTTGTCGGACGGCGACTGGATCTTCTTTGCGAAGTTCGACGACGGAGGAGTCATCCCAATCAAGTTGGTGGAAGAAGGCATTCAGGGTTGGACCGTTTTCCAGCCCGAACAGCCAATCGAGGTGAATCATCATTACCGACTCTCGACAGAGGCGGTGGGAAAAGACGACGAGGTCAATTTTTGGGGACGCGCGGCAGTGCCCGGCAATCACCCAACGCTGGGCTTGTATAAGAGCAATGTGACCGCTCTCGATCGAAAGTCCCCAGCTCTCGGGCTAACCGTATGGCAACTCCATGCTCATGACACGTTGGATGCAACCCTTCCAATTTTGGACGGGAATGGCGATGTGCTTGCAATTTCGGCGATTGGCACGGGTGACTTGTTTCTGGCTGTCCCCATCTCACAACTAAAGACCATGTTTCCGAAATCACTCGGCTTGCTGACGGCCACTGAAAAGCCGGCCGAGTCCAAACCGATTCCCTAAACGAGCGAAGAAATCTTCGCCACCGACTTCACGTCGGTGGTTTCCAGGCCTTTGCACTACCGATGCCGCCACCGAGAATCACTATCGCAGTAGTGCAGAAGCCTTGATCCACCGGGGTAAACCCGGTGGCGAAAATGCACATCGCCTGTTTGCAGACGACTGCCTGAGTTCGCAACGTCTATTCCATACGCCCGTCGTCAAGCAGTTCTTCCAGTTGCCGCAGGGATCGAGTCAGCATAACTCGAATTGCGCCGTCGGATTTGCCGAGCTTGTCGGCGATTTCTTTAGACGGCAGGTTTTCAACGTAGCGCATGCGGAGGGCGTCCTGTTGCTCTTGTGTGAGTTGTTGCATCGCGATCATAAGCCGTTCTTCGCGGCGATTGCGAGCAAACGCCTGACTAGCGGAGGTGATGCTGGCGATGAGCAGATCGATCAGGCCGGGACTGGAATCCGTCGCGCCGCTCAGCGGCACGCCTTTGTCGGCCGCTCGCTTTTGAGCCGCATGATGGCGGTGAGCATCCACGATCTTGCGTTCGAGCACCTGATGAACCCACGGCATCGGATCCAGGGCTTTGCAGTCGATCTCAGTGAATGTTTTCAGGCAATAGGTAATCGCTTCCTGCACGACGTCATCTGGTTCGACGCTGCGTTTCAGGAGATCGCTCATCTTGCGAGACGCCGTGGCCAGCAACTGCCCTCGATATCGCTCCATCAGTTCTGCCAGAGCATTCTGATCACCTGTCCGAATTCTTCGAATCAGAGTATCGTCTTCATTAGCCATGGAGTTTCGTCAGCCTGTTGAACACCAAAACGCGGCAATAAGAGCCCGTAGGCTACTCATCGGCCACAGGAACAACAACAGTTCGTGGACTCTGGCCCGTCAATAAACGCTGCAGACTGGCGGGAAGAGTCAGCCTGATACCCACAGGCGAACTCTAAGTGGCCGATTCTGAAAGTCAGCGTGAGGGCGTTATTGCGATAGTTGTCACATTGGCTTTTCGAGCTGTTTGCTCTCGTTTCCATATTTGATTCTCGGGCGGATGGGCTTTCCTGGCCGTCGAAACTCAATCGGACAACATTGCCGAACGAACTTCGTAGCTTGACAACGCTGGTGAAAAATACGGCTTACCGTGTTGACGCTATAGAAGGCAAACCCGGTGTGGCAGAGAAGACGCAGTCGTCTAAGGCATGTCTCTAAACGAGTTGAGCCACGGGATGCCGGCATCATCGCGAACAAAACAAAATGAGCCACGAAAACGAGTTAACGTCGTCGCGGCTCATGAAAGGCTGCAAGATCGTATCGCGGATTACTTCCGTTTGCTGACGGTGCTCATCGCAGATTTGGCGACAGCCACGCATTCGCGGATATCAGCCAGAGGATTCTTTTCGTTCTCTTCGTACTCCAGAGAGAACGCTCCGTTGGCTGGGAAGCCAGCTAACTCCAACTCGGTAAGAACTTCTTCGACGTTCAGGTGCCCCTTGCCGAGAATTACACCTTTCGTCTTGTCCTTCATCTCAGCAAAGTCTTTGAGGTGAATTCCATAAAGTCGGCCTTTCAGCAGACGAATCACTTCGGGAGCATTCTGACCGGAGCGGATATAGTGCCCAAGATCCGCACAGGCTCCGATTCGTTCGTCGTGATTTTCGATCACTCGCAGCACATCAATCGCCTTGTTATAGCGATGGCCTGGGCCATGATTGTGAATGGCCACTCGAATGTCGAATTCTTTCACAAGTTCGTCGAGGCTACCAAAAGAGTCAAGATCCGGATCGGCCGAGATACACGGTGCGCCGATCTTTTTGGCGAACTCAAAAGTCTTGCGATTTTCGGCCGCGTCTTTCGTGAACCGATTCACTCCGTGGCCGGAGATTGTCAACCCAAGACTCTCCAGCTGTTTCTTCGTCGCTGCAATTTCCTCATCGGTCGAATTGATGGCCAACATACCGCTGTAGAACTCGACCTGTTCAAATCCCAGATCTTTTGCGTGCTTCAGCGCTTCTTCCCGCTTGTAACCTCGCAGCGAGTAAAGCTGAATACCGAGCTTAGGCAGAGTCGAATCCGTCGTGCTGGCCTCGCCAACTCGTGTGCCAAGAGCAGCTCCGGCGGCGATGAGGGATGTTGTCTGTAGAAAACTGCGTCGAGTCTGAAAAGACACGGGATGCTCCGTAAGAAGCCAATGGAAGGAGGAAAAGGTCGGACCGTGATTCTACGTTGCCCCAGCAGTGGCGACAAGCAGCCGGTGGGAACGTCCAATTTCGGGGCCGCGAAGTTGTTCCTGTCATGAGCCAGACAACATTGGTGTCCGGCAAAACCCCTCAGCTATTGTCGGAATTGGACCGCACGGCGATGTCAGGTGATCGGTGTCCGCTTGTGAGATACGCTCAGCCAATGCTGCAAACCGTCGAACAGCTTCTCCATCCCCCTGGAATGGATCGCAGCAAAATTCATAACGTTCGAAAGCAGTCTGGGCACACATCCTTGAGGCTCCAGGTCGATCTGATAACACAGCTGAGTTCCATGCTCATGTGGTTTCAGTGTCCAGAGCCCCGTCCCCCGATGCAAACCGTCCACATAGCGAATCTGAACTTCCTTCTCCTTCACCAAGCCGACGACTTCGCACACGAATGAACCACCTCGCGGACGAACTTCGAAACGCGATCCCATGTAATCTGCGGCAACATACACAACCTGCAGTCGGAGTTCCGCAGGCCACCATTCTGTGTAATGAGCGAAGTCGATCAGCGCGGCGTAGACGTGAGAGGCAGCGAATGGGAGAACTCGGCAGTCAGTAATCTGAGTACGTCGCATCGAAGAATTTACCGCTTGCAGGGAATGATTCCGTGTCCGAAACGCGCATCACCTTAAAAGGCACATTTGCTTTGAAACAACCGCATTGCCTCTGAGCGATCCCGATCAAACCGACCAGTCGGCTCATGAGCGTGCATCATTCGGAGGTGTGATGAGTGTTCTCGAGTGAGGCCCGAAACCCCAAGTAACGTGCCGTTCCGGAGTTCGCACTGAACGACCGGGAGCCAGCGGCCTGAGATGAATGGAGAATTTGTGAAAGGGTCACGTTCCACTGGCGCAATGACGTCGAATCTGACAAGACAGCACCAATGTCAATACGGCAGCGGTCCTACCACTGAGCTTCCATCAGGTCGACTATGCGAGCAGCCAGCCGTGTGGCGGATTCCTGCTGAGCTGTCGCGAGCGACTGACCCACTTCCGGAGCGAAACTGACGTTGCTGGCGTGTTGAGTCAGCTCGGGGCCGAGCGGAAACGTCTGCTGCTGCAGAATCTGTCCGCTGCGACGATCGATCCAGGTCACTTCCGCACCAACCATCAGTTGAATCTCGCGAGGATCGTCGAAACGATTCTCCACCAGCGGATTCTTGCGGATCTCGACGATCTTGCCTTTTAAGATCGTGTCGGCCGTTTCCGCTTCATCAAGCCGGTAGCCGCTGCGAGTTCGCACTTCTTTCTGGACGGCCTCTGTCAGCAGATAATCCAGATTTCGGCGAAACGAATCCGTCTTAAAGACCGCGACATGGACCGTGCGAACTCCCGGAACCATGGGCGTGCCGAGTGTATAACCGCAGCCGGAAATGGCGGCGAGACACAGCAGCATCGTCAGGTTTGGGAAAGCTTTCTGCATGATAAACCGAACCGGATGACCCTTATCCTTCGTCCAGAGTTCGAGGACTGCTGACCGACTTCACCGGTGAACCTTCTTCCTCAGCCGCTTTCGGTCGCGGCGGTTCCGCTGGCGGCAGCGATTCAAGGAACTCAGGAACTTCAGGAAGTCCAGCCATTTCCTTACGATCGATTGTTCTCAGTATGGCTCGAGCTTCTTTTGCGAAGGACGTATCCGGATACTCTGACACCAATTGAATACAGGCTATCGCGACCGCGCGAGGCCGGCGTTTCTTCTGGTAGTACTCAACTTTGCTCCACGCTCGCTGTGCTTCCAGCAGATACAGCTGATCCAGATCTTTGCGGAGCTGCTGACGCTGATGCGATGCCGGGAAGAGCTGCAGTGTTTGCTCTTTGAGCTTTCTGGCCCCAGTGAGTTCTCGCCCTTCGTAGTACGGCCCCTGGTAGCTCATTTGCTTCACATGAGCCCCCAAAAGGAACGCTTCTTCAAGATGCGGACTGTCAGGATATTCTTCTCGCAGAATCTCAAAGTAACGGTCAGATTCGACATAATTGTTGTGCCGCTGATAGTAAGTTGCGGTCAGCATCAACGAATCATCCGCCAGCGGGCCGGTCGGATCATTCATCCAGATCGACTTCAGACACTCCAAAGCTCTTCCCTGAGTATCAAACATGGGGCGAGAGCGATCATGGAAGTTCGGGAGCACGCGAACGCGAAGCGTTGGATCCAAAGGAGGCTTTGCAGGCGTCTCGTCTTCGATCACCTTTTCACCGCTGACCTGTCGGATCTCATTCTTTGCGACGGGCTCCGCGACTTCCAGCCAGATGCGTGCAATCCGATAGAGCTTGCGAGTCGCCGGTTCGACATATCGAGTTGACGGATAGTCTTCGAACAACTGATCGTAGCCGTCCTGAGCTTTTGAAAACTTGCCCTGAGCGTAGTAGGACTCGGCGACATAAAACTGCGCTTCTTCACCCAGCGAGGATTCTTTGAACTTCTTGGCTGTCTTCTTGCCCAGTTTGATCGCCTGTTCGTAATCGCCTTTATCGAAGGCATCTCGACATTGTCGCGCTTCACGGCGTTCGGCTTCTGTGTAGCGACGCCCCATTTCGAGCGGTGATTCTTCACCGTATAACCTGCGTTCGAGTGGCCCGCGAATGTTACCGATGTTCGTCATTTTTCCAAAGAAACCGGAGTCTTCGTCGTCAGAGGTCGAAGCGCAGCCTCCGATAACAGCCAGCAGAAGCACAACTCCCAGTTGCAGAATCGTCGCACGACATCGCGCAGAGATGTCGCACACCGCGACCGGGTCTTGCGACCGATGTCGTCGGGCCGATTCCATTCGGCTGTTGCGCATCCTGCGAGTCAACATGGGTGATCCGGTCAGAATTGAATATAGCGAAGTGTTGATGGTCTTCGGCCCATGGCCTGTGTGATCGCGGAAACGGCCAGTTTTTGACATTCCTCCGCCTGCTGTCGGTTGAGCTTTAATCGGCTGATCAGTTCTGATGAACCCTGTGTCATGCGACGCAGAACTTCGATGGAACCGGCCGAGATCGACGCACCCGAATATTCTTCACGACGGCAGGCCTGACAGAGCAATCCACCCTGACTGACCCAATGCGCATAGCCACCGTTTTGGTCGACGGACTCGCCGCAGACAGAACATTCAAACAGATTAGGAAGGAGACCGATGAGCTGAAGAAGGGAGATCTGGAAGTGAATAATGATGGAAGGGAATTGAGAATCGACTGCTGAGAGTGAATTCAGAGTCGCAACTGAGAGGTCGAAAACTTCAGGGGCAGGATCGAAATCTTCCGTCAGCCCATTTAACAACTCGGCGACGTAATAACCGCCGTAAACGCTGTTGAGACTGCTGGGAGTTCCCGAATTCTGTGGCGTAAAACGCTGCGTTAACCGCGCTTCAGTCAGTAAATTCAGAGTCCCGGAAGATTTCCGGATGAAGACTACGCGACACGTCGAGAGCAGGTCAAGAGCAGCATCGAACGGGCCCTTCAACCGCTTGGCTCCTTTCGCCAGAGCAGCGAACTTTCCGAATTCTCTGCTGAAGAACGTGACGACTCGGCTGGATTCGCTGAAGTCCGCCTGCCGGATGACAATAGCATCGGCCTTCTCAAGTGACACGATCGGCTTCCTTCCGCAAAATGAGTGGGGATGCCATCATCAGCCGCCACCAACAAGCGTCACAACTTCAATCTGATCACCGGCCTGCAATGAACACGCGGCATGTTGCTCTCGAGGCACAACCGATCGATTCCGTTCCACCGCGCAGTAGCGATTCTCGATCTTCAGGTCTACCAGGAGATCGGCGATTGACCAGGACTCCGGAACCTCCCGAGACTCCCCGTTTAACAGAATTCTCATTTGCTTGAATCGCTATCAATGTCTGATCAGAAAACCAACGAGTTGCAAGGCAGCACTACGAACACCGTGAGCGGAATGGCGCTAGCCACCGGTGAGTTTGCGTTGGGAACACAAGAAAACACACCGGCGGCTAGCGCCGTGCCGCTCACAGAGCGGAGATAAACGATCGCTCCAATCCTCAAGCCCTTGCAGAGTGTAACTCCGGCGGATGATAAGTGTAAGATGCCGCCGAGTGCGATGCTGGAGCAAAGAAACTCGCCCGGCTTCGCCGCTTGCCCCTGACAGATTTCCCGCCGCCCCTCAGATCTGAACGTTTCCCGCGTTGATAGCGACCGAACATTCTTCGTCGCTGTTCCCTCGAATGCAGAAAGTCATTTCTCATGAGTGCATACCGAAACGCCCCTGGTTTTTCGAATCGGGCATTTCACTGGAGCCTGCTGGCTATCAGCGTCGCAATCGCGATCTGCGGACTCACATCGTTGCAAGCTCAGACTTTGCCGTACGAAGTCAAGCTGGATGTGATGCATCAGGAGCTCAGCTCAGACTTCTGCTGGTTTCATCCGCGAGTCGCCGCGATTCCTGTGGCTGATTCAACAACACCGATTGTGATCTGCACGCTGCAAAAGCATCTCGGTGTCTCCGACCATTACTCGGGTCTGTATTTCATGAGATCTGATGATGGCGGAACAACCTGGACTCCTCCAACGCTTCCCAAAGAACTCGACTGGAAAAGAGCCAACGGCGAAACCATCGCGGTCTGTGATGTGACCCCCGGCTGGCATCGTCAGTCAGGCAAACTTCTGGCGATTGGCATCAAACTGCGTTACAGCGACGCAGGCGAACATCTTCTCAATCAACCACGATCGCATCAGTGCGCGTATGCGACTTACGATCCCAAAACTGGTATGTGGACCGAGTGGAAGATGTTGGCGATGCCGGATGAAGAGACGAAGCACTTTCTGGTTGGCCCGGGTTGTGTTCAGTGGCTCGTGCGTCCGGACGGCACGTTGCTGGTCCCGATGTATTTCAAATCGAAGGGCAGTGAACGTTATCAATCAACAGTTCTGCATTGCCGGTTCGACGGAACCACGATGGAGCTAATCGAAAAGGGGGATGAACTAGGACTGGAAGAAGGACGAGGACTCTACGAACCATCTCTGGCGCTGTTTCAGGGCACGTATTACCTGACACTGCGAAACGATGCTCGCGGCTATGTTACGACCAGCCAGGATGGCCTGCACTTCGAGCCGGTTCAACCGTGGACATTCGATGATGGTTCGGAGCTGGGGAGCTATAACACTCAGCAACATTGGCTGGTTCACGATCAGGGATTATTTCTGAGTTACACACGTCGCGGAGCCGACAACGACCATATTGCTCGCAACCGTGCGCCCATTTTTCTGGCTCAGGTTGAATCCGGTGAAAAAGCACGTCATCCGCCGGCTGGAAAAAGTGCTGATTCCTGAGCGAGGAGTCATGCTCGGGAACTTTGGTGCGGCCGCGATTACGCCGAATGAATCGTGGGTGACAGATGCTGAATACATGGCCGAGGGCAAGTTCATCCTCGCGGAGCCAACGGCAGCGTCTTCGCCTTGCGCGGTTCAATGGAGTCAGCCCAACAAGAATCTGGCAACGCCTCCTGCGGGCTCGAGTTGTCGTGCTGGGCGATTCCATCACCAAGAGGCGTACGATCAGGAGTCACCGCCGAAGAAACATTCGCATCCTTGCTGCAATCTGCTCTTCGCGAAGCGCAGGACATGATATGGATGTGATCAATCATGGAATCGGAGGCGAACGCACCGATCAGGCGGCACGGCTCGCTTGAGTCGTGACATTCAGACTCTTGAGCCGACACTCGTCACTGTCATGTACGGAACCAACGACAGCTATGTTGATAAAGAGCAGAAAGAGAGTCGTCTCACGAAAGAGGCTTACATCGCCAACTTGCAGAAGATCGTAAGCGAACTGCGGCGAACGGGAATAGAAGTTGTGCTCTGATGACAGAACCACGCTGGGAGACAAAGCCGCGGCGAACGGAGTCGGAGAAAATCCGAATCTGCGACTGGAACCGTTCGTTGAAAGTTGCCGCCAGGTTGCTCGTGAACAGAACGTGCCGCTCGTTGATCATTTCCAGATCTGGTCCAAAGCCAATGCCGAAGGTACGGATATTGGGGAATGGACGACCGATCAATGCCATCCGAATCCTGCCGACCATCGAGTCCTTGCGGAGGCGATGTTGCCCATTGTTATTCCTCTGTTAAACGGTCGAACCGCAGCGAAGTGATGTGGCAGGCGAAAAATTCGTTGGAATACCGTTCGCCCGCGCACGAACAGTTGTCTGAATATCGCAAATATTTGACGTTTGACTGCGAATCAGGCGTCACGCCTTTGTTTGCACTGATGTTCGATGAATTGGTCTTACCTCGGAACCCTGGCAAGTCGGGGGCTGTAAGGTTAAATTTCCCCGTTCAGCGCTGGATCGACAGCAACACAGTTCAGACAACTCGACAGGTCATTCCCTTTCAGAATATCGGGATCACGTTTCATGAGTCAGGATCCTTCTGTTTCCGCCACTCCAACCCCTCCTCCAGTTGCTTCGCGGCTCCTGAGATGCCGGATCACGTATTTCTGGTTTCCTACCCGAAGATTGTTTTTCTGTATCCCACGGTACTCACGGCCCTGTTTTGTTCGATCGTGATGTGGGCGAAGGGAGATATCCCGACGAATGAAATCGTGGCCCAGCAGCGTCAAAATGCTCAGGTGATCATGAAAGCCACCGTGCAGGCCCCCGACGAGTCGGCACCGACGGCAGCTGCGCCTGCTGAGGGCGATTCATCTGCTTCGACGGAAGCGACTCCAGCGGCAGACACAGCGAATGCTGCCGTTGCTTCGGACTCTGCAGACTCAGAAGCCGTTTCGATCACGATTCATTCATACCACAATGTGTGTGCTCGGATTTTCCTGATCGTCTTCGCGTTGAACATGGTTGTGATCTCATTCGACTTTCCACGCACGACATCACTGACGTGGTTCTTTGCCATCACAGCGATGGTCATTGGCTTGTGGTTTTTGTTCTCACAATATCAAGGACTTGCCCCCAAGATTGTCCAGGGATTGCTCAGTATCAAGCCATGGGCGAACGCTTCGTTTTATATGATCTACACAATGATCATGCTGTTCCTGTACATGTGGGTCATGATCAGTCGTCGCTTCGATTACTGGGAAGTGAAAGGCAACGAGCTGTTGCACCATCACGGATTTCTCAGCAATCTGGAACGCTTCTCTGCTCCTAATTTGCGCATTGATAAAGAAATCAATGACCTCTTCGAGTACATGCTGCTGCGTTCAGGGCGGTTGATTATTCATGCCAGCAATGAGCGTCGAGCCATCGTGCTGGAGAATGTCCTCTTCATCAACGGCAAGGAAGATCGGATCACTCGTATGCTGGGTGCTCTGCAGGTACGTGTTCGAACTGACAAAGAATAGTGCTCGCTGATGTTGCTCAGGGAGAGTCAGCATTGTCTGCCCGCCCGATTTATCTGGACAACAATGCGACGACTCCGCTTGATCCGCGCGTGCTGCAGCGGATGAATAAGTGCTTCGTTGACGCGTTTGCGAATCCCGGCAGTGCTCATTCGTTCGGTCGTGCAGCACGGCAGGTGCTGGAAGACAGCCGAGAAAGCATCGCTGATATTCTTAATGCGGATGCGTCTGAGTTGATCTTTACGAGTGGTGGAACTGAATCCATCAACATGGCGGTGCATGGATTTACGATTGGCCGCAAAGGGCTGATCGCCTGCACCGACGGCGAACATCCGGCGACGCTCGAAGCGTGCACGAATGCAGCGTTCAATGGAATTGGCAGAGTTTCAATCCCGGTGGACTCGGAAGGCCGCATCAGGACAGGAAGTTTGTCGGAACTTCCGTGGAAGGACCTGCGTTTGGTCTGTGTGATCCTGGCTCACAACGAAACAGGCGTGATTCAGGATGTAACCGAGTTGAGTCGACGTTGTCGGCAACATGGTGTCCCGTTATTGCTGGATGCAGTGCAGGCGGTTGGAAAGATTCCTGTCGATTTCAGCGCCACCGGTGCTGCGGCCCTGGCATTCGGGGCGCATAAGTTTCATGGTCCGCGTGGAATCGGCGGGCTGTTACTGCGACGCGGGATTAAGCTTCCGTCGCTGTTGTCGGGCGGACATCAGGAAAGCGGTCGACGGGCTGGCACGGAGGCTGTTCCATTGATCGCCGGTATGGCCTGCTCTCTTGAACGCTGGCGGGATGAGGCAACAGAACGCATTGCGCTGATGCGTTCGCTGCGAGATCAGCTGCAGGAATCACTGCTTGATGGATGTTCGCCAATTGTCGTTCACGCCCTGAACGCAGAGCGACTGCCCAATACGCTCAGCGTGGCATTTCCCGGAGTCCCCGGCGAGGCGTTGCTGGTCAATCTGCATTTGGCGGGCGTCGCCTGTTCATTGGGAAGCACATGTGCCAGTGGCTCGATGGAGCCCGCCAAAGCCTTATTGGCGATGGGAGTAGAGCCGGAGATTTGTAAGTCCTCTGTCCGTTTCTCGGTCAGTTGTCAGAATACGAGCACCGAGATTGAGGATGCGGCAAGGCGAATTGTCGCGATTGTCCACCAAATGCGTTTGGAAAAGGTTCACTAAAATGCGGCGGACCTGCGTTTTCCCGCTGATCAGTGATCAGCCCGCTCTGGCTATTCTGATGTGCGCTGCACTTGTTTTACTGAACCTCGGCAGCACCACTTCGCCGTGTGTCGCACAGGATGCTGATGAAGCTGGCGCATTCGATGACGTTTCGCTTCGGGCATCCATCCTGAAAAGAATGCAGGCAGGTTGTGACTTTCTGGAGCGTTCGCAGAATGCTGACGGTTCCTGGACTTCAGGCGGTACGAGGATCGCGGAGCATGCTGCAGGCGTGACGGCATTGACCGTTATGGCATTGATTAACTGCGACCGTCCGGTAGACAGTCCCGCTGTTCAGCGAGGCCTGCAATATCTTCGAGGACTGACGCCCGGCCAATTTAGTGAGGACCATGCGGTCTATGCAACGTCACTGGTCATAATGGCTCTTTGTGCTGCTGAACAGTACGACATTGACAGAACTCGCATTCAAACGCATGCCACAATCCTGGAAAACTGTCAGATTCGCGAGGGCGAACATAGTGGACTCTGGGGATATAAAGTCGGGCAGCCCTCGTTTTCCGGAGATCCGAGTAACGGGCAGTATGCAGTGCTGGCGCTTCGCGATGCCGTCTATGCCGGGGCTCAGGTCGATCGAGAAACCTGGGAACGTGTGCATCAAAGATGGGTTAACGAACAACAGTCAAACGGAGGATGGAAATACGGGCCGTCCCCGGTCAGCGGCAGTATGACAGTGGCAGGATTGTCGACGATTTCAATTACGTCGCGGATGTTGCTTGATGATTCTGATGTGGACCCCGGAGGTAACTCCGACTGCTGCAACCTCCCGGCACCCAATCACGTCCTGGAACATGGGCGTCGCTGGCTGTCGAAGAATTTCAGTGTTTATGCAAATCCCGGAAACAGTGAACATCACTTCTACTACCTCTACGGGCTGGAACGCGCGGGGCGAATGAGTGGCGTGCGTTTTTTCGGTCGCCATGACTGGTATCGAGAAGGCGCAACAATGCTTGTTGAAAACCAGGGTGCAGGCGGAGAATGGATTGCGCAGGGATATGAAGCTGCGCCAGTTCTCAATACGGACATGGCGCTGTTGTTTCTTTCGAAGGGTCTCTCGCGCGTTGTCATCAACAAGCTCGACTACAATTCACCGAACGGTGAATCGCGAGATGATGGTGAATGGAATCGTCACTGCTTTGACGTCGTGAATCTCGTGGATCTGATTGACGGCCTGCCTGCCTGGCCGCCCCGCCTGACCAGCCAGGTTGTGACCATGAGCCGCCTTAAGCCCGAGACTGCGGTTCTGGAACTCAATCAGGCTCCGATCCTGTTTATTTCTGGTCGAGACGCTCCGCAGATGACTGACGAACACGTGATGTGGTTGCGCAACTATGTCGATGCGGGCGGATTTATTTTCGCCGTGGCCAATTGCGATGGACAGGGGTTCGATCAGGGCTTCCGTGAAATCGTCACCCGAATGTTTCCGCAGGGAGACGCCTCGCTGCAGCCATTGACGCCTGATCATGCCGTGTTTCGCAGTGAATATAACATACGAGATGTCGAAGGAGTGAAGCTTTGGGGAGTCGACTTTGGTTGTCGCACATCCATCATTTATTCACCCGACGACATTGGATGCCTCTGGCAGAAATGGATGAAGCATGAGCCGAAAGAGCGTAACTCCGTCTTAAGTGCTCGTGTGGGACGAGCAATGAAAGTTGGTGTCAATGTCGTGGCCTACGCGACAGGGCGTGAACCACCGGAAAAGCTCAGCACCAGGGCCGGCAAGAAAACTCCGATTGGTGCCGCGCAGCGAGGACTCTTGCAGATCGCCAAGCTTCGCCACGATGGCGGATGGGACACTGCACCCCGTGCTTTGAAAAATCTCCTCGATGCAATGAACAGAATCGTGGGGCTGGCCGCAAATTCGCAAACACCTGCCATTCCGATGACTCTGGAGGAGATGAATCAGTTTCCCCTTCTCTACATGCACGGTCGCTATCGATTTCGCATTGGTCCTCAGGAACAGCAGGCCGTTCGGGATTTCCTGAGTACGGGGCGCGTCCTGTTTGCGGATGCCTGCTGCGGTTCAACAAACTTTGATCGCAGTTTTCGAGAATTCATGGCACAGTTATATCCTGATCATCCATTGAAGCAGATTCCGGCGGATCACGAGATCTACACTGAAGCCACCTGGCATGACATCAAAAAGACTACTCGAAGACGACTCGTTCCCAGTACAGAAAACGCGGCACTCACGCTGAGAACGGAGGAAGGCCCGCCGATTCTGGAAGGTATCGAGATCGATGGTCGCTACGTGGTGATCTACAGCAAGTATGACATCAGCTGCGCATTGGAGCATCAGGCGTCACTTTCGTGTGACGGCTATGTTGAAGCGGATGCGGCAAAACTGGCGATGAATATTGTGATGTATGCGATGCTG
Organism: Planctomycetaceae bacterium; assembly: GCA_046349735.1. GTDB lineage: Bacteria > Planctomycetota > Planctomycetia > Planctomycetales > Planctomycetaceae > SXXK01. The sequence continues at coordinate 82,122 of JAXMBU010000006.1, forward strand.
GGGGATATTCGCTGGTCGCCGGTTTTGCAGAACCCGGCCAACGCTCCGTGAGAGAATGATTAATATGCTGGCCCCTGTTATGAGCCTTGAGTCGCGGGCCATTTGTGAATTCAGCGGCCAATGATTGTGTTGCGATTTAACTGCCATTCTAAGTGCGAAGTGATCGGATTGTCACACTTCCGCAAATATCCCTGAGAAAGCATTTGTGCAAAAATGGGACTTGGCAGAAGTGCCCTGTTTCAGGCGGGCATCAATCGTTCATAGTCAAGCATAATACAGACCAAAGTTTTCGATGGCTGAGTTCTGACGGCTGACTGGCATTGGAACTGGTCGCGGCTTCAACTTCCGGATGACTTGGCGGTTTATTGAATCGCAGCAACAAATGACTTCCTGAAAGGCAATCGCCTATGACAACGAAACCTGAAGGGCTCGATCCGAAAGCCGCGAATGTCACAAGTCAATTGGCTCATGATCGCCCTTTGATTTCCTGTCGTTTTGATCCAGTTGGAACCTATGTGTTCTGTGGTTCCGAGGATGCTGTGGTCACCCGTTTCCGCTTGTCGGATGGAGCAAAGACAGTGCTGGCAGGTGGCCACACCACCTGGGTCGCAGCGTTTGCGTTTTCGAATGACGGCAAGGTGGTCGTCAGTGGTGGCTGTGATGGAAAACTCACCTGGTGGCCGACAACCGAAGATGCTCCTCAGCCAATTCGCAGCATACCCGCGCATGGACGCCACTGGGTGCGATCACTGGCGGTCAGCCCGGATGGAACTCTGCTGGCCAGTGGAGGAAATGACAACATCGTTCGCCTTTGGAATATGGTGGACGGCACATTGGTCAGGGAAATCGCAGGACATGAAAAGCAGGTCTACGCTGTGACTTTTCATCCTGACGGGAAATCGCTTTTTTCCGGCGATCTGGGCGGCTCTGTGCGTCAATGGGATACGGCCGCCGGTACAGAACTTAAGAAGCTTGATGCTGCGGCATTGTATTCCTACAACGGCGGTCAGGGAGTTGATTTCGGTGGTGTGAGATCTCTGGCCGTCAGCGCAGACGGCAAGTTCATTGCGGCAGGTGGACTCCATAAAGCCAGCAATCCGTTGGGAGCAGTTCATGAACCGTTGATCCTGTTGTTCAACCTGGAAACCGGCGCCATCGAACGTCAGCAGATTGCGGAAGGGATTACAGGCGGCGTTATCTGGCGTCTGAAATGGCTGAGTGATGGCACGCTGATGGGAGTCTCAGGCGGCAGCAGTGGCGGCTGGTTGTTGTTCTGGAAAACGGATGCGGAGAAGGACTACCATCGATTCCAATTGCCAAATATTGCCCGAGATATGGATCTGCACACCGACGGACTGCAGGTTGCGACGGCCCATCATGATCGCAATGTCCGGATCACTCGTCTGGCCCCGAAGCCGGCATAACCATCGAAAGAACAGTCGCCCCATACGTTCGATTCAGAGGATTCCATTGCGTCATGTTGACTTCAGGCGGCGGGCCGGAAAAGTCGGAGTACCCGGATCTGATCGATCGACGAATGCCACCGTTCGCCTCAACCTCTGATGACATTCGGCATCATGTGTTGTCCACGAACGATGTGAAACAGCAGCGGTCTGACTGGGTTCCTGAAAGCAACAACGGGTTTCAGTGGGAGCGATAGTTCAAAAACACGGGAGAAACCACAAGGTTTGGGCTTCATAGCTCATAAATTGGCAGAGCGAGGAACGAAGGCATTATTTTTGCGAAATTGGATTCTTATCAAAATCCTCATCGCAGAGATCCTTACCTTCAACATCCACTGGTGATTTGTGAAGCTGGCTTATCTCACTGAAATCGCAGCTCTCATGGCTGCTCACGGACAACTCTTCATTGAGCGAGATGAAGAGATCCCTTCTCAGACGATTGGTGACTACTACATCCTCAGCCGAAATCGATTCAATCGATGGATGAAAGACCTGACGGACCTTGAAAACGGTCTCAGCATTCGTGATCCGCTCCATCTGATTGGCCTGATGCCGACTCGCCCGGCCACTCGCACTATCGCCGAGCAGATTCTTGTGAACGAGATGGTGGCTCGAGTCTGGACAATCCTGCTGATGGCTCGCGATCGTTACCAGGGCGTTGATCGCATTCGGCCGGTGGCTCACAACGTATTCCTCGGTCACCTGTCAATTCGCCATAAAGCACTCAGCGTCGTGCTGTCTGATGACCGCCTGTCACAGCCGGATCTCATCGCGATTGATAAGACCCGGAAAGCGACCGAACGCTGGACGGATCTGCTGTGTTGTCCGCTCATGGGCGAATACGATCTTTGGCAGTATGCTTTCCATGAAGAGACAGCCCGTGAACTGCTTCGCGACCGTGCCCATCAAAGTCCTCTCGATCATCGCAGCCGTGCCTGGGTGTTGATCCTTGCCGGAATGCGTCACAGCTTTCAGGAGAAGGACGGGCTCTCATCTGTTGTTCAGGATGATGATCGTCGACTCGCTCGCCTCATGCTGAACAGCTTCCCGGAAGAGTCGTCAGAGATGACATTCTGGATGGGATCGCGAGTTCGCGAAGCTCGACGAACATAGTGCTCTGTCAAGGCACAGAAATGGAGTCGGGAACCAATAGCCAAATGGCCCGAAGAGTGCTGCGCACTATTGGTTCTCGACCCCTTTTCTGTGCCACCACACCTCTTTACAGTGTTGACAGTGGACCAGGGCTTTATAAAAGCTCGATCATGGGGTTCCCTGTGTTTTCCGCAGCCGATCCACCTGCTGCGATCACGCTCAAAAGGACTGCGCACGCTCAGAGCGTCGAAACTCCAGGACGACTCCAAACTTGTGACACCACACCCAAAGCAGGCACACCGCATCAAAATTTGTCAAACAGATTATTCAGCTGCTTATTCAAAGCGTTGTCGACTTCATCACCAAGTTTCTCCTGAATCTTCTGCGTTCCCAGATTCTGCAGCAGGGCTCCTGTATCGGGCTGCGGCGACGAGATGGTGCCTCGCGGTAATTTAATACTGCGTCCAGCGTTCTCCGCTGTGGATTTTCAGCGGCACATCAATCGTCATCTGGAAGCTGTTTATTCAGGCCGACCGCGCCCAGATGTTCGCATCCGATAGCCGTTGAGATCCATCACTGGGCCGTCGCGGAGCCACATAGCCTGACGAACCTGAACCGGGATGGTCTGCTCTGGCAACACAAGCGAACGTTGGAGTCAGGCTTTCACTTGCATCTCCTGATCGACGCAGCAGATCCACTACTTCCAGCAACGACGCCAGGAAACTCCGGTGACGCTTCGGCTGATGAATCGTCAGCTGAGCCTGCGTCCGAATTCTGCGGCGGGTGAAGTCCACAGAAATCGTTCAACGCGAGCAGACGCTTCCTCATTGACTTCGCCGTATCGGCCAGCATCGGCGCGACATAGCCCAGCCACGTTCGACACAGTTCCGGTGTGAGTTTCAAATTCTGAACTCGACTCCCTGTTTCAGCTGAGTCAGATCCGGCAAATGTCATACTGGGCATCATTCGCTGTCCGCAGTGACCGAACATTGAATCGAAGGAGTGCTTCGCAGCAGACTATTTTCAGGCAGGGCCTGAACAGCGGCTTCGCCAATCTGCAGACCCCATGCATTCGCGGAGGACCAGCCGAAGTTTCCTTCGCCCTTCAACAACAGGGTTGAACTGCCTGAAGCGGAAGCCGAACGCTGCGAAACACCGCTCATCACCGATGGGGAACCGGTCAAACGGAACACGTCCTTTCCTTGTCCGGAAATACTGACACCGGAATCTGCGGCCAGCAGTCGGCGGCTCAGAATGTCCAGATCATAAGTCGTATCTGCCGTCAGATCGAGCACCAGATCATTCTCAGGAACCGCTACTGTTCCCTGAATCATCGCCAGCAATCCGGGCAGCTTGACGGAGCCCTTCTGGATATCAAACTGCTGTCCGCCATTCTTCGCGAGCATTGAAAGTTGCACATCCGCCTCGTCAATCGCCAATGATGACTCCGCTCGAGTCGAATTCGAAACACTCGTGGATCGTGTTTGCGGCCGAGATACGCTCTGAACATTGGGACGCTGGACGTTGGCGACATTCTCCGGAGTGATGCGAACAGTCAGTTCGATTTCTCTCGTCGGAGTGGCCGTCAGATCGCTGACGACATTCGCCCGATCTGAAAGCCACGACGCATCATGCCATGGTGCCAGCAAAGTCTTCAATGCTGCTCCGGCTCCTTCGACATGAATGGTTCCGTCCAGCATTGATGTGAAGGGATTTGACGGAGTAATCTTCAATGCTGAACTGCTGGCTTGTACGTCAGAAGAGTTTAATTGCAGATCGGTCAGCTGAACGGTTTCATCCTGCATCGCGACACGCGACTGAAAGCTCACGTCGCCTCGCAGACCAGGCTCGGGAATATCAGCAAACTGCCGCAGCTGCTGCCACAACGCAGCAGGCTGAACATTCCCCGAGATCTTCCAGGCCGACACGTCCGGAGCGAGATCTATCGTTCCAAAGTCCGCAGTGACTCGAGCTCGCGCGAGCTCCGGAAGACTTTCCACAAACGAACCAACGGCATCCACTCTCATCTTCGAATCAATACGCAACGGCTGTCCTGCTCGAACTGCCGCAAGGTCCTCGGTTTTGACGACCAACTGCCATTGACCCAGCTCCGTCGCGTTCCGAGTCAGGCTGACCGGAAGAATCCCTGTTGTGTCTGCCGTGTTGAACGCCGTTTCCTCAGCGGGCTTTGCGGAGGCTTTCAGACCAAACGTAACCCGGCCACTTTGAATCTGCACGTCCTGATGAATCGCCAGAGTTCCTCGAAGCGACGACGTCAACCGGGCCACATCGACAGCCCCTTTCACTTCGACCTGCTGCGATGAAGAATCCTCTGCACTGCGAGTTGCATTATGACGCAGCTCCCCGGAACCGCTGAGTTCCAGAATCTCCGACTTCAGATTCAGATCCTGGATCAGAATCCCGTCTTCCGCCATCGCCAGAGCACCACCAGCGTTGACGGTCCCCAGCTGCAGCCATTCATTGTTGGCCCAGGTTCGCTGACGAACTTTGATCGCTTCGCCATGCAACAGGATTCGCCCCACGATACCTTCCGCCAGACTGGCACCAGCGAGTCGAGCGTCGATGCCACCAGAAACGATACCACTGCATGATGCGTCCAGATCCAGCATGGAAAGAAGCGGCTGGACAAGGCGAAGATCAACATCCCGCGCGCCAATCTGGACGGTTTGACGACCTTTTTCATCGGCTCGTGGTTTGAGATGAATCTGAATTCTCCCGCTCAAGATTGGCTCACCGGATTCATCTGTACCGGCGAGTTCATCAGAGCACATCGGGAAAGTCGCTGACGACTTCATCCAGTCCGGCCGCAAGTCGAGTTGGGCGAGTAACAGTTTTCTGATCGCTGTTTGCGACTGAGCTTTCGGCACGACGATTGATCTCGGCAGTGACTTTCATTTCCGGCAGCCAGCGTTCGGTATCCATCGTGGAGTAGTATCCGTTGATGGATGAAACCACTGCCGCGATCTCCGGTGCTGGTCCTGCAGAGTCAGCGTGGCTGTCAGTGTCGCATCGCATTCGGGAGATTCGGTCCGGACTGCAACTCCACAGTTCCATCTTCAATGGTCACACGAAACGGAAATCGTTTCGTGTTCCCGGCATCGAATCCGATTCACCGAACAATTCCGTCATGGTGCGATCGATGTTGGTACCATTGTCGTCAGCTATCAAATGAACTCGAGGAGACCTGAGCACAACGCCTGTGCTCCGTCCCGCATTAAGATGATGCCGAGTACGGCTCCGAGGTTCATTACTTTCGACTTCACATAGCAACGGAGTACTGGCTGCGGATTGATCTTTGGCATGGCCACTGAGATCTCGCACGCTGAGTCCGGTAATTTCCACCGGCGTCCACCAGTGGACTTCAAGCTTCTGAAATGAGACCGCCTGCCCCAGTTTTGGCTGCAGGTTCTGGAGAATGGTCGTCCCCTGGCCGCTCATCGAAATCACGCTCGGCGCGGCGACCACAGCAACAGTCCCAGGAAACATCAGCGATCAGCCAATGTGATTTTCGAGGAACTTTGGTGAACGCGTATCGTCTCCGATGATTCTTCACGAAGTATTATTGAGAGCGACTTTCACCATGCATGCACCCTGCCTGATTCAGACCATTGCCGAGGTCTCTGCAGATCTGCCTCAAACCTGCCACGTCGGGTTATGTGAAAGCCCGAACAACGCGCAGCAAACGATCGCAGAATCCAGGGTGTTGATCGACCAGCCTGCTCGGGAACAACCAGTTTCCACCGGCAGCATCGGCCAGCCTTCCCTGCTTGCCTGACTCATGTAAAATGTAACGGTCACAGAAATTGTGAGGGGAGCTCATTACGGTAGGGGCGGCTACTGATACAGAGGTGATGTGGTCTTCAACGAAATCTCTGATCACGAGACAAGAGACTGTACGCTCGACGATCAGCCCACCATGCGAGTCACAGCATTCCAGATCACGTTCAACCCTGGATAAATCATGATGACGAGGAACATCAATGAAGCGATGAACGAGTACTTAGCGAATCGACTCCGCCTGCGGGCGAGACGTAGCGTCCCTCCGCAAATGCCAAGAAACGTCAACAGGCAATTGCATGTCTCCAGTAGTCCACAGCACCACGCGATGTGAAGATTCTTTCCGCCCGCCATTCGGTCACGGATGCAACAAGTACGAACAGGTAAATCAGGATCGAAGTCACGTTCGCGGCCTTGATTGTGCTCAGTCTCGCCAATGCTCATTGGAATCTCTGAATCCCATATTCGGCGTCGCAGGAGGCAGATAAGGGTTCTCGGCCTCGGAGGATACTTTGTCTGTGGTAGTCTTCATCATACATTCATTTTCAAAGAGAAGCAGCCGCTGGCAACATCATAACCCGATCTTTATACGGCCAGTAACTCTCTCCTGCATAGATTCGCCCGTTGATTATAGGAAGGATTCTCCGTATCGTCCCAACATGGAGAATACAATGATGACAACAATGCCCGTAACTTTACTGACCTGTGTTTTAGCTTCTGCTCTCCACGCAGAGGAACCGCGCTGAAATCAGTGGCAAGACGATGGGATCATATTATGCCATCGTGGTTGATTCGCCAGGCAACACTGACGGAGATCGACTTTTGAAGGAGATCGAAGACAAATTTGCTGAAGATCAATCGGCAGATGTCGACGTGGGATGAGTCTTCTCAGATCTCGAAGTTCAACCAGTCTCGGTCGACTGACTGGTTTGACGTGGGACCTGATTTTGCGATCGTTGCTCAGGAGGCCAAACGACTCCATACGGTGACTCGGGGGCGATGGATGTAACAGTGTCTCCTCTCGTGGATCTGTGGGGATTCGGAAAAAACAAGCGTCGCACGCTGCCGGCCGACAAAGAGATTGAAGCGGCATTAAAGCATGTGGGAATGCAGCATGTGGAAGTTCGCCTGGACCCGCCGGCGATTCGAAAAATGTTGCCGGAAATTCAAGTTAGCTTTTCGGCTCTGGCTCCAGGTTATGCGGCAGACGAAGTGTGTCGCATTCTGCAGTCTCATCAATTGAACTCCTTCGTTGTTGATGTCGGTGGTGAAAACAAAGCTGGCGCAGCCAAAGCCAGCGGCGATGCCTGGCGACTGGGTGTGGAATCTCCGCTGGGTGGACTGCATAAAGTTGTCGAACTGACGAATCAGGCCATTGCCACATCTGGCGACTACCGCAGCTTTTTTATGGCTGGAGGAAAGAAGTACTCGCACGTCTTGAATCCGAAAACCGGTCGGCCGATTGAATATCCTCCCGCCAGTGTTTCGATCATTCATGAGTCATGCATGACGGCCGATGGGCTGGCCACGGCGATGATGGTTCTGGGACCGGAAAAAGGAATTGAGCTGGCAAAAGCCGTGGGTGTTGATGTCATGTTTCTGGATCTTTCGGCAGATGGTATGCTCGTCGAAAAGAGCATTGGCGTGTTCAATGCTGAGCCTGCGGAACCAACCGAGAAACCTTGACGCAAGGTCGATTGATGCCAGAGCCCGCAGCCAATGTAGCTCCCGAAGGGAACGTTTCGAATGGTGTTGCGGATTCCGTGCTTTCGGGAGCAGGGAAACTCTCACGAACTGTGGCGGTGATCTGCCTGGTCGCCTCTGTCGTGAGCTTGACCGCCAAATCGTGGTGGGTGGCCGACCTGATCGCCAATCTGCGAGTGCAGTTGATGATCGGCCTGATTGTGTGCTTGATCGGGCTTCTGGCCACTCGACAGATTCGATGGGCCATCGTCGTCGTCATCGCTCTTGTTTGGCACGTGTCGTGGATCGCGCCGTATCTCTTCGCTCCGTCGAAGCCGACCGGTTCGCCGGTTCTGAAAGTCTGCACCGTCAATGTGCTGACACAGAATTTTCAATACGACAAGATAGTCGACATGCTGAAGCGAACTGATGCGGATCTGATCGCCGTCCTGGAACTTGGGAGCGGACTTGAATCGCGCCTTCGCGAGGAACTCGGGAATACTTATCCATATGACATTTCTGAATCCAGCGATGACGGAAACTTTGGGATTGGACTCTGGTCAAAGCGGCCGCTGGAGGATGACAGAATCTTTCATCTGACGGTTCCACTGGTGCCGTCGGTATCGGCGACGGTCGATGTGGATGGAGAAAGAGTTCGAGTCATCGCCACGCATCCGATACCGCCGATTGGATCACGATCCTTTGAGTCTCGCAATCGGCATCTGGAGCTGCTGGCAAAACGTCTGCGGCCGGAAGACTCTGAAAGTAATCGCCGGGCCACGATTGTTGTGGGCGATTTGAACCTGACGCCGTGGTCTCCGTGGTACGGAAAGTTTTTGGCTGATGCTGAGTTGAAAGATTGCATCGAAGGCGATTGGCTGCAGGCATTGACACCGACGTGGTATCGATGGAAGGCATTTCCATTTGGATTGGTGCTTGACCACGGATTCTGCAGCGCAGATCTGCGCTGCAGTCGCAGACAGGTGTTGGAAGACATCGGATCCGATCATCGACCTGTCCTGCTTGAGTTCATCCGGGGCGGAGATTTTTCAGTTCAGGAAGTCGAGAATCTGCAGAAAAAGTGACTGGCAATCTGAAAGACTGCCGATAAGATGCCCCGTCCCTCGCACGGGGTAAGAGCCTGTGCGACTTAACACCCAACAAATAGCGATCGCAGGAAATCAGCCAGTCTGAGTCTCTGCAAAAAACACTGTCGCGGGGTGGAGCAGCCTGGTAGCTCGCGAGGCTCATAACCTCGAGGTCGTCGGTTCAAATCCGGCCCCCGCCACTTAACCCCGGTGTCGAAACATTTTCGACCACGGGGTTTTTTTTATGCGCCGCAGGATAGACTCGCGAAAACAATTCGGTCTGCCCGTATTTGCCCCGGATTAAGTTGCAAGTCAGTTCGCGATCAATCGCTAAGCCACAGTGAGAACGCTGAAAGCGAAACCTCCGGCCAGCCGCAGACACGACATGGCTGTAGCAACCATGAATCAGATGCGGGCAGAATGAGCGGCAGTTTTTCGCGGTAGCCATGCGACTCCCCGTCGAAAAGCGGCGGTGCATCATGCATCAATCAACGTCTGCTAAGGAATCGGCACTGAACCAGAGGCCTCGGGATTCGACGACTCCTGGTTTTCGACATTCGTGTTTGCAACAGCGACCGGTTCTTTGATGACAGGTACAACTCCGTCAAGGATGTGCAGTTCGGTATAGCCGAGCAGGCTCCCTTTTTCAAGATGCACATTCTTGAGCGCGACCGCGTACTCTGCCTTGGCCTGATAATAACGGATCTCTGCCTCGACAACTCGCCGTTGAGCATCCAACTGGCGGTCCACATCCACATCCAGGTCATTTTTCTCCTGAGTCTCGTAAGCCGTCAAAACATTATTGGCAGCGTTCAGGCGATTCTCTGCGTTCTTGACGGCTTCATAAGCTCTCGCCGCATCCGCGATGGCGTTACTTAAATCGTGAACAACTTCCCGTTCCTGCGCTTGCAGAATTGCCCGATCCCGGCTCAGAAGAATTTCGGCATTCGAAACAGCCAGATGGCCCTTACGATATCCGAGCGGCACGGTGTATTCGAGACCAACATACCATTCCTGATTATTCCCCAACATCATATTTCCGACTGACGACGACTGGTCGGAAGGCGCCAGCAGATCATGTCCAAAGCCGCGGAATCGATAACGTCCGACGGTATCCAGTCGAGGATTCAGAAAGTTGCGCGCCGCCAGAAGTTCCATCTGTCTCTTGTGGATCGTCAGCTGCTGACGACGCAATTCCGGACGCCGTATCAGCGCTTCCTGCATCACGGTATCCCAGTAGAAAATAACTTCTGCTTCTGACGGCTCCTCAACCGGACGAATCAGCTCATCATCATTGATCGACATTCCCGCCAACAGACGCAGCCTGCGTTCCGCAATCTGAACACCACTGGAACCACGCAGGGTTCCTCCTGTACTGCCGTTGCGATTCTGAGTTCCCTGGACCACGCGACCGGTCAAAGCATCGTCGACTTCTGCCTTGAAGCGATAGTACTGTTCACTGGCCAGCGCAACTCTGGCCTCTGACTCGAGGTCATTTTCTGCCCGGGCTTTCAATTGATTCCAGGCAATGAGCGAGCGTTTCATGGCCTGACTGCGCGCATCAAGATCTCTGTAGGCAAAATAGAGATCCCAGTAGGCGTTCACTACATTGCTGACATAATCCCTGACTGCGACTTCGAAATCTGTCTGTGAGATATCATTATTGACTCGAGCGATCAACAGGCCGTTGTAGACACCAGGTGTTGCTCCCGGGCCGGCGATCCGGTTGAACTCCATCCCGCCTCCCTGAAGAAGCGGTTGACGGATCTCACCTTCAACATAGGTATCCCAGGCACTCGGGAACGTGTTGCTCGGCGCGTTGTTATAGTCATACTTATTGATGGTTCGAAGGGCCAGACGGGACCCCGTGACTGTGCGTTTGCTGAGCTCCACCGAATAGTCGTTCAGATCCTGCTGGAACGTGTTGGTTCCACCTGAAAAGAACGGGTTATTATACGTCTGGTCGTTCTTGTTGAAATAAGCTGTCGCTGCAAGCTGGGCGTCAAACGCACTCAGTGCGGCCTCCATTCCATAACGCGGATCGGTCTCGCGGAGAGCACTGTTGTACTTCGTCGAAATCGTGTCCGGGTTTTTTAGAGCCACCCCGCCCAACTCTCGAAGAACCTGCGAATTCTGCATCGCGATTTCCAGCGTCTGGCGAAGCGTCAGATCAAGGTAGCTCAGCGACTCCAGTCGATCCCGGTCCCTAACAGTTATCGGAGCGGAAGACAATGCGGCTTCCATGATCTCGACCTGAGGTTCATCGATCTTTTGTGAGATCGAATTGACGACCGAGGTGTCGTTGGCAACCGTATTTCGCCAGTGGTAATTGGACTTGCAGCCGGAATTCAACATCAGCATGGCCAGCAACATTACCATCGCAACACGCTGCGAACGATAAGCGCCAAACGCTCGTCGGTATTGCGGTCGCCGCAGGTCGTGTTGGAAGGAAGTGATGATGAGCGACATCCTTGTGCTCTGATTCCTAACATGCAATGAAGTGTGACCTCTTGAGTTCCCTCCTGGAAAACACGAAGATCGAGATACACCTCCGTAGTGTCTTCGGCGATTGACCGTGACAAGTCACCGCCAGCAGTCGGATCAAAGAGAAAAAAGAGACCATCCAAAGACACCCTGCGGAGTAACAAACAGAACACGAATCTATTACTCAACCCGCAGATTCATTCCAGGCGTTCTCGGTGGATTTGTGGAGCAGCAGAAACTGCCGGATACATGACATCGCTGATCGCGGAGCAGTGACATTCGTGCAGTCCCGACACGACTTTGATTTGGCTGCCGTTTTCATGAAAAGGATTCGAGGCCGAGAGAGCCTGGGATTCCAATTATATGCCTTGCGTAATCTGTTAGACTGGGATACACGAATAGAATTCTTCTGATCCGCTGAGATTTGCCTGATGCCTGTATCTCCAACCAATCCGGACTGCGATGATGAACTGATGTCCGGGCCTTCATCAGCAGATGATGATCCGTCAGCTCGCCGCAACATCATGTTGACCATAGCCTATGATGGAACGGCCTACCGCGGCTGGCAGGTGCAGCCGAATGGACTCTCCGTTCAGGAGTGCGTTGAACGAGCTGTCCAGCGTTTAACCGGTGAGTCACCTCGCGTCTTCTGCGCCGGGCGAACAGATGCCGGCGTTCACGCACTTGGACAAGTGGCGAATTTTCATACGAATTGCAGTATTCCGATTGAGAACGTTCGCAGAGGACTGCAGTGCTTTCTGCCGGAAGATATTTCCATTGTCACTGTTGCCGATGTGGCGAGCACGTTCCACGCGACCTACTCAGCCGTAAAAAAACGCTACCGCTACGTGATCTGTGACAGCGATGTTGTACCGCCTTTCCTCAATCGTTTTGTTCATCGCTGCCGGTTCCACCTGGACGTGGATTTGATGGCCGAGGCGACTCAGTATCTGCTGGGCACTCACGACTTTCGCTGCTTTGAAACTCAGTATCCGAACAAGTCGAGCAGTGTGCGAAACATCATGAAGGCAACGATCCAGCGAATCGAAGGCTGGCAACCGTGGTCTGCGTCACATGACTGGAATCCTGTTCATGGACGACCATACCAGAACTTCGATCGCCCCATCATCGTGTTTGAAGTGATGGCCGATGGTTTTCTCTACAACATGGTTCGAGCCATCGTTGGCACACTGATGGAAGTCGGCCGCCGCAAGTACGAGCCGCAATTTGTCCGACACATCATCCAGTCACAGGACCGATCTCAAGCGGGTATTACGGCTCCCGCTGAAGGGCTGTATCTGGTCAAAGTGGATTACCCGGAGCCGTTGCTGAAGCCTCAGACAGAAAATGCAGACTAAACCTCGCTGCTAAAAATCATTTGCGGTCGTCACAGGTTGTTCGGCGAGCCATGCTTCTGCACGCGGGACACTGCCTCTGGGAGTAACCAGGCGAGCATACACTCCGGGATCAATTGTGTCAGCGATTGAGACGGCGGCACCGCTGGCAAACACAAAGTTCACAATTCCACGATGAGATGACGACGGATATGGCAATCCCTCTCCTGCTGTCCTCGCGGAATTGGGTGTTCCTCGAAACTCCGCCGGGGGAGGAGGGTAGGGGAAGTTTCCGCCGTGCGCAGTCACATAGGCCACGGGATAGACAAAGCCACTATTCACAACCGCAGGATGAGACCACATTCCTGTGATTCCGGCATTTTGGTTCTCGGCAATCATCAGGGTATTGTCCATTCCGTCGTAGACTTCACTAATCGACAGGCTTTGATTACTGCCATCGAAGTCAGGCCAGGAAAGTCCGGTGTCGCGCGTGATTGTCGAGTCATCTTTGTCATCCCAGCAGGGACAAGGTTGACCGCAGGGATTGGGAAACCCCGGCCGCATGCCGTCAACATCCCAATCAAATTCGATCATGTCCGGCATGTGAATATCTTCGACCAGTGGAACAACACCGTTGTGGATCTTTTGCCTGTGAGTATTCAGAAGCCCCATTTCCCCATAGCCGCAATTGATGACGTAACTGAGCTTTGAGTTTTCTGCGGAACTATCCTCCGGACAAATAAGGACAGGAATCAACTTTCTCGCCAGATCAACATTGGCCGAACTAAAACTGTCGCTCGTAAAGTCCCATTGGTCATAAATGGCCTCGGCGTCAAGCTCCGGCAGAATCTCCAAAACCCAGTTGGAACCAGCCACGCCACCTGCATTAATCGCGACTCGCTCGTTCGGTTCTTCACGAAGCTTGCCACAGGTCAGGCGATCCTCTGTGCCAGTAAAGCGACCATAGGCGGGGAATCTGTCTCGCGAACGCCCGGCTGCCGCCAATGTCCCTGTTCCGATCTGACGCATTCGGTTCAGACAATCGACTCGACGAGCTGTACTACGAGCTGATTGAACCGCCGGCAGAATTAAGGCCATCAACACCGAAATAATGGAGATGACAACTAAAACTTCCAGCAGCGTAAATCCGGAGCGTATTCTTCCCATGGCGATTCCCGATGAAAGTCAAGGTGCAATGCCGATTGCGATGCTCCCCCGAAGCGTCTTCGTTTCGCCTGAGAGGAGTCTGGGCCGAACGTCCACCGGGTAACGCCAGGAGTTTCACGTGTCGGCAGGAAATTTTGCCCGGCTGTTCCGAATTCTCCGAAGAATGTCGTCCGAATTCGGACGGCATTGACTCTGGATGCCCCGAGTCGGTTGAACCAGGTCGCCTGATTTGACAGAGTGCGGAGCGTTCGGAATCCTTTCGAGGAGCTCCGAGCGTCCTCTGCCCAGATTTCCGCGACACCTGCACCAGCAGATGGCCTCTGGCCGTCTCCAGGAGACCTATCCTTGCACGCCGACCTTCCAACTTCCCCGGACGACTCCTCAACGACAACCCACGGTCCGTGGTACAAAGAGTTAAACCGCTACCATTGGTTCGTCCTCGTGATTGCTGCGCTGGGATGGCTGTTTGACACCATGGATCAGCAACTGTTTAACCTGGCTCGCGTACCGGCGATGAAGGAACTGCTGCCTCATGAACCTGGACAACCACCGTCAAAGGACCTGATGAATTTCTACGGCCCTTTGGCCACGTCCATTTTCATGATCGGCTGGGCCACTGGCGGACTTGTCTTCGGCGTGCTGGGAGATCGGATTGGTCGCGCAAAGGTCATGCTCTGGACAATTCTCATCTATTCCATCTGTACCGGACTCAGCGCATTTTCGGTTGGATTCTGGGACTTCGCCTTTTATCGATTTCTGACAGGGCTGGGTGTCGGCGGTGAGTTTGCAGTCGGCGTCTCACTGGTCGCCGAGGTCATGCCGAATCGGGCTCGACCGTTTGCTCTCGGTCTGCTTCAGGCATTGTCTGCGGTCGGAAATGTTTCCGCGGCATTGATGAATATCGCTCTTGGCCAGGTGGAAAGCGCTGGCGGACTCGAGCATCTTGCCGTCGCTGATACTCCGATCAAAGCCTGGCGAATTCTGTTTATCATCGGAACCGTTCCCGCTTTGCTGGCCATCTTCATTCGCCGTAACCTGAAAGAGCCAGACACCTGGAAGGCACAGGTTGATGCAGGGCTGGGTAAGCAGCTTGGTTCATACGGCGAGTTGTTTTCCAATCCCGTATACAGAAAGAATGCGATCATTGGACTGATACTGGCATCGTCGGGGATTATCGGTCTGTGGGGGATTGGTTTCTTCAGCTTTGACCTCCTGCAGCCCGTTTTCAGAAAGCACTTCGAATCGCAGGGACTCGCCGAAAATGTTATCAACGGCAAAGTGGCGACATGGGTGGGAATTACATCTGTGATGCAGAATATTGGCGGGTTCTTCGGGATCTACGCTTATAGCCATCTGACCAGTATTTTCGGCCGCAAGCCGGCCTTTGCCGTTTCGTTTGTCGCAGCAATGTTCAGTACTGCCCTTGTCTTCTGGACACTGGATGAATTCAGTGAAATCTTCTGGATGATTCCACTCATGGGGTTCTGCCAATTGGCTTTGTTCGGCGGATATGCAATTTACTTTCCCGAATTGTTTCCGACCCGACTCCGGTCCACAGGGACGAGCTTCTGCTACAACGTTGGGCGTTATGTGGCCGCCGCCGGGCCGTTTGCTCTGGGAATGCTCACAACGAATGTGTTCAGTGTGGCCAATGGATATCAGGAGGGCATGCGATACGCAGGTGTCGCAATGTGTTCTGTGTTCCTCATTGGCCTCGCTGTTCTGCCGTTCGCCCCGGAAACCAAAGGCAAACCTCTTCCCGAATAGTAGCTCGAATATGGCCCGGTCTCGTTTTCTCACATTCCTATCCGATGTCGCATCCAGCGGCACAAGGCGGGATCATGAGACAACGAGGCTGGTGTTCTTTCTGAATCTGGTTGTTTTCGTTGTGTGTCTCGAAGCTGTCTCGGGGACGTTTGCGGACGAGTTCCGCCTGCCAGATGATCGCCCGCTGCTGGAGCGAAGCCGACTCGAATCCTGTGGACTGCGAGTGCTGGAATCAAAGCATCTGATTCTGGTGACAGATGCTCCGCTGGCAGAGGTGCAGGATTTGCCACCGCTGGCTGATGCACTCTTTGTAGAATTGCAACGGCAGCTTGGTCCACTGAAGCCGGATCTGAATGGCAAGAATTTTCAGATCACAGGCTATGTGATGGGAGCAAAGGAGCGATTCGAAGAAGCCGGCGTGCTGCCTCCGGAAAGCATCGTCATCCGACATGGTCGCCATCTCGGTTACCAGTTCTGGATGAACAATCAGACGCTGCCCTATTATCGCCGACACCTCCTTCTGCATGAGTTCATTCATTGTTTCACGATGTGTGAACATGGCATGGCCGACATTCCTCCACTGTGGTACACCGAAGGAATCGCCGAGTACTTTGCGACTCACGAACTCGCAGCCGACATTAAGTCCACTCGATTTGGAATCCTGCCACCAACGCTCGACGGCTATGAGGGCTGGGGCAGAATCACCGAAATTCAGACCAACATGAAGGAGCTGATTGCCAACCCAGCCCAATGGCAATCACAGATGTCGCTCGAAAGCGTGCGACACCCGATCGACAATAACTTCACCACCGACTTGCAGTATTCACAGGCATGGGCGCTCGTTTGGTTGATTCGAAACCATCCGGAACTGAAGCCCCATTTTTCATCGATGAGTAAAGCCAGAACTCGACGAGACTTTCGCGACGCCGAAAAATCCGTGCCCGCTGACGTCTGGCAGAAAATAGCGGTGATCTGGCCACTGTTTCTTACAAGCCTGACAGAGGGCTTTCAGCCGGAGCATTCTTTTCCGCCACTCGACTTCGCGAAATTGAAGCCATCCGCGCCGGGAAAGTTTGCCCTGCAATCGAATCAGGAATGGCAGGCCACCGGAGTCTCGGTCAAGCGAGGCTCAACAGTACAACTCACATGTTCAGGCCGCTACGCCGTGCACAATAAACCACGTCCCTGGATCTCCGAACCACAGGGAATTACGATCGATTATGTCTATGGCCGACCTCTCGGCGAAGTCACCGCGATACTTGTTGCGCCAGATGGCAGTGTTTGCTCCGGAAGGGTGCCTATCGGCCGGGAGAATTTACTCACAGCGTCGGCCGATTCAGAACTGTGGCTGCAGATCAACGATTCGGCAAACAGCCGAAGTGATAATTCGGGGGCTGCGAGCATTGAGATTCAGGTACAGTGATCCGTCGACCGAGCCACGGGTGTACGGTACACCCGTCGCTCCGCCGACGGGAATTCATCATGCACTCACCGGACAGCTCACACCGTTACGCTTTAATCGAGGCAGTAATCAGCCGTTACAACATTGCTTCAATCGCATCCGCAAATCGATTGGGTGACTCATCATCATACGAGAGATACAGCGATGGCTCGATTAGTTCCAACTCCATAATCGCGGGTTGCTGATTCGGAAGGAATACCAAATCCACTCGAGCATACAACAGTTCTGATTCAACAGCCGCCAGACTTCTTCGCGCGAAGGCAATGATCTCTGGATCAGGATCGATGCGTTGAATGACCCCGCCGTGCTCCTCCTGAACTCGAAAGTCGCCAGTCCTGGGCGTTTTTAGAACCGTGTGACTATACTCACCGCCAAAGAACGTCAGCGAAATCTCGCCGTAAGAAAGTACGCTTTCGATGAAGGGCTGAGCAAGTGCGAGTCGTCCCTGATAAAGGGCTTCAATGGACTGCAACAACTCCGGCGAGCTCTCTGAATTCAACCAGAAAGTATCCGTCGCCCCCGCACCAATGAATGGTTTGACAACAACCTGATCAGCGTTCAATTGTTGAAAGAGATTCGTGAGATCAGCAACTTTGGGACTCTGCAGCCACGCCGTTGGAACGATGGTCACTCCAGAGTCCTGCAGGTCTCTTAGATAGGTCTTCTCCACATTCCAGCGCACAACCTTGAGCGGATTCTGGAGGTTCGCCCGGGAGGCATCGATCCGAGCCAGCACATTGAGGAATTGAGAACACGACTGCTGATAGTCCCACGGAGATCGAATCACGACGAGATCGTATTGATCCCAATCGGCTTGCGGATTTCGCCACGAGACTTCATCAACACGGACACCTCGCTGCTGCAAAATGTCGCGAACGAGATAGTCGTAGGAGACGAAGCCTTCGAGGCTGTCCATGGTCAGAAACGCAATTCGTGACATGTTGTCCTTCTTCAAAGCGGCATGGCGCAAGCCATCCGGTGATTTAATCGCCATTCAGTCTGTAGTGCTGGCTTCAGCCAGCAACCCATGGGATTCTTGAGGCCGCTGGCTGAAGTCGGCTCTACGGAATCCACCAAACAATCGAGTCCCGTGAAACCCGAGCCCGCACCCGGATTTTCCCGGATCAGATAAGCGGCGGCAGGTTATAGAGTCCGGAAAGGCGTTTCCATTCTCAATTCGCTGATCCGCCGATCATCCAAGGTTGAAACAGCGGCAGAACGGTTTACCCTGTGCGGCTTCAAGATTTGTAGCTCTCTTCAAAAAATTGTGCCGAAGAGCCGAAAACTGATTTTTGTGGCAGCTTCGGCTGTGGAGTTTTTCTGATGCATGCGACGATTGTTCTGCTTCCTGGTGACGGTATTGGGCCTGAAATTGTGGCTCAGGGCAAGCGAGTTCTTGAAGTCATTGCGAAGCGATTCGGCCATACGTTCGACATGCCAGAACATGCCATCGGTGGAAATGCGATCGACTCATGCGGCAATCCTCTGCCAGATGAGACTCTGAACGCCTGCAAAAAATCAAACGCTGTTTTGCTGGGTGCAGTCGGTGGACCAAAGTGGGATGACCCAAAGGCGAAGACTCGCCCGGAAGCCGGCCTGTTGAAGATCCGCAAAGAGCTGGGACTCTTTGCCAATCTGCGACCGACCAAGACCTGGGACGAACTGCTGGATGCCTCCCCGTTGAAGCGCGAGATCGTGGCCGGCACCGACATTCTGTTCGTTCGTGAACTCACGGGCGGAATTTACTTCGGCGAATCAGGCCGCAAGCCACATCCGTCTGGGGAAGAAGCATGGAACGTGATGATTTACTCGACCGGAGAAATCGAACTCGTTGTTCGAGTCGCAGCCGATGACGCCCGCAAACTTCGCGGCAAGCTTACGATGGTCGATAAAGCCAACGTTCTGGAAGCATCACGACTGTGGCGTCAGGTGTCAGAGCGAGTCGTCAAGACGGAGTACCCTGATCTGCAGTACAACGTAGTGCTTGTCGATTCGATGGCGATGCATCTGATCTCAAAGCCTCGCGAATTTGACGTGGTTGTCACCGAGAATCTCTTCGGCGACATTCTGACCGACGAAGCGTCGATGCTGCCAGGCTCACTGGGCCTGCTGCCGTCAGCATCAATTGGTTCCAGCGGCCCGGGATTGTTTGAGCCGATCCATGGGTCTGCTCCGGACATAGCTGGCAAGAACATCGCGAATCCACTGGCCACAATTCTGGCTGCAGCCATGATGCTGCGTTATTCCATGAGTATGAACGCTGAAGCGGATGCGATTGAAGAAGCCGTCAGCCGAGTTCTCAAGGCCGGTCATCGTACCAAAGACATCGCTGGCACAGGTCCATCTATCAGCACGACCGAAATGGGCGATCTTGTGGTTGGGATGCTGTAGGACGGCAATTGGCACGATTGATTGTTGCCCCTAAACGTGAAGCCTGATTTAAAGCACGATTGGGGGCGCCAAACAACGGCGAATCTTTGCAGCGTTGACACCTTTTTCTCGCGTTTGCGGCGATATGCTTCCGACCCAAAGTTCAGGTTGACAGAAAGCCTGAAGTGAAGTTAGCCGCAACGCTGCAAGTCATGACCGAGGAACAGAAATGAAAACACAGGTCGTGCGAGTACCATTCTCTGGAATTCCGGTTGTCTTCGTTGGGGAATGGTGTGTGCTCGACGGCGCATACGTTTCGGCTGAAACGATCGTCTGCAAGCTTGTAGGTCACACCCCCGTTGACAACCACCATTCAGCCATGTCCTACCGAGGGAATTTCCGTCTTGCCGGACGGTTCTAGAGTCGTCGAAGAGTATTTGGAACTTCCCGCCGGGAAATCCGGAATTCTCCATCAGCGTGCGACAAGTGGAATTGCATTACCCGTGCACAGTGAGATTTTTGAGGTTAGAGACGCAGCACCAGATTAAGGTCGCGAGAATCTCGATTCTTATCAAGAAGAGGTATACGGCTTGGCAGCACCAATTTCTGTGACCGCCAGTGACCGCTTGCGATCAACATTCTGCACCTGCCAGAAAAAACTCTAGGGCTTTGCGATTGGATTCGAAAGCCATGCGGTTGAGTTCTCGACGAGTTGGATGGCAGAAATGCCACGCATCGATTTCGCCGTCTATCAGGGAAATACTGCCGAACGACTCAACTTCAATCACAAAGAAGATATCCGTCACCGGCAGCACAAAGCCATTGAAGTTGTACTCGTTGGGATATGAGACGAGATAGCGATAGGAGGTCACGTTCAACTGCACCTCTTCAAGCACCTCACGCTGCAACGCTTCTTCGGCGGTTTCTCCAACGTCAACAAAACCACCAGGCAGTCCGTACATTCCTTTCCCCGGATCTTTGGCTCGCACAAGCAGCAGCACCTGTCCATCGGGATCAGTGGCGATGGCTCCAACGGCCGAAACTGGCGCGAAGTAGTGAGTGAACCCACAGGCCGTACACGAGAACGGATTGCGTCCAGTCTTTGTCGCGGCGGCTCCACACCGAGGACAGAACTTCCACGCTTTGCGGATAGGCTTGCCAGAAGGCATTCGACTGACCGATTTTGCTTTACGTTTTGCCATGTGAATGTTCAGCCAGTCCTAAGGAGTCGACGTACCCAGCTGCACCAATTGGATCGTGCGGGCTGTTTCGGCTTCCACGAGGTCACTATGGCACTCGGCCTTTGCACCTTCCGCCCCCATGGTGCGGCGAGTCTTACTGGCCAGACGATGAATCTCGGCCGGTGACAGGACGCCACGTTTCTCCAGGATCTCACGCTGCTCGGGTGTCAAAGCTTCGGTGACCTTCGCCTTGTCCCATTGGAACGCGTCAGCCTTGCCGCTGGCGAATTCCTGGATCTCTTTGCTGATGCGAACGCTGCACCAGTCGTGGCCGCACATCGCACAGAAGTCCGTATCAACGTCAAGATCTTCGTCATGATAAGCCCGAGCTGTATCCGGGTCGAAGCTCAGTTCAAAGTGCTTCGGCCAGTTCAACGCTGCGCGAGCCTTTGTGAGTTCATCGTCACGATCGCGAGTCCCCGGAATACCCAGAGCAACGTCCGCCGCATGAGCCGCGATCTTGTAGGCGACGCAGCCCTGCTTAACGTCGTCCTTCTTGGGAAGCCCCAGGTGTTCTTTCGGTGTGACATAGCACAGCATACTGGCTCCATGCCACGCCGCATTGGTCGCACCAATGCAACTGGTGATATGGTCATAGCCCGGAAACATATCCGTCACGAGCGGACCAAGTACATAAAACGGAGCCCCGTGACACAATGTTCTCTGGAGTTTCATGTTGAACTCGATCTGATCCAGCGGCACGTGTCCCGGACCTTCGATCATTACCTGCACACCCTTGCGCCAGGCACGTTCGGTCAGTTCACCCAGAGTCGACAGTTCTGACAACTGTGCGATATCGGTTGCGTCTGCGAGGCCGCCGGGACGCAATCCATCACCGATGCTGAAGGTTACATCGTGACGACGCAGAACGTCGCAGATTGCTTCCCAGTTTGTGTACATCAGGTTCTGCTGGCGATGATGAATCATCCACTTCGCCAGCAACGAACCACCACGGCTCACGATGCCGATCAGTCGGTCGCGAACATAGTTCAAATGTTCGCTCAACACTCCCGCATGAATCGTGAAGTAATCCACGCCCTGCTGAGCCTGATGTTCCAGGCATTCCAGAACATGTTCGATGTTCAGGGCTTCAATTCGGCGACCGATGATCATTGAATAAATCGGCACGGTTCCAATTGGCACAGTGCTGTTGCGAATGATGGCATCGCGACACGCATCCAGATCTCCGCCAGTGGAGAGATCCATCACGGTGTCCGCGCCCCAGCGTTCAGCCCAGCGAAGCTTTTCGACTTCTTCATCGGTTCCCGAAGAAACCGGTGAGGCTCCCATGTTGGCATTGATCTTGGTGCGTGACGCGCGACCGATGCACATCGGCTCCAGCTGATACTTCAGATGCTGCTTGTTGGCCGGAATGACCATACGGCCAGCGGCGACTTCATCACGAATCTGCTCGGCGGTCAGATGCTGTTCAGCTTCCGCAACGCGATGCATCTCCGGAGTGATCACTCCCAAACGAGCAAACTCCAGTTGTGTGCTCGGCTCAAACCCGGCTGGCGTCTGCCATGCAGCGGCTTGTTCGTAGTTGTTTTCGAATCCCGGTCGGAGCGCCCAATCCGACGGCATAAAGTCCCATGCCGTCTTTTCCGACGGCTGAGGCATTCCCGGGGTGTCGGGCGACGAAAACGTCAACGCACCTTTGCGCCCCGGAGCGATTTTGGGGGCTCGGGCAAAGCTTCCGGGAGTTGTTCCGGCATGACTGCTGCTGGGGTCTGACGCTTCGATTTTCGGCAGATACTCAGCAACTCGCTCGGCGTGATTCAGGCTCATTAGTCTTCCCTGGAGAGGCTCAGCGGGCCTCGTGCAAATGGTTGTTCTGTGCGCGGCCGGGATTGAAGCAATCCTTTGAAGGATAAACAGCGAATCCGGCTTCAATTCACCCGCGCAGAGAATTGATGTTCCGGCGCAAATCGTAGTGGAGCACGGAGGATTTGCAACGGGCTGTTTCCGGATGAGCGAATTCTCAGGAGACATCGGGGTCCACGATCCTCGCAGGCTCTGATTGTGATATGCTGTCCGGCTGTTTGCGATCTCACTCCATTGTTCTTGATCACGATTTTACCAATGAAATATGACGTTTACGGCGTAGGCAACGCACTGGTCGACATTCAGGCGCGAGTTTCCGACAACTGGCTGGCCAGCACCGGTTTTGACAAGGGCATCATGACCCTCGTCGATGATGCTCAGCAAAAGACCGTCCTGGATCGTCTGGCCGGAACTAATCTGAACCGCTGTGCGGGTGGTTCGGCAGCCAACACAATCGTTGGAGTCGCGGATTTTGGCGGCAAAGCCGCCTATGTTGGCAAAGTTGCGAATGACGAAGTCGGTGAGTTTTTCCTGCACGATATGCGAAAAATGGGCGTCACGATCGAAGTCGCCCCGGCCACCAGTGGGCAGTCCGGAACTTGCGCCGTTCTGATCACCGAAGACGCACAGCGAACAATGCTGACAAATCTCGGTGTTTCTGCGACTCTGACAGAAGACGACATCAACGAAGAAGAAATTAAGCGAGCCAAATACGTCTACGTCGAAGGCTATCTGTTGACGAGTCCAAATCAGCGAGCGGCTGCGTACAAAGCAATGAACGTCGCCAAGCAGTATGGTTCCAAGGTGGCGTTTACAGCCTCTGACCCGTTCCTCTGCAACATGTGCCGTGAAGAAATCTGGGAACTCCTGAGAGGACCTGTGGATCTCTTTTTCTGTAACGAGGAAGAAGCCAAGAGCCTGACTGGGAAATCTGATCCGATCGAGTGTGCGGCTGAGCTGCATCGCCACTGCGAGAACGTCGCGATGACACTCGGAGCCAACGGATCACTGTTGATGCATGAAGGCACGGCGATTCCGATTGAGGGCGTCACTGTCGACGCTGTTGACACCACAGGCGCCGGCGACATGTATGCCGGAGCTTTGCTGTATGGCATCACGAACGGAATGGGCTGGAAGCAGGCAGGGCATCTGGCGTCTCACGCCGCCGCGCGAAGTGTAGGGCAGCTGGGTGCTCGGATGAAGAACCGTTTCACCGCCAAAGAAGTGGCCGCGTTGATGAAATAGAGGAGCTGACAGTCCGGTAACAGGCAATTCCAGCCTGTCACTCGGCGAAATCGGCGAAGCGATCAGGTTCCCGAGTTCCATGAACCGGGAACGTGTGAGAGTCATTCAAAACTGAGGAAAAACTCGTTGTCCGGGATTGGCGGTTCGGGTACCAATTTCCCTGCGGGGCAATTGCCGAATCGATGCCGTCTGGAAGAAATCTCTTTCTGGTGGTCGTCACAATCCGGCCGCTGCAGAATGATGTCAGCGAAATCCTGACGGTGAGAGTCAGAACCCAGGCGAATCGAACGGTGTCCGTTCGATGACGAATTGCCCGCCCGTATCAGTGAAAGCCGATACAGGAAACGGAATGTTGCTGACTCACCTCTCTGGACTTCTGTCGCTCCAATGATCATGCAGGCTCGAACCGTTCCTCGCCGGAAAACGCTGAGGCGCAATCTCCGGGCGATGAACGCGGACGGTTTTTCGTTCAGCGTTATGGTAGGGATTGCCGAATCCTATCTGCCCGCCTTTGTGCTGGCGCGCGGACTCGGCGATCTGACCGCCGCGATGGTGGCCACGGTGCCTGTTCTGCTGGGCAGCATCCTGCAACTATTCGCGCCTTTTCTGTTACAGAAGCTGGGCTCCTATCGCCGCTTCGTTGTCACCACGGCCACGATTCAAGCCTGCAGCATGTTGATGCTGATGGGTATGTCGTTCATGCAGCACCTGCCAGCCTGGCTGGTTTTTGTTCCCGCCACGTTGTACTGGGCCGCTGGACTTGCGACGGGCCCCGCATGGAACACCTGGGTTGAGCAGCTCGTTCCGCAGCGAATTCGCAGCGGCTTCTTTGCTCGCCGCAGCCGTATGTGTCACGTTGGTGTTCTGCTCGGACTGATCTCAGGAGGTCTTCTGCTTCGCTGGTCGGTTGCTCATGATCTGACCGTGGCGGTTTTCGCAATACTCTTTGGTGTCGGAGCCATCGGACGCTTTGTGTCAGCCGCCATGCTTTCACGACAAACAGAAGTCCTGCACTCCGTTCGAACCGCCGGCGCGAATGCTGATGATGTGGGACCTGATCGAGTCACTGCATGGCAGAAGTTTGTTGCTGCGATCAATGTCGTTCGTCGTCCCGGAACTGCCGGACGCCTTGTCCTGTTTCTGATGGCCGTTCAGACTGCTGTCCATGTTTCAGGCCCTTACTTCAATCCCTTCATGCTGAAGGTGCTGAAGATGTCTTGGGTCGACTACATGGGATTGCTGTCTCTTGGTTTCATCGGCAAGATGATGTCTCTTCCATGGGCCGGACGCTTTGCCAATCGCTGGGGTGCTGACCGCTTATTGTGGGTTGGCAGCGCGGGGATTGTGCCGATCAGTGCTCTGTGGTTTTTCTCTCAGAACTTCTGGTTTCTGGCCGGCGTTCAGATCCTGAGCGGTCTCGTCTGGGGCTGCTATGAACTGGCGATGTTGCTGCAGTTCTTTCGGCAGATTCCCGGCGAAAAACGCGTGGCCGTGCTCACGATGTATAACCTTGGAAACTCCGCCGCGATGGTCGCCGGAACGTTTATTGGTGCGTGGATTCTGAATTCCCTGGGTCGAGACCATCACGCCTACGTTTCCGTTTTTGTGGCTTCCGGATTCTTTCGCTTTGCCGCGTTACTGGGATTGCCAGGCCGGCGTCACGCGGTCCGGACGACTCATAGTGCGGTGCGTGGCTGGATCAGGACTTCTGCGGTGGAAGTTGTAAGGTCAAAAACGACGACAGCTTCGGCCGGTACAACTCAAGCTACGGTGGTCGCAAGAAAATCTGGAACTACTCACGATGAATCAGTCATCCTTGTCTCCGGACTCGTAAAGGAAGAATCTTCCGTGTCGTCGCGAATCATCGAAGGCGGAAGTGGCGGAAGTCGTCGTCGAGAAGGCCAATCGACAGCTCGATTGCCAGCACGAGTTAACTCCGTGGGAATGGAAGAACTGCGGCCGCGAGAGTAAGCCTGTTGAAGCTGGCAAGTTGGCAAAAGCACGTTATGCGGAAGGGATCGTCTGCCAATGGATACGCGACTGCAGTTTGAGTTCTTAAAGCAACCGGACAATACAACCTGCGGTCCAACATGTCTGCACGCGGTCTACAGCTACTACGGTGATGAATTGCCTCTGCAGGAGGTGATCGATGAGGTTCCGGTCTTTGCCGACGGTGGAACTTTGGCGGTGATGCTGGGCTGTCATGCCTTACGACGGGGCTACGACGCACGAATCTTCACGTTCAATCTGCAGGTCTTCGATCCCACATGGTTTAACCCGGACGGACACCTGCTGGAAGGTTTGAACGTCGACGACAAACTGCGAGCGCAGATGGAGGCCAAGCCCAAGGAAAAGCTGCGAGTCGCCTGTGAGACGTATATAGAATTCATGAAGCTGGGCGGCAAGATTCGCATGGAAGATCTCACCGGCAATCTGATTCGAAGGTATCTGAAACAGTCGATCCCGGTTCTCACCGGGCTGAGTGCAACGTATTTGTATCGCGAACGCAGAGAAATCCCGGCGACCAGCACCCCCGACGACATTGCAGGCCTCCCCAGCGGACATTTTGCAGTGCTTTGTGGATATGATTCGATCGAACGGTCGGTACTTGTTGCCGATCCATTTCATCCGAATCCTCTCTCCACAAACTATAAGTACGAAGTATCACTTGACCGAGTTGTATGCTCGATCCTGCTGGGGATTTTGACATACGACGCGAACCTGCTGATTGTTCGTCCCCGGGAACGATAAACTCATTCCGCCGCGACATCGCTTAAACACAGCGAAAGAAACCGTGCGTCTCCAAAGACCTCAGGCAGGACTTCCCTCATGCTGTTCCTCGCGAATCCTGATCGACGCTTTTGATCGATCACGTGGCTGACGCGCAGCCTTCTGAAACGCATCAGGATTTCGACACAGAACGATAGTCGAGCGCAACAACAGTAGCAGAGTGTAATTCCGGACAGAAATCCTGTCGGATGCAAGGAGCTGGAGCAGCAGGAATCATTGCGTCACGGATCCATGGGACCTACAGGGAACGGCACTTCCGGCTGAGTAGCAATTCTGGAGCCTGAGGCCCCGTGAAGCTTCTTTGCGCATGCCGCTGACATCAGGATATCCAAAGTTGTAAAAGGCGGGTTGAGTCAGCCGTTTTCCGGAAATGGCTTGCCCGGGGAATTCTGAAAATGGTTTTCCATCTGTTAGATTCATCCCTGTCGGCAGGACTTGACGGCGCTTTATCGAAGCAAAGGAGTATCACATGAAAATCATTCTTGCATGGATGAGCGTGTTTGCGGCAGGCATTGCACTTACATGGGCTGGCGGCGCTGATGAGTCAACGCCCGACAACTCCAGAGTTGGAGCACATGCACTTCTGCCGTCGAGCAGTTATCTGCTTATCACCTATGATGGCACAGAGGCCCACTTCCCGGCTCTGAAAGAGACGGCTGCCTGGAAGGCGCTGGAAGAAACGGAACTCACCGCAAGATTGCTGGACCTTGCGCAAATGCTGATTTCTGTCGCTGGAGAGAATCAGGGAGTGATGGCCAGAGAAGCTATTGAGCATCTACGTTCGCACGGATTCTCCATTGCGGCCAGCATGTCGGGCACTGGGGAAGATTTCCGCCCCTACGGCGTCGCAGTGCTGCATGATGCCGGCCCATTCCTTGAAAAGATCTCACCGATGATTCAACAGGCGGCCGACTCTGCGAACGAAGAGGTTCAGCTGAAGGAAGTTGAAGGTCGGCAGATATCGTTCATAGGCACCAATGTTCCTAACGTGGAGTTCAGCTGGTGGAACGAATCGGGCCATCTGGTGATCGGGATCGGGCTCGATGCGAGCGATCAGATTGTCGCAACGGCCACCGGGAAAACCGAGAATATCACGAAGAATCCGCTTTGGGCCAGGCTGAGGTCTCACGAAGGTTACACCGTGGACAGTCTGGCGTGGCTGGATAGTGGTCGTCTTTTGGATCAGTTTGGTGATTTCAATCTACCTCCGACGCCATCCGGAGAAGTCCTGTCGATCCGTGAACTTGCCGAACTCGTTGGTCTCCACAACATTCGTGAGCTGACCATGCAGGCCGGTTACAAGGGACTTCAGACCTGGCAGGACATACGTCTCAATGCGGACGGACCACTGACTGGGCTCGCTGCTTTGCTGAAGCAAAGAAATCTGTCACTGAGCGAACTCCCTCCGATGCCCAAAGCCACATCCGGTTTTGCGGCCGCAACATTTGATCTGGGAAGTTCAATTGATACTGTGCTTGGAACCGTTCGAGGTGTCATGCAAAAGCTCGAACCAGGTGCTGAAGCAGAGCTTGATGAAGGGCTTGCACAGATCTCCGAAATCTTTGGCAGTGATCTGCGTGAAAACTTTATTGACGGATTCGGAGATGTATGGTGCCTTTACGCTGACCCGGCGGCTCTGCCAATTCCCATTGGTTTCTCGCCCGTTGCTGCGGTGAGTGTTGCCGACAAAGACAAACTGGTCAGCGGTATCGCTCGACTTGTCGAACTGGCTCAACAGCAAACTGGCAATCCGGAATTTTCAATTCGCCAGTCCAGCAAAGACGGACGGGAGTATTTCTCCTTCAGCCTTCCCGGAATGCCCGTTGTGCCAACGATTATGGTGACCGAGAAGTGGCTGGTTGCCAGCGTAACCCCGGGATCTGCCCAATCGATGGCACAGCGCGAAGCTGGAAAACTACCTGCATGGAAACCGGATGCGAATGTGACGACGGCACTGGCCGAATTGCCCCAGGAGTATTCCTCCATCACTGTATCTGATCCTGCTCCGTCTTATCAGCAGCTTCTGCAACTGGCTCCAATGGGATTCGGTCTGCTGGAACAAAACATCCTGCCGCAGATTGCAGGCGGAACACTCGAAATGCCGTTCGGGCTCGAAGATCTTCCGGCAGCCGAAATGGTGACAGAGCCCATGTTCCCAAACGTGACCGTGGGTTACTCAACGGAGAATGGAGTTGCCTCAACGACTCGCCAGTCTGTTCCGACAAATCCCATGGGAAATATGTCGGCTACTGTCGGCGTCCCTGTGCTGGTCGCCCTGTTGCTTCCGGCCGTTCAACAGGCCCGCGAGGCGGCTCGAAGAACACAGTCGAAGAATAATCTCAAGCAGATTGGGCTGGGCATTCACAATTACCACGACGTCCACAACGAACTTCCACGTGGGACTGTTGAAAACGATGAATTGGACCCCAATGAACGGTTGAGCTGGGCCTATTCAATCCTGCCTTATCTCGAACAGCAGGCTTTGTATGAGTCTATCGATGGCGAAGCAGGCTGGGAGTCCGAGGAAAACTCCGAGGCAGTATCGATGGCTGTGCCTGTATTCCGGAATCCCAGCCAACCCGGTGAAAGGCCCAATCCTTCCGCCGGTGACTATGTGGGGATGGCAGGAGTCGGCGAAGATGCTGCGACTCTGGAGAACGATGATCCGCGAGCCGGAATCTTTGGATACAACCGACAGTGCCGCCTCCGAGACATCACTGATGGCACATCAAACACGATTATGATCACGGACTCTTCGGAGCCAAATGCGTCTTATCTCGCGGGAGGACGAGCAACGATCCGAGGGTTCAGTCAGTCTCCCTATTTGAACGGACCGGACGGAATTGGGTCACCGCACGCCGGCGTTGTACAGATTCTGATGGCCGATGGCTCCGTGCGAGCCATCTCAGTTAAAATTGATGAGACGACTCTGGAAGCACTGGCGACAAAAGCCGGAGGCGAGAACGTCGGAGAGTTCTGACACTTCTTCGCACGATCCCTGTGTTTGGGGCAGCCGTACCTCGCTGAAATCTTCCACTTATTCAACAGAAAAGCCCGGCCGCTTCTTTCGAAGTCAGGCCGGGCTTTTCGTTTCAGGGATCGCCAAAAAATCAACATCACTGCCATCAGGATTCAGGCGGGCTGCATGGCACTGATCACATCCCGCAATCGACCTCGAGCGGTGTGCAATCGTCGCTTGATCGTTCCGATCGGGCTCTCAAACTGCTCGCTCATTTCCTTCAAAGAAGAACCTTCGAAGTAGAATGCCCACAAGGTTTCCCGATCCAATCGGCCAAGCTGGCTCAATCCTTCGCGAACCTGAGCAATGTTTTCCTGTCGAATCATTGCAGCAAACGGAGTGTCCTCAGATTCCTGAGCGGAATCGAAAGACTCCGGTTCAACGCAGGTTTCGTTTGGTCGCCGGACAGCTCGATTAATAGACAATCGAACGGCGATCTGGCACAACCAGCCACCGAATCGTTCCGCATCCTGGAGCTGAGGCAACTTCCGGAATGCTCGCAGAAACACTTCCTGTACAACTTCATCAGCTTCGGCGGTGTTTCGCAATCGCTGCATGACGATCCCAAAGATTCGGGATTCAAACAGTGTGACGAGATCGCCAAAAGCGTCCCGGTCACCAGACTGGGCTCGCAAAACAATAGGGGTCAAAGAATCAGTCATCAAAGTAGAAGTAGTCATTATAGTCAGACTCCAGTCTGAAAGATCACGAGCACTTCATCCGGGGAGTTCGCCAGTGGCAGGGCCGGATGTGTCGTGAAGGAGATTTCGCAGGAACAGCCGTGAGTGCGAGGTGATTGCACGCTGGAAAAACAGCAATAGCCTCGGAAACTCACACGAAGAACATGGATGGCACGACGCGTGCGACCCATTTCGAGCGGTTCGAGCGGAAGAAGATCTGAATTCGTCCGAAGACGGGGAGCTTTGTTCTCTGCACAGAGATGATTAAGGTCGAGTGTTCGCGGGAACCATCCCTGGAACGTCAACTCAACCGTGGCTGTGCATCGAACTTGCTTTTCAGCTTCTGCCGCTGGTACCGGTCAGACAACCCGAACCCAGATGAAGGGTTCGATTCAAATCCGAGAGTAATCTCGAACTGAGGCGACTTAGCGAATTTTGGCAGCGTTCGGAGAATCCTCCGCAACACTGCATCCTATCGCCGGCCGGTTGTCCTGGCAGATAACGCCAGCGCATCGAGCGCTTTATGCGTTCCTGTTTCGGCACCACTGCAAAGACCACGGGGGAGGCAGCACCGACGAACAGTCCGGCAATCACATGGGCCGCGACGGCCTGTGTAGATGCAACCAGAGCATGAATCGTTGTGTTGAGCAGCATTGTTCTGCCTCCAAATTTGTCCCGCGTTTGTGACTTTCGGTCACAGGAATTGCGAGTCACTGTTGAGTGCCGCTCGCTGGCGGCACGAATTGGCGTTGGAAACGACTGGTGTTCCCAACAGTTTCGGTCATCTAAAAAAGTGTTCAGTAGAAGAGACACCCCGAGCACCGACGGACACGGTCCGATGCCCTTCAGACGCAGGATCGTCGGAATAGGTTCGCAAAGAGTATCCTGAAATCATAAAAATCTCTAAGGAATTCGGGAAACACGGCATTTTTGAAAGCATTTTGCTCCAGGATTGAGAGCCTATCGGGATCGCTCCCTAACGAGATAGCTATTCTGGCCCGTCTGCACCCATCGAAGAATAGGCAAACTGGGATAAGTTCTCTTCATCCGTTGACCTGGAAGATCAGACGCTTTGTAGGTCGTCGACGCCAGATTGATTCAGAATGGCACACCTTTGGCCAGCAATGTCCTTGCCTCCCACAAAAGAGGCTGTCGATACCCACGAAACCCCCCGGAATGAGTTTTAACCACATCGTGTGGGCTCAGGGAATCAAGGACGCAGGAAGTGTCGAACGCAGTGACTCCGACGCAGCCTGCTTACAAGTTGACCAAATTCGATGGGCCTAAGGCATTCGGGAGGAATGTGAGCCCGGAGAATTCATGGATGAACGCGAGGGATTGAAAATGGTCCGACGATCATGGAAGTCGCTCATCGCGAGTATGGCACTTGTTGGTGGAATCGCGGTAAGCAATACCGCATTCGCTGACGGGGGCTGCACTCCAGGATGCGGAGACTGTCAAAACTGCGAACAGATTTTTGCCGACGCCGGTCAGAAACTGACCGATCAGTTGGCTTCAATGAGTTGCTGCAACGACAGCGCGAGCTGCTGTGCACCGGCCTCCGTCTGCGAAGACGGATGTGCTGATCCTCTCTCAGACGTCTGCGGCGAAGGCTGTGGAGATGGTTGTGGCGAAGGCTGCGGGCTTTTCGGTGAGTCAGGCAGCGGGATCGAGTTCGGCGGCTGGACTCAGTTCGGCTATCAGAACGGTCCGGACGGTGCTTTCACCGGTAACGGTCCGTTCAATGACGTTCGTTTCGGTGCAGGCACAAACCCGCGCGGCAACGAATGGAACAAATTCAACCTGAATCAGCAGGGCCTGTATATTGGCAAAACCGCTGATGGCAGCAACGGAATCGGCCTTGGTTTCAGAGCTGAAATGATCTACGGTGTCGATGGCAATGAAGCCCAATCCTTCGGAAACAACCCAGGAAAGTTTGACTACCTGAACGGTTGGGACCACGGAATCTATGAGTGGGCGATGCCACAGTTGTACGCCGAAGTTGCCACAGGTGACTTGTCGGTAAAACTGGGGCACTTCTATACCCCGGTTGGCTACGAAGTCATTCCTTCCGGCGGCAACTTCTTCCTCAGCCGTCAGTTGACCTTCTACAACAGCGAGCCTTTCACCCACACCGGTGCATTGGCAACTTACAGCGCTGGGGACAATCTGCAGGTTCTGGGTGGCTGGACGCTCGGTATGGACACTGGGTTTGATCAGTTTGCCGGCGGAAATGCGTTCCTCGGCGGATTTATCTATACGCTGACAGAATCAACCAGCCTGACCTACATGATGACTGCTGGTAATCTTGGTTGGCGCGGTGACGGGTCGATCAACAGCATTATCCTGTCACACAACTGGACCGACAAGATTCAGAGCGTTCATCAGTTTGACGTTCTTGGCACGAACGGAGCGACCAAGTTCGGTTACAACTTTGGTGGCACAGGTATTGCCGACAACTCAACCGGCCTGATCAACTATGCCTTCTACACGATTAACGACAAACTGAAGGCTGGTGCTCGTCAGGAATGGTACAAGGCTGACGGCACGTCGTACAACACGATGACCTACGGCGTGAATATCACACCGATGGACAAACTGGTCATCCGTCCTGAAGTTCGCCATATGTGGTCGCCAGGTGCGCTGGGTGCTGGTGGTGCAGGGAACGATGCACTGTTCAACCAGACCGTGTTCGGCATCGACGCGATCATCACTTACTAATCTGACTTCAGCGAAGGGTTACCCCTTCCTCTGAATTCACACCACAGACCGCAGCGAGAACTTGTGTTTCGCTGCGGTTTTTCGTTTGGATCCGATTGGTTCAGGTCGCACCTGCAGAGCCTGCCGACGACTCCATCCTCAGACCGGTCACCCCTGCGCTGGTGAGTGAATAACAGAGCGTCTATAAATCACCCGCATCACGGGGACGAGCATTTTCGTTCTGGAATGAAGTCACACGCATGAGAGACCAGCACTTGCTCAGAATCATCGTTTTGACCGGCAGCGACCGACCGGACATTCTCTCCGCGTGGAGCGATCTGAAAGCCTATCTGGCCGGTGTGCGTGACGTTGAGGTCGTAGGCGTCTTCTCAGCGAACGAACAAATCCCCGAAGATCTGATCGCGGACATGGTTGTCGTACTTGGTGGCGACGGCAGCATTCTGCGAGGATGCCGGCAACTTGGACAACGCCAACTGCCTATCATCGGCGTCAATCTGGGCCGCCTGGGCTTCCTGACGGACCTGAGTCCCGCCGAGTTCCGCAAAGGACTACCGTCCCTAAAACGGGGACAGTATACCATCATTGAACACCTGATGTTTCGCTGCTCCCATCATCAGGCCGATGGATCTGTGATCACAGACCTGGGGCTCAACGAAGTCACCGTGACCTGCGCGGGGGCTTTGAAAATGCTGGATATCACTCTTCGCATTGATGACGAAGACGTGACAACTTTCAGCTGCGACGGCCTGATCATCAGCACTCCCGTGGGCTCCACAGCTCATAATTTGTCCGCCGGTGGTCCTATTCTGCGACAGGAGCTGAAAGTCTTTGCGATCACACCGATCTGCCCGCACACATTGACAGTCCGTCCCATTGTCGATTCAGCCGACCGCACATTCCGCCTGTCCGTCAAGGATGCTCCGCCCGGCGTGATGGTGGTCATCGATGGCCAAATCCGCAGGCCTCTGGGTGCAAACGAAGTGGTTGAAGTGTCTCGCGCGGAACCCACGTTGAAGCTGATCCGTCTGCCGGGACATAGCTACTACGGAACTCTCCATCGCAAGCTTGGCTGGCAAGGTCAACTGGACTATCGCGAACGTCGAGGACAATAAGGCGAGCGGCAGGGCCTCAGCCCTCCGAGATCACACGCGATCAGATTCACTGAAAAAGCGGCGATCTGATCTTCCTTCGCAATGCCACCCAGCAGCCGCCACAAGATTAAGTTCTCCGACGATTCATTTCGCCGCCACGTCCGCCCTGCTGCCGAACATCTTCTGTGCTTCAGCTTTCAGGCTTGGTACTGCGGAGTAAGTCGCCAGCACACCAATCGTCAGGAAGAAGACAGCACCGAAAACCAGAGAAACGCGCTGCCACAATCGAGGTCGCAGTTCCCGTGGCAACAAAGTCGTGTTAACGACCAAAGTGTGCAGACAGCTGAATCCCAGAGCGTAGTTGTAAAACATTCCAGTCGCTGTCGTGAGCAGCGTCTCGCCATTCTGAAACAGGATCAATGTTGTCAGGCCCAGTGCAAAGTAGGCGCACAATACGCCAAAGTAGAGCCGACCAATGTGTCGCGTGTCCCATTTCTGCAGACGCTTGCTGGCGGTCCAGAACACATCGACCCAGCGTCGCAGGAACCCGTCAGCGGTTGTCGCCATACTTGTTCCCAGGATCAGTAGTCCGCAGAACAGAGTCAGATACCAGAACGTTTGTCCCCAGGTTGCCCCCACCGCTTCTCTGACGCCGCCGGCGGTCATGCTGGCCGCCTCCCATTTGTTTGTGGGAACAGTTCCGCGAGTCAGAAACTGGACCGATAGCATGCTTGGCAATGCCAGACCGACGAAGCAGGCGGGCAGCCAGACAAGATACTGTTCACGCTGGACGTGAGCCATCCAGCCAAACCAGCGTTCCAGCGACTCTTTCGTGACTCGGAACACTTTCCCCGCATGGGACAATTCAATCTCATGGCCTCCAACAAGACTTGGGATGGCTCCCACGTGCTTGCCCATCCCCCAGCCCTGATCGCGAGTAAATGAACTGATCGGCGTATTCGTCAGACCACCGTTGCCCGAGATCGCAACCATCGACGCAAGGATACCAACCAGCGTCCAGTCGAAGGCAACGTCGCGGCCCTCGGACTTCGCAACAAAGTAATTATCGATGATTGGGCCATGTGGAGCCTCTGCCACATCGAGCTTGCCGTTCTTGTCGAGATCCTCGCCTTCATCAAGAACACCGTTTCCGTTAAGGTCTTCACCGATATCCCGTTTCCCATTCTTGTTGATGTCTTCTACCGGAATCACCGGAACGTTACCGAACTTCACGAAGCCCGAACAAATCTCCTTCCACGTCGACATCTCGGAATATCCCAGCGCCAGGTAAACAAGCAGGCCGAGAACAAACACAAGTTTGAAGGTCATCATTGCTTTGATGGAGTTGTAAACCTTGCCACCGATGGTCAGAGGAATAAACACAGAGACGAAGATGGCAATGGCAAGCCCCAGCACCAGTGACTTGTGGTCCGGGTTATTCACGGTGTCAGGTATCCGGCCCAGGATCATCGTAGCCGCCGGGATCGCTGCGTTCGACGCGAGGTACGGCAGGACGGATCCAAAATCGAGGACCAGATAGAGTCCCAGCCAGAACAGCGGATGCGGACCAATTCGGAACTTGCCTGTGAAGATCGGCTCGCCGCTGTACAATGTGTAGCGACTGATTTCGACGTTGTAGATCACCTGAAAGATCACGCTCAGCGTCGCCAGCCACAACATGGCACCGCCATAGCGAGCTGTGACGAGCGGACCTGTCAGCCATTCTCCACCACCGATGGCAGCTCCACCCATGACCAGGCCAGGGCCCAGCATCAATGCAAGTTTTGACCACTGAAACTTTGGCGCTTCCGGAAGTTCTCCCACTGTCCAGGCGGGCATATGGGCTGTACCCGGCTGAGGAGAAAAGGTTTCCTCAGTCGCGGATCCGCCGACGGTCGCAGGAGAGTCGGATGAACCGGGTGCGTTCAGGGATGACATGTCAACTCTTTCACTCTCATGGTCAGACGAGTGGGCGTCTGCATGTTGCAGTGGACCGGATCCTGTTTCCGGGCGTAGCACTGGTGGGAGAAGGCAGCTGAGTCACCATCCTTGGAACTGCGAGGCTCGGCAATTGTCCAGGGACGCCACAGACTTGCAAGGAATTCGGGCCATTTCATTCCGAGAACCCTCGAACGTATCTCACAATTCCCCGATACAACCGGTCTGAATTCCCACCGGAAAACTGGCGGCCAGCCTGCCGGGGCTGATAGAAACCTGACGCTGTCCGGTTAGAATCGTGGGTTTTTCAGGTCTCATTGCCCGCCAGTGGTCCTGATAGAGATGCCGGTTGCCTCTCTGATCCCGGGCTACTGACAGATTAAAACGTGTTTGCCCAACCTCAACGCGAAATAGTGAAAGTCTGATGGAAGAAGCAATTCGAAAAGCCAAAGTCCTGATAGAAGCCTTGAGCTGGATTCAGCGATTTCGAGGTCGCTACGTGGTGGTCAAGCTGGGCGGGAGCACGCTGGATGATGTTGCCGCGGTGAACAGCCTGCTGACCGATGTCGTCTTCATGGCGACCGTCGGTATGAAACCCGTGATCGTGCACGGCGGCGGAAAAGCCATCAGCGCAGCGATGACTGCGGCTGGTATTGAAGCACGCTTTGTTGCAGGCCGACGCTACACCGATCGCCCGACTTTGCAGATTGCGTCGCGGGTACTTGTCGAGGATATCTGCCAGTCTGTCGTTGACCGCATCAATCGCAATGGTGCTCGATCAACCGGCCTTCACTACGGCACTGAAAATGTCCTGACCGCGGAGAAGCTGACGCTGAAGGATGATCAGGGAAACCCTGTTGATCTGGGGCATGTCGGACATGTGACGGAAGTGGATGTCGATACGCTTGTGCGAGTTTGCTCGACGGGCACAATTCCGGTGATCCCAAGCATTGCGTTGAGTTCTGTGGGACATCGTCTGAATGTTAATGCCGATACGGCGGCGGCGGCCGTTGCTCGTGCGCTCTCCGCCGAGAAGCTGATTTTCCTCAGCGACATCCCCGGCATCCTGACCAACATCAAGGATCCAACTTCGCGACTGTCGCATGTCACCGCGGCTCAGGTGCGAGGACTAATTGCGGACGGAACGATTGCCGGCGGTATGGTGCCGAAAGTTGAAGCGGCATTGGAGTCTCTGGATGCCGGCGTTCGTAAGGTTCACATCGTCGATGCGTCGATGTTGCATTCGGTCCTGCTGGAAATTTATTCGGATACGGGTGTCGGAACTGAAATTGTCCCCTGATGGAATTCGATAAGTATTATGGCCCACCGATTGACAGGGAAGATCGGGGCACAATAATCGCCCGTCCGAACAGGTGGCAATGAGCAGAATTCGCCCATTTGCAACTCGTTCGTGAGTCCATATTTCTCTCCACCATCACTTCGGATGTTGCCTCTTGCCAGCTGTGAAGAACACCCCAATACCGCTCTATCTGAAAGAAGAAGAGCGCGAAGGACTGCGAGCAGCCGGTCGCTTCAACGCGCAGCTGATGGACTTTTTGCGCCCGCATGTCAAAGAAGGTGTCTCCACGGAAAAGCTTGATAAGCTGGCGAATGAATACACCCTTGACCACGGTCATGTGCCGGCTTGTGTCGGATATCTGGGCTACCCCAAAACGATTTGCACAAGCGTTAACGAAGTTGTTTGCCACGGGATTCCGAATACTCGCCCTCTAAAAGATGGCGACATCGTCAACGTCGACATCACGACGATTGTTAGCGGCTGGTATGGTGATCAGTCAGAAACCTTTATGATTGGCAATGTGAGCAACAGCGCTCGTCGATTGGTACAGTCGACTCACGATGCATTGTTCGTTGGGATTCACGCTGCCCGACCGGGTGGTACCGTGACAGAAATTGGCCGTGCGATTCAAACTTTTGCGACCAAAGCAGGATACTCAGTCGTTCGTGAGTATCAGGGGCACGGTATTGGTCGCGAGTTTCATCAGGAGCCCGGCATACCACATTTTCCGACGCTGAAGTCGAATCGTGACCTTCTTCGCCCCGGGACCTGTTTCACGATTGAGCCGATGCTGAATATCGGTGCATGGCAAACACGAGTCGACAAGAAGGACAAGTGGACTGTCAGGACCATTGACGGTGCGTTGTCAGCTCAGTTTGAACACACAATTCTGATGACAGAAGAAGGACCGGAAATTCTCACCTTCACAAAAGACGGCCCTCAGGAAGGCCATAAGTTCTGACGGATAGACGAGAGACCGTTCGATAACGATCTCGTCGTTCTGGCATTCTCTCACGCGGTCCCTGCAAATGAACAAAGCATTTGTCCGAGAACCGGATGCAGACGCTCGGGTCACCTGTCCTCGCTGTGGTTCCGTCGGCAACGCGGTTGGGAACGGCCCCATTGAACTCTACGTTCCCTTCGAACTACGGGATCAAATGAGAAATGCGGCATGGTGCTGCCCTAACGCCTCCTGCGAAGTTGTTTACTACAACATGTTCGAACAGACCGTTAGCGCCTCCGAACTGCTGACGCCTGCGTATCCTTATGATCCCGATGCCCCCATTTGCGCGTGTTTCGGATTCACCCTGCATGATGTTGAGGCGGACGCGGATGAACCTCAGCCGCTCAGGATACGAGCCTTGCTGGCCAGATCTCAGTCGCCCGAAGCTCGCTGCCCGGCCGTTGCCCTCGACGGCCGTTGCTGCATGCGCGAGGTGCAGCGACTGTACATGAAGCTTAAGTCCTCGCGGTCGTGACTTTTTCTGCATGGCATGATCGCCATAAGCCTCTTGAACGGCTGCCATGCCGATTTTTCCCCATGGGGGGTTCTCCCGTATTTCTGCGATGTGAGGGTAAGTCCTCTCCGAATTGCCCGATAGTGACGCCACGGGCGAAGGGTATTGCAGAACCCATGACCCCCACATCTTGAAGTTGACACCGTGCTACGGGGGATTCATGAGTATTCGCTCACAGATTTCGTTACTGCTGCTTTGTCTGGCTGTTCCGTTTCTGTGCATGAAATGGCTCGTTTATTCGGCGGTACTTTTGCCCGCCTTTGATCAGCTGGAGAATGAACAGGCCGAGAGAGACGTCGAGCGTTTCCAGGATGCCATCGAGAATGAGCTTCAGGTCTTGTCGAAGCGAGCCAACGACTGGGGTGCGTGGGACGACACTTACAAGTTTGCAGCCGATCGGAATGAGACATTTCAGTCGACGAATCTCGTTGACGAAACGTTCACCAACACCGACACAGATTTTCTTTGCTTTCTGACACCGAAAAACGAAGTCATCTGGGGGAAGTGTTTTGATCATAAGAGCGGCACATATCTCGATGTTCCCGATCTGTTCTCATTTGTGCTGAACCCTGTCAACGGAGTTCAGCGTTTTCGAACGATTGATGATGACTTTACGGGTGTCGCACTGACCTCGCGCGGAGCGGTTCTGCTGGCGTCGCGTCCGATTACAACAACGGATCGCAAAGGTTCTGCCCGCGGTGCTGTGATTTTTGGGCGCTATCTCAGCCACGAGTGTATCGCCTCAATCGCTGATCGTATTCATCTGCAGATTGATCACTGGGCAAAGAATGCACCAGCGATTCCCGATGATGTTAAGGAGAACGCAGGACGGATACACGGCTTTCGCGAGAAGATTATTGTCCCTGTCGATGACAAACGACTGTGCGGTTATGTCGCGTTGACGGATCCTCGGGGCACTGCTGTTGCATACGCTCGAGTTACGATGGAACGCACCGTTTCCCAACTCGGAAAGCGGGCGGGATTCACGGCAACATGCTTCTCGCTGGGTGGTGCTCTCCTGCTGGTTCTGGTGCTGGCCTTTACACTGCGAAATCTCATCACAGGTCCGCTTCAGCAATTAAGTTCCCAGGTTGGTGCGATCAGCACTCAAACTTCATCCGAGCTTCGACTGAAGGTGGTCCGTAAAGATGAAATTGGCGCGCTGGCCGAAGGGTTTAATACACTGCTGGATGAACTGCGAAACGATCAGAAAGTTCGCGAAGAGATTCTACGAAGCAGTACAACCGCCTCGCTGAGTCTGGAGTCACAGATTCAGCAGTTTTCAGTCGACGGATCGAATGTTGCCGCAATTGCTCAGCAAACAATGTCCGCCATTGAAGAAGTCACCGACGTAATTGCTCGTGAACTCTCAATCGTCTCAGAGATCGCTGCTCAAACCCACTTGCTGGCTCTGAATGCCGGCATTGAGGCCGCAAGAGCCGGAGAGGCGGGACGAGGGTTTGCAGTTGTCGCTAATCAGATTAAACATCTCGCCAGCCAAAGTGGTAATGCCGCCAGCCGAGTCGGAACCGGCATCAACGACGCTGCGACTGCCGTTCGTCGGGGACGGGAGGCGTCTGACAAAACAGCGCAGGTGATTGACCAGTTTGTGATTGCAGGGCGAGAATTTATGCAGACTGTTTCCCAAAACAAACCCGTCGAGTCAGTTAAAGAACACGATCAGCCCGTCAACGGCTGCGTTTAACACCAATGGTTCGTTCGCAAGAATCATAACGCGAGCTGAAAAGCAAACGCAGACTCCGTGCCATCCTGAAGGAGCCCATCAGGAAACTCACTCGTGGCGACTTCACGACTCTGGCGATTATGCATCGGGAATGGAACAACTCCACTCTACACATCTTTGGTCGCCACTTGTCGCAGGAAGAGTCGTGAAAAATCGGATCAGGATTGATCAGATATCACCGGGCGTTATGTCGTGCCCCCAATTCCATGAACATGGACCGGAAAACAATTCTCAGACATTCTGCCTCCCAATGTGACCGGGAGTTCATGAGACCTTTGAAGTCCACGTAACACTCACAGATCGCCGGCAAGCCATCGGCTACCCAGACGGCCACAAAAGCTGGCAGGGAATGCTGGTCATGGTCGGAAAGACCGAAGCCGTCTCTCTGAAGACTCGT
This sequence comes from Planctomycetaceae bacterium, assembly GCA_046349735.1. GTDB lineage: Bacteria > Planctomycetota > Planctomycetia > Planctomycetales > Planctomycetaceae > SXXK01. The sequence continues at coordinate 123,337 of JAXMBU010000006.1, forward strand.
GAACCAAACTTAGCTGGACAGCGCCATGTTCACAAAAACCATTGAGAATACAAGCCCGACGCCCAGCGTGTGAATGAGTCGCAAAGTGTTCACTCGCGCTGGCGGCTCGAACTGTATGGGAGACAAACATGGAGCTGTCCAATTAGTCGTGATCCGGCAACGGCTATGCTGCGGTTTTTATTGGTCCTCAATTTGACGTTGACGTTACAGATTCGCTAAGCTGAACGTTGCGGCCGACACCGATATTTTTTCATCAAAACGGCCGAGTTAAGATATGTTGAGACTGCTCGGCAATGCAAAGAATCTCTGCAATGGCCTGACGCGGCGCGATGTGCTGCAGATTGGTGGACTTGGAGCCTTTGGGCTCACTCTCGGCAACATGCCTCGGAGCGCTGGGCGAATACTGATGCGGTCTCGTTGGGGCCAGGATTTGGACAGGCCAAATCCTGCATCCTGATCTACAAATACGGTTCGCCTCCCTCAACACGAAACATTCGATCCGAAACCGGACGCGCCCGTCGAGATTCAGGGCGAGATGAAATCAATCCCCACGAACGTATCGGGAATCCGCATCGGCGATCATCTGCCCAGGATCGCACAGATTATGGATCGACTGACGGTCGTCCGTTCTCCTGACCCATCCGTTTCCGCTTCATGGCACAGTCTACGCGACGACCGGTATTCCGGAGGTCGATACAAAGATCGAATCGCAGCCACGCCATAAACGCCAATGGCCGTTCATCGGTTCGCTGGTTGACTACTTTGAGGAACAGAGCAGGCGTCACGATCCCGGAAATGCCCAACGCAGCGTTGCCCTGCCATTCGAAATGGGATCGAAGAACGAATTCCACCTCTCGCGGGACTCTATGGCGCGATGCTTGGTATGAGGTACGATCCCGTCTACACCGAGTTCGAGCAGAAGGCACTGCGATGGCTCCCGAGATTCGGCCAGGCAGAGCATTCAAGGATCCGCTGTTCGGAATTCAATCCACGGATCGACTCAGCATGTCGAGTGCCGGCGAGCTTGGTGTAACTCGATCGGAGCTCGAACTTCGCCGTTCATTATTACGACAATTCGACGGCGAACGCGATTTTGACAAGGTCGCACGGACTCGTACATTTGATCAGCAGCAGCAGACAGCGTTTTCCCTGCTGACATCGGAAAAAATGGCAGAAGCCCTGGATTTTGGACGTGAGCCTGAAGCCGTGCGTGAGGCTTATGGCATGACGCTTTTTGGTCAATCTTGTCTGGCCGCACGTCGATTGGTTGAAGCTGGTTCAAAATTCGTCACTGTTATCTGGGACGCCTATGGGGCTTAACGCGGGTTCCTGGGATACTCACCACAATCATTATGGGCGACTGAAACAATTCCTGCTGCCGGTATTCGATCAGACCTTCACCGCGCTTGATTCTGGATCTTGAACAACGCGGACTTCTGGACGAAACTCTTGTGCTTGTGCTGAGCGAGCATGGTCGAACGCCGCGAATTGATTCCAAGCCATTTGGTGCTGGTCGCGATCACTGGTCTCGGGCGTACTCGCAGGTCTACGCGGGCGGCGGAATGGGGCGCGTGACAACGTTGTGGTCGAACGGATAAACACGCCAGCGATGTTGAGGACGATCCGATTTCGCCCAAGGATGTCCTTGCTACAGCCTTCTATTTGCTGGGCATTGAACCCGAAAGCACTTTCCCGGACTCTGAAGGCCGACCTCGCCCAATCACCGGGACAGGTCGCCTTCGTTCAGATCTTCTGGGATGAGGAACCAAGCCTGCCAATGTCGCCATTTCGCTCCGCCGAGATGAGCCTTGTACAGTGCATGTTGTGATGCCAAAAGCAACCTCGACTCTCACGATAGCCAACCAACAAGCCGCGTTGAGAATTGAACCTGAGCGTGCTCAGTCACGGAGCCAGATGCAAGGCCTCGTCTCGACGGAGCGAGACTGACTCTTTGAGATGAATCCAAAACCTGAAGGCTGCTAAACCCTCGAAGCAACCGTACAAGAACATGGATCGCCCTGAAGCTGCCGAGCGGATCACCGTGATGCCAGCGTCAAGCATATTAAGACCAACAGGTCGATTGCCGAGCACCACAGAAAGAACGCCCCTGGCAGATGAGATTGCCAGTAATTCACGACAATCACGTTGACGATTCCAAAGGCCGTTATGAAGAAAGCCGGGACAACGAATACATAGCAGAAAAAGACCCCGGCCAGGGCAGCCCGCATTCCTTCAAGACCAAACAACAGAACGTTCGAGTAGCCGAACGGTGCTATGGCTCCGATCAGTGCGCTGAAAGACTTCCGGCAAAGAACGCAAGATGAGCGTATACGAACCCGAGGATCGCCGCCCGCGATATACTGCGTTGCCAGCCATCTTCGGCTCGATGATCCAGATGATCATCGACCTGGAACGTAAGGATTCGGTTGGTCACGTTCGCCCCGAAGCATCTGCCTGCTTCCTTTGATGATGGCGATCGTCAGCTTACCTCCAACGACACCACATCAACCTGGGAACCAACCAGGATCATTGACCAGACGGCCGACGGGTTCGATGCGGACAGCGGCGAGAGTGTCGCCGGTGGAGCCGGTGGTGTCGGCGAGCATCGGCACGTCCACGATCTGGCCTCGGAATTCCCTGATTGCGGGAACATCGGCTCGACTTCGTGCCCCGGCTGCATTTCGGTGACGCGGCGAGTCGGCAGGTGCACCATGATGTAGCGACGGTCCGTGTGAAGAATTCGCACCATGATTTCGCCGTTTGGCAGATCGTCGCCCTGACGGTAACGAACCTGACCCACCACACCGTAGACCGGTGCATTCACGTGGATCGCGGCTGACAGACTTCATCGTTTCCAGATGTGCGGTGGCATCATCCAGTTGTTCTTTGAGCGATGTAACGCCCATGGCTTCATTCACGGTCGAGGGCAGGGCTTCTCGCAAGGACAACAAACGAGTTTCTTCGGACTGGCAACTTCTGGGACTGCTCATCAGCCGGTGCGGCCTCAACCGGAGTTGGCACCATAATCAATGTCGGAGAATCAGACACAACACCTTCACGAGGAGCCATGGCGGTTCGCACGGGGACCGACTGCAACGCCGGAGCGATCGGAGTTGGCGATGTCCTGGCCGCTGCCGCTGAAAAACATCAGACCTCCGGCACGTGCTTTTGCTGGCAGTGATGCCAATGTTGCTCGAGCGGATACTGGGGAAACACGAGTCCCGCGACGGCCGTTTGAGGCATCGGCAGTACGAGCATGCTGATACAGCAGTGGCGTTTTGCGTTGAGCAATCTGGAGACTGAACGTCCGTCAATTCGCGGTCAAGTTCACTGGTTCGCCATTCGGCTTCAATTTTGGCCTGAGCTTCCGCACGCTTCAGATCCTGCGTCAGCTTGCGAACGGTTCGCTCCTGAGCTTCCAGCATCGACAGGTGTTCCAGCTTTTCGAGCGTCAGCAGTGGTTGTCCCGAAAAGACTTCCTGTCCGGCTTTCACATGAACAGCCGTCAAACGTGACGGCGCGGGAACTCGAATGGATGTGATGTCAGCAGAGAGCACGCCGGTCAGCGGCTGATTGCGATGACGCCCCAGCATATAGATCGTGAATACGCCTACCAGCAATGCGCAGACCAGAAGGCTGATTGTGCGAAAGGCCGACGCAGGGAGATCATAGGCACTGCCGGAGGGAACAGGATGACTTAAAGAACGAGCTTGTTCCATCCACCCTTCATCGACAATTCGAGCGACAGGAATCTGCAACTCACCTGCGATCTCCACGATCTCCCGGTGACGCCAAAGTGCGATCTGCCCGAACAGATAGATGCCTCGCTGATTCAGCAGCACGGCTTCGCGAGTTCGGATGCCGTCAATCTGCGTCAGGTCATCTGCCTCCGCCGGAGCGGCGTCGTACACGATTCCGAATTGTCGATCCATGCGGTGTCCGCGTGGCAGTTTCGCGATAATCGGCGATTCCATGTTTGCATCCGTTCAGTACGATTCGCGTAGCGCAATCCATGCACTCCAGCGCAGTGTGCTGTTTTCTTTTTTCGGCCTTACGATCCTCATCCGATGATCAATTCCGAAAATCAGCACGAAACGAATTGCCGGCTGGACTTCCCCAGCCCCCGCCAACCGCCATCCGACTCCGCCCAAACCCCCTGAACTTCCCGGATTTACACGTCGGGAAACCGGCAGATTGTGCCGGAGTTCATCTTCGCGGCTCCAGTGCCTAGAATACCGAGGCCGTAGTTCCGGCGTGATGTCGTGATTTCCGTGGTTTGCCTGATCTCTCCATCCTGAATAAGGCCTGTTGATTTAGTCGCGGACAGTGCATTTTCGTTTACCGCCCAGCCGCAGGCGCCGGCCTGCGCAGACAAGCTGGCGCCCGGGGCTGGGCGGTAAACACCTAAATCAAACTCCCCGATTGGGGACTTCCTTCAGTTGGAAACATGAGGCGAACGTTTGTCGAAGAGTCATCCAGCATGTTGATCAACACCTTTCTCAAGTCCCGATCCGTGATCTTTTTGCTCACGGCTTTGTTCGCCCATATCGCTGACTCACACGGCATTTGCGCGGTTGAAGAGGCGAAGAAGTCAGAAACGGACGCTGTCGAAACCGAGTCGAAGGATGAAAGCTCCACAGTGAAGCACCCTGCGAATCGACTGGCGAAAGAATCCAGCCCGTATCTGTTGATGCATGCTCACAACCCGGTGGATTGGTATCCGTGGGGGCCGGACGCGTTCGACAAGGCAAAGAAAGAGGAAAAGCTGATCTTCCTCTCAGTCGGCTACAGCAGTTGCTACTGGTGCCACGTGATGGAACGCAAGACGTTCTCCAACGAGCAGGTTGCCGAGTTTCTGAATAAGCACTTTGTCTGTATCAAAGTGGATCGAGAAGAACGTCCCGAAATCGACGACATCTACATGACCAGCCTGATCGTTTATCTGCAGGCTGCGGGCAGTCGGGGAGGTGGTGGTTGGCCATTGTCTCTGTTTCTGACTCCGGATGGACAACCGATCGCCGGGGCCACCTATCTTCCACCGGAAGATACGCCTGAGGGCGGTACAGGGTTCATGACTGCAGCAGGGCGGATCCAGGATTTATGGATCAACCAGAGAGAATCCGTTAACGGCACTGCGACGATGATCGCTCGCGAAGTCCGACGGCTTTCTGGTCCGTCGGTCCTGGCAGAACCATCTGAACTAAAGCGTGACCAGTTGAAGCTGGTCGCGGAAGATATTTGTAAGCGCTACGACAGTGTTCATGGGGGCGTTGACTTCAACGAAAACAGACCTGACGGCCCCCGCTTCCCGAACGTTCCACGACTGATGTACCTGCTGACTCTCCATGAAGAAAATAAAGATCCTGCTTTATTGCAGATCGTGGAGCATTCACTGACGGAAATGGCCAAGGGCGGTATTCGCGATCATGTCGGTGGCGGGTTTCATCGTTACAGCACAGATCGACGCTGGAACGTGCCCCACTTCGAAAAGATGCTCTACGACCAGGCTCAGATGCTGGAGGTTTATGCTCAGGCCGCTCGAGTCACGAAGAATCCGCTTTATGATCAGGTCATTGATGAACTCGTTGGTTTCCTGACTCGCGAGATGACACTTCCCGAAGGCGTTTTTTGCTCGGCGCTGGATGCAGAAACGAATGCCATCGAAGGAGAATTCTATGCATGGACTGAGTCGCAGGTGCGCGAGGCGCTCAAGACGGAAGACGCCGATCTGTTTCTTGAAGCCTACGGGTTTAAGCAGGCACAGTCGTTTGAACATGGCCGTGTGCTGTTTTTGCCGACCACGATTGCGGAACTGGCAGCAGCGAGATCGAAGGATGTCAGTGCAGTCGAGCAGCAGTTGGCTGCGATGAGAGCTCAGCTGATGAAGGTTCGATCGGAACGCCCACGTCCAATGCTGGACGACAAAGTGCTGACGGAATGGAATGCCCTGATGATACAGGGGCTGGCCGTCAGCGGTCGGCTCCCTGGGCGCGAAGCGGACCTGAAGATGGCTGCCAGGGCCGCTGATTTCCTGCTGACGAACTTGCGAGATTCTGACGGCCACTTGCTGCGGTCTTGGAGAAACAATACGGCTGGCCAGCGAGGTTTCCTGGATGACTATGCGTGTCTCGTTTCAGCATTGCGAGCTTTGCATGAGTCAACGGGCGAAGCAAGGTGGCTGACGGCGGCGTCCGAATTGATGAATCAGCAGATTGCTGAGTTCTATGATGAAACTCAGAAGACGTTTTTCTTCACGGCCAATGATCAGGAGCAGTTGTTTGCTCGTACGAGCACACCGTATGACTCAGTCACACCGTCTGGCAACAGCATGACGATTCGGAACCTGCTGGCATTGAGCAGGCAGCCGGGGAACGATTCTTTCAGGACGCTTGCGGAAACGACGTTGCAGCGATTTAGTGGAATGCTGGAATCGTCTCCTTCGGCGTGTTCGGGGCTTGCTTTGGCGCTGCAGGATTTATTGAAATTGCAGGCGGCTGAGTCGGGAAAGGCTGTCAGTAAGATTGATCGCGAGTCCGTAAACAGGACATGTGTCAGTCGTCGCCCCTATGTCCGCAGAATGCATTGGCAAGGCGTAAGGTACTGCAGTCTGGCTGATGAGAATTCGAATGCTGCAGAAAAGAGTGATGAAGCGGCAGGCCCGGTCGAAGAACAGCAGTCCTTTAAGCCTGTTCTGCCCAATCCGGCGAAGCCGTCACCTTTCAAACGCAACTACGATGAACGCCCCGTGAAGGCGAAGATTTATCCTTACTTTGACAAGCTCCAACGCGGAGGAAAATGTCCGGTTGCGATTGAGCTGACAATTGCCAACGAGTGGCACATTAATGCCAATCCCGCGCATCCGGATTTCATGATTCCGACCGAAGTCAAAATCACCAGTGAGCAGAAGGTGAAGATGACTAAAGTAAAGTATCCGGAACATGAACTTCTGGAAGTTGAAGGACAGGACGAGCCTTCTCATGTGTACGGTGGAAAGGTCATCATCTATGCGTTGTTGGAAACAGATGCGGCGGAGATGGCGGAAAAAGCGGATGTAGAAATAGAGATTAAGTTTCAGGCCTGCAATGCGAAGACCTGTGAGCCGCCGGATTCCATCAAGCTGAAAGGGAAGTTGACGCTGGCAGATCCCGGGGATGAAATCAATCGAATCAATGAGGCGAAGTTCCCGAAGGATGACGACAAAAAGGATCCGAAAGCGGACGAAGACAGCAACAAGGAGAAGCAGGAATAGCCTGCGGGTTTTCCTCCGGTGTGGCGGGCCTTCCTCGAGTCAATTTTTGATCAGTGTGCGATGAAAGTAGCCGGATTCGTGAGAATTCGGATGCGGTACCTGAGCCTTGAGTCTTTCGAATTCTCATGAATCCGTCTACGTAAAAACCTCTCATTCCCCGCTTGCGAAGAGTTACGATGACTCTGCGGTCTGTACCGACAGTTGACGCCGGCTTGTCATGCGTGCTGTCGGGAATTCTGACAAGTCCCGCCCACCGGCCTCGATAAGCCCGACGGATGCTTCGGCGTGTTTGCGCGCTGAGTACGTCATTTTCTGAGGTCGGGACATGCTGGTCATCATCGGAATCATTATCGTTATCGGTTCGGTGCTCACCGGATTCTCTATGGCGGGCGGACACATGCATTCGCTCGTTCACCCTTCTGAAATTGTGACCATTGGCGGCGCGGCTCTGGGAGCCATGGTCTGCAGCTCTCCTTTAAAAGTGATTAAGGACCTTGTGCACGGTCTGATCGCGACGCTGAAAGGAGGCAATGTCGGTAAAGTCACGTACAACCAGATCTTCCAGTTGCTCTATGAGTTATTCCGAATCGCTCGACGTGACGGAATGCTGGCCTGGGAATCAATTCTCGCTGAAGGACATGACAACGCCACGTTCAAAAAATACCCCAAGGTTGCTAACGACCATCATCTGATGGAATTTGTGACGGGTGCGTTGCAGGGCGCGATGGAAGGAAACGATGCAGCCAATCTGCAGGCACTGCTGGATACAGAGATTCACGTGTTTGAAGAAGAGCATCATGCGGCCGTCATGGCGATGACTCGCACAGCGGACGGTTTGCCCGGATTCGGAATCGTCGCGGCGGTACTCGGGATCGTGGTCACCATGGGAGCCATCGGTGGTCCCGTGGAAGAGATCGGTCACAAGGTAGGTGCGGCTCTCGTCGGAACGTTCCTTGGGATTTTGATGTCATACGGCATGGTCGGCCCGATGGCCGGTGCGATGGATGCTTTGGGACACGAAGAAGTCGCCCTGCGACGCACGATTGTAGCTGCCGTGGTTGGATTCGCCGGCGGCGGGTCACCTCGAGCTGTGATGGATAATGTGCGTCGTGGATGCGGCACAGGAGTTCGACCGACTGCCAAAGAGCTTGATGAAATGCTGAAAGCCGTCGACGCCGCGAAATAAAACTCGCGAAAATTTCGGACGGAGAGCGGGAACTGTAGTCGCTGAAGGAGAAGACAGATGGCGGGTGGCGGTGGTGGTGCCTGGAAAGTGGCCTACGCAGACTTCGTAACGGCCATGATGGCATTCTTCATGGTGATGTGGCTGGTTTCGCAGGACCAGAAAGTCAAAGACTCGGTCGCCAAGTATTTCGTAGATCCTGTCGGTTTCAGCCTTTCAGGCTCCAATAACAGACCCAAAGACTCCGCCGGAGTGTTCGAACAGGAATACGCTGGTCCCGTGCCTGGTGCCAAGAGTCGAACGTCCGGACGCGGTCGAGGCAATATGGCGAGTCGTGAGAATCAGGACAGCGAGACCACAATGGTCGCCGATGCTATTCTTGAGGAACCGGATAAAGCCGAACGCTGGCAGGGAGAAGCAAAAAAGCAACTTGATGCCGCAAAGAACTCACCGGCGGTTAGAGCCGGAACGATGACGGAAACAGAAGCGGCCAAATTGATGCTGTCCCGTAAAATGCGGCAACAAATTACGAATGAAGCAATGCAGTCGACTCAGGGCGTTTACCAGGACCTGGTCTCAACCTCATTGAACCGGGTCGACTTTGATGCGTTGGCAGAAGAAGTGATTCGCAATTTGGTGGATCAGAACTGAGGGCAGCACACTGCGTTCGGTTGAAGCGGTACGTCGCGAGCCGGCCGGTTTTCGACTGTTTTCCACATCCTCACCGGACGGCTCGCGCCGTGCCGCTAAATTTTTGAGCAGAATCCCGTCAGCGATGTGCGACTCAACGAAAACGGGCACGCTCAATGGCGTGCCCGTTTGCAATTCTGGATTTGCGAATCTTATCAGGAGGCTTTTCGAAGCTGCCCGATGATGCGTTCGAAGTCATCATTGTTGCCGAAATGGATCACAATCTGACCGGAGTCATTCTTCTTCTGCTTGATGTCAATCTTTGCACCCAGCATGTCTCGAAGAGTCTGCTGCAGGGACAGGACGTGATTCGACAGTGCTGGCTTCTCTGCCGCTGGTACAGAGGCCTCAGCATCCGTTGGCAGAGCCATCGTGCCGGCCTTCAACATTTCCCGGACGATCTCTTCTGTGCGGCGAACCGACAGCTGTTCCGTTTCAATCTGTTTGGCCAGCTCAAACTGCTGAGCTTCTGAAAGCGGCAGAATCGCCTTAGCATGGCCACCGGTGATCCGGTCTTCTCGCAGCAGCTTCTGAACGCTCTCCGGCAACTCCAGCATACGCATCATGTTGCTGACGTTCGCTCGGCTCATGCTGAGCTGACGGGCCAGCTCTTCAATCGTGCCGCCGAATCGGTCCAGATAGTCCTTGAAGGCTCGTGCCTTTTCCAGCACGTTCAGGTCTTCTCGCTTGAGATTCTCTTCGAGCGCTGCTTCGCTGGCCTGACGGTCACCGAATTCGATGACTCGACACGGAACTGTTTCCAGCCCGACCTGCTGAGCCGCACGCCAGCGTCGTTCGCCAGCAATCAGCTGATAGCCCGCTTCGCCGTCCTGGCGAGCACGAACCAGCAGTGGCTGCAGCAGACCATGCTTTCGAATGCTGTCGGCCAGCTCATCAATCGCGGCCTGATCAAAGTCGCGACGCGGCTGGAATGGATTGCGATCGATGAGTTCCAGAGAAATCTCATCCGAGGCCGGTGCTGGCGGTGCGGATGAAGCATGCATCGGAATTGTAGCCGGCCGCGAGTTCTCTGACTCGTCCATGCCGCCACCCAGCAGAGCACTGAGTCCTCGACCCAGTCGTCGCTTCATTCCACCATTGGCCTGATCTATTGTCTGAGCGTCCATGCTTTCGCCTCGAACTTATCTCTGCTGTGTACTGGGTGCAAAACACCGGAACTTTGGGACTCGCCAGGTGACTGTCAGCAGTCAATTGCGTCGCGCATGACCGGCGTCAAATCTCCCGTCTATTGTGTCATCGGCATAATCGTTAAGGTCAATGCAGTCCGGATCTTCGAATTCTGCAAAGCGGCAGAATCTGCCGGAAGGAACCCGGGGAGTAAGAAAACTTGGCCTGAACAGACGTCTCGGAAACAGTATCCGGAGGCATTTACATTTATAGCGGCAAAGCGCGAGCAGTCCGGTGAATGAGTGGTCTCATCAGCCCGGTTGTCCTTGCAAGCATTTCTGCGCCAAAACCGGACGCTAACGCGTTCCGGCTGATTGAATCAGAAGATCTTTTTCACCGGAGGGCTTGCACCCCTACGCGTCAATTTAATTTTCGAACGAACTACAAGATCACCGGACTGATCGTCTGATCGCCGCTGATGGCTTTCAAACTATCCATGCGACAATTGAGCCGCGCGTCCCAGGTGGCGAGATAATGCTTGTAGGCCGCATGGTTCTCAGCCTGCTCTTCCAGCATCTCACGTGTCATCTGTGTCAGAGTCGCCTCTTCCTGCAGAGTCAGTCGTCCGATCAGAACTCGACTGCGCAGGAACACGAAATACGTGTCGAGCACATCGCAGCGGCAATAGTCGTTGATCTGTTCAACCTGGCCATTCCAATACATATCCTGAACCTGTGAGCCGTCAATCCCGGACTTGCCCGGCTTGTTGATCAGGCTGGCAAGGAGGTTCAGCCCACCGCTCATGCGAAACGCGCCGAAGTTGGTGAGCAGATCCTGAAGGTCCAGGTGAGCATCGTGGTTATAGCGATTGCGGGATTGTTCAAACGATTTTGAATCCACATTGAACCAGGCAGGGACGCTCAGGCCATAGCGGTAGGCGGCCAGTTCCATGATGGGCACGTCGTATCCTCGACCATTGAACGTCACGAGCGTTGGACGATCGTAGTGTTGCCATCCCTGCCAAAAACGTCGCACGATTTCCTGAGGTCGAAACGCGGGAGCATCCAGCACAGTCAGCTCGGTTAGTCGATAATCGGCCGCGACTTTGGCGATCGCGACAGAAACAGGCAGTACAAAGGTGCCGGGGAGTACGTCTTTCCCTGTTTCCTCCATCAGTTGGCGGCGATATTTCGTGACCGCTTCCCGGGGCGTCAAATTTTCGTAGGGATAGCGAACTTTCTGGATCAGATCCCCATCGCCGACTGTTTCGATATCAAAGATCAGATACTTCACGTCGCTCATTTTGCTTCTCTTCGCTCGCAATTGGATCGTGCAGGCGTTTCAATGCCGATTCTGAATCCGCTGCCTCTACACCTCATTTACGTCGCGCGGTGTGAACAGAGGGTAGCCGGATTCGTGAGAATTCGGATGGCATCCCCGCTGGAACCCCGAATTCTCACGAATCCGGCTACAAAGAAACGTTTCCTAACCATTCCGGTGAGTTCACCACGCTTGCTATGTCTGACGCCGACACACAGAGTAACAATGATCCGTCCGAAGTGGCACCGACCGCAGCCGAGGAACAGGCGATCTCCGGGCTGACTAAAGCCTATGAGCAGATGCGGCAGGAAATCAGCAAGGTGATCGTCGGCCAGGATGAAGTTGTCAATCAGCTTCTGATTGCGATGTTCTGTCGCGGGCATTGCCTGCTGGTCGGAGTTCCCGGACTGGCCAAGACCTTGCTCTGCAGCACCATTGCCGGGATCCTGCAACTCTCCTTTCGACGAATCCAGTTTACGCCGGACCTGATGCCGTCGGATATTACCGGCTCGGACATTCTGCAGGATGATCCTGAGACCGGTCGCCGTGTGTTTCAGTTTATTCAGGGACCACTGTTTACAAATGTTCTGCTGGCGGACGAAATCAATCGCACTCCGCCGAAGACTCAGGCGGCTTTGCTGGAGGCAATGCAGGAACGTCATGTGACCGTGGGTTCTCAGACGTATCATCTGCCGGATCCATTTTTCACGCTGGCGACTCAGAATCCTATCGAACAGGAAGGCACCTATCCTCTGCCCGAAGCGCAGCTGGATCGGTTTATGTTCCATGTGACAGTGCGGTATCCGTCGGCCGCGGAAGAACTGCAGATCCTGAAGCAGACAACCGGCGCATCGAAGCCGCAGCTAACTCCCATTCTGAATGCCGAGCAGATCCGCACGTTGCAGGATGTGGTTCGTCGAGTTCCCTGCGCGGATTATATCTTTGTCTATGCTCGCGATTTGGTCCGGGCAACTCGTCCTGGAGAATCCGAATCTCCACCGTTCATCAAGGAACTGATTTCCTGGGGTGCAGGTCCGCGAGCCGGGCAGTATCTGATTCTCGGCGCGCGAGCACACGCGTTGCTGCAGGGACGGTTTCATGTCACAACGGATGACGTGAAAGCCGTGGCAAAGCCTGTGCTGCGACATCGCATCATGACGACGTTTACAGCCGCCAGTCAGGGTGTGACTCCGGATGTTGTGATCGAGCGATTGCTGAAGTTTGTCCCGGTCGAGTTGCATGAGCGGGCTCGAAAACGCGTGCAGGCGAATGTGAAATAGTGCACTTCATTTCTGAGTGATTTCACGTGTATGTCGGATACAGAATCCGATTCGCACGCATATTCACATCGCTCTCAATTGCGAGCATGAAGGTCGTCGGCACGTCAAGACGCCTGCCTGTTTAACGCGTTCAGGACCTTAAATAACGACAATCGTCTTTTTTCCTTTGAAATAAAGACGATTGTCGTTATTCTGCCTGCATGTCAAACCAACCATCAAAAATACCGGACGCTGAACGTGACGTGCTGGCCTGCCTTGCTCAACTGGGAGAGGCAACCGTCAAAGAGATTCGCGATGCACTTGTAGAGGTCAGGCCGATGCAGTCGCCATCGGTACTGACGCTGCTGAATCGACTTGAATCACGCAACCTGGTGACGAAACGTAAAGCCGACCAGGGGAAGGCTTTCGTTTTTCGCCCCTCAAAGAACTCACCGCGTGCATGGAAAGGCCTGGTAAAGAGCTTGTTTCAGCAGGCATTTGGCGGTGACACGGTTGCCTTCATGACGTCCTTCTTCGAGACGCGCAAGCCTACGGCTGCAGAAATCGAACAACTTCAGCAATTGCTGGACGATCTGAAAGATCCAGACACAAAAGGCGGGAGATAGCCGATGAATCAATTTCATGACGTCGTCGGTAATTGGTCCGGATGGATGATTCATTCAGGCTGGCAGTCTGCGATCGTCGTCGCACTGGTCGCAGTTCTGTTGCGATTGGCTCGACGATCAAGCGCTCAGTTTCGGTATGCGATTCTGCTTCTGGCCCTTATGAAGTTCGCGGTGCCTCCGTTCACGAACCTGAGTGTCGGACTTTTTTCTCAATCGCATTTGCCTTTGGATGGCACGTTTACAGTTGAGATCACAACGCCAGCCGTTCTCAACGAGAACAATGACGCTGTTGGTCAGCCCGCGACTGCATCTGTTGGTCAGCCTTCGAGCTCCAGTGTCTCGATTGCTCCTGCGGTAGCAAGCAGCAAGACTGAAGCTGACACGAAAGACCGTATTACGGCCACAGTAGAGCCGAATCTGAATTGGCTCATGATGACCCTGTTTTGGGGGTATACGGCTGGGGTTCTGGTTGTCACTGCGTTTTTATTCCGCCAATACAGAATGCTGCGACGACTCGTGAAAAACAGCGTACCAGCTTCGGCGGAGATTATTCAGCTGACGCGTCATGCAGCCGATCGATTGAGCATGCGGAAGTTGCCTCCCGTGCTGATTTCCGGCGATTGTGACTCCCCTTTTGCGACCGGTCTCTTGCGGCCAATCATCGTGTTACCCAGGTCCGTTCCTGAACTGTCGTCTGATCAGCTGCAGATCATTCTGGGACATGAGTTGGTCCATATTCGTCGGCGAGATCTGTGGGTCGGCTGGCTCGAGACAGTACTCAGCGTTCTCTGGTGGTTTCACCCCGGAATGTGGTGGCTGAAGCGAGCATTGCGGAGTACACGAGAAGATTGTTGTGACGACATCCTTCTGACGAGCCGACTCGCAGTTCCGGAACGCTATTGTGAAACCCTGATCCATGCGGCTGCACAACAAACGTTCCGCCCGCTGGAACCCATGGCGCTTGGCTTTTCGAATGGGGAGCATCCTGCGGCGCGTCGGATCCGGCGACTGATGGACAGTTCGCTGTTTCGCACACATCGACTTTCTAAGTTCGCTGTTCTTCTGGTCGCGATGCTGGCGTTGTTTTTATTGCCGGGGCTTCGAGCAGAGAAGGCTCCGATCGTCGAAACTTCGCTGGAAGGTTTATTTGGCTGGCGCAATCTACCGTTCGATCCGGGTGCTGAGGAACTGGCCACTCTCAAGGAATGCCATCAGTTCGTCATCGATTATCGCTCAACGTATGGGTCGAATGGCAAAACGATCCGTCGATTCGACGACCTTAAGACCCGAGATGGCCTCGAAGATCTTTTGAAACGCAACCCAGACTTCTTCTATACGCAGCATCTGCTGGGAACGTGGTATCGTCGCAACGGTGACCTGAAAAGAGCCCAGGAACTCCTGTCGGCCTCACTGAAGAACGCACCGGTCGTGTTAACTCAGCGCTATCGCACAGGCCATGGTGAACCTCTGTCTGTCGTCACAATTGAGACAATGTCGATTGAGTGCAATCGGGTTAAGAATCACTCCATCGATCAAAGCCTGGAACTCGAATTCGTCGATTTGATCACCAACAGTGACGGCGAAGTTGCAGTGCCCGTTTATGACACGGTCTTCAGGATTGGCTCGCGAACATATCCGGCTGGTTACGATACCGAAATGCAGCGACTGGGCTTTTTTAGTGCGAAGTCTCGCATCGGAGTCCTTCCGGAAATCACCGTGTGGAAGTCAGGTACTCAGCCGAGTGACTTCACCCGCACGGCTGCAGAATCGGCGTTGCTTGCAAATGCAAACGGAACCACGACGAATGAGGTCCAGTCCGGGTCGAATGTTTTTTCGATTGGACGAGTCGCCCGATGTCAGACTGATGGCCAATTCACTGAGCGGATCACAGCGAATTCATCGTCTCTGGCTGCATTGCCAACGGTGAAGAACGCTGCATACATGGATCACGCGATAATCGATCTGGCGTCTCCTGCAGCCGATCGATTCGAAATCAAAAGCGCCACTATTCTGGATTCGAAGACCAAGATTCCGCTGTCGTCATTTCAATTAGCCGCTGGAGTCAAGATCGTTGACCAGAGTCGGTTCCACTTGTACTCCCTGCATGACAAGCTGCCAGACGAGATTGACCTTGTGCTGTCTGTGTCTAACTTCGAAGCCGACGCCTTTCGAATGCAGATTCCCGCGCACGCCGCTGGGACATTCGAGCAGAACGGTGTGAAGTTTGTCATTGAATATCTTGGAGCCGGGCAACATGTGGGCTGGAGTTCAGATACCGGCTTCTACAAGGACGCTCGAGCCCCGGATTGGATATCAGAGATGCTGTGTCACATCGAAACCCCCAACAACTGGCGATTGTCTCTGATATTGGTAACCAAGGATGGACAACGCATCCCCCTTGATCAGATTAGCCCCTTTGTTCGCATTCCAAAGCCGTTGTCGGACATTGCTCACTTCGAACTGATTCCACGTGTCGAATCGGAAACGATCTACTTCGAGAAAATCTCACTGCCGGTGCGAACGGACGCCCTTAGCCGCGAATTGCCGGTTGCGTCGTTTGAGCTTTCGGGCATTCCTGAAATCATTTCCAGTGATGCTTTCAGCCCGCTGGTTCTGCGGTGCAGAACTCGACAAGGTGATGTCTATAATAGTGGTGGGGCATGCGGAGAATTCAGCTTCGAGCTGCATGAAAAGCCAACGGAGGAGTGGCATCCTGATTCCATGTCTACGATCACAATCGAGGCATACATTCCCGGGAAGATCGAGATATCTCCAACGTTCTTTTCGCGCACGGATAGTGCCGAATTGAAACGGGATCCTTCAATCGGCATGACAAATGGGAACGGTGCCGTGCGGTCGTTCATCGTTTCGAAACCACTGAATGACATCGGGACAGCAGCCGTCGGTCTGCAGGTTAAGCAGTCGACCGATTGACGTTGTTGACTTGAACCGCGAATGGACACGAATTTACACGAATAAAGACAGAGAGATAACTCGCGTGGCACTTCCACGGAGTCGGAGTGTTCCGCTGGCACAAGAAGCCCTCGGAACGCAGTCTTCTGGAATCAGACGTGCCGCGCAAATTGCACATGCACATGAGCTTCTTGTTGCTTCGCTACACAGTCTATGCAGACTGTATATCACCGTGCGGCGGCGAGATTAGTTGCCAAAACTTCTACTGTAGCCGTCTCGCTCCGTCGAGACGAGGCCTTGCTGAGGGCCCGTGGTTGCGGAGTCGACAGGTCGATTTCCAAGATAATTTATGGAGGTGGTTTGAGTATCGCAGTCCGTTTTGGCAACACGACTGCATCGCAAAAGGCTCATCTCGGCGGAGCGAGATGGCAACGCTGATTGTTGATTTTCGCCCGGAATCACAGGTTCGAAGTCCGCATTCATTTGATTTAGAGATACTCACTCGTCAATTTTCTCTGAACGTCCATGATCGTGACAACGAGCAGAGGTTCGCCCAGGGCCGGATTCTGCATTCTCCCGAAACTGTTTCTCAATCTGACGGAGTCCGCGCAAAATGGAACCGATCAACGCAAACGGCGAAGTCTTTCTGCAGGAACATCTTCGTTTGTCACGTCGATATTTTATGCAAGCCGGGATGACGGCGGCTGCGGTGCTAAGCGTCACACCACACACGGTCTGTTCCGGACAGGATGCAACTGCTCCACCAAAGGCAACAATCGAACCCGGCAAGGCGGGGGCTCGTCCAGATCCTTACCTGACGCCCGCCGGAGAATTCCGCGATGTGTCGCGAGGAACTCCGCTGCCTCATTCATTGCCGGATGAGAAGAAGCAGGCCGTCGGGATGACTCGGGAAACCTGGTCTTTAGACGTAATCTCCGACCCTGACAATCCCGCGAAGATTGATCAGCCATTTTCTGCCGCGAATGGAACAGCGTTGAAGTTTGATGGACTGCTCAAGCTGGCTGAAACAAACTCAGTCAGGTTTCTCAAGGTGATGAGCTGTCTGAATCTTGGTTGCCCGCTGGGAATGGGACTCTGGGAAGGAGTTCCTCTCAGAGACGTGATCTGGCAAACAAAACCTCGCGAGAATGTCCGACGAGTTTTCTATTACGGTTATCACAACGACGATCCCAAACAGATCTTTCGCAGCTCACTGCCGATCGGGCGAGTTTTGGAAGATCCGCCCGGAATTCCGCCCGTGATTCTTTGCTACAAGCTCAACGGAGAATGGCTTGATTCGAAGCGAGGCGGCCCGGTTCGATTGGTTGTTCCGGAGGCTTATGGATTCAAGTCGATTAAGTGGCTGAGTCATGTTGTGCTGACGAATCTGCCGCAGGCGAATGATACATACGCTGAACAGAACAACGACGTTGACAGCCCGATGAAGACGTTTGCGGCGACATTGTCGACGCCTCGTTTCGTCAAACCCGGAGAAGCGATTGCGGTCTCCGGGTATGCTCAGGTGGGCGTTTCAGGATTGAGTAAAGTTCAGGTTTCGATTTCACCGTCCGATGCTCAGCCAGCGGAAGATGATCCATGGATGACGAAACTTCCGTGGGTTGATGCCGAGATGCTTCCGGCTCCGGACACGTGGCATGGACTGCACGAAGGACGAATGCCTGCAGGCACGTTTGGGTTTGACGCCTCCGGGACACCACAATCGTGGCCGATGATGCTGACGAATGCACACTGGGCGATTGTTCTGCCCGGAGTCCCCGCCGGAGAATATACAATCCGATGCCGATCGATTGATCGCAACGGGATTGCTCAACCATTACCCAGGCCGTTTCGAAAATCGGGACATGCAGCGATTGAAGCCGTGGGGATCAGCGTGGCCGATTGAGCCGCGAACAAGAGAGCTTGATCGAAGACAATGAGTATACACTTCGCTTGATTGGCAGGAGATAAAGAATGACGAAGACGATTGTTCCGTACATCGTGTTGGCCTGCCAATTGCTTCTGCTGCCAGCAAGTGACTGCAGCGCGGAGCTGAAGGTGACATGCTCCAGTCCTGTTCATCCCATTCTGATCCGGAATGAACACGGTCCGATCGCAAAGGTGATTATTGACGTCCCGGAGGGTTCGCAGGGCGAAGTCGATGCATTCGAATTCTCACTGGAGGGCACGGACGAACTTTCTGATCTCCATTCGTTGGCGTTGTATTCAACTGGCTCGGAAGAACGCTTTTCGACCGCACCCCAGTTCGGTGATGCTCAGAAGCCGATGCTGAAAACATCGTTTCAGGGCAAGGCGAATCTTCGTTCGGGGAGAAACATCTTTTGGCTGTCCGGCAAGCTGACAGAATCCGCCGACTTGTCACATCGTATTGGTGCGGTCTGTACACAGATTAACACGAACAGCGGCATCGTTAGCGCTGTGAATGAGTTGCCCGGCAAGCGGCATCGCATCGGGGTTGCTCTGCGTCGACATCAGGATGATGGCGTGCACACTTATCGAATCCCCGCGCTGGGGACGACGGCCAAAGGCACGCTGTTGTGTGTCTACGATATGCGGCGACGTGAAGGACGTGATCTGCAGGAAGATATCGACATCGGACTGAGCCGAAGTACTGACGGTGGTCAGTCGTGGGAGCCGGTGCGAGTCATCATGGATATGGGCGAGTATGGCGGGTTGTCACAGGAACTGAATGGATGCAGTGATCCGGGACTGATCGTTGATCATCAGACCGGCGAGATTTTCTGTTTCGCTCTGTGGATGAATGGCAAACCCGGTCAGCATCAGTGGGTTGAGGATGGCTCTGAGCCGGGATTTGAAATCGGCAAGACGGCTCAGTTCATGATGGTCAGTTCGAAAGATGATGGGCTCACCTGGTCGAAGCCCGTGAACTTAACTCGCAAGCTCAAGCAGGAGTCGTGGTGGCTGTTTGCTCCTGCGCCACAACAGGGGATTCAGATGCCGGACGGGACGCTGGTGATGCCGGTTCAGGGTCGAACAGGACGCGAACCTCTGGCAACGTTTGCCACCGTGATGATCAGCAAAGACCATGGAGTTACCTGGACCGTGGGTAACCCGGGCTATGCTGGCGGAAATGAATGTCAGGCAGTGATGCTGGGCGATAATTCCATCATGCTGAATATCCGCAACGATCATGAGCGATATCGTGCGGTTGTGGTTTCAAAGGATCTCGGGCAAACATGGGAGGATCATGCGACCAGTCGCACGACGTTGATCGAGCCGAACTGCAACGGCAGTTTAAGGCGTGTCTCTTATGAAGAGTCCGGAAAGCAAAAACACGTGCTGTTGTTTGCGAACCCGCATACACAGAAAGGGAGAACTCATCATACGATTCAGGTGAGTTTTGATGAGGGGCGAACCTGGCCGAGCTCTCATCATCTTCTCCTGGATGAGGGTCTCGGAGCTGGATATCCGAGCCTGACTCAGATCGATGCGGGTCATGTGGGCATCGTTTACGAAGGTAGCCAGTCGCATCTTGTGTTTGAGCGATTTACGCTGGCGGAACTGTTGAAACCTGCGACCGGAGCTGGCGCCGATTCCTCATCGAAGTAAGCGGTTCCGAACCGGACGCTAACGCGTTCTGGCTGATGACACTAAGCAACTTCGGATGTGACAACAGCATTACGGTCCCAGCAACATCCCGGCATAGCCGACGACTCGACTGGTATCTCCGGACGTGTCAGCACTGGTCGCGTAGCCGGTTCGCACCGTTTGCTTGAGCTGTCCGAGTGATTCAAGAGCTGCCATGACGATCACGGCTGGAAGAACTCCGCACATGCTGATGTTCTGCGAGCGAACGGTTTCGTAGAGTTTTGCAGGGGATAACGTCTCTATCGCAGCGAGAGCCAACTCATCCAGTCGACGATTTTCTGCATCTGTGGCGAAGTGATTCATATCGCTTGAGATAACGAGAAGCGGCTGCACGGGAAGCGTACGGATCACAGCGGCCAGTTGATGGCCAATTGTCAGGCAATGCTCAAGGCTTGCTGAACCGATTGCGATACCGACGATTCGAGACTGCGGAGCAAGTCGTGCCAGAAAAGGCAGTTCGACTTCGATGCTATGTTCAGCCGCATGAGCCGCCGCGTCGAACTGAAGTGCGGGAACCCCAGCGACTATGGCCTGTGCCAACGCAACATCGGAAGCAATGATTTGTCCCGGCAGTTCCCATTCAAGGTTCGGCGCGACCGCCAAATCAATGCCATTGCGAGTATGCCGTGGACCGATGATGATCACTGCTTCAGGAATGTGAATTCGTCGAAAAACCTGCCCTGCGATGCGACCGGAGTATTGCAGACCCGCATGTGGCACCATCACGGCTGGCCATCGTTCCTTTTCGTCGGGGATCGTGCCGATGCAGCTATTGATCAATCCTGACAAAGCTCTGGGGCTCGAAGGATAGAACTTTCCGGCGACCGCTGGCTTTCGCAGCGCGGTCCCTTTTTGTGGTTGAGGACGACTGCTGAAAGTCACGTCGTCGCAACTGCAGCAGGCCGAAAAGCGAAACAATGCAGCTTGATTTGGATCGGACAGACCGATGTCCTGAGAGAGCTGCTGCAAGGTGTGCTGCGACGGGGCGTGACGATGGAAACGCCACGCAGTTTTATTGCCATCTGCGAGCAGCAGCAGTGTCTCCCCGGAATTCATACGGCTCAGGATTTCAGCGTTCACCAAATTCATTGGCTCAGCGTTGAAGAGCAGCAGAACGTCGGCAGAAATCTGAGAGACCAATGAAGCTGAGTTCTTCGTCTGTTGCAACCAACCGGCGGCCGATTGAGAGAGTTCCAGCAGAGTCATCTGCAGTGGGACACCACCGTTTGGCTGTAAGCGGGAGAATGTGATCTGCTGACCATTGGGCAACGTCAGTTGTATCGCAAGGCCGTCGACTGTTCGGTCGGATAAGTTATCGGGGAAGCAGGCCGGGATCGCACCCTGAGTCAGCGATCTTATATTGGCTGTCACAAACGTGGCCAGCGCTTGCACATAATCCTGAGATGGCAGCGTTGAACGAGGCGGCGCAGAACCTTGGATCGCTCGTTCGGCCACGGCGACAGAAAACGGGCCTTCGATCAGTCGACCTTCGAAACGCAGGAGCTGAGAATCGGGCTGCAACCATGCATTGGAAGTTAGTCCGGCCTTGCGACAAACCTGTTCCAGAAAAGTCCGTGCGTCCCACTGATGTTCGACAGCGACGATCGGCAACAACAGCCCCGATCGACCCGCATGAATAATCTTCAGGCCGTGTTTGCCAACTTCCACGGCGTTTGCTCGAGCCTCACCGATCTCATGAATCGTTTCGAAGTTGAACAGGATTGTCACATCCAGTGTCAGCTGTGGAAGTTCATGAGCAGCGACAGGCGGGAAACGATGATCGGAAACGGCTGTTTTGTGACCTGCCTGAAGCAGAGCTGGGCGAATCTTCATCGGCTCCCCCAGCATTCCCACACAACCGCGAAGTTGCCCGGCCTTTTTGAGCGTGACAAAGACACCCATCACTTCAAGGTCAGCTAATCCACCGAGAGACGGATCTGAAAGTTGAGGAGCTGAACCGTTGACCGCCGCAGCAACGATTTCACAGGCCGACAGTTGAAGAGCTTGTTGTTGCGTTGAGCTGAGTTCCGGGGGTGTATTCATGGGCGGATCATTCTTCACGGGGGGAGCAATGGCGGTATCAATCGGCGTCGTGTCTGTATTTTTATTCGATTTCGACTGGGGTGAAGCATATTCACTGATCCGGATCGGCTGGCGACGATTTCCCCACGCGCCCGGCGTCTGGTCGAATCGCCCCGGAACTGCTGTCCCACATTTGCGACAGGAACTGCCGTCAAGATTCCATTGGCCGAGCTGGTACCAGTTTCGTTCGATCAACAGTTCACCGCAGCCGGGGCACCAGGTACTCTGATTGAAGACGTCATTAACGTTGCCTACATAGACAAACTTCAGCCCCTGACGAATCGCGATGTCACGCGCCATGATCAGAGTTTCGTGCGGCGTACGAGGTCGATCCATCATGCGAAAGTCGGGGTGAAACGCGGAAAAGTGGACCGGCACTTCAGCTCCGACGGATTGAAGAATCCAGTCGCACATCCGGCGGAGTTCATCAGGACTGTCGTTTGTGTCGGGAATAATCAGATTTGTAATTTCAAACCAGACATCGCTTTCGTGCTTTAGCCAATGCAGAGTCTCCAGGACTGGTTGAAGTTTTGAGTACGTGATGCGTTCATAGAAGTCTTCCGTGAAAGCCTTGAGATCCACATTGGCCGCGTCCATGGCGTGAAAGAACTCTGCTCGAGCGCTCGAGCTGATATACCCGGCGGTGACTGCAATCGGATGAATTCCCAGTTGACGGCATTCATGAGCTGTATCGATAGCGTATTCAGCCCAGATGATTGGATCATTGTATGTGAAAGCGACGCTGCGGCAGCCTGTTTGTTGAGCGGCTGCGGCGATGCTTTCCGGCATCGCCAGTTCGCTAAGCCGTTCGACTTCTCGCGATTTAGAGATGTCCCAGTTCTGACAGAACTTACAGCCCAGATTGCAGCCGGCCGTGCCGAACGACAACACCGGAGTGCCAGGCAGAAAGTGATTCAGTGGCTTTTTCTCGATAGGATCAATGCAGAAGCCAGTGCTGCGACCATAGGTCGTCAATTTCATCTGACCATCGACGTTCTGGCGGACAAAACAGAATCCTTGATCACCTGGTTTCAGGCGACAATCTCGGGGGCAGAGATCGCAGGCGATTCGGCCGTCCTCCGCGAGATGCCACCACTCTCCGGCCGCAAACCCCAGGGCATCGGTCTCACGCAGAGTCTGCACATTTTTGCTGCGACGTGATGCTATTTTTTCCGAAAGTGATTGCGCGTTCATGGAGGATTTAATCGCATCAGTGTTTCGCAATAACAGAGGATACGCAGATTTGATTCTCACTCTCGGAGTTTGAACAGAGAGGTGGTCCGGAGTTTGGGACGAGTGCTCACTTTCAGCAAGGCGAATCGCTTGAATGAAAAATCCCCGAGTTCTTGAAATAACTTTCCGTTGAGAAGCATCCTGATGTGATATCTGAGTTGCCACGCCTATTGTATTTGATACATTACCACCATGGCGTGACCAGAATTACACTTTCCTGTATTCCTAAAGGGCGAGAGATCATGAAGTGGACGTCTCTGTTTTGTTTTGGACTGGCGTTGTCGGTTGCTTCGATTGGTATCGCCGATGATGCGAAGCCAAAGTCTGACGCGAAGCCAAAGTCGGAAGAAAAGGCCAAGGCGGATGGAAAAACAAAACCGAAAAGCAGTCGAGGCCCGAAGGCTACTCAGAGGGTACTCGGGAAAATCGAGATCGCTGACGACCAGAAAGAAAAAATTGCCGCGATTGATCAACAGTTCGCTGAAGAATTCGCTGCACTCAACAAGGCTCGTGCCGACATCCTGACCACAGACCAGAAGAAGGCTGAAAAGGATGCTAACGCTGCAAACAAGGCTGGAAACAAGACCGGTTCAGAAGCAAAGAAGGCCGTTGATGCAGCGATCAACCTGACTGACGAACAAAAAACGAAAATGAAAGAATGGCAAAAGTTACAGACGGAATTCAATGGCAAGGTCGTTGAGGCACTGAAGAAGGTCCTGACTCCGGAGCAGCAGGAGAAACTGCCAAAGACTGGTGAGCCCAAGGCCAA
The DNA here is from genome assembly GCA_046349735.1 of Planctomycetaceae bacterium. Lineage (GTDB taxonomy): Bacteria > Planctomycetota > Planctomycetia > Planctomycetales > Planctomycetaceae > SXXK01. Next base: position 147,416 of record JAXMBU010000006.1, read on the forward strand.
GAAGAAGAAAACACCCAAGGAATCTGCTTCAAAATAGGTGACTCCTAACAGCTGCTGGCAGTTTCTTCTCGGTGTGCATCGATTCAGGAAGTCGCTCCCGTTATGCGAATCTCCTGCATACCCGGCACCAGGCTTGTATGCTGTCACCATCAGACATGAGCGAGAGAGTAGTTCGAGGCGGTCTTGCAAAACGTAAGGCCGCCTTTTCTATTGCGCTGAATTGACAGTAGAGACAATGGACTTGACCGTCTTGGTTTTTTTGTTGAGACGCAACCGGACGAACGCAAAAGCGTGATCTACCACAATGATTGATCCCATACACAGCCGTAGTCAATCGGCAGTGTGTCATCATCTCAAGGCTCTCAGTGTCCTCGAACTTTTGATCACGATGTCCTTGGTGGGAGTCCTGTTAACAATCCTGCTTACTGCGATTCGGGACGCACGCGAAAAAGTACGGCGAGTTCAATGTCAAGATAATCTGCGCCAGTTTGGGATAGCCCTGCATCCTGATCACAACGCCCATGGAAAACTTCCTGCTGGCTGGTCAGAAGTTACTGGCAAAGTTCTGGCGACCAGTTGGATTCCAAAACTTCTTCCATTTCTGGAGCAGTCCGATCTGGGAGTGCGGATGCGGTCAGATCGGCCCGAAGTTTTCTCCGATGGCATGCCAAACAGAGCCGATTTTTAATTGACTTAAATGCTCCGACAAACGGCCTGATGATCACACCCTCAGTGCTGCTTTACCCGTCTGAGGTCGCAGAACGCTATTTCGGACTCGACCTCGAAGACTACAACGCAAATGCCAACGATGCAGCCCCCCTGTCGGAAGACGTTTTGTTGAAGTTGCCGCAGGCGAACTATGTGGGACTTGCCGGTTGTTCGGACCCGGATCAGCTTTTCGGATATGACGGTGCCGATGCTTTTGTGCATCGCCACCATACGTCGTTTCGGGACCTGAAGAAGGGCCTGAGCCATGTCGCCGTAATCTCAGAAAGAACTGCCCGAAAACTCCCCTCAACGTGGCTGGGATTTCATCTTTTGGGCGAGGTCGATCCGGGGCGGGTACTGGGATTTCATCTTTTCGGCCTGAATATGGCGACTTTGGATGAGTGTAAATTGGATAGCCAACATCCGGGATGCCTTCAGGTTTTGAACCCCGACGGACACGTCCAGCTGACGTAGGATAGCGCAGATCAGGACGTTTACCACAGAATGGCGACGCGAGCCGATTGACAAAACCGGGGCGGACAAGCCCATAAATCCGCATCTGAATCCTTCAACCTGACGGGTTGGGGCAAACAATCACTTGAATGAAGTCTTCCGAAGACCGAGAATACAGATTGCTTCTACCACGACAGAAGCGATTGGCTCACAGGCCTGAGCACTCTTAAGCAATGGTCTGTTGGTCAGGTGAGTGTTTTCGTAATTCGTTTCATTCCTGGCGTCCCATCTTCAGGAGGATGCAGTGAAAGCTTTGACTCGGACTCTTCCGTCCATTGCCTTTTCGTTGCTGTTTAATCTTGGCTTTTTGTTGTCGCTGCTCTTCATTCAGCGAGCGTTGCCTTCGTTGGCGAAAGAGCTTCAGCTGGAGTCTATCTTTACCGAGGAGATTCCTCAGGAAGAGATTACTCGTGAGCTGGATTTGGAGACAGCGCCAGCTGAGACGTTGAACGTGATCGCCGGCGGCACCCCGTCTTCAAGTGTCGGTGCGTCCGCTCAGCCTGCCGCAGCTCCTGTGAATGTCCAAAAAGCCGCAGTCATGAAAGAGGTCAATATACGGCCTGTCATGAGCGAGCTGGCATTGCCAACTGACGCACTGATTGGTGAAGAGCTTGGTGAAGGTGAGATTGTGGGTGAAGTGGGTTCTATGGTCGAAGGCTATGGGGCCGCCATGGGCATCATCACTCAGGAAATCGTCCGCATGATGCGGCAGGAGAAAGTCACTGTCATCTGGCTGTTTGACGAATCCGGAAGTATGGTCGATGACAGAAAAGAGATTCGTGAGAACTACATTCGTGTCTACGAAGAACTTGGGATCGCATCCAAGCAGGATAAGGATCTACAGAAAAGCAGCAAGGATCTGCTGCTGACAGTTGTGGCCAGCTATGGTCGCGATATTCATGAACATACGCCTCGCCCGACCGATGATGTTGAACTCGTCAAGGCGGCTATCGACAAAGTGCCTATCGACCAGACCGGCGACGAAAACATGTGCCAGTCGCTGGCGGCGATCATTGCGAAGTACAAAAAGACGGCGAAGTCTCGCAAGCTGGCCGTGATCGTGGTGTCGGATGAGTCCGGTGACGACGGAGACTATGTGGAAGCCGCCGTTCAGGAAGCAAGAGCCGCCAAAGCTCCTGTGTATTTCCTTGGTCGTGAAAGCATGTTCGGTTTTCCGTATGCTCAGCAGCGCTGGGTCGATGAACCGACGAAGGAAGAGTTCTGGATTCGCATTCGTCGTGGTCCTGAAACACCATTCCCGGAATGCCTGCAGTGGAACGGTCTGCATTCACGCTGGGATGCTCAATCATCGGGATTTGGTCCTTACGAACAGGTCCGGATGGCTCGCGAAACAGGCGGCATTTTCTTCGTGTTGCCGGGTGATGAGCAAACTCTTGTGGGGCAAGGAGCCAACGACAAACGGAAATATGACTTTCTCTCGATGCGTGAATATCAGCCGAACCTGGTCTCCCGTCAGGAGTACATCAAAGATCGAGCCACCAGTAGTTTCCGCGAAACAGTCTGGCAGGTTGTTGCACGCTTGAATCCGAACAGCGACAAGTTGTTGTTTCAGCAGAGTGACCCCGAGCTGAATATTCAGAACGAACACTTCCCGCTTGAGTTGGCGGCATTCGCTAATGCTGCTCAGGGACAGGTGGCACGAGCTGCGAAGGCGATGAACCTGACCAATGAGGCGATCGCCCTGATGGAGAAAGTCAAGCCTGAGCGTGCCAAAGAGGCGACTCAGCGATGGCGAGCCGGCTATGACCTGGCATTGGCTCAGCTGTATATCTTCCGCATTCGCCTTTTCCAGTACCTGCTGGCCATGGATAAACATGCCAACAATATGCCGAAGCCACAGAATCCTAAGGCCAACGAATGGAACTTCTGGTGGGACAAGAACTCAGTGGTGGTTCCTGACGAAGCCCAGTATGAACGATTGAAAGCGGCCTTTGGCATGAAGATGACTCGCGAAGAGTATCTGGAGATGGTGAAGGCTGAAGAGACAGCTGCGATTGAACGCCTCAAAGCCATCCAGACTGAACATCCGGGGACGCCGTGGGCACGCCGTGCTGAAACTGAGTTGAACTGGGGATTTGGTTTCCGCGTCGGAGATCGCCACTGGGACGTTTCTGGTCGACGTGCTGAAGCAGCCAAACGGTTGCCGAACCTGTAAATGCAAAGTTGCCTGGAATCCCCGGAGTTTGGCTCCGGGGATTTTTTTATGTCCCTGACAAACGGCATGACAGCAGTCCGAAATACTGACCGTCATCCAACGATGCTTCTCCTCATGCTCAAGCCGTGGTCTGCGCAAGTGTTTGCCTGCGATTATTTCGCCGTTTCTGAAAGTAATCTGAGTGGCCGAAGAGCTTTTTGACGTAGTCGATATGCAGGACTGTGTGATCGCGACGTTGCCTCGATCCGAGGTCCACCGCCGCAAACTTCTGCATCGCGCTGTCCATGTGTTTGTGTTTTGTTCTGAAGGGACGATGCTGATTCACAAACGCTCGGCGACAAAAGAAGAGTTTCCTTCCGTCTGGACGTCATCCTGCTCCGGGCATGTCAGTGCCGGAGAAACTTATGATGAGACCGCTCCACGCGAGATGTTTGAGGAGCTTGGAATAGAAGCGATTGTGACAGCCGTCAGAAAATTCGATGCTTGTCCGGAAACCTCGCACGAATTCACAATGTTGTACACCGCCAACTCCGATGATCCGATTCTTCCGGACGCGCAGGAGATGACCGAGATCCGATGGATGAAGCTTGAGGAAATTGAAGCATGGACGCAGCGAGCTCCGGAGGATTTCTCCCCCGCATTCCTGTTGTTGTTCAGGACGTTTCGAGGTCTCTGACTTGTTGTTGAGGTCATTTGGCCTGGATACAATGGGAGCACAACGATCGGAGGGCGGAATTCCGGAAGAGTGTCCTTCCCCGGTCGCGTGAAAGCACTCAGCCAATATTGGAGCCGATATGAACCCGTTACACGTTCAGGACGTATTGAATCGACGAATCTTCCTGAAACATGGCTCTACGACCATGGGGGCGGCTGCGCTGGCGGAGTTGATGAGTCAGCCAGGGCGAAAAACTCTGGCTGCAGATGCCACACAGCAGAGGTTTCCAAACTACGAGCCGAAGGCCAGGCGAATCATCTATCTGTTTCAGTCGGGTGCCCCGTCGCAGATGGATCTGTTCGATCCGAAGCCGCAGATGAAAAACCATCATGGTGAGGACCTGCCGGAATCCATTCGTCAGGGGCAGCGATTGACGACCATGACCAGCGGTCAGGCTAAATTCCCAGTTGCTCCTTCCGTCTTTGATTTCGCACAGCATGGAAAGTCGGGCATGTGGTTCAGCAACGTGCTGACTCATATGCCCACAATCGCCGACAAGTTCTGCATGATCCGCTCGATGCATACTGAGGCGATCAATCATGATCCGGCCATCACATTCTGTCAGACCGGTTCACAACTCGCCGGTCGCCCCAGCATTGGTTCGTGGGTGAGCTATGGCCTGGGTAGCGAGAATGCCAATCTGCCGTCGTACGTAGTGCTCACCTCATTTGGAAGCGGCCGGCCCGATGATCAGCCGTTGTATGACCGTCTGTGGGGATCAGGCTTTCTGCCTTCAAAGCATCAGGGAGTGAAGTTCCGAAATCAGGGCGACGCGGTCCTGTTCCTCAGCAATCCTCCCGGGATTTCAGCTCAGGTTCGACGCAGCACGCTGGATCGCCTGGGAACTTTAAATCACCAGCATTTTGAAACCGTCGGCGACCCTGAAATCCAGACACGCATCGCGCAGTATGAAATGGCATTTCGGATGCAGACCAGTGTCCCCGAATTGTTGGACGTCAGTGGAGAACCAAAGCACGTTCTGGAAAGCTACGGCCCCGATGTGATGCGCCCCGGAAGCTACGCGGCTAACTGTTTGCTGGCTCGACGACTTGCCGAACGGGATGTGCGTTTCGTGCAGTTGTTTCACATGGGCTGGGATCATCACGGTGGACTGCCGAATGCGGTGCGTGGTCAGGTCAAAGATACGGATCAGGCGACGACCGCTTTGATCAATGATCTGGATCAGCGAGGACTCCTGAAGGACACACTGATCGTGTGGGGCGGAGAATTCGGGCGCACAATTTACTCACAGGGTTCCCTCAGCGAAACCGATTACGGCCGAGATCATCATCCGCGGTGCTTCACGATCCTGCTGGCTGGAGCCGGTATACGTGCAGGAATGACTCACGGTGAGACGGATGAATACTGCTACAACATCGTGCGTGACCCTGTTCATGTGCACGATCTGAACGCCACGATTCTGCATTTGCTGGGAGTGGACCACAAACAGTTGACGTTCAAGTATCAGGGTCGCGATTTCCGGCTGACCGATATTCACGGTGAGCTTGTGAAGCCTGTCCTTTCTTAGCCCTCCGAAACGTCCACAGTGGATTCAATGGAATGCAAAAGGTTGACTTTGAGCCCCTTGTACTGCGAATTTGATCGCTCAGAAAATGCCTGAAATGCGAATCCCGACCAGAATTCGTCGGGAATTCTGTGAAGGTGGGAGTCTTCTCTGGAAAATCGGCCGTTTCTTTGTATCGTGCCGCCTCCCTCGCGTGTCGAGGGAGAACAAGGGAAACCGGATTTTGTCCGGCATCCTGATGAATCGGTAGCTCAGTTGGTAGAGCAACGGACTTTAAATAGGAGTGCCCCGGTCGAAAGACTGGAGGTAGAACCGCACCATATGCTGGGACCCCCTGAGAGCCGTCAGTACGCGAAAGCGTGACAATCTGACGGATTGGGCAATCAGCAGGAAACCTTGTCACTGTTAAGTCGAGAGAACTCGTAAAGAGTTCTGAAGATGCAGCAAGTGACAGGGGCTCCTCAGAGACTTGACGTGTGGCTCCCGTTTCGGGAGATGGTAAAGTCCAGACCGCAACAGATAAGACATGGCTGGTGAAAGCCAGTGCGGCAGGTTAATCCGTAGGTCGCGGGTTCAAGTCCCGCCCGGTTCACTAAAAGCCACCCGTTTTGCGGGTGGCTTTTTTGTTTTACGGCCACTTCGTTTTATGGATTCTGCGCGACCGTTTGCTTTGGTATCTCATCACACATCTGCAACGCCAGAAGCGGATAAGCCGTGCCGCTGTAAGTGATGAAGTGCCAGGTGTCGGTGTTCAGCGATCGAGTCCACCATCTTCCTGATTCGCGCTGGTTGGCTTTGAGCCATGCGATACCTTTTTGTACTCGAGCATCATCAACGCCGATCCCTGCTTCCCGCAGAACGATTATGGCCAGCCCCGTCATGTGTCCGTCACTGGGCGGATCTGCGAATTCTGGTTCAGCCTTCAGTTTCGCCGCACGGTTTCCAGAGCCCCATGTTTCCGGAGCGGCGAAGGTGCGGATCGACCAGCCGCCGTCTGCTCGTTGATGTTTAGCCAGTGCGTCGATCAGCTCCTGCTTTTGCTCAGCACTCAGCAGAGCCGTCATGCGGCTGTTAGCCCATAACAGCAATGTGCGGCTGTAATCATGAGCTGGCTTTTCTGTTCGCAGATAGTTTTTGAGTTTCTCAATCGAGGCCTTAAGAGCCGCGTTGTCGGAGGCTTCCGCCTTCTGCAACCAGCCCGGAGCGGTTGCCGCAGCCATCGCGGCCACCGTCGCTTCGTGGTAGGCGTCCGATTCAAACGGCGGCCAGCAGTCGAGGGATCCCCAGGTTCCATTCTCATTCTGAACGGCGAACATCAGTTCGAGAGACTTTTCGGTCTCGGGAGACAACTGCTTCGACACATGAGCATCCCACTCCGATAATCCGGCTGCGATGTAAATGATCTGAGCTGGTCGCGTTGACTGCTTCAGCCGATCCAGCTTCTCCTCCTGCAGCTTTGACAGAGTTGTCAGAAAGAATTGGCGAGTATCCTCCGGAGGCTGCCCGAGCGAAGCGCTGAGTGCAGGGCGAGTGACCATGTAAGTGCCATTCGTATGGCAGCTAACGCATTTTCGTTCACCGGTCCAGGCCAGCGATCCGTGTTCCAGATACGTTTTCGCCAGGTCCACGGATACGGCGTCGCGTTTGGGTTCTTCGGCGGTCGCCTTTGAGATCACGATCTGCTCAAACTTGTATTGATAATCATCAGCGATTGTTTCAGCGGATTGAGAGATCAGAAGCAACGCAGCCAATGGAGAACAGTAACGCAGGAACTTCCTGAGAGCAGTCTTTAGATTCATCGCAGACCCTTTGAAATGAAGTGATACAGAATCTTGTGCGGTAAGCAGGAGGTGGCCACAGTGGGGCCGATTTGGTGGGCGAAAACAAGCGGCGGATTTTCTGAAGTCAGCTCCGGCAGGCGGCAATTCCTGCCGGTCTGCGTCGCTGATTCCGGGATTGGAACCAAAAGCTGTAACGATCACAACGATTCTGTGCAATCTACTACCCAAATCCGTCGATGGAAACACAGGACGAATGGGACGCGCCGAATCCAGGCACCTTCGTCATCGGGAGCCATCTGGCCAGCCGAACTGTCACTGCTGAACTAAGGTAGACAACCGTGAAGACAACCTCAGGACGACCCGGACTTCTGCTGTCACTTGCTGCCGCCGTAGCCTCAAGTGCGCTCTTCACCGGCTGTCAGACGACGATCGGCGGGCAAACTCTGCCATCGCCCGACTATCTGACGGACGACGTGCAGTACTTCCCGGCCGGACCGGAGAATAAGTTGACCAACCAAATCGAAGCCGCCAAAAAACAGGCCGCAGAGAAAAAGAAAATCGAACAGGGCTTCTAGGCCGGACACAGTTCAGCTGCGGTCGTCAAGTCGCAGCGATACAATATCATCAACAACAGGGCATGCTGTCTCGAATGAGTGCGGCGTGCCCTTTGTATGTTTATCCTTTGCTGCGTTTTTGGGTTCCTGGGCCACAGACTTACCGGCAGTTTGATTTAACCGCCACCGACCCTGCGTCGGTGGTTTAACGGCTTTTGCACCAGTGCAGAACAAAGGATTTTTACTGGTGCAAAAGCCCGCGGGCTCCTGAGGCAGGCTCAGGAAGGATTAAATCAATACGCCGTTACGCTTGTGGATTCGTGGAGTGTGGTCATGACGCACACTCATTGGTTTCGTTCGCCTGGACTTCACCGAATTCTATTGCCTTACAACTGTGTCGACCTGCCGACTTCGTCTCGGCTGATTTTGGGACGGTAGACTATGGCGAACAAAGCGAAGAAGACCTGGACTGAGAAGCTGCAGAACAGTAAAGGATTGCCACGTGTAGAACAGCTCGACGAGAACCTCGCAAAGCGTTTTGGCGGAAAGACGATGCTGATACCAGCACCGACTGATGTTGATGCGGTGATGCAGAAAGTTCGCAAAGGCAAGCTCCTGACGATCGACGAGATTCGAAAGAAACTGGCATCAAATCATGGTGCAGAGATCACGTGTCCTCTGACCACAGGAATCTTTTCCTGGATCGCGTCCCACGCAGCAGATGAAGCTGAACAAGCTGGTCGGAAGCGAATCACTCCATACTGGCGGACACTCAAATCGGGAGGAGAGCTGAACGCTAAATACCCAGGTGGGATTGACAACGTGCGTCGGCGGCTTGAAGCCGAAGGCCATACTGTGATTCAGCGCGGAAAGCGATTTTTTGTTGAGTCGTTGGCCGTCAGAAAGCGATCAGGTTGATCGTCCGCCACCCGGCATGCGACCATTTGAATTCCGTGTCCTCAGCCGAACAGCTCCATGATGGGCTTGCCCGTTGTCAGAGAGCGCGAAATCCCGCTGGCGTCGAGAGGATTGTTAATCGGAATGTCCAGCGCGTGATAAATCGTTGCGGCCAGTTCTTCGGGACGAACTGGCTTGTTCGTTGGATACTCACCATACTTGTTGGACTTGCCGTAAACCTGCCCGCCAGCGATGCCCGCTCCGGCGATGATCGACGAAAAGCACTGCGGCCAATGCTGCCGGCCTGGCGGATCCTGCTTCAAAACGTATGGCGTGCGGCCGAACTCACCAGTCACGACCAGCAGAGTATTCTCCAGAAGCCCTCGTTCTTTCAGATCTGAAAGTAAGGCTGATAATGCCTGATCCAGTCGCGGCAGACAGAAGCCCATTCCGTACGAGCCATTGCCGAACGCGTTGCCCATGCCCATATTGCCACCGTGCATATCCCAGCTGCTACTGGGAGGACCGGCTTTGTCATGCTCGGCCTGCCCCGTCCAGCCATTGACCGTTACGAAGCGAACGCCGGCCTCAACCATTCGCCGAGCCAGCAGCAGATTTTGGCCGAGCGGATGCATTCCGTAACGTTCGCGCACTTCGATTGGTTCACGTGTCAAATCAAAGGCGAGGCGCCCTTCTGATCGAGTCATCGCGTCGTAGGTTTTCTCACGAAGATCTGACCAGTCCTTGACCTGTTTGTCTCTGTCGAGTCGGCTGGAGTCGAGACGCCCAAGCAGCCACTTGCGTTCGTCGAATCGCTTTTCATCGTAGGTGTCATAAATTTGCGGTGGCTTGAAGTCCGGCATGGCCGGATGGTTTGTCTCTGAACCCACGAAGACGGGTGCGTAGGCAGACCCAAGATATCCACCCAGTCCGATATTCGGCGCACAGAACACCGGAGGTCCCACGCACTTGATCAGCCACGCATTGGAAACAAAGTTGCGAGTGCTGGGTTTGTGCTTCGCGACAAATGACCCCAGATAAGGCTTCTCATCGGAGACGCCCTGCTGAACTCGCTTCTCGGACGGCCGCTGAGCAGATTGTGCATCGCATCAAAGTGGTTGCTGATCGAACCGGGATGAGACATCGAATTGATCAGCGTAAAGTGATCTGTCAGTTTTGCCAGTTGAGTATGCGTTTCATTGATCTGCATGCCCGGCACTTTTGTTGCGATTGGCTGGTAAGGGCCTCGATAATCCAGCGGCAACTCGCTTCCAGCGTGGTGTCAACATGGCTTGGGCCACCGCACAGCAAAACAAAGATGCATGATTTTCGCTGCGACAGCTTTCCCCGAGGCATCGACTTTATCAGTGCCCATTACAACGCCAGGCATCCCGAAGGCTCATCGTACCCCAAACCGCTCGCAATTAACGCCTGTCGCCGATTCAACTGAAATTCATTCATGCGAAGTCCCCATAATGAAAGCGTTGACTTGAATGAAAAGGCCTGAGTCAGCGGATCTGCAACCCTGATCTCATAATCGTTGAGCAAGTGAATCGAGATTGGACTTGCCCAGGAGCATAACACCCGGAACATCGCTCGGTAAGTAGATTCTGCCGTTTCAAAGTCCGGGCCAAAATACCGGCTTCCTTACATTTTACCCGTCACGACAAAGGCAGAGAAATCTCCGCTCGAATGAGCAGAAACGGAGCCTCTCAGAATCACTCAAAAACCACCCCCAGCGGAGTTGCTGCAGGTGCTGATCGACTGTGCTTCACCGTTCTGGCTAAGATCACAACTTTTAAATTGCAATCCAATCAATCCCGATCTTCATGCGAACTCCAATATCAAAATCCCACAGTGCGCGACAGCATTCTGCGCTTGCACTTTTCGAAACAGCTGAAAGTAAACATCCCGAGCGTTACCACCGGAGATCCATCGCCGGTCAGTTGAGCATTTCGAATCACAACTCCATTGAGCCCAGTTGAGCAGGATCCAGCTGCATCTGATAACCATGTGATAGACTGGATCGATACACGTTGTCCGATAAACCATTCAGAACTATTCCGATGCGAAATGCTTTGTCGATGGAGAGCCCGTCAATTTCGCGTAACCAGTATGCGCAGCGGCCAGAGTTCTTTGGGGGCAAATTCGAAACCGCAGTCTCCGCCAAAGATGGCAACAGCTGCCGCTGCAGATGACACATGCACGTTCCGAATTCGAATGTTGTAGCACGCCGAACATCGGACTCCGGCATCATTGGCATCGACGTTACGCGTCAGGTTTCCGATCGTGATATCTTCGATCAGAATATCATGGGGATGCGTGGAATAGATCTCGTTCTTCTCCCACAGTTCGCGCATCCGAGGAATGGTGTCATCGGCTGTGGTCATTTTTCCGACACTGCCCCAGTCCATGCCGATGCCCAATAATGCTTCTTTGGAATCGAGGACGTGAACCCGCCGAATCACACCGAAGCAGCCTTCGGACATGATCTGAATTGCCGATGCGGCAAAGGGCTGGTCGATTGTGATGTCTTCAATCGACCAGTGCTCGATCTTCGAAAAGTAGCCAGGCTTATTGGGAGTGCCTCCGTCATCGTAAGGAGCACCGATGCTGATCGCGGAATGCCAGATTCCCTGCGAACCCTTGTTCTCACTGCGAATGATACGAATCGTGCCATTGCGAATCCCAGAGTGATTTGAAAGACGCACGCCATGTGAATTGGAACGAAGATCCAGCAGCAGTGTCGCACCATTGAGATCAAGAATGATGTTTTCCGGAATCAGCAGAGCGTGCCGGGAGATTTCGTCGCGAACTTTTGATTCGAGAGCCAGACAAATCAAATCTGCAGGTTGACTGATCTTTACGATACACGACTTGTCAGCATGCTTCTCCAGCACCTGCTGGAGGCTGGCTCCATCATGTACGTCGACAATGTGCGGAGCATCTTTTGTTCGCTCATCCGCATGACTGATGTTGCCGAGCAGCAGAATGAGTAGCGGAGTCAGAGGAATCAGTTGGCGTCTGGTGGTTAGCACGTCGAGTTACCTCACGTAGGCCAAAGAATGACTCCTCGCCAAAGCGTGCTTGCGTTCTGCGAGGAAACGGTACCGGATGTTGACTGATGTAAAAGACGGATCCAGTCATTAAAATCGAAGCAAATCAGGAGATTAGTCGATGGTTGGCAAAACGCTACTTTCCGGCCAATCCAATCCTGCTTCAGCGTATTGAACATCGAAATAGGTGCGAAACACGCACAGCTTTCAATATTCATCAAGTCCCCACGTCGGTTTTCTCGTCCGCGTTAATTCCTGGGTCGTGACAAGCCATCGGCGATTGACGATAATGTGGCCCAGGGATTGCCTGCTCAGTAACAACATGAATATTCCGTCAGAAAAGGCGCGGCTCCGACCGTCAGATCGCACATCGTGACACGGTTGCACACTTGTGTTCGGTGACTCGCAGGCGAATTTGAGTTGTTTCCGGGTAATCTCGGGATCGCCCCGTGTAGTTCGCTTCAATCAGGGCCGCACGCAGAACCATTCTGGATTGCTGCGATGGTCTGACTGAACAAAAAGGATAGACACCATGAAAACGATTCAGATTTACGATCGCCCGATGTGTTGCTCGACAGGTGTCTGTGGTCCGCAGGTTGATCCAGTATTGCCTCGGTTTGCGGCTGACCTTGATTCGCTCAAGCAGGCCGGGCATGCGATCGAACGATTTAATCTCGCGCAGCAGCCGCAGGCCTTTATTCAAAATACGGAGATTCATGCCCTGATTTCGACGCAGGGCACAGATGTGCTTCCTGTGGTCCTCGTTGACGGCCACATTGTCAGTCGCGGAATTTATCCTTCACGCGAAATGCTGCAGATGTGGATCGGAGGCGCAGCGACTGCACCGTTGTCTGCCTTGCCAATTGCGGACCAGGGCTGCTGCAGTGGCTCGACGGGTTGTTGCTGATTTTTTTGCGACTGCAAAGGTGACGTTCGCGATCGGATGGCGACGGATTGACCACAGAGGTCACAGAGAACACAGATTGGAGTCGCAGAGGTATTGTGATGGTTGTCGTCCTTGAGGAAGGGGATTGCCGCCGCAGACACCGGAGGGTTTGCGCCATTTTGCTTTGATTTGACGACGAAATTGACTGCTCGGAGGGCTGGCGCCCTGCCGCTCGCCTGGCGTTTAACTCAGGAAGGACGAGGTCCATGGAGTTTCTGAAGAATCCCACACGAAATTTGTTTTTCACGGGCAAAGGTGGCGTAGGCAAGACGTCCGTTGCCTGTGCGACAGCCGTGCGTTTAGCGGATTCCGGCAAGCGAGTCCTGCTCGTTTCAACTGATCCCGCCTCCAACCTTGATGAGGTCCTTGGTGCACCGCTGACGCACCTTCCGACTGCGATCGCATCGGTGCCGAATTTGTCGGCGATGAATCTGGATCCGGAGCAATCGGCGGCTGAGTATCGTGAAAGAATGGTGGGGCCGTATCGAAGTCTGTTGCCGGCTGCAGCGATCGCGAGTATGGAAGAGCAATTCTCGGGTTCGTGTACGCTCGAGATCGCCGCCTTCGATGAATTCTCAAGACTGCTGGGCGATACCAGTGCGACAGCGCAGTTTGATCATGTCGTGTTCGACACAGCGCCGACCGGGCATACGCTGAGGTTGCTGACGTTGCCTTCCGCATGGTCAGGATTTATGGAATCGAGCACGACGGGAACGTCATGTCTGGGGCCATTGGCCGGCTTGCAGGCTCAGCAGACGTTGTATCGGGAAACCGTGGAAGCTCTAAAAGATCCGCAGATGACCACACTGGTCCTGGTGACTCGAGCCGAGGCGACGGCTTTTCGCGAGGCCGCTCGAACAAGCAGTGAGCTGACAGCGCTGGGCGTCGAAAATCAACAACTTGTGGTGAACGCGATCTTTCAGGCGACTGACAAAAGTGATCCGATCGCCGTTGCGATGGAGCAACGTGGCCAGAGAGCGGTTGCAGAAATGCCGGAGTCTCTGCGTGGGCTGTCTCGGACTGTAATCCCGTTGAAAGCCGGAGGTGTTTTGGGAGTGACCGCTTTGCGAACGCTGGCCGCAACGCGCGAGCAGCCGAAAGCGGTGGTTTCTGATGAAGATCCGGGATGTGATAATGCTGGGATGAACTGTGTCGTTCCGACATTGGGCTCGCTCATTGATGAACTCGCAGCGCCGGGGCATGGAGTTATCCTTGCGATGGGTAAAGGGGGAGTCGGCAAGACAACGGTCGCGGCGGCTGTTGCTGTCGCATTGGCTGATCGAGGTTACGAGGTGCATCTGTCGACAACAGATCCTGCGGCACACATCGCTGCGACAGTGGCCAGCACAAACATGGCAAATCTCTCTGTCACACGAATCGATCCGGTGGCCGAGACCGCTCGTTACTCTGCGGAAGTATTAAAGACTGCTGGAGCAGGTCTTGATGAATCGGGTCGAGCGTTGCTGGAAGAAGATTTGCGTTCTCCGTGTACTGAAGAGATTGCTGTTTTTCGAGCCTTCGCAGATGCTGTTGCAGAGGGGACTCGCAGATTCGTTGTGCTGGACACCGCGCCGACCGGACATACGGTGCTGCTGCTGGACTCCGCGCTGGCTTATCATCGCGAAGTCACACGTCAGGCCAGCACCATGCCTGAATCCGTGAGGAATCTATTGCCTCGGCTGAGAGACCGCGAGTTTACTCGAGTGTTGATCGTGACACTTCCTGAAGCGACGCCGGTGCATGAGGCCGCTCAGTTGCAGAAGGACTTGCGTCGAGCTGAAATTGAGCCGTTCGCGTGGGTGATCAATCAGGCTCTTGGCCCCTTGAACGTCAAAGATCCGTTGCTCAAAACTCGCCGTCAGCACGAACAAAGATATGTTGATGAGATACTGACCGAGCATGCTCCGAGATCTGTAATGATTGCGTGGCAGGCAGAACCACCCATTGGTGCCGTAGCGTTGCGGCATGTGCTCGAAGATCGAAATTCTGCCGAGCCGATCGAGTCTCTGATCGCCTGATTGAACTCCGAAGGTTGCAACCTTTGGGCCTGTTCTGATTGGGGCGGTCGCTTGGAAATCGCTTCAGCATCGAAGGCCAGTGTCGCGACTTTTCGGGCTGGTTTCCGTCACCTGCCTCCACCGATCGGAGAATTCTTCTGAAAGACTCATTGACATGTCGGGATATTCCGATATATTTGAGCACGGAGACACGACATGGCGACCAACAAACTGAAACTGACAGAACTGGACGCATTAAATCAGGCGGCTGAGTGCCTGCGAACGCTGGCTCACCCACACCGTCTGCGAATGGTTCAGATGCTGCTTCAGGGAGATTTCCCGGTTGGGGAGTTGGCGGAAGCCTGTGGATTGCCGAGCGCAATGGCGTCGGAACATCTTCGTCTGATGCAGCGTTGCGGGTTTTTGACGAGTGAAAAGGATGGGCGGCAGGTGTTTTACCGGGTCGCCGAACCGCACCTGAAGAACATCCTGTGTTGCATTGAAGATCGATTCGGTGTGGGAGCCGAAGGGGAGTAGCGTTTTTGTGGAGGCGAACCGTCGCCTCCTGTTTTTTCACCAAAAAGGTCGACTGTTTACGATATTTCGACATTTCGATATTTAGCAGGGAGCAGGAATCATGAGCATTCAAACCATTTCACCAAAGCAGCTTCGAGATCGAATCCTCGCCGGAGACAAGGTTGATCTGATCGACGTGCGAACTCCGGCGGAGTTTCGAGAAGTGCATGCCGACATCGCTCGCAACGCACCGTTGGAAAGTCTTGATTGCGGCGCGTTGCTGGCGGCTCATCCGACGAATGCCCCGCTGTATGTGATCTGTCGATCCGGCAGCCGTGGCAAGCAGGCCTGTGAAAAGATTCAGGCGGCCGGATGCACCAACGTTGTCAATGTGGAAGGTGGCACGATGGCCTGGGAGCAGGCCGGCTTTCCGGTTGTTCGCGGTAAGAAAGCGATTTCGCTGGAACGACAGGTTCGGATTTGTGCCGGCTTCATGGCGTTTGCGGGTGGTGTGCTGGCCATCGTTCATCATCCCTATTGGGCAGGCTTGTCGGCGTTTGTCGGAGCCGGGCTGATGTTCGCGGGCATCACGGACACCTGTGGTATGGCCATGATCCTTGCGAGGATGCCATGGAATCAGGTGCGAACATCAGCACCTTCAGCGCCTGTGAAGAACTGTTCGACCACGCCGGGCGCTTCGTGCTGCGGCTGAGCAGGGATTTGCCAGCAGCTCATTTCAAATTTCAAATCTCAAATTGAAACCAAAATTACACAAAGAGGAGAGTCATCATGAGTGTTGTCTATCACACCTCGACCGCGAATTTTTCGCGGGATGTTCTTAGTTCTCCAGTGCCGGTTCTCGTCGACTTTTATGCGGACTGGTGCGGCCCATGTCGCATGCTGGCTCCAACACTGGACCGGCTGGCCAAAGAATTCAGTGGCAAAGTTCGGATCGTCAAAGTCAACGTTGATCAGGATCCGGCACTGGCTCAGAAGTATCACGTGAACTCGATCCCCGCCCTGGTCTTCATCAACGAAGGCGAAGTGGTGGCTCAGTCAGCCGGAGCGGCTCCGGAAGCAACTCTTCGAAGAGCTCTGACACAACTGACATCTGCCGCCGCATAAATCCGCGATCAGCGGCGAGCGGCTGGGCGTGAGCCCTCCGTGTCTCCGCAACCCTGCGGTCCCATGCAACCCCATAGATAGCAAGCGACTTAGTTCGTCAATTCAGAACATCGTGTGCTGCAAAAGCCACGCTCCTGGGACTTATCTGGTGATATTCGTGCCAACTCCGGCACGGAGGGCTCACGCCCTGCCGCTCGCCTTTCTCGAAGGAAATCAAACATGTACCTCAAGCAATACTATCTTGGTTGTCTGGCCCATGCGTCTTATCTGATCGCAGATGAAAAGACAAAGATTGCGGCGGTCGTCGATCCTCAACGAGACATCGAGCAATATCTGACGGACGCGAAAGCCGGCGGTTACTCAATCAAGTACGTGTTTCTCACGCACTTTCATGCAGACTTTCTGGCTGGTCATATTGAACTACGCAATCAGGCCGGGGCCATAATTTGCCTTGGTCAGAGAGCTGGAGCGGAGTTTGATCATACTGCGTTAAAAGATGGCGAGATCATCGAGTTTGGTGATGTGAAGATTCAGACGATGGAGACTCCGGGACATACCCCCGAAGGCATCTCATTGCTGGTCTTCGACAAAGCCAACAGCGACACGATTCCTCACGCGGTACTGACGGGCGACACTCTGTTTATCGGAGATGTCGGGCGACCAGACCTGCTGGCATCCATCGGTGTGACGGCTGATGAACTGGCCGAGATGCTTTATCACTCCCTGGACAGACTCCGACGGCTTCCCGAGACCACATTGGTCTATCCGGCTCACGGAGCGGGTTCGCTGTGCGGAAAATCATTGAGCAAAGAAACGGTTTCAACAATCGGCGAACAGAAGAAGTTCAACTACGCACTCCAGCCGATGCCGTTCGAGCAGTTTCGTGAACTTGTCACAAGCGAACAGCCAGAGGCTCCAGGATACTTCGTGTACGACGCGATCAAGAATCGTCAGGAACGCCCGGACCTCGAAAGCACCTTGAAGTCGTCTTTGAAAGCTCTGAGCCTCAACGAGGTGCTCAAGCTTCGAGATTCCGGGGCACAGTTGGTTGATGTTCGTGAAGCGGCCGACTTTGAAGGTGCGCATCTTGCGGGCTCGATCAACATTGGTTTGAAAGGTAAGTACGCGACATGGGCCGGATCGCTGCTGGGGCATGACCATCCCATCGTGATTATCGGAGACGGTGATAACGAGGAAGAAGCGGTTATGCGACTGGGACGCATCGGCTTTGACAATGCTGTCGGATATTTGAAAGACGGCATGAAAGCACTGAATGCATGGCCAGAGTTAGTTCGCACGGTTCCTCGGATTACCGCAGCCGCTCTGGCCGAACAAACGTCTTCACAGGTTCGTCCTTTTGTGCTGGACGTTCGCTCAGAGAAAGAACATGGAATCGTCCATCTCGCGGGAGCTCTGAACATTCCGCTGACACATCTGCGAGAACGTATCAGCGAAGTTCCTTCGGATCGTCCTGTAGTCGTTCACTGCGAAGGCGGATATCGCTCTGCCATCGCCTGCAGTCTGCTGGCTCAGGCTGGCCGTCGCAATGTGACCGACATGGTTGGCGGCATCAAGGCCTGGATCGCGACGAAGTTGCCCACCGTCCCCGAGAACACAATGACGTGCGGCACGAAGATATGTGAAACCGTTGTTGCGTAGGAGTTTTCGGTTTTCAGTGTTCGGTTTTCGGAAACGACGCAAGGAAGATTGTTGGTGAATGGTTAGCTCTAAGAAGGAGTGAGATCGATGACCATGACACAGCCGGCTGACATGGCGAACAATGAACAACAGATTCAACAAGAACTGCAAGATGCTGGTTCAATTCTGGCAATGGGAGCCGGTGTCGGGACCGTGGGAACGGCATCAGCTCTTCTCCTTGGAGCCACATGTCCAATCTGCGTCGTCATGGCTCCGGCCTTAATCGGAATGGGGCTGGTCAAAGGTTATGTGGCGAGGAAGAAGCGAGCGAAGCTGGGTGCTGATGGAAATGACAGCAGCCAAAAGAACAGCTCGGAGGGCTGACGCCCTGCCGCTCGCCGTGGACTCATTCAAGATAAATCCTGACCTTTAGAAAGGAGTGTTTTCATGACAATGCTGAGCATTCTTTTCGGAGGCGTCGTGGGTTTGTCCCTGGGGCTGACTGGCGGAGGAGGCGCGATCTTTGCCGTGCCAATGTTGGCTTATGGAATGGGCCTGCCTGCTCGAGAATCTGTGACCATTTCACTGGTTTCCGTCGGATTCACCTCCTTCATTGGCTTCCTGGGCAAATGGCGAAAAGGTCAAGCAGAGATCCGTACGGGCTTGCTGTTCGCTATCGCAGGAATGATTGGAGCCCCGATCGGTTCGTGGATTGCAGGCCGAATTCCCGAAGCCATCCTGATGTTGTTGTTTGCGGCGCTGATGCTGACAATCGCCGTCAAAATGTGGCGACAGGGGTCACGTTCCAACGCTGAGGCGAAGATCTGTGTTCCGGTCGAACGATGTGAGGATTTGTCTCACGACTACACCAAAGATGGACCCAGTTGTCAGCGAGATATCTCCGGGAACCTTATTCTCTCCAGCCGCTGTGCTCGCCTGCTGCTGTTGATCGGAGTTGCCGCAGGAGTTCTGTCCGGGATGTTCGGTGTCGGTGGCGGATTCATCATCGTCCCGGCTCTGGTTGTTTTCAGTGGCATGTCGATGTCACGGGCGCTCGGGACCTCTCTCATGGTGATTGCGCTCGTGAGTGTCTCGGGCATCACAGCCCAGGTTAGTGCCGGACAGCAGCTCAACATGCAGACCACTCTGCTGTTTGTCGTGGGCGGTCTCACTGGATTGTGGATTGGTCAGTCGATCAGCCATCGGTTGTCTTCGGCCATGCTGCAGAGGACTTTTTCGATCGCCATTCTGCTGGTGGCGATCTTCGTTATTTTTAAGAACGTGTCTCAGGGATAAACGGACTATGGCTGACACTCAGCATCATGAAGTCGTCATCATTGGTGGCGGTACGGCCGGAATCACGGTCGCTGCCAGACTATTGAAAGGCTGGTTCAACAAACGTGATGTCGCTGTGATTGAGCCAGCCGACATGCACTACTATCAGCCGCTGTGGACTTTAGTCGGCGGAGGCGTTGTGCCGAAAGAAGTCACGGGGCGTCCGATGAAGAGTGTGATGCCGTCGAAAGCCCACTGGATTCGGGACGCCGTGACAGAGCTGGACCCGCAGAACAATCAGTTGAAAACTCGTGACGGCAAAGTGATCACGTACAATTGGCTGGTTGTTTCATCCGGACTTCAGATCAACTGGGACAAGGTCCAGGGCCTCAAAGAAAGCGTGACTCGAAACGGAGTCTGCAGCAATTACTCCTACGAAACCGTGGATTCCACATGGAAAACGATTCGGGAGTTCAAAGGAGGCACCGCGATTTTCACGATGCCATCCGGAGCGGTGAAGTGCGGTGGTGCTCCTCAGAAGATCATGTACCTTGCAGACGAGACATTTCGCAGAAACGGAGTTCGGGACCGCAGCAACATTATCTTCACATCGGCCCTTGGGAATATCTTTGCCGTCGAGCGTTACCGGAAGACGATGGAAGATGTAGTGAAACGCAAAAACATCGACTGCCGTTTTCGAGAAGAGCTGATCGAAGTGCGCGGCGACGCACATGAAGCGGTTTTTCGGAATCTTGACACATCCGAAACCGTCACTCGCAAGTTTGACATGTTGCACGTGACTCCGCCGATGGGACCACCAACATTCCTCGCAAAAAGTCCTCTGGCTGATAAAGACGGCTGGGTCGATGTGGACAAGGCAACGTTGCAGCACAAACACTTCCCCAATGTGTTCGCGCTCGGCGACTGCTCCAATCTGCCCACTTCGAAAACCGGAGCTGCCATCCGCAAGCAGGCTCCGGTCGTTGCGACCAATCTGATTGCAGCGATGAGTGGCACGTCATTGGCATCAAAGTACAATGGGTACACGTCATGCCCGCTTGTGACAGGTTACGGAAAACTGGTGATGGCGGAGTTTGACTACGAAAAGAATCCGCAGGAAACCTTTCCGATCGACCAGTCGAGGGAGCGTTGGAGCATGTGGGCCGTCAAGCGTTATCTGCTGCCTCAGCTTTATTGGCATGGCATGCTGAAGGGATGGCTGTAGTGTGTCGTCAAAGTTCAAAGCCGGACGCTAACGCGTTCCGGCTGGTAACGCAAAACGGTCTTCTTTGCCGAGACCAATCGCCAGATCGTTAGTTCCTCCTCGCTGTTCATTTTAATCCCACCTTTAACTCGTTACATCCCCAGGATCATCTCATGCCATCGTTCGATACCGTTCGTCACGTGCTCTTTGGACTGACCCTGATTACCGTTGGGGCATCTCCAGGATTTGCACAGGAGAAGAGCGTCAAGCCGGGCATCAATGACACATTCCGTGACCCGGATCCGAAGCAGTTTACGGAGCGATTTGAAATCGAAAGCCGAGAAGTCTTCGCGAAGCGAAAAGAGATTCTGGCGGCGATCAAACTGAAGCCAACGGATGTGGTCGCGGACATTGGTGCCGGAACGGGTTTGTTCACTCGTCTTTTTGCGAGCAGTCTGGGTCCGGAAGGGCGGGTGATTGCGGTCGACATTGCTCAGAAATTTCTCGATCACATTCAGGTCACGTGTCGTGAACAGAAACTGCTCAATGTTGAGACTGTGCTTTGCAAAGACGATTCGACCGAACTGCCGCCGAACTCTGTCGACGTCGCCTTCATCTGCGACACGTACCATCACTTTGAGTTTCCTCAGAAGACGATGACGTCCCTGCTGCAGGCTCTGAAACCCGGCGGGCGATTGATCGTGATTGACTTCAAGCGAATTGAAGGTGAAAGCTCTGACTGGACCATGAACCATGTTCGTGCCGGTCAGGACGTCTTCGAGGGTGAGATCGTTGTGGCCGGTTTCAAAAAGATCGACGAGATCAAGGATGTGCTCAAAGAAAACTATATGGTTGTCTTTGAGCGAGGCGTCGCGGCTGCACCGGACCAGTCAAACCTGTTGTTTCCGATCGTGCCAGGATTTGGTGGTGTTGTGGCCATCGAGAATGCCGTCGAGCCTCCTCGTGCCGGTATGAAGCTGGTCATCGATGCCACTGCAGACACAAAGACACCAGCCGACATCAACAAAGGACTGGAACGCGCAGCTCGTATTCTGAACCTTTACGGAGTTTCCGGCCTGAAAGCGACGGACCTGAAAGTCACAGTAGTGCTGCATGGTGAAGCCACGAAGTCGATTCTTACTGATGCTGCCTATCAATCACGGTTTCAGACGGAGAAGAATCCCAATCTGCCGCTGATTGCTGAACTGCAGAAAGCCGGAGTCGAGGTGATGGTCTGCGGTCAGGCTCTGAATTACAAAAAAATCGGGCGAGATGAAGTGCAGGGTGACCTCCCGGTGGCTGCCGCTGCGCTGACCGTTCTAATAAACCGGCAGGCCGACGGTTACGGATACGTGCCGGTTCCTTAGTCCTCTATGAAACTCTTCTGTGAGCTTCCCGGCGCTAGCCGCCGGTGTTTTCCAGTCATCGTGAAGAAATTCACCGGTGGATAGCGCCATTCCGCTCACTCCGTCAACGGAATCGGGATTAGCCCAATGGCGTCTCTTGTTCGAGCACTGGTTCCATGTCATAAGGAGACTGTCTGATGTCACATGCTGCTCCGAGCAAAGCTCGCTGGATGACGTGGGCGCTGGCCGTTGTGATGACGACGATCGTTACCATCATGCTGCTGGTGCTGGCTGGAGTCTTTCACGCGAAGGTCCCGACGGAATCTGCTGTTGCGGAATTGAGGTCGGTTGACGGACTGAAGACGACCGCAGCGAAGATTATTCGCAAAACCCGCTTTGAAACGGCGACGGGCTCGGTCAAGCCGGTTCATGAATCTGACGTCGCCGCGAAGCTGCTGGCCAGAGTTCTGGAAATGAATGTGACGGCGGGTCAGGCCGTCGAGAAAGATCAGATCCTCGCCCGCCTCGACAATGCCGACTTGCAAGCTCGATGGAAACAGGCGGAAGCAAACCTCGCGAATGCTCAGGCTCAGTCAGAGAAAGCGACGACTGACCTTGAGAGAGCCACTCAGCTCAAGGAAAAGAAGGCGATCTCACAGGCCGATTTTGATGGAATCACGACGGCATTGAAGAGTGCAGAGGCCGCCGTTGCGCAGGCCGATCAGGCCGTTCGTGAATCGCAGGTCATGCTGGACTACGCCACGATCCGCGCGCCGATGACAGGGACGGTGATCGACAAGCGTGTGGAAGTGGGAGATACCGTTGCACCGGGGCAGGTCCTGTTGTCTTTGTTTGATCCGACTCATATGCAGATGGTTGCCTCGGTTCGTGAGTCGCTGGCTCTGAAACTTAAACCTGGTCAACACCTGCCGACTCGTCTGGATGCACTGAATCTCGAGTGTGAAGCCACGATCAGTGAAGTTGTGCCAGAGGCCGACACAACTACGCGATCGTTTACCGTCAAAGTCACCGGGCCATGTCCGCCCGGAGCTTACAGCGGAATGTTTGGCCGACTGATGCTGCCTCAGGGCGACGAAGAAATTCTCGTCGTGCCTGCCGCCGCTGTGAAACGGGTCGGACAACTCACGATGGTGGAAGTCGTGAACGACAACACTCTTTCCAAACGTTATGTGCGAACGGGAAGAACGCTGGACGGTGACATTGAAATCCTGGCGGGATTGCAGGACGGAGATGTTGTTGTCGTGAATTGAGATCGGGGCCGAGCGAAGCAGAATTTGAAATTTCAAATTTGAAATCTGAGATTTGAAATCAAAAACGGAACGATCGAGAAGGAATTCTGACCATGTCGACCAGCGAAGAATGCGATCTGAATCAGGGACCCTCAGATCCGCTCTCACGAATTGTTCGCATCTTTCTGGAATCCAATCTTTCCATCATCCTGATCGTGTTTTCTTTAATCATCGGTGTTGCCGCACTGTTGATCACACCGCGGGAAGAAGATCCGCAGATTGTTGTGCCTCTGGCGGATATCTATGTGAATTTTCCGGGGCATTCGGCAACGGAAGTTGAGCAGCTTGTTTCGACTCCGCTTGAAAGAGTGCTCTATCAGATTGATGGCGTTGAGTATGTCTACAGCATGTCGCGTGAGAACCAGGCCATCATCACAGTGCGGTTCTTCGTCGGGCAGGATCGTGAACGCAGTCTGGTCAAGCTGTTCAAGAAGCTCGATGAGAACCGAGCCAGCGTGCCTCCGGGAGTCACGGGGTGGGTGATGAAGCCGGTTGAGATCGATGACGTTCCGGTCACAACTCTGACGCTGAAAGCGAAATCCGAATCTGTCACTGCCGCCTATGACAGTCATGCGTTGCGGCGAATTGGTGAGGAACTGGTCGAGCGACTTGCCGAGGTTCCTCAGGTGTCGCGTGCGGAAGTTATTGGCGGAGAACCTCGCACAGTTCACATCAGGATTGATCCTGAACGCCTACGAGGGTATCGGCTAAGTGTTCTCGATCTGCAGCGAGCAATCCAGGGCGCGAACCCTGGCTTGCCGGCCGGCGACCTGATTCAACAGAACAGCATAATTCGAGTCGAAGCGATTTCGGCACTGCGCAGGCCGGACCAACTGAACGATCTCGTTGTGGGAGTTTCGGACACTCGACCTGTGTTCCTGAAAGATGTGGCCGTTGTAGAAGACGCGGCTGAAGAAGTGGTCAGCTACGTTCGTCATGGCTGGGGACCGGCACGGCACTTTGGGGCGAAATCCGTTGCCAGCGATGAACAACCAACGCCACTCACAACGACTGCGTTGTCGACGGAGGTCCCCAATGCGGTTTCCTTGCCTGCGGTCACTGTCGCCATTTCAAAGCAGAAAGGGGCCAATGCTGTCACGGTGGCGGAAC
Organism: Planctomycetaceae bacterium; assembly: GCA_046349735.1. GTDB lineage: Bacteria > Planctomycetota > Planctomycetia > Planctomycetales > Planctomycetaceae > SXXK01. The sequence continues at coordinate 171,808 of JAXMBU010000006.1, forward strand.
GAGTTCTCGCGGCGGCTGAGGAACTGCAAAAGTCGCTGCTGCCGGCTGATGTTGAGCTGATTGTGACTCGAAACAATGGGCACACCGCGAATGAAAAGGTCAACGAACTTGTTGAAGGTCTGGGTATCGCAATTGTGATTGTGATCGCCTTGTTGACGCTGAGTCTGGGCTGGAGAGAAGCGTTTATTGTCGCTGTGGCGGTGCCGGTGGTCTTTGGCCTGACATTAGCCGTCAATCTGTTATTTGGCTACACGATCAATCGAGTCACATTGTTCGCGCTGATTCTGGCGCTGGGGCTTTTGGTTGACGATCCGATTGTTGACGTAGAAAACATTGCTCGACATTTTGAAGAGAAGAAGAAGGCCTCGCGCAGAATTGTGCTTGAGGCGGTTGCGGAGATTCGGCCGCCGTTGATCAGTGCCACACTGGCGGTGATCGTCAGCTTCCTGCCGATGTTTTTTATCACGGGCATGATGGGACCGTACATGTCCCCAATGGCCCTGAATGTCCCTGTTTCGATGGTGATGTCGATGCTTGTCGCATTCACCATTACACCGTGGTTGTGCTTTCATCTTTTGAAGGGCAAAGCCAACGCGGGACAATCTGGTGAATCGACTGTTACCTCTGCCGCGTCAGGTCAGAGCTCAGGAAGCACGGTGCATGAAATTTATGACCCGGAGGTCGTGAAACAGTCGTTTCTCTATCGTTTCTTTAAGCCCATTATGGTGCCGATGCTGAAAACTCGCATGAGGGCTGTGAGTTTTCTGTTGCTGATGGCGGGAATGACTTTGGCGGCGGTGGCAATGGCGGCAACTCGCTCTGTGCCGCTGAAGATGCTGCCATTCGATAACAAGAATGAGTTTCTGCTGGTCCTCGATCTTGATGAAGGGACTTCATTGGAACAGACCTCAGCGGTTGTCAGTGAGTTTGAGCAGATTCTGGCGACGGTGCCAGAGGTGCGGGATTTTGTCAGCTACGTTGGAATGCCGGGGCCGATTGATTTCAATGGACTGGTCCGGCACTATTACCTGAGACAGTCACCCAACCTGGCTGAGATCCGAGTGAACCTTGTTGGCAAGAAAGAACGACAGCAACAGAGCCACGCGATTACTCTGCGACTGCGTGATGAATTAACGAAGCTGGCAGAAAAACATCAGGGGCTGGTCCGACTCGTCGAATTGCCGCCCGGCCCTCCAGTGCTGGCCTCGGTTGTGGCGGAAGTTTATGGACGCCCGGACAATTCGTATCAGGATCTGCTCGACTCTGCCTCTGTCGTCGCTGATCGAATGAGGAAAGAGCCGGGTCTGGTGGAGACCGATGACATTCGAGACGCGGCGGCTCGCAAATTGGTTTTTGTCACGGATCAGGAAAAGGCCGCTCTTGCCGGGGTCTCTGTTGCTGACATTGCAACGACACTGCAAATTGCGTTAAGCGGTACCGGAAATGAGCTGGTCCGTGTTGAACATGAGCGACGGCCGCTGCGAATCAATCTCAGATTACCTATGCATCTGCGTTCCAGTGCCATTGATCTCGGACAATTGCATGTTCGCAACGCCTCCGGAGGAACGGTCGCGTTGGCGGAATTAGGACGCTGGGAAGAGACTCGAGTTGATCAGACGATTTATCACAAGAACCTTCGCCCCGTCGTTTATGTGTTTGCAGAATGCGCCGGACGACCTCCCGCGGAGTGTATTGTGGATATTCAGGCGGATCAGACTTCCACGACGTCTTCGCAGAATGCAGTTCAGTCCAATGGTGCTGGTGACGCGTCACCACGGCCAGTCAATGGTCGAACTTATTTTGCGAATGGCAGCGGGCTTTCGTGGAATGTTCCGGAAGGAATCGACGTCGTGTTTTCAGGTGAAGGCGAATGGAAGATTACGCTGGATGTCTTTCGAGATCTGGGGCTGGCGTTCGCTGCGGCCATGGTCATGATCTATATCATCCTCGTTGCACAAACGGGATCTTTCGCCCTTCCGATTGTTGTGATGATGGCCATTCCTCTGACCGTCATTGGCGTGATGCCGGGATTTTGGATGCTGAATGTTGTCAGTGGCAGTGTTGTTGGAGGATACGCGGATCCTGTCTACTTCACGGCCACCGCGATGATAGGTATGATCGCACTGGCCGGAATCGTTACCCGCGATTCGATTATTCTGGTCGACTTTATCGAACTGGCGATGCGACACGGCCGTCCATTATTTGATGCCATTCTTGAGAGCCGCGTCGTTCGGCTTCGTCCCATTCTGCTGACCGCAGGGGCCGCGCTGTTGTCGAGCATACCCATCACGCTCGACCCGATCTTTTCTGGCCTCGGATGGTCACTCATCTTCGGGCTGATTTCGTCCACCTTGTTTACTCTGTTTGTAATACCCGTCAGCTACTGGCTGTTGAAAAGATAAGATTTGCCCAACAAAAAATCTCGCACTGTGTATCAGACACAGGCGAGATCTTTTGAAGTTTCGGCAATTCAGAGAGTGATCTCCCGCATTCTGTTCAAAGCGGAGTCAACTCACAGTCTTAAAAGTCCCAGGCCAGGCGAGTGCCGAAGCCTTGCGTCTCTCCTCCTCCTGGACCGGCCTGTGCATCTCGGATTGTATAAATGTAGTTATTCTGGATCTTGAGATTTGGATTGAGGAACCAGTTGAGCCCCAGAGTAACGTCTTCAAGCTGGCCTCCGTCGAGAGCCCCGTCGACGAGGTCGCACTTTGAGTACCGAGCACCAACCTGCCACGCACCAAGGCTTCCGCAGTCACCATAGTTGCGGTGCGGAACGACTCGACCAAACACACCGCTTTTCTTCTCATACTCTCGGTGCTCGCCCGAGAGGAAATACAGGGCTTCGGCGTACCAGCCATATGTTGTCACATTTCCAGAAGCTGCTGTCTGATCCTGACTGACGCAGTACTCCGCTTCGAGCAATAGCGAATCTAATTGCAGCGCAGATTCGAAGTTCAGCATATCCGTTTCAGTCGATGCTATGTTGCCTGTGTCTGCCAGCACAGGGTTCAATGTGCCTGGCCCGTTTCTCAGAGAACCTCGGGCTCGATATCGCTGAGACCCGTTATTGGGGTCACGAATACTTCCGGACAGGCCTACGTGAGCCAGATACCTGCCGTGGTCTTCATACCATGGAAGATAAGTAGCTCGGCTTGTCCATGCGTATTCTCCCTCACCGAGACCATATGCGAAGACATTCGTCGTGTTTTTGAAAAATCCAGTAGCCCAGGTCCCGTTCTCTTCACTCCAGTTGTCATAGAACAGAACACCAGGGGTAAAGCCGTTGTTAGTCGGGCCGTAGAACAAGTCCTGATTGTAGGATCGTTCAAGGAAGTTCAAATATCGGCTGCTGTGAAGGTGCTCAAAACCGATCGGTTCTTTGACATTACCGATACGAATATTGCCCACCAGCGGGATTTCTCGAAACGTTAACCAAAGGTCCGTCGGAGCGGGAACACCGATCACATTTCGTTCAGAAGGAGCATTGCCGGGCGCAGCGACTCCCGGGTCATCATTGACCGAATTCACAAAGTCAAATTCTGCACACCAGTCAATTGTCTCATACATTGTACCGTCCGCTCTCAATCGAGCACGGCGGAAGTAGAGTGAATCCTGGTCGGCTATCGCGGCACCACCGGGTCCGGTCCCGGCATAAAACGCGGGGTCTTCCTGAAGAAAGACGGCATCAAGCTGGACTCGTCCGCCCACGTGATACTTAAACTTCTTATCTTTTGTAGACGCTTCAAAACCATTGTTCCACTTGGCAGAGAAGGATAGTGGATCGTCTGCCTTCTTGTCGGCTTTGCCATTGACCTGCTGGCCGAGCTGTGACATCTGCCCAACGATCTCTTCGTCGGACTTCTTCATCGATTCGAGGTCGGAACGAAGCTGGTCGTTCTCCTGCTCGATGGCATCAAGTCGAGCCTTCAGATCCGCAAGGTCATCTGCCACGACGGGAGCCGCCCCGGCCGAGAGCAGTGCTCCTAAGATCAACATCCTCCACCGCAGTCTGGCCATTCGAATCACCTCGGCAAATTGGTTTCCGTCCCAATTCAGGGGTCGCCTCAACTAATGAGGCCAAACAGGATGCGGTTGCACCAGTTGGTTCGATTATTCCGAAACAACCGATTCTGCCTGCAACCCCCGCTCTTCGCAGTCTTCCCTGACTATGTGCTTTTGTATCGGTTTGTGAAGATTGTTCAGACTCCCGGCCCACTCCATTCTTAACAATTCAGACGTGTGCAAACCCCAGCCATCTGAGTCCACATCGGCAGATATGACTTGATGTTCATTTGACCCCGGCATGTGCTTGCCTACAACCGTTTTTACAGAGTCTGTCAACACAAGCGTCACACATTTCGCAGTGCGTTAAGAGCTCATCATTGTCAAACTTGGAGGACTCGGCTTTGGGCCGATCGAAACTCCTGGTATGAATTGTTAAGGAAGAGGCCCAAAATAACTTCCGTAGCTGAAGTCGTGAGACTTCAGTCCGAACTCTCACGAGTTCGGCTACGTTGGGAACTTATTTCGAGACTGTTCCTAAGGCGAAATGGCGACGGCGTTGGTTGGCCGCGTTTCTTCATCAGCCGAAGTGCACTAACACCCGGTTCATGGGGAAGAATGCATCGAAAACTGGACGCTGGCCCGTTCCGGCTGATCAGGCGAAAACAGTACTCGTCGCGAAAAGGTTTTTTCAAAAAGCCGTGAACTTTTTCTCGTTGACCGGGGAATCAACGGTATGTCAGCGCGAGACCCCAATTTGGAAGGCGATCTGATTCGCCGGGCTCAGGACGGAGACCAACGGGCATTCGAATCGATTGCCCGCCAGCACTCCGAGCCCCTGCTTCGCTGCGCACTGACACTCTGTAGGGACCGGCAAGTTGCCGAAGATATCTCGCAGGAAACACTCGTCGAAGCCTGGACGTCGATCGAACGTTTTGACGGCCGATGTCGCTTTTCGACCTGGCTCTACGGCATTCTTCGACATCGGTTTCTCAAGGCGATTCGACGCGTTGGCCAAAGTCCGGAAGAATTGCCACCGGCCGACGCAGGTCCATTCCTGACGACAACCACTGATCCATCACTTTTGGCGCAGCGAGCGGAAGCCGCTAATCGAATTCGGCAAGCCGTCACTGATTTGCCTGAAGAGCATCGTCAGGTGATCGAACTTCGCTTTTTTGCGGATGCGACTCTGGATGATATTTCCGTCGCGCTGGATATCCCGCTTGGCACCGTAAAATCGCGGTTGCACAACGGTCTCGAAAAACTGCGACAACAGAAATTTTTTGTGAACCTTCTGACAAGTTCCGGGGAATCACAGGTGAGGAAATTATGAACGACTCCCTCAACCCTTGCGAATCTCAACTGGAAGCGATCAGTCTGCTGGCGGCAGGATGTCTGTCGGAGCAGGAGGAACGAGAGCTGCGCGAGCACTTTACAACGTGTGCAGCTTGTGGAGAACGCTTTGCAGAACTCGATATGCTCTGTACGAGCCTGCGAGATGCGAAGCCGGAAGTCAATGCGGAGCGTGTCGACAGTCTTGCAAATACTCTCATGCTGACGACAACATCGCTTGCAAGTTCACCACGGCAGAATCGAACGGCAGATTCTCGAGTCGTGATCCTGGCACTGACCATCCTCGTGCTGGTCAGTGCAATGGGGCGACTCGCGTTTGGTCCGGTCGATTCTTCGCAGGGGTCAGGGCAAGTCGTTCAGAAGCAGCCTCAGGACGCACCGGAGGTATCAGGGGAATCGCAGCCAACATTGCTCGCGCTTCGTCGAGCGGCTGCACTGTCAGACGAGTCATTCGACCGACTGCTCGACCGTTACTCCGGGGCATTGATGTCCGAACCACTTCATCCGGAATCGTTGTTTCAGGAGTCATTGTGATGAAATCAAGTTTACTGATCCTTTCGGTATTACTAACAAGTGCATTGACGGTTTGTGCCGAAGAGCCGAATCGGCCGAGCAAGGTCGCGATCCCGAATGCGGCCGGCATTTACTGGCAGGCGTTTTCAGCCATACCGGACCTGAACGAGCAGTCCAGGAAGAGTCTTGAAGCGGCAACATCGTCGACGTCAGCCCCACTGACCGATGATCTCAAGCCAATCGTCGCACAATATCGAGTCGCTTTGCATGAACTCCATCGGGCCCGCGTTGTGACGCCATGTGATTGGCAACTTGACACGGATGCAGGCCCGGAATTGAGGCTGCCGCATCTGCAGAAAGCACGTGACCTCAGCCGCATGGCATTGCTCCGGGCTCGTCAGCGATTCGCCGCGGGCGAGGTGGATGCAGCCGTCTCCGATGTGACCGCGGTGCTCAAAATGGGACGCGATTGTGGATCGAGTGAAATCCTGATCTCATTTCTTGTCACGGCAGCGATCGAAAAATCAGCGAATGATGTTCTGGCGATGCATCTGCCACTGTTGAACAAGGAACAACTCACTCAACTCGAAACGACCCTGAAGGAGCTGCCAGCAACATGCCATGTCTCCTCCACGATTCGAGCCGAGGAACGCCTTTTCGGCGCCTGGCTAGAGCGAAAGATCGATGAGGAGGTTACGAAGCTCAATAATCCTCAGGCTGGCGGTCAGCTTCTGATGGCGATTGCTGTCGCTGCTGGACTGGAGTCTGATTTCCGTCCGGATCCCAACGATAAAGACGGGCAACGTAAAGCGGAGTTTCTGAAATCGCTGACGGTGGCGGAAGTTCGCGAGTCGCTTGCTCAGATGCATGCTGACTACGCCGAAGTCGTCAGGATTTCAGCGTTGTCGTTCGACTTGCGACACTCACAGATCGCCGCACTTGATGAATCCCTGACTGCGGCTGGCAAAGTGATGAATCGAGACGATGCGAAGCGATACCTTTCTGTTTCGTTCATGCCGACCGTCAGGAATGTTCTTCTTCGTGAAGAGCAGTATCTGGTTCGTCGGCAGCTGCTGGAGCAGGCGATTCGAGTTCAGAGAGACGGAGCAGATTCACTGCAGCCAATCTTCGAGCGAAAAGTAGAATATCAGAAGACGAAGGCTGGTTTCGAACTCCGCTGCCGCTGCGGAAACGAATCGGAGACGATCAAGGTTGGTAATGCCTCGTAGCCCGATGTGTTCGGGCCGCCGGGGTTCGGATCGGATGTCCTTCGGCGGCCTCTGCCTTCAGAGCAGAATCCAGATGAACAATCCCACAATCAAACCGCAGAGCAGAGCCCCGCTCCAAAGCCAGAGGCCCTGACCACCAGATTGGTATAGAAGGACCATGGCAAGAACAAAACCGGCAAAGGCCGGCAGAGGAATCAGCAGATCAATAAGTTTGACGATAAGCAATGAGCTGGTTCCACCCATTCGAATTCGCAGGATCGAAAGAAGTACGAACCATGGCACTTGAAACAGAGCGGCCAGGACAGGCAATCGTGTCAGCAGGGTTTGAAAACTCATAGAGACTTTCGAAGCTGTGATTGAACAACCGTTTGTTGATCGAACAGCGAAATGTGATGACAATCGGTTTGCCGAGTTCCATTTCCTCGGTGTTTGTGAAGCCAGACGGATTGCGGAACTAGAGCCCCGAGATACATCGACCTTGATTTGGTCCCCAGACGATCCACAGGATCACGGTCGGAATGGTGATGAGCACCAGCGACAGACCTGCGAGAGCAAAAAAGCCGCCCCAGCTTCCGGGTTCGAGAACAGACTGTTTGGGATCATCTGGTTTGTAAGAGACGATCACAGTCTGACCGACCGGATACTTCTTCAGGGTCTTCTCAACGCTTGGCTTTGTCGCGAGGTTTCCTCCTTGCACCGTGGTGAGTTGATTTCCCGTATGCTTAACGCCATCAAGCTCGAATTCGTACACGATACCGGCAGTGTAGTATTCCTCAACAGACCTGCGTCGCACTCCATCACTGCCCCGCCGTCGAACGCTCTGAGAGTGAGTTTCAACCTCGGATCGTGTCACCTTTCCGGACGCCGTTGGCCACGACATCGCATCGAACGACGCCATCAATTGATTGATGGCTCCAAGCATCATCGTGACGCCGCCGTACAACAACAACGCCATGAAGATGGTAAGAATCAAACGATGACTGAATGCGGGCTTTTTGCTCATTGGGAGTGGAAGCGAATGGCAAGTGGCGGGTGGCAAACGGGTGAGGTCACTTTGATTTGTCAAGCTGACCTGCAGCCAAATCGAACGTCTCATGCCACCTTTATCGGGCACTGTACCACTTCTTCATGGTGACGAAAGTCGATAATTCCGGGAAACAGCGCCGGCGTGTCGGCGCGGATTTCGGTAGGTCTTCCTTGCCGAGTTGGACTTCGCGGCTTGCCGCGACCTGTGTGCACGTTAACCAAAGCTCCCGGCCGACATTTTGACACGTGTTGCACATCAGGTTCACCTTGCGGCAATATGGAAATCCTTTCCGGCAGAAAGGACCTACCTAAACAAGCAATCGCGACGACACCCCAGCGCCCGGACAGACATGGGGAGGAATGATTCGATGACTTCTGCTTCGATCTCAGCCACCTGATGTCCCGGTTGAAAGTCGGCCATGACTTGAATGGCTTCTTTCAGCTCTGCGACAAATCCATCATGAAAACACGGCTGCTTGTCAGCAACGTTCTCCCAGCACGGATACTCAAAAGACACGATCCGCTGGTGCGCAAACGGTAATCCGGCGGTTTCACACGGCATCGGCAGTCGACATCGCTTTTTCTGATCCTTGAGCTGCTTCCGTCAACCAGAGTCGGCGTGTTGATCCGGAGCCTTCGTAGGGTGCGTGAAGCGGAGCGTAACGCACCAATGAAGATTGGCGATCGTGTGTATCGCTCCGCTTCACACGCCCTACTTGGCTGCGTTAGCCCGTGATTTTCGGTATTACAGAGTTTGAGCAGAGCTCCGGTGACTTGGCGGACGAACCATGGTAAACTCCAACGATGGCAAGTTCAGAACAAGTCAGGGCACTACTCAAAAGTCACCTTTCTGGTGACCGCGAGCACTTCGTGTCCGTTGCTCTGCAGATTGCCGCCTCAGCCGCTCGCAGCGGTGACGGCAAGCTCGCCAAAGAACTGCGAGACCTGGCCGACCGAATAAAGGCTCAGCAGGAAAACGGCAGTTCTGCCAAATCCGTCCCGATCGCGAAACCATCCGGAGAACTTGCCGGACTTCTGAGCGTTTCGTATCCGAAAACTCGTTTGTCCGAGATGGTGCTCGCGGAAGAAACCCGTGCCCTGCTTGAAAACGTCAAGTTGGAGTACAAAGCCACTGACCGATTGCAAAGTCACGGATTATCACCTCGACGGAAACTGCTTCTCGTTGGTCCGCCAGGTTGCGGAAAGACCATGACGGCGTCAGTGTTGGCCGGCGAACTGAATCTTCCGCTCTTTAACGTGCAACTCCACGGACTCATCACGAAGTACATGGGAGAGACGGCAGCCAAGTTGCACCTGATTTTCCAGGCAATGATCCAAACTCGAGGTGTCTACTTTTTTGACGAGTTTGACGCGATCGGCGCAGAGCGTGGCACAGGAAATGATGTCGGGGAAATTCGCCGCGTGCTAAACTCGTTTCTTCAGTTTTTGGAACAGGACGATTCAGACAGTCTCATTCTTGCGGCAACCAATCACATTACGATGCTCGATGACGCTTTGTTTCGCCGGTTCGATGACGTGATTCAGTATCTACCCCCGACAGAATCGCAGTTCAAACTGTTGGTCCAGAATCGACTTTCGCATTTCGTCAGCAAGCGTATTGGCTGGAAGGAGCTATGGAAGACGGCTGAGAGTCTTAGTCACGCCGAAATCTGTCGTGCTTGCGACGACGCTGCAAAGACACACGTCTTGCGGGAAACAGAATCCATTGGCACGGAAGCATTGAACGTCGCGTTGCAGCACCGCAGAAAGAAAGTAGACCTGAAAACTTCATCAAGGAAGTAGAGAACGCTCTGAATGCAACGCCCCCATCTCTTTCCTGGTAAAACCGGACAGGATAAATCGTACACTTATGCTGGCCAAGGCGGCGAAGCAAAGCTGAAGCTTCCAAAGAGCATTGATCGTGTGCAACACGGGCAAAAGTTGAAGGTGGAGATTGAAGAGAGCCTTCAAGAGGCGAAGGTTGCGTCCCCTGCTGCATCCAAGGCGAAAGGAACAACGCTTCGATTTGAGAGCAACGAAGGCTTGAAACTGGCATTGAAAAGCTTGGAACGACTGCAAAGCGGAATCGAGCTGCTCAATTCTCGAGTCGTGGACAATGTTATGACTGCCACGGTCTTTGTTCCGGAAGGCAAAGAAAGTATTTTTCTCAATGCCTTCGAGAAGTATCGCTTTGAAGATAACAAGCAGACAGGTAAGCCTGAGAACAAGAAGCTTGCTGAGAGCATCAACCGGATTCGTTTAGCAACGATCATGTCTTTCTGGACAGATAACCTGGCAGCACCACCAGCTTCAGAAGTGGGCAGCTATGAGATCTGGATTCGTCGAAGTAAAGACGGCGACAAAGCAGATGTCGCGGACTTCAAAAGTCGAGCAGCTCTTGCGGGAATCAACACAACAGAGCGGCGTATCGTCTTTCCTGAACGTGTCATTCTGCTCGCCACCACGTCGCTTCAACAGCTCACTCAAGTAGAGGGCCTTTTCGACATTCTCGCCGAGATTCGACTTGCGCGGATTCCAAACAGCGAGATTCTCAATCTGCCTCCCCGAGATCAGATGGAGTTCATTGAGGACCTTGTCAGCAGAATCACTGCTCCAGACATGACGGCACCGTCCGTTTGTCATCTCGATACCGGAATCCAGTCAGGTCATCCTTTACTGTCAATTGCCGTTCATGCTGATCATGTCTTACAAGTTCTACCTCATCGAAGCGGTGCTGATATTGATGGACACGGCACGGAGATGGCGGGACTCGCATTGTACGGTTGCCTCAATGACTACCTGAACTCCAACGAACCCGTTGTACTCGGACATCGCCTTGAGTCCGTGAAAATCTTTTCGAAACAAAATGGCAATCATCCAGATCTGTACGGCGAAATCACAACACAGGCGATGTCAAAGATTGAAATCGCTTCGAGTCGGGACCAGCGTGTCTTCTGCCTGACCGTTACCTCTGAAGACGGACGTGACGAAGGTCTTCCATCTTCCTGGTCCGCCGCGTTAGATGGGCTCTGTGCCGGAACAGAATCCAGCGAAGCGCCAAGAAGATTGGCCTGTGTGTCCGCTGGCAACATTGAACCCGTGAACGCACGAAAGGGTTACCCGACGGAAAACACGCTTCGACCCGTGAAGGATCCGAATCAGGCTTGGAATGCCATCAGCGTTGGAGCAATGACAGACATGGTTACTATTGCGGACCCCACAGTTGCGCACTGGAGAACCATTGCCAAAGCTGGAAGCCTGAGTCCTTCCAGCCGTACGTCCACGGTGTGGAATAACACCTGGCCGTTCAAGCCCGACATTGTCATGGAAGGTGGCAACAATGCGATCAACCCAGCGAACGGTGATGCCGACTTTCTGGACGATCTTTCTCTTCTGACAACACGCCTGGGGATCGGAAACGCGCAACTCACTACGACAGGCGACACCAGTGCAGCAACCGCACTTGCTTCACGCTACGCAGCTCTGATTTGGAGTAGATATCCAAAGTTGTGGCCGGAAACTGTTCGTGCTCTCCTGATCCATTCTGCTCGATGGACAGACAAGATGCTTGTGGAGTTTCCAGACAAGCATAAGGTTACTCGATTGCGCACCTATGGATACGGCGTGCCCAATCTTGGAAAAGCCCTTTCCAGTGTTGGCAATGCAGCCACGATGATAGTCGAGGAGTCACTTCGACCGTATCGAGAGGCCAAGGACAAGAAGATCAAGACCAATCACATGCATCTGCACCAGCTCCCTTGGCCTAACTCGGTACTGTCGAAGCTTTTCGATGACGATGTGTCCATGCGAGTGACACTGTCCTACTTTATCGAGCCTAATCCAGGCGAACGTGGCTGGACTCGCAAGCATCGATATCAATCACATGGATTAAGATTCGATGTAAAACGGCCCAGAGAGTCCCTTGCCGAATTTCAGGCGAGAATCAGCGCTGATGCTGCTAGTGATGAAGATGAAGATTCGTCACCTGCAGACGAGCAGAAATGGACTCTCGGCAGCTGGTATCGCAACAAGGGGTCGATCCATTCAGACGTCTGGACAGGCACAGCCGCAGAGCTGGCGAGTTCCGGGGTCTTAGCCGTCTATCCGGTTTCCGGGTGGTGGAAGGAACGGAAACACCTTGAAGGCTGGAAGAAAGAGGCTCGCTATTCACTGATCGTTACACTGGAAACCGCTATTGAAGAGGCTGATTTCTACGTTGAGATTGAGCAAAAGATTAGGCCTGGCATCGAAGCCAAAATTGAGGTGTGACGCACAGGTGATCGCGACCGAGTTCGGGGAAATCACAAAGTGGGACTACTGGAACTCTGGAAAGCCTCTTTAATTTTGCGGCTGACGGCGACTTGAGAGGGGGCGATCACTGCTGCGAACGCACCGCAGTCGCTGCCGGAATGCTGGGAACTCTCGCGGGCTGGGCGAGCCGTTCGAAATGACATGCGATAGTGCCTGCATCATTCGTCCCTGCATCATTGTGATGGGTACTCATCAGCACAGTTAACGCAAATGTCGCGGGTACTGGTTGAGCACTTGCCGGACGACGAAGTCAACAATCAACTCGAGAGCTTGTCGCTTTCACCAGTGCTCAGCATTCATTAAAGGCGGAACGCAGACTGCAGTTCCCTGAAGGCGTGCATCTCCATTCTGGCGAAGGCCGAGCATCATCCACGCCTCGGGGTGTTTCAATTTATACGGTGCAGCCAATGAATGATTCGGCGTGAATCCGAATCGCGAATAGTAGCGAGGGTTGCCGTACACAAAGACAAAGTCGATCCCCAGCGATTTCAGATTGTCGAGCCCATATCGAACCAACGCTTGTCAATTCCCTGGCGTTGAAAAGCTGTAATACAGCCAGCGGAGCCAGTATCGTACTCTGGCTTTTTGTCTCGCCCTGAAATTGTCAGCGGACTGAAAATTATGGCCCCGACGACGCGATCGGCACTCTGCCACAAAGGCAATGCGGGCGATCATCCAGCAATACCGTTCAGGGAATCTTTCGCAAGCGTCGCCACCGGGACCTTCCGCTTCCCGAATGCATCAATATGGACGTGTTCAATTTCTAAAGCATCGGCTTTAGTCGCCTGACGAATCTTCATAGTGAGACGGCTCCCTCGACCACTGGGTAATTTTCGAGGCTCGCAACTCAGTTGGCGAAGCATTGTAACAGCGACCGAAGCCAATCAATTCAGATTGATCCCTCCGGGCACTTTGGTGCTTTTCTTAATAACTGGTGGACAGAACATACAACATTCGCTTTACTGAGGATAAAGACGGCGAGATTGTCGGGAAGCATGGGTACAGTCCGCACGACAACTGTTTGATGAAATTCGGGTGGAGGATGCGACGCTGGCCTGATGGTGACTCCGGAACTGCCGGAAAGCTATCAGCCCAAACTGTCACTGGAATGCAGTCGTGAGGTCAAGCCAGGGGCCAATGAGATTGTGTTTGATCTGGCCTGGAAGGAACTCCAGCTTCCAGGTTGATTATTATGGTGTTCGTGTCAATAAAGTTTGATTTAAATTGAGATCGTGTGTTTGTGTAAAGTTTGAATGGCTTGGTATCTTTGCTGCTCCGCGATGATCGCATTGCAACATCCTGATGGCTACGGAGGCACGTCCGAACATCGTGGTCATCGTTTCCGACGATCTCGGTTACGCCGACCTCGGTTATCTTGGCGGCAAAGACATTCCCACGCCTCATGTGGATCAACTATTGCCAGGGATTCCGCTTTACATCGGGATATGTTTCCGGCCCGTATTGCGGTCACTCGAGCAGGCCTGTTGACCGGAAAATACCGGCGCAAGGTTCGGCCATGAGTTCAATCCCGGGCAGGCAATGCTGCAGGATTTGGTCTGAGCCTCAACGAAACAACAATCGCGAATCGCCTGATCCGCAGGATATACCACTGGCCTCGTCAACGAAGTGGCATCTCGGCAACGCCGAAAAATTTCGACCGCAGCAGCGCGGCTACGATGAGTTCTTCGGATTCCTGGGCGGTGCTCATCCTTACTTCACGGAAGAAGGGCAGCAGCCAATTTTTCGAGGCAACGAAGAGATTCAGGAACCTGAGTACCTGACCGATGCGTTTGCTCGGGAAGCCGTTTCGTTCATCGACCGACACAAAGAGAAGCCCTTCTTTCTGCAATTGACGTTCAATGCGGTGCATACACCAATGCACTCCAAGCCGGAACATCAGCGGGGTTGCCTCGATCGAAGAGGAAACCCGCCGAAACTATGCTGGCATGTTGTTCTCAATGGATGAGAGTGTCAGAGGTTGTTGAAGCCTTGAAGAAAGCCGGCATTCGTGAGAATACACTGATTGCTTTCATCAGCGACAACGGTGGTCCTCCAGTGAACGGTTCTTCCAACGGCGCGCTGCGAGGTTTCAAAGCAACAACCTGGGAAGGTGGCGTTCGTGTTCCATTCTTTCTGAACTGGCCCGCGCGGCCAGAGTGTGGAATACCACCAGCCGGTGATTTCAGCGGCCTGGACCTGCTGCCGACGATCCTCGCTAGTGTTGGATCTCCTGTTTCAGCGGAAGAAAAACTCGACGGCGTGAACCTGTTGCCATATGTCAAAATTGAGGCACAGGTACACCTCACGAGTCGCTGTTCTGGCGATTCGGTCAGCAGACCGCGATTTCGTCACGGTGACTGGAAACTGGTCAAAGCCAACGGAATCGACAAACCCGCCTTGTTATTTTAACCTGAAGGATGACATTGGCGAACAAAAAAACGACCGATGTAACCGAACCAGAAGTCTTCGCAAGGCTGCGAAGACATGGGACGAGTGGAATGCCACTGGTTGAACCCGCAAACCAGCCTATCAGCAGGTAGCAAAAGGTAATGGAAAAGGAAAGAAACGGCAAAGGTAAGGGAAGAAGAAGAATCAGTAGTTGTGTTCGATTCATCCTCTGCAGGCCGGATAGCTGGCGGAGGATGGTCTTTTTGAGGACTCGAATGATGCCAATATCATTTGAAAGCCTGCGATGAGTGAAAGATGATTGCAGTTGCCGCAGGTTTCCTGAGGTTCTGAATTCCAGCGTTTCTGCGCGCAAACGCCCTGCAGAATTGATCCAGAATCTTCCCCAAACGTTATGAATGTCATTAGGTAGTTTTACAGCAGTTCATTGTTTCGTTTGAGAATATCCGTTCGAACCTTGAATCTGTCAGGTAACCTGATGCTGTTTGTGCCTTGCCCTCAATCCGTGAATCGACCGAAGCAGAAGACTAAATTCTCATGAAAAAGCTTTCACTGATCCGATCGCTTCAAGTCTTGTTAGCAACGGCAGCATTCTCGTCCTCAGCTGCTGCGACAGAGCCGCACTCCGGGCGTGCCGATTTCGAAGCTAATTGGCATCAATGGCGAGGTCCAGCCGGGAATGGGCAAGCGCCCGGTTCGGCTGCTCCACCGGTCAGTTGGGATGCCGAGAAGAATGTGAAGTGGACTGTCGAAATCCCCGGCAAAGGTTCTGCGACTCCGATTGTGTGGGGCAATCAGATCTTCGTGCTGTCTGCCGAAGAGACCGATCGTAAGGCGGAAACTCCACCGACAAAACGTGCGGATTCCAAGACAGAACCGCCAGGGGTTTACTATCGTTTTTTGGTCAGCAGTCTTGATCGAACCAGCGGTCAGATTTTGTGGCAGAAGGTGGCCACGGAGCAGGTGCCTCATGAAGGCCACCATCCGACTCATACCTATGCAGCCGGTTCACCGACGACGGATGGAGAGAGGTTGTACGCGTCGTTCGGCTCGCGAGGTCTTTTTGCTTACACACTGCAGGGAGAACTTGTCTGGCAAAAAGATTTGGGCGACATGAATACTCGCTTCGGCTGGGGAGAAGCCGTCACTCCGGCACTGGCGGGTGATGCGTTGATCGTGAACTGGGATCAGGAGGAAGGTTCGTTCATCGTCGCGCTGGATGCGAAGACCGGTGAGGAGCGATGGCGAAAAGCTCGCGACGGAGAGGCGACTTCCTGGAATACTCCGCTGATCACTACAGTAGGCGAAAAGACGCTGGCCGTTGTCAATGGGTCAGGCAAATCTCGGGCTTATGATATAGCGACGGGAGACGTTATCTGGGAATCAGGCGGTCAGACTATCAACGCCATTCCTTCACCAATTCGTTACGAAGATTTTGTCGTATGCATGAGCGGTTACAAAGGCTCTGCTTCGTACGCCATTCCTCTGAACGCATCGGGCGACCTGACGGGGACAAACTCGTTCGTCTGGACCTATCACTCCGGAACGCCTTATGTCCCTTCGCCCACCGTCAGTGGAAAGCGTCTCTACTTCACCGGTGGTAACAACGACATCCTGACCGCTCTTGATCTGCAGACCGGGAAAGCGCTGATCGAAAAGCAGCGATTGGGCATTGGAAATACTTACGCGTCGCCATTGGCCGCGAACGGAAAAGTTTACTTCATTGGTCGAGAAGGCACGTCTGTGGTCATCAATGATAGTCCGCATGCTGAGGTGATCTCGAAGAATGTGATCGCGGACACATTCGACGCGTCTCCGGTCGCCGTGGGAAAGCAACTGCTGCTCCGGAGCTGGACAAAGCTTTACTCAATCGAGGAATGAACACCGTCGAGTCGCAATTTCGAGCGGGTTTCCCTCCACCAGGATCCGCCGCCCGGGTTCCTGAAGACTTCATGACGGTTCAAGCCGCTTGGCCAATGGCAAAAATGCTTTCAAATAATCATTGAAGACGGCAATTGGAGTTGACACCCACCCGAAATCTGACGATCATAATAACCACGACCAGATCAGTCATACATTGTTAAGTCCTTGATAAGCTGGCAATCTGGGGTACATTGCAAAACTTTCTTGTGCTGCTGCTGACTACATCC
>JAXMBU010000007.1:0-184180 GCA_046349735.1 Planctomycetaceae bacterium
CGCTGGCGCTTCGGGCGTGTAAGGGAGCAAAACATGGCGCTGTCCAGCTAAGCGAGCCCCTCAACGACGCAGCAAGAACTCATTCGAATTGAGTACAGCCCACGCAACATCCTGAAGTGCAGCCCGTCGACTCGCGTGAGAATCAATCCACGCACGAAGGGCCGTTTGTTCTTCCTCCAACGGTGCCCGAGACAATGCCGACCAGTACAACTGCGAAATAAATTTGTCATTGCTCAAATCACTGTTCAACGCCTGAGCGACGCAGTTCTGGTCGTCACGCAATAACTCGGCGACCAGTTCCCCGCTGACCATCTCCATCGTTTGAGCCAACGTTGTTTCGCCCGTCCGTTCACACTCGCATGTTTGCAGGCGACTGGGCTTTCCAAACAGTGCAAGGAATCGGTCACCGTTCTCGGGCTTGCTGTATCGATTGCCTCCGTTCCGAACGCCAGCGATCTGAACGGCACGAGTCCCCTTCGGTTGGCCACCGAACTGCGCCGGTGCCTGCAGGACCTGAGCGACAGCATCCAGCGTCTGCTCGGCCGTCAGCCGCCGTGGTACTGCATGAGAAAACATCGTTTCATCCGCACGGTTTGTATCATCCTCTTCGGACGAAAGCTGATACGTTCGTGAGTTGAGGATGAGTCGCATCAGGTGCCTGACGTTGTAATTGGACTTCACAAACTCCAAACGTAACGCTTCCAGAAGCTCGGGATTCGAAGCCGGATTCGTCGCACGAAAATCATCGATCGGATCGACGATACCAACGCCCATCAATTGAAACCAGATTCGATTGGCCTGTGTCGCGGCAAACCGCTGGTTATCAGAAGCACTCAGCCATTGAGCCAATTGCTGCAGCCGATCGCCGTCAGCTGTCGGAGCATTCGATGTGTCAGAATTTCCCTCGCCGAGAAATCGAGGACTCACTACCTTGCCAGTCGTTGGGTTCTTCACATCTCCCTTGTCCTTCATCAAGACGATCTGCTCGCCATTGAATTCGTGCTTGTCGTTCTCGTCACGTCGCTTATTCTCGACAATCTTGTAGTCCACGCGAGCAAAGAAATTCGTCCAGCCGTAATAGTCATCCTGAGTCCAGCGGTCGAACGGATGATTATGACACTTCGCACATTGCAGACGAATCCCCAGGAAGACTTGAGCGGCCGATTCGGCTCGCTCCTCCGGTGTCCTCAACGCTCGGTAAAAATTGCTGGGAGCTTCCGCATAAGTGCTTCCGCGAGCCGCAATAATCTCAGCCGTGAACTGGTTAAGTGGTTTGTCGGCAACAACGCTTTCTCGAATCCAGTGCGTAAAAACCTCGACGCCCTTCGCATCGAGTGTCTTGTCTTCCACGCGGAGCAAATCGGCCCAGCGGAGTGTTTGGAAGTCAACATACTCCGAAGACGCCAGCAACTCATCGATGAGGACGGATCGCTTATTCGGATCCTGTGACGCAAGGAAGTCTCGAGCCTTCTGCGAAGGTGGAAGCAGTCCCGTTACATCCAGATAGACTCGGCGAAGAAACGCAGTATCGTCACAGACATCCGCTGGATTTATCTTCAGTCGTTGCAACTGAGCAAACACATGATCGTCGACAAAGTTCGCAGGTTGCGGCGCATGGAACTGAAACTCGGGGCGGTTGGAACTGACTCCACTCGCGAGACCGTCTGCTGATTTAGATAGCGAACCGTAATACTTGTTCTCCGAATACTTGATACTGAACTGAACGACGCTGCCTTCGAAGAAATCTGCACCGAAGGATCAGACGATTCGCACCGTAAGGTGAGCGCAGACATCTCGCCGCGATTGACCAAACGTGGCCATCGCTTTGCAGAGTCACAGACCGATCGTGCCGATGGAGAGTGACCTTGTCCGGAGAAACCCAGCCAGCTCGAGTGACCGGGACATCTTCCACGGTCATTGGGCATTCCAGCCGCGATCCAGTTGGCGCAGCAGTCGATACTCAGCGGACCTTGTGACCGAAACGGCGGCCTCTTCATATGGAACCAGCATCGCCGGTTTCTGCAAAAGCAGGCTGTCTTCGGATGTACAGCGTTTGCTCGACGTCCAGCCAGCTTGACGAGTCAGCATGATAAAGTCCGTCTCCTGATCCTGGTTCCGTAATGAGATCTTGAATCCGCCTTTGCCGTTCTGGTTCCCATGACACGTGCCGAGATTACAGCCGATCCGGACAGCACAGCCATCACTTCATTGCGAAAGGATGGGGCAGTCTGACGCCCGACCTCCGACTGCGATTCACGGCTCTGTGCACAGACATGCGTTCCACATGACGAGTAATCCGGTCACCAATTGACATAGAATCTTCCTGACAGCGTGAGTGATTCGCAGAGTTCGCATCATGATTTGTGGTCCTGATGGATCCGGCGTTCTTTGAGCACGAGACATTCCATGACAGTTCTTCCAAATCACCGAGTGGCCTCGTGCTTATGCATTCGCCGCCGGAATTGCGAATCCAAAACCGCCGGTTCTGCGGCATATTTCGAATGTCCAGTTTGTTAAGGGTCTAAACACCGGTGACAGCACCTTGAAACAATTGGCAGCCGAACATTGAGCTGGTCCTTCATCGCTGGCGTTAATCGCTGCATGAACAGCACAAACCGTCAGGTCGAATTGTCATTAAAGTCCAATCAAACTGAATGTTGATTTTTGTCTCGCTCAGAAAATCAGTGAACCAGGATTCCAATGAGCCGCAATCAGGATCTTTCGTGCAGGCTTGATCAGAATCCTTCCTGATTCAGGCCAGCAGATACGCGTATAGAATAATCGCTTTCCCAGCTCAGGAGGTGGATTGTGTAACAGCGTCTGGTTCAGATCTTATGCGGATTCGACATGGTCATGTCGTTCCGAACAGTAACTTCTGCGACAAGTCGCAGAACGTTTGATCATCAGTGACTGCGACATGATGGCCGTGACGGATTCCACCGGTCAGCCCGGCATCGCTTCAGAAAGCAGCGTCGTCTCGCGCATTGATGGCGAACTTGCTGCGAATGCCACGATCCAGTCCATCGTTTGTCGTCAGCGTGAATCTGTTCGCCTGGACGCTCGCCTTTCAACAGTTCCGCCACTGTTTCGCCTGTCTGCCAATACCGCGATTCCAGCGGTCGATCCGCAAGGCACTGTCTGGGGCCGTTAATGCTAATGATGTCATCGGCAACCTGTTGAATCGACAGGTTGATGCTGCCGATGTAAAAGCTCTGACTTCCGAATCAGTCGATTCCAAGCCTGTCGCATCACAGGCCTTAGCTCTTATTTGTAGCGCTTTTCAATAGACGGGTTCAGCATCAGCACACTCGCCGAGGCGAATCGTCCCGGAAGCCGCTTTCTGCTGGTGAAGCCCCACTTCCTGAGCGCGCGCGGCGATGCGGCACGCAGAGTACTTGGGAAGTTGAAGATCGACTTTAGGTCTTGAATGCTCTTGTGATGGTGATCTTTCGATTGCACAGACATCCTGTACTCTGCGACGTGACTATTCTCTATCACCGCGACCTTGCCATACAACGCGCTGGTTGGGCAGACGTGCATCGGAATCGCCGCATCGGCGATTGCCGGGCTCAGCGGATCGGCATTGCAGTCACGAGGCCCATGTGCTCTTCGCTGAATCTCCTGAACGGCTGTCGGAAGCTCAGGAATAAACATACGTGATCCTCGAGGATCTGCTGCAACCGCCTGTTCTCAATATCCAAAGTCACTCGGTCCGCAGCCGGTCGACTGATCACACGGGTCACAATTGCAGTGCAGGAAGAAACGGTGGTGT
Organism: Planctomycetaceae bacterium; assembly: GCA_046349735.1. GTDB lineage: Bacteria > Planctomycetota > Planctomycetia > Planctomycetales > Planctomycetaceae > SXXK01. Next base: position 3,773 of record JAXMBU010000007.1, read on the forward strand.
CCGAAGTTTGCTTACAGCCGGCGTCGTGAAATACACAGGTTCCCGGGCACAATTCGATCGCAGGATCCGACATCGGGTGCGGGCGAATAGGAAACGTCGGAGTTCCACTCCGTAGGCCGCGCAGGAACCTTCGCCCCTGCAACTCGCACTTTGAACGCAACTCTGTCACGCGGCCATTGCTGAGCCACCGCGGTTTTCCGTTCTTCCAGGTTCAGCTGACGCTGCTGATGACCATCGTAGACATGAAATCCTGCCGGTCTCCAGTCCCGGCAATTTCGCAGTTAACGCGTAGAGCTCCACGGCTCCATGAGTTTCCGGAGTGATCCCCGGTCCGATCCATCCTGACATTCACATCAAGCATCACGCCGATCGAACACCCGCTGGCAGGGGCCGCCGCTGATAACTTCAGAGAGGACGCTCGTGATCATTCAGACCGAGAAGGTACCAGGGAAACTTCGCGCCAACGCGACGATGGTGCCGACGTTTGGCCTGACCGGGCCAGGGCAAACGGCACATCCGTGGCTCCGGCATTCGCCAGCATTTCACTCGCAATGGTTGCCGCTTTATGTTTCGTTACACCTTCTCTGATCCACAGACGAATCACCTGCTCCATCTTGTGAGTCTTGCAGTGCGGCCTCAGTCGTGTTGAATTGGCCATGGCCAGCATACTGTCCATGTTGGACAGCAATCGCTCCTTAAAGATCACCATCGAAGGACTGCGAAGTTCGATAACCCTGACGATGCAATCGTCGGCAACGTAAAGCTCATTATGATTTCCTGATGAAAGAGGCGGGCAATTCGCGGAGATATTCATGCGGTGGGTTTGGCTCATCGTCCCGTCGAAATTTTTGTGTGAAGAACATGTCTGCTTGTTTTTGCGACATGAACTGTAAACACAATTGACAGAAATAGGGCAAAGGCTGCGACTTGATAAACAGATCGCAGCCCTGAAATGTCTTAGTTTGCTGAGCCAGCGTCAATCAACCGACGAAGGTCTTTCGCTTGAGAGCGGCCAGACGAGACTTCGTGCGAGAAGCCGCATTCTTGTGAATGTTTTTGAAAGCAGCCTGATCAGTCGCCTTTACGACAAGTCCAAATTTTTTTGTCAGCAGCTTCCTGAGTCGGCTTTTCAGCCAGAAAAGAGCGGAACTTCTTGATACGAGTTCGCAGAGCACCTCGCTGATTGCGATTTCGCTCACGGCGAACAAGAGACTTACGAAGTGACTTTTCTGCAGACGCTGAATTAGGCATGGCGTAAACTAGGTCGAAAACGTGTCAAAAGGCGGAAAAAACGCTCAAACGCAGGGCGAGCGCCGTCGCTCAAAGTGAATCGAGCGGGGCAGGATAATCGTGATCCCGCGAAATTTCCAGCCTGATCGGCCAAATGTCGCATTCTCTCCAGCAAAACAGACGCAAAGCCCGCAGAAACTGCGGATTCCGGCTCTCGGGAGATCAGGATTGGGGCTTAAACTCGAACAACGAGTAGCCGAAATGGACAAACAGCACAAACAGCGTCGCCCAAAGAATCGTCCGTGACCCCGTGGCTGATTTCTGATCCGGAGAGTTTCGGAGTGACTGCACACCGCCACGAAATGATGGCAATCCCCAATCCGCACGTCAAAAGCTTGGCGATCAGCCACGAGGAGCCTTTGTAAAGAATTCCCGTTGGCAAAATCAGTTCACGATGAAAATGTGAATCCCAGAAGCCAATCCCCAGATCGGCATGAGTCATCAAAAAGGCAAATGAGGCCGCGACAGCCGCCACCGCATAACTTAGAAGTGCAAGGAACGGTGTCCCAATCAGGAAAGCATAGAGGACTGGTGTCCTAAGCAGCCGGTACGGGTCAACGCCAATAGTCTTCATTGCGTCCAGCTGATTCCCGTAGACCTTGTTGCCAACATCCGAGGTTACAGTTGCTCCGGGACCGTGCGGCAATCAAAATCGTCGCAAGGATCGGAACTGAAAATGGTATGGTGAGTGAAACCTTGTTGCGTAACAAATTTCTCCGGTCAGCAACGGTTCCGGCAACGACAAATGCGCAAATAGCGAAACACAAAGTCCTGAGCCAGGCCGAGGATCATGCCAGCGACACCCACGTAAACACAGGCTGACGGCCTGGCAACAAGCCTCAACAATAGAGCGTATCGCAAACCCCACTTGGCTCAAAGCGGCAGAAGGGACCACGGCAAGCTGATCACAGATTCCACAACCGACCAGACTTCGATCGCGATTCGAATCGAGGTGACCATCTTACGCGCGAGCGGGAGAGCCTTCACGACATCGGTCGCCATCACAGGCGGTATATTCAAGTACTTCCGGAAGCTTACTCCATTCCTCACGTGGAAGCTCGGCGTAGTTTCTTCTGAGTATGATCGAGCAGAATAATTCGATCGGCGATACGACCGAGCGTTTCATAGTCGTGAGTAATCAGGATCGATGTTCGCCGATGACCATGCCGCGTTTCACGAATGAATTCTGCAACCTGCAACGCCGTCTTATGATCAAGCCCCGATGTAGGCTCGTGTCATAGAAGACAACATCTGCCCGGATGCAATCGCCCGCGATGGGTTAATCTCTGCCAGCGCCTCCACTCAGGACGCTGGTCATTGATCTGCTTGTGGTACACGCAGCTCCGCCAGGAGTTCCGCAGCTCGGCTGGCAGAGGCTTGTTGATCGGTCGTACGGTCCAAGCGCGATCTGGCAGGTTGTTCTGCAGCGGATTCAGTTCATCAAGAAGCAGCAAATCCTGAAAGACAACCGCCACCGGATGAGTGCTGTGTCTGCTTCCGGCCGATGTGTCCTTTGGCAATCACCTACAAAGTCGATTTGCTCCGGAATAGCGGACCCTGCAAGCCGAGGGGTCGATCAATCCTGCCAGAATCCTCAACAGCACCGACTTACCGACACCACTCCAGCCCAGCAGCAGAATCAGTTCTCCGGGAGGAAAAGTGATCGAGGCTTCCTCAAGCAACACTTTCTGTTCCCTGCTGTCACAGTCAGTTGACGCAGATCAACGCGAGTTCCCGAACTCTCTGGTGTTCGAGGACTCTGCAGACGGATGATCTGATCGTGAAAAGACTGGTGCCGTGGACATCAGCAGAATTCCTGAGATCGCTCGATTCTACAACGATTCATTCCGGTCTGTATGGAAGGAAGGCGAGCGTAGGCTGCTGATTTAGTGGTCCCATTAGCCGATGGGCGCCAGCCCCGGCTGAAAGCCCTGCCATTCCGGGAAATAACCGGGCCAGCCGCCCTGCGGCTGATTAAATCAACAACCCGCGAGCCTCCGTTCTTTAACTCACCCAGCGCTTCGCTACTTTGACTTTTCAGATCTTAAATACTGATCATCCAGTTTGTCGCACGACCAGAGCAATCCCCGAGTCACCAGATCGAGATATCGGTCATCTTCACCGTCAGTGCATTGTTGTGGCCCAGAGTCGTCGCGAAGACCCGAGTCTTCATGCGGTATTTGTTCGTCCAGACAACGGTGGCGTCTTTTGATCCCTCCTGCTGGCCCCACAGCCAGAGCCGTCGCAGTTTCATAATTTGCCTTCGCTGTTGTTGTACAGCTTTTCGTTGACTGTAGTCCAGTCGGTCAGTCCCGTTCGGATCGATGCGACGGATCACTGAAGTTCATGGCGAATTTTGCGTCTGACGTCCAGACCGGTTGTCTGCAGCCCCGTGAATTCAAACCACGGCGTTACTGATTTGATAGCCTTCGCTGCGGTAGCTGTGCGCTACCGCAATGCAAAAGAACGGCAGGAAGCCCTGTCGATGAGGTTCCAGAATTCGTCAATGATGGCCAGATCTTTCACATCCGAGGAGCATTCATCGTGGATGATCACATCGAAGCCTTCGGCCCAATCAGCCTTTTCGTAGACAGGATTCATATGGCCGGTCGACGTATCCTTGTCCAGCGCGATAACAACTTCGACGTGAGCTGTTCAGCAATGCCTTTCGCCAGAAAACTTTCCTGCGCGTTGTAATCGTGGCAGCAACCCCTTCGAGAACCAGCAGTGCACGGATACAGGGTTTGATGCCGTTCCGCGACAGCGTGGTTTTGATCGGTGCAAAGCAGGACAAAAAACACTCACCAACGTCAGACATCTGAATGGGTGGCCGCATCACAATCAACTCCGGAAAATGGGAAACATTCGTGGATGAGCATTCTGAACGACTCATCGTCGATTGCAAAGCAGTCTGGCTAAATCTGAAATAGACAAAAGGCTCTCCGGCAATTGCCAGCTCATCAGTGGGCACCATGTTCGAACGCTTGCGATGTACAGAGAACGATTATTCTTGAGCCAACACCGCGTGAGAGTAAGTTTCTCAACGGTTCACAGACTTCGTCCCTGAGTCTGCTGATATCGATCATCGATTCACGCGACGGCTGATCGCGGTGGCAATTGTTGCCTCGTTTGTTGCAAAAGACCTAAAAGTAATCAATTAACCTGGCCGTAGATGACGTGAGCCTGATGATCTGAAAGGGGAACTCACATTCCTTCTGCATGGCTTTCACGAGACCAGCCGAGACGACCGCATCTTCCGGGTCGACAGGCCCGCGTCCAAGCGCAGCTCCGCAGGTGAGCGGACCATGAGAGCCGACGGCAGAACGCAGCAGTGGTAAACTCGCAGAGCACACGGGAAAAAGTCCAGTGCGGTGAAAAGCTGGGTGACGAAATTAGTTCAGGGTTGTCAGCGAAGTCCCATGATGATCTCGATGGCAACTCGTGAACATTCGTCAGTCGCGCCATTGTCTTCGGGAAATGTTGTTCATCGAATGATCGCCTGAGATGCAGCGACTCCATTGTCGAAAGACTTTCAGTCCGACGCCAACGAGAGGATTAACGCTCGACAAAAATCCTTCGAATGTGCTGATCTGCATTCTGGCCGGATAGCATTCCTGACTCAGTTTTCGACAGAAAGAATCCCGGTTCGTTCAGCCGCGATTTCCAGCGTCGATCAGCCGCGACCGTTAAGATTAAGTCCTGCATCCACCAGCAGCGCGTCGGTGACTCCCGGGAATCTTCGCCATGGCATTGATTTCTTCCGCCAGATGCTCGGCCGTGCGAACGCGCTTCGGCGATTCCACGCCCTATCTGCAGAAATACACGCGTAAGGACAGCCGTTGCGATAAGTCTGCAGAACGCCGAGACGGCGAGGAAACCAGGCCCATAACATACGGTGATGGCAACAGTTCAGATCGGCCAGCGGACGAGCGGGTTTCGCCAGCGCGATCATCTCGCCACTGAGCAACGCGAATTTTTCAGCGAGTTCGCGTTACGATCCGTGGCCCGTATCGATTCCAGAAACGTCAGCTCACCTTCATTGACCACAAGCACGCTCGACGGCATTCGCGCGTTTTTCGAATGGCAACTGATCCAGCATGCTGGACGCGCTGAAGGACTCCGAAGGACGGATCACGAGGAATCGTCACGATGCAATTGAGTCCCGCGACTCCTGCAAAACAATGGAATGACCAGAGATAAGCAGAGAAACCGATCACATCCGGATCTATTGCGTCAGTTCCTCCGTCAACGCGTCGGCGGAGGCACTGGCGCAGGTCGTAATATTATGTAGATCGAGTCCCTGATGTTGGCAGGCTCAGCGTCGCCTCGACCATCCGCAGGCCGTGATCGGAGATAAGCCCGGCATTGGCAGGATCGGGAATGGGATACATTGTAATCAGAGCAACACGCCGATCTGTTGCCCAGCTGATGCGCTCTGACGTGACAGGTTTCGGTGCTCTGTGAAGCCTCAGGCACTGCGAAGACTTCGTCGATAGCGTGCCGGAACAACCGCGCGACGAGACGTTAGAATCGCCAGTCGTTTCCAGCGGTGGTGAAACGACCACCAGAACTGTCCAGAGCTGTCGTTCAGCCATAGCGTGAATCACTTCATCGACTCAGCATATCGCGCATGACCGGGCAAACGGTTTCGCCCAAATCGAGCGGAAGATTTCACGACAATGCAGGAACAAATGTTCCGCCACCAAGCTTTTCCTGGTCAGCGTAAATGCCGGTGGTATTGTAGGTAGACCGTACCGTTTACCGGCAAACGCGGGTTTTAGTGTCGGGAAAGCATCCTGAAGGCGTTGGGGTAATGTCGAGCCTGTACTGAGCGCGTGCGACCTCTCGAAAGTTGCTCGATCGCCGGCCTGAAACGCCTGCGCTGGCATACGGTCAAGGCATACGTTTCAGCAGTTCGGGATTGAACGATCAGTCCAACAGATACGATGGGCCACATTGGGAGAGAAATTGAGATGCCCATCCAGGATTTTGACGGATAGATTTCGCACCACAGGCCCGGATTCTCTTGAGGAACCCACTTTCTTTCGCCAGCGGCCACCAGATTGCGAAAGTTTGTGTGTTCAAAATTCAGGCCAGCATCCACGCTGAAGACCGCCGGTGCATCATGGCCGCCAGGGCTTCGAGTTCACGCGTGAGATAATCTTCTGAAAATGCCCCCTGTGCGATGTCGGGAGCGCCCCATTCGCAGAAGGTGCATGACATCGGGCAGCCGCGAAATGATTCCAGATAACCAACAGCGCCATAGTGCATCAGGCCCATTTGATAGGGCGATGCGATCACGTCCAGATCTTCAGCTTTGGGACGGAAGCCTGTGTTCTTCCAGCCGAGAGGCGTTGGCAATTCCAGACCAACGATGGCCGACAAGGTCGTGTGACGATCGACTGTAGCCGGAGCATTCTGGATGGCTCGGGCGATGTCGCAGATAGCTTGTTCTCCATCACGAGTCACAACGGCGTCGACGTAATCGACCGCTTTTCGATAAGGAGCCAAATCCAGAACAGCAGGTCGTGCTGAGGGGCCACCGAAGACAATTGTGCAATCCGGATACCGCTTCTTCATCCGGCGGGCCACTTCGATCAGACATTTCGCAGACCAGACGAACAGTGAAACACCGATGAGCTGTGGCTCGAACGCAGTCAGTGCGTCAACGTAAGCGTCCGCGTCGTCTCGTTCGAGGTCGAGAAAGGCGAGATTCTGCGTCGACAATTCCGGATCGGCTGGCGATTAAAGCCGCAAGAATTGATGGATGCCATACGACGGAAGTTCAACGCCCTGATGTTCGTGGCTGTCGACTTCCGGAGTCATGCAGACGAACGCGATAATGAAGTCAGCTTCGCGATTCGCCGCGGCCATATCCGGAAATGCGTCCCGCAATCAAGTGGAGTCTTCGATGTCTTTTGCTGGAAGATCCCAGCAGAGGTGCAACGGCAGGACCGATTTCGCACGCTTGACGGTTTCTGGCGATGGCAGAGGGTTCCAATGCGGAATTGCGCGGAAACCTTCCCAAATATGCGGGTCGGATCACGTAGACTGATCTGTCTCAGATCAGTGATCTCTTCGCGTTGCCGGTCAAGCAGTTGCGGATCTTTCAGGCGGCGAGATACAAGGATGCGGTTGCCCTCCCGACCCCCAGACAGGTCGGGCTACAGGTTACAGTTGACCGTTCAATCTGAAAATTCCCAATAGGCTGCCCAATCCGGTGCAGGGGCTTGAACTTTAGTTCCTTATGATCGGCATCTCGAAGATGATGGATTCCGAATGCAGACACATTGGCGGTTCAGACGGAAGCAGCGTGTGGCTTCGAACTGAGTTGCCCGCCCGGTAGATACGCCGGGTCACTAACGATCGGGAATCCCAGATGCCACAAGTGCGCATCGGATCTGATTTTGTGTGCGACCGGCGCGGGAAAGCTCGGACGAGGGATGTGCCGTCTTCGAAACGTTGCAGAACCTCGAAGGCCGTGCTGGCCTCGTGGCCGTCGGGATCAATCAGGTAAACACCGCCGTCGCCAGCTTCTCGTGCGAGCGATGCCTCACATGAGAACTTGTCTGCAGATGGATGTCCGTGAACTTTCGCCAGATAGATTTTACCCACAAGGCGATTCTCAAACTGCTTTTGCACAATCGAGGCGACTCGTTTGCGTTTGCAAAGCACCATGACACCCGAGGTATTGGCGTCCAGTCGATGGACAATATGAGGTCGGCAGGGAAACCAGACCAGATTCAGAATGTTGCGGAGCGTGTTGCGGTTATATCGTCCGGACGCATGAACTGGCAGCGGCGCTGGTTTTGACAGAATGATGAGTTCGTCGTCTTCGTGGAGCACGCAAATATCTGTTGCCACATCAGGCTCGACAGACATTGGCTGAAGCTGATCGAAACGTTCCCCTTCGCGCACGATTCGATCGGGAGACAGTGGCAATGGTTCGGGAGTCCACTTCGGACGTCTGCGACGGCGCACAGGCTCTGTTGGGACGATAGTCGATTCGGCGATCCGCCGCAGCCATTCATCGCGTCCTACCTGAGGATGCAGATCAACAAGGAACTCAATCAGTGTCATGTTCGCACATCGCTGCGGAACGTTCAGGGGCCGACGATTCAGGCACGGTTCGCTGCCTGGCAGTGGGGTTGTGACACGTTGAATTTCTGCATGGCGCGATTCGATCAGTTCCGCCATCGACTGAGATTCTTCGCGATAGCACGCCGGGCAGGATTTTCCCGGAACATACTGCGGCAGCTGCTGTTCTTCGGCGGTGACGACGGCCTGACAGATGTAGCACTGAGTCGTGGGAGTTTCCTTCAGCGAAGGATCAACTGCAACACGCTGATCGAACACGAAACATTCGCCGTGATAATGTTCTCCGCCGACTTCTTCGAAGTACTTCAGAATGCCGCCATCGAGCTGATAGACCTGATTGAACCCCGCCATCTCCATGTAAGGTCCGGCCTTTTCGCAACGGATACCGCCGGTGCAGAACATGACAACGGGTTCGTTTTTCAGTTCTTCGGGCAGGCGCGCGACGCCATCGGGGAACTCACGAAAATGATCGAGGCCCATTTTGATCGCGTTATCGAAAGTACCAAGGTCATACTCATAGTCATTTCGAGTATCCAGCAGATGGACTTTGCGACCTTCGTCCAGCCATCGCTTGAGCTCTTTCGCTGGAAGCTTAGGCGATGTTTTTTGAGCTGGAACGACGCCATCGATCCCAAAGGCGATGATCTCTTTCTTGATCTTCACCAGCATGCGATTGAACGGCTGGTACTCGTTTGCACTTTCCTTGGGCTGGAGGTCAGCGAAAGCAGGATCTGATCGCAGGAAGTCGACGAACAAATGAATTGCTTCGGGAGGACCGGCAACGAACAGGTTGATCCCTTCGTGACTGAGCAGCACGGTGCCCTTCAAATTCAATTCGACTGCACGCCGACGAATGGCGGACTTCCGGTCTTCAAGGTTGTCCAACGCGACAAACTTGTAACATGAAATATTAATGATCGGAGTTTTTGACTCCGGAGATGCGACTGGGGCAGTAGATGCAGACATAGGCTGGATCACAGGGATTCGAACAAATTTCCGTGGGAATCAGTTTTCGGGCGGCTTTTGTGCAGTATACCGTAAAGCTCGGCGGCTTTCTCTGATGACACAGAGTAGCTCGGTATGATCGGCAAAGACATCGGAACCGGGGAATCTCGTGACCCGCAGCCATGAAATCGAGCCGTTGGACTCTTGTTCTTCGATGGAATCGCCGCTACGGTTCCGCACCGATAGCAAAGATGCTCGGCATGGACCAGCCCTTCGGCTTGCACCGGACCAGTGAACAGGCTGTCTTCCAGATTCGAGAGTGGCAGATGAGTCAGGATAAGCAGATTTTCAGTTTTGAGCAGTGTGGCGAGGTCCTGATCGTGACCGCGCTCGGTTCGTTCATGGAATTTCGGGACAACGATATTCGAAACGGCTACAACGAGGCTTATCGACTTTTGAGTGAACCCGGTATCCGGCATCTGCTGGTCGATTTTTCGGCCATGCAGTACTTCGGCTCGACTTTTGTGGGGATACTGATTCGTCTCGCTAAGAAGGCGAGAGCCAACAAAGGCGATGCGGCTCTGTGCCATATGTCAGACAATATGAAAGACATGTTGAAGACACTGATGCTGCTGGAGAATCCCAAGATCGATTTCTCCTGGGTCGCCTACCCTGATCGAGCAGCAGCATTACAGGCACTAAGCCTTCACTGACAACGGGCCACGGCCAGTGACTTCGACAATGCAGGGACGGTCTCGCGAGAATTCTGCATTTTCGAATGGTGCGAGCAAACCCGCTGCATCTTGATACCTGCGACGAAATTGCCGCAATTCGGCGAGGTTGACAGGTTGTCACTGCGCGAAGCCCGACAGCAGAAGGCTTCGACTCCTGAGAGCACATTTGACTGCGTTGCGCAGCACAAATGTTGCTTTTTCCAGTCAGTTTTCGAGTCTGTTGGTTTCTGGCAACGGTCTCGATTTTCCGGATGAATCGTTTATTGCAATTTGTTGCGGCAAGTCTCCACCGAGGACAGAGAACATCTGCCGTAACTCACATCATGGAGGCAGATCTGCCACAAATTGTAGTCAGGACGCAGCAGGCGAACTGCATGCGCACATCCAGACCCGGCTACTCTATCAGACTGACTTGCGACATGATTCACGATTCTCTGACACGCCTCCGGAGGCTCCTCGAAATCACGGCCCGAACCAATCGTCGACGACGCAATTTGACCGTCAACAGGCCTGAAGTCCTTGAAGAGCGGCAGATGCTCGCGGCCACTGCACTGCAGGCATTTCACCGTTCGGGCCAAACCTTCATCACATGGAATGAAGATACTGCGGTGACCGGAGAAAAATACAATGTCTATCGGTCTGCTTCACCAATTACGACGGCGAACATCGGCTCGGCAGAAAAGCTCACCAGCAAATGGGGACCGCTCGACGACAACACAACGCTGCATCCGCGACGTTCGCCCGAAATCGGCATCCCGGCCACGTTCATGATCAATGATCTTGGGACACCGCTTTCTGAGGATCAGGGGCTGTTCGTTTATACGACCCCAACAGGGCAGGGTGGCACCTGGTATTATGCCGTTACACAGGTGACTGGTGGTACGGAAAGCGTGAATCTGGTCGCCGGTTCCAATTCCTTATCGACTGGAGTTACGGAACTGGTAGCAACTCCATCACCGGTACTAACGGTAAGCAACGCAACCGGGAAAGGCCGAATCTACACACAATACATGGATTATGCGAAGTGGAACCCCACATTTCAGGGATACGCTTACAACTACGCGGTCGCTCTTCCCGACACCTATGATCCGAACATTGCCTGGCCAGTGAAACTGATGCCACACGCTTACGGTGAACGGTTGCGAATGGAGCCATCTGCCGAGTTCGGCTGGCCATGTATTGAAGTATTTCTCGATGATCCGGGTGGTGGCGCGCCGGGCGAACACTTCCAGACGTGGTGGTACGGTTTTGCGGCCGATCATAATTATCAGACGCAGGGATCGTTTCCGACAGCGGGTCGTGTTGAAAACTTCACCGAACAACGGGTGCTGAAGACAATAGATGAAGTCTCATCCATGTTCAATGTGGATGAACTTCGCATTCACTCCCAGGGACACTCCATGGGAGCCTCCGGGTCGCTGTCTTTGGGAATGAGATACGCCAACGTGTTCTCAGGAATCTTCGGCAGTGAACCGATGACAAACTACGCCAGCAGTCCGGGGTTCCAATGGGACTTCTCGGTCCTGTGGGGTAGTCAGGCAGCTAATTTGCCGATTGTTAACAATGGTGTCCATGCTGGCCCGATCAAGAAATACGACGGCATGGGCGTTTACAACTGGATGAACCATCATGAGCAACTACTGAATCGTCGCGGAGACAAAATGGCCTTCCTGATGGTTGGTCATGGCAAAGCGGATGATGTGATTGACTGGGCAACACAGGGGCAACCATTCATCGCCGCATTAAATGCAGGTAACGTAGGTTTCACGGCTGAACAGAGATTCGGGTGGGATCACAACTGGATGGCTTTCGATTTTTCACTCGACACGATGTTCAGCCCGACAGACGGCGGACTCAGTGCCTGGGCCTATCCAAGAAACGTGAGCTTTCCGGGAATCACGAATGCTTCCGGGTCCGGCCCAAACGTACCCGGCACAACGGGCACAAACTTTTACAATATGCAGTTTGAATGGTCGGTGCCGTGGAATCATTTTCATAACGACATTGTTGACATGGCGACCCGTTACGAGATCACCGTCAGATCCAACACCGTAGAGCAAACAGCCGATGTGACACCGCAGCGACGGCAGGCATTCAACCCAATGCCGGGGGCCACTGTCACATGGACAAACATCAACAACGTAACTGGACAGATTGTTCAGTCTGGTACTCTGATCGTTGATGCAGATGGTCTTGTCACATTACCAGCCGTGACAATCGGTACTGGCGAGGGCAATCGCTTCGTGCTGACTGTCCCGGCATCGGGCACCTACCGACCGGTTTTGACGAGCCCTCTTTCCACAACCGAAAATCAAAAACCAACTCTGACCTGGACCGGAACTCCAGATGCGTTGGATTATGACCTGCAGGTCACCAATATCAGCACTGGCAAGAATGTCGTTCTGAGAACGACTGTGGCAGGATTGAGCTACACGCCGTCAGTAGCTCTCGGAATCGGGTTTTATCGAGTGGATCTGCGGTCACGCAACAATTCCGGCCAATACTCCGCATGGTCTGATGCAAAGTTCTTCAGGATCGGCACTCCTCCGACTGTTGATCCCGTTGCATCGATCTCGAGCACCGGACGACCGACGTTCAGATGGAACAACCTTCTCGGTGCTGCTCAATATAAGGTGATGGTAAGGAATCTGATCACCGGCCAGGTGCTGATGAACACTGTCAATCGAATGGACGTCAATACCTATCAGTTCCCGAACTCGTTCGGAATAGGTCGTTACAGCGTTTCTGTTAGTGGAATAGATGCCTCGGGACTTTCAGGAAACTGGAGCACCGCACAGACATTTCAGTCAAATGAGCTTGTGACTCTGGTCTCCCCGAATGCATCGACTTTCAGCTCACTCCCAACACTGACGTGGCTGCCAGTCACTGGAGCAACAAGTTATGAAATGCTGTTGAGAAACCTGCGTACCGGAGCAACGGTCGCCTCTGAATTATCTCTGACTGCGACATCGTGGACGCCAACGACAGCACTCCCTGCATCAGACTATCGCTGGTCTATACGAGCAAAGGTTGGCAGTGTGCTGACTGGCAGCTGGAGTCTATCGAAGGACTTTAACAATGGTGGCAGACCCGTTCTGCTGACTGCGTCAGGAACAACCACCGACCGGACACCAACAATCTTATGGTCAGCCGTGACCGGTGCGCAGAGCTACATCCTTCGCATTGTCAGAGTCGACACGAACGCACTGATTCAGGACGTCAGGAATCTGACCGGAAACAGCTTCACGCCATTAACGGACCTGCCTCCTCGTCAATACCGGATGTGGGTACGATCCGTAAGCACCACCGGAGCACTCGGCGAATGGAGCACGTCGATCGTTATCACGATTACGTCAACAGAACTTCCGAAGGAAGACAATCTTGCCGCAATCGATTCGGTGGTACCAGCCTCCTTACCACAGAACTCACGGCCTCAATCAGATTCAGAAAAGGACGATGTCTCACAGAATGACGTTGCACAGTCAAATACAGATGCGGATCCTTCTCAGGCAGGATCTGTCTCTCAGGAAGTTTCGGTGTCAGCGCCAGACAGTAACCAGGATATCGACATTGTTATGAGCCGATGGGCTCTCGGTGCTTAACAGAGTCTGAAAAACATCAAACAAGAAATCCCTCGTCGTGAGACTTTGGTCTCGCCACGAGGGATCTTGTATTTCAGAGACTCAGTTCGTCGTCCGGGAAACTCTGCTGCCTCGAAAGCTCTACTGCTGTTGCCGCATCTGTTGGATGAACATGGCCATACGGACGAATCCCTGAAATGTTTCGACAGAAACATTCGTCGTGGTACTCAGTCGGTTTTCTTCCATCGCCAGCGAGAACCCGGAGTAACTGGCTGGCAACTCCAGTCCTTCAATCTGCTCTGATTGAATCGGGATTGGCAAAGCTCCAGTTCCAATAATCAGTTTGGCAAACTTGTAAACCGAATTCGGCAGATCCACCAGGACGATCAGATTTGCATTCTCGTGCTGTCGGGCTCGAGCACTAAGCAGTGTTTCACTTTGCCATTCTGGTGAATCCACCAGTTGTTTCATCGCATCAAGGCCTCCTCCCATCGTCTGCAGCATCACATTCTCTTTGAGCATGATTCTCTGCACGATGCCGTCTGAACCATAAAGCTTCTCGTTAATCTTCTTCTGCATCCCGGTCGGATCAAGTCCTTCAGGAATCGTCTGCTTGACGCGATAAATATCGACCGACTGATCGCCAATTTTCTCTGCATCGGGCTCATACGTCAGCTGTTGCTCTATTCCGGCCACTTCGTATTCGGCACCATTTCCCAGTGACTTCATCATGTCGCGAATTTTTTGAGCGGGGGCAATTTCGGCTACGGAGAAGTATCGCATCGCGGTCTCTTCTTCCGGAAGCAAATCTCCACCGGCTGCCAGAGTGCCGAATTCAGCCTCTTTCAGGCTTTCCAATGCCTTCAAGGTGAGTGCTTTTTGTTCTTCGTTCCTGATGACTTTCTCGACCACAGACTTCGACCAGGTCAGCAATGAGCTCGGGTCACCATGGAGCCCCAGGTAACCCATCAGTCCCTCTGGAACTGACTTCAGTGACGACATGTCACTGACTGGCTGTGTCGCAAAGAAAGCGGCTGTGGCCGTTTCTTCTCCAACTGTCAACAGTTGATCAATCTTCAACGCATCGTCGGTGACTTGAATCGATAGAGCGTAAGACTCCGAATCATTAACGGCCTGCAGCAATGTCCTGCCGAGATCCCGATACATGTCAAGAACGTACTCCATATCCATCGATGGGCTGGCCTGCTTGATTTGCGCGCCCATCATCTGAATCAACTCTTCAAGGTGATCATCAGCTGTGTTCAATTCATCGGCAAAGGTTTCGCGAAGCAGTACAGCATTGATGGCGACGGTTAGATGCCCCTTCGTGACAATCGCTTCAAGCTGGTCATCCAGCAGCGATGCGGCTGATTTCAATTTGCCACCCTTTAGGTCTTCGAACTCATCGAAGAAATGACCTTCAGGAGAACAGATCAGCCATGTCTCGTGTTCCAGAAATTCGAAAGTCTCCTCCATCGCTCCTTTAGCTTCGTCCGCGTCCGTCACTGGCAGTACGAGAACTCCTTTGGGTTCTCCGGAATCATCAATGAACAAAGCCACGTACCAGTCTTTTGACTGATCCACGCCTGCCAGCTGTGGGTTCTTAATGGCCTGACCGAAAGCCATCGGCAATTGAGCTTCTGCAAGTCCTCCGAAGCCCGGCTGAACCTTATTGATGAACTGAACCAGGTCCGCCGTAATTTGTTCGGGCGCCTGAATACGAATCACGGCCGCCGCAGTTTCCGGAATCAGTTCAAGGCCGGATTCCTGAGCATGAACAGTTGGCAGCAACAGCGTTAGCAACGGGATCAGCCGCAAGGAGATTCTCATCACCGGTTTCCCCAAATCAGATATCGAGTCGCCAGACGGATACTGAGCGACGTCAGTAGTAGAAGCGATCTGGCATAAAGAGACGAGCAAAGTAGCCGATCCGGAGCGAGGAAAGAAGCATGGCCCTGAATTCGGCCCTGCTCTACTTCGCAGCTGGCTGGGAGTCCTGCAAGATAAAGGGATCTCGCGAAATGATCCTGACTGGCCGAAGCTTGAACTGTTCGCCAACCTGCACGACCTCGGGAAAGTAGCCGTCCGCAAAGCCTTTCAGAACAAATTCACCGTTGTTGTCCGTCTTTGCGAAGTCGTTGCCATTCTGGTTGGCCCGAGCTCTTGCATAAACCTCGGTATTCGCAACGGGCTTCCCGTCAGCGTCCACTAACTTGCCACGAATCTCTTTCGTGCGAACAAATTCGAGAGGCGGAAGTTCAAAGCTTGAGGTGTCACCGGGCACCACAACACGTTGACCATAGAGCCATTCCTGTTTGGCATCATAATCCTGATCCCAGTTCCAGGCCTGTACGTATCCATCCAGTGTGGCCAGACTCGAATAACCAACTCTCCCGGGAAACACGTGAGCTTCGAAGTGGCCATCAGCATCGGTTCTGGGGTAAACAGTCAATTGCCGACTGAGATCAGCTTGCCGACCACCATGATTGATTGAAATCGGGATTCCGGCAACACTTTCTTTGGAATCGCGCTTCCGAGCAATCCCATGTATCTTCACGGCCGAAATCACATCCCCTTCAATCAACGATGATTCAGCAGATTTCGTAATTTGTCGAGGTCTCAGCGTGATCCGATGAAGTGAGTTTTCGGGAAGTTGATCGACCATAAACATCTGTCCCGCCATCATCGCGGGGATTTCAAATCGTCCCTGCTCATCTGGCGTAACCTCCGCGATCCCTTCCATGGCGATTCGAAATCCTTTGGGAGCCGGTAATCCGAGATTGATCACCTGAGTCTGCAGGAGGAGTTTATTGGTCCGCAGGAATTCCTTCTGTTCTGCTGTGCTGGCTTTGATTGTTCCTGTGACTTTGCCAGCCGGGAACAGCACGACATCGTGTTCCAGTTCGGGGCCGATGGTATTCATGTTCGTGAACGTTCGCTGTCGTCCATGTTGCTCAGAGCGAAACTCGATCTCTGCGAACTCCACGCGATCAATCGTGGCAAATGTGACGCGCCCATCGGCATCTGTTGTTTGCCTAAGCGAGTCGCGAACAATGTCCGGCACAACAATGTTCTTGCTCCCACCCTCGACACGAGCCCACGCGATCTCTGATGGAGTGACTTGAACACCCGCTGCCGGTGAGCCATCCGCGTTGACAACTCGGATCGTCGTTTCAAACTTCGGCAGACGAAAGACCTTAGGCAATTCGAGAGGCTTCGCTTCCTTGCCTGTAGACGCTGCCGAAATTGGGGATGCCTTTTTCGGATCCCTCATCATCGCTCCGATGGCTTCGAAGAATGGAAACCTGACGCCGGCCGAACTGCCCAGCAACCACGATTGAGCCGGCTGACCGTCATGTGCCGGCAGAGTAATCCACGTTGCCGAAAATCCACCGTTGTCCATTTCATTGGCAACCTGAACTCCGAACGGATACTCGAAACTGCCCTCCGCATCTGTCGTTGTCTCATGCTTTAAGTCGTGGCTGATCAGTTCTCGAAATGTTTGCTTCTGATAGATCAACCTAACCACAGCATCGGAAACAGGTTCGCCAGTCGCGGACAGGACTCGGTAGCGATTCGCAGCTTTCTCCGCCGCTGTTGGTTTCTGATCTGCAGACGCTTTCGTTTCAGGAGCCGGAGTGTTCCGCGTCGCTGTTTTCGTGGGCGGAGTGTCAATCGAAGCGTTCGGCTGTTCGGTGGCTGGCGAGTTCTCTTCCTGCTCCGATGCACTGCGGAAATCTCTCTGCCGGATTTCTTCATTGGCCAGATGAGCAGACAACAGCGTCCCGGGATTGGTGATGATGTCGGTGACGAGATGAGTGCCGTCAGCCAAAGGTTCCAGATGACCTGTGATCGACGGTCCTGGATTGAGCAACTCCGGCGGAGTCCGTTCGCCATCAGGCACGTAGTTCACCAGCCGCAATTCATCATCCACCAGACCGAGTTCCAGTGAAAGGACTTTCCGATCCCCGGCGAGCGGCTGGGCGTCAGCCCTCCGTGTTGCTGCATCTTTATCTTTATCTTTGTCTTCGTACTCAATCTCCAGAAACCCCACAACCGGAAGGTTTGATTTGAAGTACTGCCATGCGGACCACGTCCGCAGTTCGCCCTTCAACGTCAACGCACTGACTTTGATAGAATGAACCTTCGCCTTTGAAAGCGTCTTCAGCTCTGAAACGGCAAACTCCCGCTGCGTCTCGGATGCTCCAGTGGACTCGAAGAGTGACTTGATCGCGGCATCATCTTCTGCCTTGATCGCATTCTGAGTCTTTCTGATCAACGTCTCAACGGAAGCCGCTGGCAAGTCTGACGGTTGTACGACAACTGGTGGCTCTTCGTAGTACGACGCGACTCGATTTATCAGCGTCAATCCGTCTGCCGTGTTCTGTTGCCGCTCCATTTGTGTGTAGGGCCGAGCAAACAACGCCGTGGTTCGCACTGGCACGGAATACACGGGGCCGTTCCCGGTTTCAATGACAAGCCGCACCCACCAGACCCCCTGCATCTGCTTGCCGTCGTCGAACCGAGTGAACCGCCGGAAGTAGACGTTCGAAGGCAGTTCGCTGGACTTCTGTATCTGTGCGAGTTGAGTTCGCACCCCTTCCGGTACATGCTTCTCAGCGGCAAACTTCGCAATCGCTTCGCGACCCTCCTGCTCCGTGATCGGACGCTGGGATACGCCAATAGAATTCTCCTTCGAGTCCTGATTGAATTTGCTGATTGCATTTGCCAGAGAACGGGGCATTAGATTGTCGACGTCCATGATGCAAACGTCGGCACGAGGTCCTTCGATGATCTCGAAAACAACTTCGCGGTCGTCTTTGTCGCCGCCCTTGGTGAGCCTTACTTTGGCAAATTGATATCCACGTTGTCCATATTCGAATCGAATTCTGTCTGCTGTCTCTCGATTCCATACATGGTCGAATGGCGCCCCCGCCTTCATCCCTGCTACCTTCTCCAGTTCCTCTTCGCTTAACAGACGATTGCCATGAAACTCCACTTTTCGAACTTGAGGCCGCTCTTCAACGATGAAAACTAAAACCGCACCGGTCGGCGTTTCGTCAACGCGAGTTTTCACCGAAAAGAAAAGTCGAGATTCTATCAGGGCGTTTCGACTCTTGCGGATCAAGTCGTCTGATATCGTTTCTCCCTCTTTGATCTGAATCATCGTTTGGATTGTTGAAGCCGTAACGACCGAATTTCCTTCAACCTTAATAAGGGTTCTGGCAGTGTCCGCAATAGTGTTTCCTGAAGGTAATGTGTTTTCCTGACTGCCCGCGCCAAGCAAACCTGATGGCTCAGTCGTTGGCGATTGGGAGAAAAATAGAATGGCCGCCAAAACAGTCGTCAAACCTACAAATAGCATCACCCCACTGGGATCGAGGCTCAGCCGTGTCGACGGTGTTTCATGAATTAACCGCAGGACACGATGTTCCAGAAGATTCGTTCCACCTGAGGTTGCAGCGAGGGAGACGGAGTTTGGGGGTGAGATGCCAGCACACAATTCCGCCATCCTCAATAGCGCACCGACGTAGAAAATAGGCTGGTGACCGGAACGGATGACGAGATCATCGCAGCAGAGTTCTCGCTCAGCACTCAGGCGGCGGCTGAGAATCCAGATGACTGGATGAAAAAACAGCAGACACTCAATGACCCGCTGCAGCAGGTTCATCCAAAGATCGTAACGGCGGATATGAGCCAGCTCGTGACTGAGGATGGCCGACAGTTCATTAATGGTTAAGCCCGCCGTGAGCGTGGCTGGCAGCAGGATCATTGGACGCACCACACCGATCACCGTCGGCACTGCGATTCGTTCGCAATACGCAACGACAGGAACCAGCTTCAATCCAATTCGACGGGCCTGAGTTCGAATCAGTTCACACAAAGCCGAATCCGAGACAGGCGTTGAGATCGCTCGCAATCGATGTCCGCCCCAAAGTGCCATGGCCAGGCGAAGAAGGAAGCATCCTACGCCGACCGCGTACAGGATCGCGATCCACCGAGCAACAACAGGCATCCATTCAGACGTTGTTGAGGTTATGATCTCTGTCTCGACAGGCGCAGTGGCCGGGTTCTCTTCAGTGGCTTCCATTGGAACCGATGCGGTCTCGGTGCTGGACACGGCTTGCGGCGGATCGAGCTTCGGATACGGAACATCAACCAGATTGTCGGCATTGGATGTTTCTATCGGAACCGCGATTGTATCGCGGGATTTCTGGCTATGCGGATCTGAAGAGGCCTGCCATGTCCTGGGGACTTCGACCGAGGCGAATGTCCATGCGACACAAATCGGACACGCCAGCAATGCCATCACATTCAGCCAGTATCGAACAGCAGCCGAGTGATTCCGCAACAATTTGGTCACAACCAACGCCATCAGCCCAATGATTGCTCCCTGCCACAAGAAATGCAGCAGAGTCAGGCCCCAGCGAATGGATGTCACGCCAACACTCATGCTGTCGCCGGTCTTCAGCGCATTGTGACCGGTCGCCAGACCGAGCCACGAAAGAAAATCATTCATGGCTCTTCTCCTTCAACTTCTGATTGAACGCTTTCCGCAGTCGCTTGATAGCATCTTCATCCAGCTCGGACGCATCAAAGAGGCTCAGCATGACAGCCTCGGCTGACCCATCGAAGACACGATCGACAAATTCGCCCAGCATGCCACGCGTCACCTGCTGGTCCGTAATCAGTGGTTCGAAGCGAAACGCTTTTCCTTCCACAGGATCCAGTTGCTGTAACTGTTTTTTGGCCACCATTCGCTGCAGGACGGTGATAACCGCCGTATGAGCCAGCGAGCGACCTCGACTCTCCAGCGCTTCGCGAATCTGACTGGCCGTCAGAGGAGACTGATCCCACAGTACTTTCAGGATCAAAAGCTCCAGCTCCGTAGGACTCTCAGCACTCATCCTGTCGCTCCGCCAACGTCTATGACTTCTGTGCCATATTTCTACTCGCGTAGAATTTAAGGAGCGGTGAGGGCGATGTCAATGCGGAAATTCTATCCGTGTAGAAATTTGAGGCGAGAGGCGAGAGGCGAGAGGCGAGAGGCGAGAGGCGAGAGGCGAGAGGCGAGAGGCGAGAAAATCCTTCGCTCTGCTTCTCAAGCTTACCGGGCAAACGTCATTCGCATAAAAAACGGCACTCCCGCAGAGTTGAGAGCTCTACCGGAGTGCCGTTGCCCGACCCGATATTAGTCGCAACCCTTAGAGAGTTGCGGAATGTTGATCAATGAGTTTCGTAGATGGCGCCGTCCGGTCGGCAATGCAAGCCAGGGCCGACAAAGTCCGGAGGAGTCGCAAGTAATTCCAGTCGCACCTCATGAGCACCACCGACAGATCCGTGGACGCAGATAAGAGAGCGAATTTTTTCGACAGTTGCGACTTCGGCTGAACTGGCTCCCAGGGAGTACCATTCAAACCGACTCACCGTACTGAAAAGTGTTGTCAAAGAATTCAGGTCGATTCGAAAACTGGCGTGATCAATCTGACCATCTCGAGCGCCACCGACAATTTCGGTTGTGCCAAGATACATACAGACCGTCCAGCCACGTTCGTCGAACTGGCAGTCGTAGCCAACTCGACCCACATGAGAAAGAGGTTCAAAAACGGCCGAAGCCTGCTGAACAAATTGCTTCAGCCAGTCCGGACGGCAATCCCGCTGTTCCCTGCGTAACCGATACTGCTCCATCTGTAAAAGCAGTTCTTCGATGGACATGGGCAACCTGAACAAAGGGCTGAGAGACCAAACTTCGGTGAAGTGGGGCGATCAGCAATTGGTGGTAACGGCGGCATCCATGACGGAAAATCCACAAGCAGAGTTTTCACTCCGGCAGTCGTTTCCTGACTGCGAACACACCGTGTATCGAACGCATTTGTGCGAGTGATAAGCGCAATTTCTTGGGGAGCTGACAGAACCGCACACTGGGTTCCTGTCCTTCCAGATGCGCCTTGAGACGCCTGTTGAGCCCAACATGCCGAATGCTCCGGCTATGTGCATTGATCCTGTTGCAGCCAGCGGAGGCTCACGAAGAGTGAGATTCAAAGCGGCACGGCGCGAGGAACGCGTTGAGACTGGCCGTAGCGTACACTTCAGCGACCTTCACGCGCGAATTCACAATTGAATGCCGGCTGAATCCAACACGACAAGATTGAAGGCTGCTAAAACAATACAACCCGATCCGAAATCGGTGCTGCGGCAAATGGTTGTGATGACGTCGAAAGTCCGGCTGAAGCCAGACCTGCGAAAGGCGGCTGCTTTTAACTCAGGATTTCCTGCACCACACGCTGAGGCTCCACGCCGGTCAGACGCTGGTCAAGGCCCTGGAACCGATAAGAGAATCGCTCGTGATCAATGCCCATGCAGTGCATAACCGTTGCGTTCAGGTCATTCACGTGACACGGCTTATCCACGATGTTGTAGCTGAAGTCGTCGGTTTCTCCGTAAACGATTCCGCCTTTGATTCCGCCACCGGCCATCCACATGCTGAAATTGCGAGTATGATGGTCGCGGCCGTAGTTGGTCTTCGTCAACGCACCCTGAGAATACACCGTGCGACCAAACTCGCCGCCCCAGACAACCAGCGTGCTATCAAGAAGTCCGCGTTGCTTCAGATCCTGCAACAGCGCCGCGCAGGGCTGGTCCGTATCATAACATTGATGTCGAATTTCGCTGGGCAGAGAACCATGTTGATCCCAGCCACGATGCAGAATCTGCACAACCCGCACGCCTCGTTCAACCATTCGGCGAGCTAACAGCGCACTCGCGGCAAAGGTTCCGCGTTTCGAAACTTCCGGACCGTACATGTCCAGCGTCTCTTTTGTTTCGCCGGACAGATCCACAAGCTCCGGCACACTGCTCTGCATCCGGAATGCCATTTCGTACTGAGCAATACGGGTCTGAGTTTCAGGATCACCAAAGCGTTCAAAGTTTTTCTGGTTGAGCTGTGAAAGGGTATCCAGCATCGCTCGCCGATGACGTGCATCAACTCCAGACGGGTTATCAATGTACAGCACCGGATCACCGACGCTGCGCAGTGCAACGCCAGTGTACTTCGACGGCAGGAATCCACTGCTCCACATCCGAGTGAACAAAGCCTGAGCCGCCTGCTTGGACGACCAGCGCGGTGTCAAAACGACGAACGCCGGAAGATTGTTGCTGGTGCTGCCCAACCCGTAAGAAAGCCAGGCTCCGATGCTCGGCTTGCCCGGGACTTCGCTGCCGGTAGTGACGAAGGTACACGCAGGGTCATGATTGATCGCGTTCGTGTGAACACTGCGAATCACCGCGAGGTCGTCAGCGTGTTTCGCAGTATGCGACAACAATTCACTGGCCCAGGTCCCGGCTTGTCCATAACGAGCAAAACTGAACATTGACGGCGCGACTGGCAGGCGAGCCTGACCGCTTGTCATCGTCGTGATACGCTGCCCCATTCGAATCGAATCGGGCAGGTCCTTGTCGAAGTGCTCCTTCAGGTTCGGCTTGTAATCCCACGTGTCGAGCTGCGAAGGCCCGCCGTTCATATGCAGGTAAATCACCGCTTTGGCCCTGGGAGCGAAATGCGGGAAACCGGGCAACGGTGGATGCACCATGCCGGATGGAGCATCATTCGCTTGAGACGGCAGATCTGTCCCAGTGGCCGCTTTTTCCGCCGCCAACAT
The DNA here is from genome assembly GCA_046349735.1 of Planctomycetaceae bacterium. Lineage (GTDB taxonomy): Bacteria > Planctomycetota > Planctomycetia > Planctomycetales > Planctomycetaceae > SXXK01. The sequence goes on from JAXMBU010000007.1 coordinate 27,080, forward strand.
TGCCAGCGACACGCCCCCCATGCGAATCGCACCATCGCCAAAGAATTGACGGCGAGTCAACGTCTGAAGGTATTCCTGAATCGGATTCATGTCAGGCTCCATAACTCAGTCAAGAGTCATCGCGACAGATAAAGGAGGAATGCGTACAGCACCCCGAGAAAGCCGATCGTCTTGATAAACATCATCAGCGCGGATCGCAGGATTCGTTCCGGCAATTCAAAGCGACTGTTTGAATAAACGAGGCAGATGATGGCTGTTAGTGGAACAGCATGAGTCAAAATTGTGAGGTCCATCATTTGCTCCCCAGGTTATGGTTTCTTTGAGGCATCGTCGTCTTCGTCATCTTCCGGCTTTTCATCCCCATAACCATAGGCCGGTCCGTCGGCAGCATCCCAGATTGCCAGCAGGTTTAGTAGTCCGGCGATCCATGTGAAGACCGACGCGATATCAAACTTGCGGCTCAAGTCTCCGTGAAGCCGATCAAGTTCCTGTGAATCGCATGGGGCCTGATACCAGTTCAAAAAGCTGCGACTGATAGTGCCTCGCAGAGATTTGTCGATATTCAGTTCCTGACCGTCTTCACTGACAATACGACATTCGATTTCACGGCGAGGCGAACCGAAGACTTCGCGTCCCAGCTTAATTTGACCGCCAAGACCGTACTCCACGACCTTGCCATCGGCCCCACTGGCCTTCAGCGTTCCGGTAATAGTCTCACCGCCGTCCGGATTGACTGGCGCGATGCTCATTGCGCCGGTGACGAGTTGCAAGTCGTCGTTGCGACCGCTGAAATCCGAAATGAAGCCGGTGAAGTCACTCTGGATCTCTGAATCCAGGCGGTCAATTTCTGGTTGTTCATTACGAAGCCGCGACTCCTGAATCAACGCGGGCAGCGCCATGGCACCGTTGAAGAATTGAGCCGCATAGCCGAATGAGAACTTTGTTGTCGGAACCTTCTTCTCCATTTGCGGAGAAACTCTTTCCGTCTGGTATACCAGCTGGCTATAGACTGGCTGCCAGTTGCCGAGAATCATCCCCCAAATAAACAGGCTCAAAATACAAACTGAATAAATGGTGGCCTTAAATCTTCGGCCCTGATACCAATGTCCGGCCCCTGGGATCAGATAGGCGAGCAACGCCGCGATCATCGGGTTCTTCAAGGTAACTCGAGTGCTTCTCATGAATCGGCCTGTTGGGCTGCGACGATAGTTCTGGAAAACAAGGCAAGGCCCTGAGAATGCATGTCAGTGCAAATCTGAAGCTTCTTGCGGTGTCCTGCATAGCGAAATTGCGAACCGGAGATCCTAGCAGGAGGTCCGGTCCGTGTCAGCCGATACTTTTCGATCCCGGCAGAAGCGAAGAGTTCTCGGAAGTCGGCTATTCGCTTACAGTTGCGATTCCCTGGCAACTGTCATCAGAAAAGATGATTTCTCTGGCCTGAAAACCTGGAACAGGCATTTTAGGGGCAGGTTAGATGGTCGGCGTTCAATTGAGCTTTTTCGTGCAAACCCAATACCGTTCAAAAAGTAGCAGGCACACTCGGTGTGCAGTCCGCCGAACCTCGAAGAGCAAAGCTTTTTGAGGGTTACGGCACATGCAATCTGCCTGCTATGACTGTCTTAAATCGACCCCTTCGGCCTCGTGCCGAAGGTGAGGAGGATTGGCAACCAGAAAAGCGATCTCTGTGAACTCACCAAATCCCTCAGACGACTGCCTTCGGCAGTCGTCTGAGGGATTTGGTGGCACTCAAGGCCAATTTCATTCTGGTTGCCAAACGATTCACCACCCAGGCAAGCTGAGTGGCGTCAACAAACGAGATTTGGGACAGTCGAACTACTACTTTGCTTCATTGACCCGGCTGGGCGGTAAACGGAAAAATAAAGCAATGAAGACAAAAAAGAAGCCTGCGTTGTGCGGAACCGTGTCTGAGCTTTCCTGACCAAGAATTCGATACGGCATTCTGTTCCTGAAACACGTTCTTTGTTTAGCAATTATCTATGGCGAACTCAGCCTCATCTGCCTCCTCTTCTGACCCTCGACGCCAGTTTGCGGTATCCGTGGTGGAAACGCTGCGCGATGCGGGGTTTGAAGCCTTGTGGGCCGGGGGCTGCGTGCGTGACCAACTGCTGGGAAAGTCCCCGAAAGACTACGATGTCGCGAGCACCGCAACTCCGGACGAAGTGATCCGCATCTTCGGAACTCGCCGCACCGTCCCGGTTGGTGCGAGCTTCGGAGTCGTCATGGTTCTGGGACCAACCAAATCCGCTGGCCAGATTGAAGTCGCGACCTTCCGTAGCGACGGCGAATACCTCGACGGACGCCGCCCGAACTCGGTGCAGTTTTGTCGTCCGGAAGAAGATGCTCGCCGCCGAGATTTTACGATCAATGGTCTTTTCTTTGATCCCACCCGAAATGAAGTCATCGATTACGTTGGCGGTCGAGATGATCTGGCGGCCGGAATTGTCCGCGCGATTGGAGAGCCGGTGGATCGTTTCCGCGAAGACAAACTTCGTATGTTACGAGCCGTACGATTCGCCGCCACGTTTCGGTTTCATCTCGACGTTCAAACGGCCGATGCAATCCGCCAGTTCGCGACTCAGTTAAATCAGGTGAGTGTCGAGCGGATCGCTCAGGAGCTGCGGCGGATGCTTTCGCATTCGACTCGCGCAACCGCCGTGAAGATGCTGGAGGAAACATCGCTACTGGCAGAAGTGCTGCCGGAAATCACTTCGATCAGTGGACTTCTTCAGCAGGACGAAACGCTTGATGCGCTGGGATTGCTGGAGTCAGCAAGTTTCGAGGCGGCTCTCAGTCTTCTGCTGCGACCGCTGTATTCTTCCGGCGAGCAGGAGACTCGACGGCGAGTTGCCCAGATCGAAGAGGTCTGTCGTCGGCTGAAAATGTCGAACGAAGAAACCGAATGTGTTTGCTGGATCGTGAATTCTCTGCCCGTTCTGGACAACATCGCGAGCCAGCCGTTGCACATTCTTAAGCCGCTGCTGAATCATTCGCATGCAAAATTGCTGCTGGATGTGTCATCGGCGATCGCTCGTTCCTGCGGGAGAGATCCGGTAGACGCGGAATTCTGTCGACGTTACCTTTCGCGCACTTCCCCGGAAACCCTTGCGCCGGCCCCGTTAATTGACGGGCGAGATGTCATGGGCCTGGGGATTCCTGCCGGACCCGTGGTGCGCGAACTGCTCGCCACAATCCGCAACGAACAACTCGACGAACTTCTTGCCACCCGTGAGCAGGCTTTGGTCCGCTTGAGGGAACTTTTCCTTTCAGCCAGATGAAGATCCGGCTGACCATATCGATCACTCGTTTTGTTTTGAACGTCGGAAAGACAGTATCATGCCCTCTCATGTTCGATACGGCATTATTGGTGCCGGAGCGGTTTCGGATTTTCATCATGTGCCCGGGATCAAGCTGGATCCTCGGGCGTCGCTGGTGGCGATCTGTGATCCCAACGAAGCTTTAATGGCACAGCGAGCAAAGGAATGGGGACCGGTCAAAACCTATTCGGACTATCGCCAGCTGGCAGCCGATCCGGATGTGGATGCGGTGATCATCGCAACTCCTAACTTTTTGCATCATGAGCAGGCTCTGGAGTGCGCGAAGAATGGCAAACACGTGATGTGTGAAAAGCCGCTGGGGCTGAACTTCGCGGAGTCCGCAGAAATGTATCGTGCGGCCCGTGATGCCGGCGTTCGCCACATGACAGCCTTCACCTATCGCTTTGCTCCGTCGATGAGATATGTGAAGCACCTAGTGAGCAGCGGTGCTCTCGGGACGCCTCGCCATTTTCGTAGTCAGCGGTTTCTCGATTGGCCGGAAACCAGTTGGGGCTGGCGCCAGATCAAGAAACTGGCTGGTGCGGGTGACCTTTTCGACATGACGATTCACCGCATCGACTTTGCTCAGGATCTACTTGGGCCGGTGAAATCGATTTGTGGAGCAGTGGCTCAGTTCGTGCCTCGTGATAAAACCGCCGATGGCAAGCCTTGCCCGCCATCAGAAGTCGATGACTGGTCGAGCCTCATAGGCTTCTTCGAAAGTGGTGCTGTCGGTGTCTGGGAAGGCAGCACGTTGATGAAAGGCCATCACAATAAAGGTGTTGGATACGAGTGGGCGGAAGTAAATTGCAGTGAAGGATCAGCCGCTTATCAGCTCACAGATCCCAACAACATTATTCTGTCTCGCAACGGCAAGGACATGGAAAAGATTCCTGTGCCGCCGGAGTTCCTGGTGGCTCCGGGAAGTCCTCGTGATCCATCGCAGGGTTTACCAAGCACTGTATTCCGCTATGACCTGGTCTGGGAATTGACCTCGGCCATCATCGAAGAGCGAGATGCTGTCCCAGGCTTCCATGACGGTGCATCGGCCCAGGCAATTGCTGATGCTGTGCTGGAATCTTTTGAACAGCGACGATGGATTGATATCAAGGCCGACCTGGGTTGAGACTTGATCACCGGGATCGAGACGCGCAGTAGATTAGAGGCTCGGCTTTCTTACAAAGTCGGGCCTCTGTTGTTGAGCGTTTCATTTGAAGCAGTATTCTCGAGGAACATAGAGTCATGACTGGCCCCAATTACGAAGCTCGTCGAAATCGACTGTTGCGAAAGCTCAAAGAAGCGTCCGTCGACAGTCTGCTGGTGACCGGCCCGAGCAATGTTCGATATCTCACGGGATTCTCCGGATCATCGGGATGGCTGTTTCTGTCGTCTTCAACAACCGTCATCCTGAGTGATACGCGGTACGAAACGCAACTAGCCGACGAATGTCCCGGACTGGACGCTGAGATTCGCGATGCAGCCAGTACGCTGGATGATCATGCGGCTCGCGTGATCGCAAAGGCCAGGGTCAAGCGAGTCGGCATCGAAGCGGATTATGTGACGCTGTCGCAGCATTCGTCACTGGCAAAGAAAATCGTCTCTGCGGAACTTGTCTCGACCAGTGGTCTAGTTGAAAGGCTGCGTGAGGTGAAAGACAAGTGGGAGATCGAGCAGACTCGCGAAGCCGTGCGAATTGCCGAGCGAGGCTTTGCAGTCGTGCGAAGTTCGCTGCGTCCGAATCAGACAGAGACAGAAATCCGGTTTCTGTTGGAAGCCGCCATGCGAAGTTTCGGATCTACGGGTCCGGCTTTTGAGCCCATCGTGGGTGTCGGTCCGACGTCTGCTCTGCCGCACGCACATGCTGGAGAACGATGTGTTTCGGAAAGCCCGGTCCTGCTAATCGACTGGGGCGCTGAAGTGAAGTCACACTATCGCAGCGACCTGACGAGAGTTCTGATCACAGGAAAGCCAACTCGTTTAATGGAGCAGGTTTACAACACGGTGTTGAAGGCTCAACAGGCCGCGATTCAGGCGATTCGGCCGGGTGTAAAGTGTGCGGACGTCGACAAAATTGCCCGAGGAATCATCGCAGATGCTGGCTTTGGCAAGAATTTCGGCCATGGACTGGGCCACGGTTTTGGCCTCGAAATCCACGAATCTGTTCGTATGAGCCCACTTTCTCAGCAGGTCTTTGAGGTCGGGATGCTGGTGACGGTGGAGCCCGGAATCTATTTGCCGGGAAAATTCGGGGTCCGGATCGAGGACGATCTGCTGCTGACGCCGGACGGAAATGAGGTTTTGTCGAACGTTCCTCGCGAATTCGAAGAGGCAATCGTCCCTTTCCTTGCATAAATCAAAGGAGTTAACGATCCTGCGTGCTCTTTGGAACGACTTCGCTGTCGTGTGAATCCTGGCTTTCTGGAAAAGCCGGGATTCCTGCGGTGGTCGTTCGTACGTATCAGGCAAGACGCTGAGTTTTCGCGTCTGGAGGCAATTTTCATATGGCGAAATCCGTGGAAAACGAAGAAAAGGGCGAGTCCTTCGATCTCGATAAGTTCCGTAAGCTTCTGCAGCTGATGGAAAAATTTGACGTGTCTGAAGTGAACCTTCAGAACGAAGAGGAGTCCTGGAAGATTCGCCGAGGTCCGCGCTATGCCGCGCCGACGTTTACTCAGGGATTCGCTCCGGCTCCGATGATGCAGGCGGCTCCGGTTGCGGCTCCTGTACCAGCGAGTGCTCCGGCTGCGGCCGCTGCTGCTCCTGCTGCCCCCGCTGGAATTACAATCAACGCGCCGGCTGTGGGAACGTTTTACTCCGCGGCCAGCCCGGAAGATCCACCGTTCGTTTCTGTTGGCTCTGTTGTAAAGCCTGACACGGTCATCTGCATCATTGAAGCGATGAAGGTGTTCAATCAGATCCAGGCCGAGAAGTCAGGACGCATTCTGGAGATCCTGGTTGAGAACGGTGATGCCGTTGGATTCAACCAGCCGCTCTTCAGAATTGAACCTCTCTAAATCTGCCAAAGTCTTGAAGAGGGGTTACGAAATCAGCCTCCGGCATTTGAGAACCGGACGCTGACGCGTGCCGGTTGATGGAACGTAACCCTAAATCAGATTCTCGACAGACTATGTTGATGGTTCTCGGCGTTTTCTTGTGCAGAGTCTGCTGTCTGTCGCTGTGTTTCCTTGCTGGTGAATGCCGGTTGATCTGCCGGCGGACTTATTCGTTTTTGAGCTGAGCACACCATGTTTCAGAGAATTTTGGTCGCGAACCGCGGTGAGATTGCCCTGCGAATTATCCGGGCTTGCCGGGAGCTGGGGATTGAAACAGTCGCCGTATACAGTGAAGCTGATCGCGGCGCGCATTATCTGGAACTGGCCGACGAAGCCTGGTGCATCGGACCTCCTCAAGCTCTGGAAAGCTATCTGCAGATTAACCGCATCATCAGCGCAGCTGAAATCGGTAATGTGCAGGCGGTGCATCCGGGCTACGGGTTCCTGGCCGAGAACTCTCACTTCGCTGAAGTCTGCCGTAGCTGCAACATCGAATTCATCGGTCCTCCGGTGCAGGCGATGCAGCAGCTTGGTGACAAGGTCAGCGCTCGCGAGATTGCAATGCGAGCTGGCGTGCCCTGTGTGCCCGGCAGCGATGGCTTGATTACGGACGTCGAAGAGGCTGTTCGTGTCGCTGATCGAATCGGATATCCGGTTCTGATCAAAGCGACTGCTGGTGGTGGTGGCAAAGGGATGCGAGTTGCCGGGAATGAAATTTCTCTTCGAGCCGGACTGCAGGCCGCCAGTGCTGAAGCCGAAAAGGCATTCAAGAACGCGGGCGTTTATCTCGAGAAGTACGTTGAGCGACCTCGTCACGTTGAAGTCCAGATTCTGGCCGACAACCATGGCAATGTTGTGCACCTGTGGGAACGTGACTGCTCGATGCAACGTCGGCACCAGAAGCTGATCGAAGAAAGTCCGGCACCAAAGCTTCCAGCTGAAGTTCGAAAGAAGATCTGCGACTGTGCGGTCAATCTGGTGCGAGAAGCTGGCTATACAAACGCAGGCACGTGTGAGTTCATCGTCGACAAGAATTTCAACTTCTACTTCATTGAAGTGAATGCCCGAATTCAGGTTGAGCATCCGGTGACGGAACTTGTCACGGGCATCGATCTGATCAAGCAGCAAATTCTGGTAGCGGCGGGTGAAAAATTGCCGTTCAAGCAGGAAGACATCAAGCACACGGGTTGTGCGATTGAACTCCGCGTCAACGCGGAAGACCCGGACAATGGCTTCCGAGGCAGCCCCGGGACGATTACGAAACTCCGTCTGCCGGGTGGCCCGGGTGTTCGCTTCGATTCACATGTTTACGAAGGCTATACGATCAGCCCGTATTACGATTCGATGATCGGTAAGCTGATCGTTCACAAGCCAACACGCGAAGAGGCCATTCAGTGCATGCGACGTTGCCTGCGTGAATTCGTGATCGAAGGAGTCGCGACAACTCTGCCATTGGCCAAGAAAATGTTCAACCACGCTGACTTTGTTGACTTCAATATCGATACAACGTTCGTTGAACGCACGTTCTGAAATCAGTAACTAGCAATTGAGGTCAGAGCGGCTACCGGATCGCGCGCGCGGTGAACATAGGTTGGGCATTCCTGCCCGACGAAAACTTGATGGGCAGGAATGCCCATCGTACTTATCATCAGATGTGATCGTGCAGCAGCGTTTTCGGTCACTCAACGGTCCAGACACCCATCATTTCTCCAATCTTTCCATAAGGAAAACGGTTCATGTCTCACGGAATTAAGCGCGTCGCTTTGTTGTTTGCCGGTGGTCCTGCACCTGGTGCAAACGCGGTCATTTCAACCTGTGCCATCTCCTGCATTCGCAACGGCATTGAAGTCGTCGGGATTCGTTACGGGTACTCTAACCTGATGGAATACTCACCATCGACGCCGCTGGTTGAAGGATTGCACTACAAGAACCTGACTGAAGTTTCACTTCGCCGAACACGCAGCAAGGAAGGCATCATCATTGGGACGGCTCGTGCCAATCCCGGTAAGCAGATCACTTCCCCAGACCACCTGAGTGATCCGGAAAAGTCAGCTCCTCTGAAACGCGTCTACGAAGCTTTGCGCTCCATTGGTGTTGACGCCCTGGTGTCAATCGGCGGCGACGATACGCTGAAGACCGCCAACAAGCTGAAGATGTATCAGGATCGCCTTCCGGCCGATATGAAGCGGATGCCGGTTGTGCATGTTCCAAAGACCATCGATAACGACTACATGGGGATCGATTTTACGTTCGGTTATTTTACCGCCGTGGAAACTCTGGGCACCGAGATTCGCAACCTGCACGCTGATGCGGAAGCGGCTCGAGCGTACTTTGTTGTCGAAAGCATGGGCCGTAGTGCCGGCTGGCTGGCCTACGGAGCAGCAATCTCCGGCGAAGCCAACATGGTGCTCAGTGTTGAAGACATGACGCCCGAGTATCTCACGGCCGACTCCACACCAAAACGGAAGGTGATGGATATTGATAAGGTTGTCGGCAAGATCGTTCGCATGATGCGAAATCGACAGGAGAAGGAAGGCAAAGAGTACGGCGTTATTGTTCTGGCTGAGGGACTGGCCGAGTTCCTGTCAGACGAGGTGCTGAAAGACGTGCCTCGCGACGATCACGGCCACATTTCTGTGGCGAATGTCGACCTTGGCAAGATGTTCGCCAAGCGAATTATGGCCGAGTTCACAAAGCAGACAGGCCTGAAGCGCAAAGTGACTGGTCTGCAGCTTGGTTACGAATGCCGCTGTGCTCGCCCTCATGCATTCGACGTCATGCTGGGCAGCCAGCTGGGCGTCGGTGCTTACCGAGCTCTTTGCGAAGAAAAGCTCAACGGGGCGATGGTATCAGTCTCAGGTCAGCTGGACCTGCACTTTGTGCCATTTGAAAAGCTGGTCGATCCACAGACGTTGGTCACCGTTGTGCGATATATCAAGCACAACAGCGACTTCCACAAGCTGGCTCGCTTCCTCGAAAGCAGCTCGGCTGAATAGGGTTCTGAGCGAATTGGGTCAGGATCGCATTTGCAAGACCGCCGTGGAGTTCAGCTAAACTCCACGGCGGTTCTATTTTTGGCTGTCTGAATCCGTGAATTCTCCGGTCATTATTGGATAGACGCCTCTGGCCTCCACTCAGGATTTGGTTCAGGCATTTTTGCATTTAGTGTTTTTTGCCACTCGGCCAGCGCAATGCGAAGTTCATGAAGTTTTTCGGGGGTCTCCATGGCGAGGTTTTTCTGTTCGCCGGGATCTGTCGCGAGGTTGTAGAGTTCTGCATCGCCGAATTCGTAGAACTCGATGAGCTTCCAGTCTCCGCTGCGGTATGCAGCTCCTGGAGTCCATTCGGAACCATGATAGTGCGGGTAATGCCAGGCCAGTGGACGCGTTTGCGAGACAACGTTGCAGGATAACATCGGCACCAGCGATATGCCGTCAATGGGCGTCTCGGAACGATTTTCAGGCTTCGCCAGATCGACCATGGTTGGAAAGTAATCGGTACTGAGCACAGGCTGCTCACAGATCTCACCGGGCTTCGTGATCAGCGGAGATCGGATAATCAGAGGAACGCGAATTCCGCCTTCGTACAGCCAGCCTTTACCGGATCGCAGCGGCAGATTACAGGTTGGGCCGGGCTTCGCCAGAGTGCAGAGGCCGCCGTTGTCGGACGTAAAGATAATCGTCGTCGAATCGTCCAGGCCCTGCTCGTGCAAAGTGGCCATGATGTCTCCCACACTGTCATCAATGGCGGAAACCATGCTGGCATATTGAGCATTGTCCTGCTGAGTTCGCGAGAGACCTCGCCGCTCTTTTAACGGCGTAGTCTCGTTGAGCCCTTTCGCTTTCTCCGCGAAATGATCGAAATGCTTTTCATCTTTGTGAATGGGAGTGTGAACGTCATAGTGAGAAAGGAACAGCAGGAACGGGCGCGAGGGATCTCGCTGGCGGAGGAATACGACGGATTCTGCTGTTAATCGTTCCGTCAGATATTCGCCGTCGTGATGTTCCTTGAGCCATGGATTTTTCCAGGGGGCGAAGTAGCCGGCCGGAGGCTGACCGTAATGAGCACCTCCGAGGTTGACGTCAAAGCCCTGCTCGGTCGGAAGGAATCCTTCTCCTCCCAGATGCCACTTGCCGGCGAAGAATGTTTGATATCCCGCTGAGTGCAGGACTTCAGCGATGGTTTGTTCTTCCAGCGGCAGTTCGTTGCGATCTTCGATCTGCAGGAAACGATGATTCACATCTCGTTTTGCTTTTTGTCCCGGAATCCAGTCTGTGATGTCCACACGAACCGGATGTCGTCCTGTCATGACGCTGGCTCGCGTTGGTGAGCATACTGGACAAGCGGCATAAGCCTGTGTGAATCTCATACCGGATGCGGCCAGAGCATCCAGATGTGGAGTTTCGTGAAACGTGCTGCCATAGCACGAAAGATCAGCCCAGCCAAGGTCGTCGATTACGACGAAGACAAAGTTCATCCGTTGAGCGTTGGCTTCGGCCGCAGGCAGATAATGAGTTGCTAGATGCAGGAACGCGAGAACAGCAGCGATCGAAATGCGCATGGTGACACTCGGTAAAAAGGGGATCATTGAGGACTGATGGCGCTCGATCCGGCCCACCTCTCTGACGAGGAGACTACAAGAGAGCTAGTCTTCCAGGATTGGCAGCGGACTGTTTCGCTCTCGCTCCATCGTCAGGCATCGACCACCGTCCGAGTATTCGCAAACATTCAGATAGGCACGCATTAACATCAGGCCGCGGCCACAGGGGCGCTCGATGAACTCTTCGAGAGTCGGATCTGGAACGTCTTCAGGATCGAATCCTTCCCCTTCATCCACGATCACGACCCGCATTTTTTCAGTACTGATGTCGCATCGGATAATTACATTCTTATCCGAGGCAAATTTGTTGCCGTGGCGGATCGCGTTTGTGATTCCTTCCTCAAGTGAGAGCCGCATGGCGAAGACATCGCGCATGCTGTACTCAAACTTTTCCATCAGAGCAACCAGCTTTTCCTGAGCGCCCAGCCCGTCGGCCGTGTTGCTTGGAATCATGATTTCCAGCTTCACCGGATTTGTCATGGTCACATCTGACAGAGAAAAGGATTGCAGCGCAGACAGGAAGAATGATCAGCGGAACCAGAGAGCAGGGAGTCCCGAGCTATCAGAACTTCGTCATGGCTTCATCAAGGTTTGCACAGAGAGTCAGAACCTTATTGAGCTGGGTGATCTTGAAAACGTCCAGGATATCCTTCTGGATGCTGCACAACGCCAATTTACCCTTGGCTGTCGTCACCTTTTTGTGCATCGTGATCAGCTTGCCCAAAGCCGCGCTGGAGAGATACTCAACCAGTGTAAAGTCGAGAACGATCTTCTTGCGTCCGTCCTTATCCACAAGGGCGAACAGTTCCTGTCCCAGCGCTTCGATATTGGCTTCGTCAAGGATCTTCTTTTCCAGCAGACGAGCGACGGTCACTCCGCTGATTTCCTCAATATCGATACGACGATCCGGCTTTGACATGACTGACCTCTGAGTGGCCCCTTGGGGGGGAATTCGGCAAAGAATCTCTTTGAAAGGCATCTGAATTCTTCTATTTGCACCGATCATTACCCTCCTGAACCGCGCTGTCAAGCGTTGATGTCGTCAGTTCCCGAGGTTCATTTGGCTCGGATGGAAAACCCCCGTAACTTCGACGGCGATCTCAGGCTGGGCTGGTGGTCATGGACGTTTCTGCGGAAGGCGGGGATTATTCCGGTCCTGTCGCCTTTGGCATTGAGCTCTGGTGGTTCGTCTGGTTGACCATGTCGAACAACGGGCCTACAGTTGCAAAATGCCGGAACCATTCCGGAAAACCCGTGCTTTTGAAGAGCACAGCACTTTCATATTGGTAACAGAGCTATGGCTGGTCCTCAGGAACCCACGTCGGATAAGAACTCGTCTGGCCCAGGAAAGCCAGGAAAAAGTGGCCGCAAAGATAAAGGCCAGGGACAAGCCAACAGCGGCTTCTGGTATTTGCTTGTGATCGGCATCCTGGCCGCCGTTTTTATCACCGTGGCTGGCCGAGGAACAGGGGGAGAAGAAATCTCCTACAGTGAATTCCTGAACCAACTGGAATCAGGAACACTGAACAAAGACTGCATGTTCGAAGTCTCGATGGGCTCCTCTGCCATTTATTGGCAGGATAAGGCGGCCGATGACATTCGAAAGGGCAAGGTTACTTCCGTTAAACGGTTTTATACTCCACTTACCTGGATCACGGAAAATAATCGTGCCAAACTGGAAGACCTGCTCCACGCGAAGGGGGTCGTCCTGAATTCTGCTAAGCCGCCGTCCGAGCTGACATCAATGATTCCGATGTTGCTCGTGACAGCCCTTTTTATTCTTGGTTTCATCTACGTCCTGCGGCGTGTTGGTGGAGCTGGCTCAGCCATGTCGTTTGGACGCAGCCGTGGTCGACTGTATGCCCAGGAAGATGTGAACGTGACGTTCAATGACGTTGCCGGGATCGATGAAGCGGTTGAAGAACTGAAAGAAGTCGTTGAGTTTTTGAAGACTCCCCAGAAGTATCAGGCTCTCGGTGGACGAATCCCGCGTGGCGTTCTGCTCGTTGGCCCTCCGGGTACCGGCAAGACGATGCTGGCAAAGGCGGTTGCCGGCGAAGCTGGTGTTCCATTTTTTGGACTGTCAGGCTCCGACTTTGTGGAAATGTATGTTGGCGTCGGAGCGGCTCGCGTTCGTGACATGTTCCAGCAGGCTCTGCAAAGAGCCCCGGCCATTATCTTCATCGACGAACTTGATGCCCTCGGCAAAGTCCGTGGCAGTGGTGCTCCCGGTGGCCACGATGAGCGTGAGCAGACACTGAACGCTCTGCTCGTCGAGATGGATGGCTTCAGTACTGATCAAAGTGTTATTGTGATGGGAGCGACAAACCGCCCAGAGACTCTTGACCCGGCGTTAATGCGTCCCGGACGTTTCGATCGTCATGTACTTGTGGATCGACCGGATATTAAGGGGCGTGAAGCCATTCTGAATGTGCACTCCAAGCGAGTGAAGATGGCGGATGACGTTGACCTGAAGAGACTGGCAAAACTGACGCCGGGCTTCGTCGGTGCGGACCTCGCGAACCTCGTGAATGAAGCCGCTCTGCTGTCAGCTCGTCGCGAAGACAAGCGGGTGACGATGAAGTCGTTTGAGGCCGGTATCGAACGAGTGATGGCGGGGCTTGAAAAGACATCTCGGATCATCGTCGAAGATGTCAAGCGCCGCGTAGCCTGTCACGAATCGGGTCACGCACTTGTCGCGGCCAGTTTGCCGCATACAGACCCGGTCCACAAGATTTCCATTATTCCTCGCGGAATGGGTGCTTTGGGATACATGCTGCAGCTTCCGGAAGATGATCGTGAGTTGCTGACACAGTCGGAACTGCAAAGTCGAATGGCAGTCCTGCTGGGAGGCATCTCGGCAGAGCAGTTGATCTACAACGAAACCTCGACTGGAGCGTCAAACGATTTGCAGAGAGCCACGGACCTGGCCCGTCGAATGGTCACTGAGTTTGGCATGAGCCCTCGTTTGGGCCGAATGTATTACAGTGAGGCTCAGCGGTCGCCGTTTCTTGCAGGCTCTGGCGGGATTGTTTCGGAGTCCATACATTCCGAGGCGACTTTGCGTGAAATCGACATTGAGGTGAAGAGATTGGTCGACGACGCGTATCGAATCGCTCTGGACACTTTGACTTCGCAACGGGAAACCCTCGAGAAACTGACAACCGATCTCATCGAGATGGAAACGATGTCGGCAGAGCATATGCATAAAGTGATCGATGCAAATCGCAAGGGCCCCAAGCTGATGGCAATGGCCGGGGCAATTGCGGAACCCACTGCTGATGTTCGTGCGGACGGGGAATCTGCTGATGCAGACACTGCGAGTCCACCACGAGAAGTCGCGGAAGGATAAGCTGCCGAAGTCTGTTCGAGTGATGACAGCCTTAAATCGCAGGTTGGACATTCTTGTCCGACCAAACTGCGACGGGCAAGAACGCCCATCCTAAACTAAATGAAGATGTGACGAACGACTATCGAGCCTCTGACCCCAACTGGTGGTCTTCGATCTTCTTGTGCAACGTGTTGCGGTTGATACCGAGTCGTGTCGCGGTTCGTGTTTGAACACCCTGACTCTGTCGCAGAACCTGAAGAATGAGTTCTTTTTCGACGACGTTGATCACCTGATTGTAGACATCCGTACTTTCTTCACCGACCTGTGCCAGCCGACGACTGACGAGATCTGTACAGAGAGACTCCAGATCTTCAGAGGCTCGCCGCCCAATGCGCACTGGCGCGAGGCCTCGCACATGAGGCGGCAGAAGTTCAGCAGTGATTTCGCCGCCTGTAGAAAGGACGAGCGCTCGCTCGATGTAGTTCTGAAGCTCACGGACGTTTCCTGGCCAGCCATACTGCTGCAGAAATCGCATCGCATCGGAGGTAATCGTCGGCACAGGAATTCCATTCGCCATGGCATAACGCCGTGCAAAGAATGTGACCAGATCAACAATGTCGTCACCGCGCTCTCGCAAAGCCGGCAGGTAGATTGGAATCACGTTCAGGCGGTAAAACAGGTCTTCCCGAAACCTGCCGGCCGTAATTTCATCCTGGAGATCGACGTTAGTTGCTGCGATCACGCGTACATCAACTCGAATTGTGCGAGTATCCCCGACGCGTTCGAATTCATGCTCCTGAAGAACTCGCAGCAGCTTCACCTGAAGCTGGTAGCTGACACTATTGATTTCATCGAGAAAAATTGTGCCGCCGTGAGCCGCCTCAAATCGCCCCGTTCGGTTTTCATTCGCGCTCGTGAAAGCGCCCTTGGCATGTCCGAAGAGTTCGCTTTCCAGCAGGCTTTCGGACAACGCTCCGCAGTTGACTCGGATAAATGGGCCAGTCGCACGTGGGCTGAGTTCATGCAATGCTCGCGCGATCAGTTCCTTGCCTGTGCCGGTCTCTCCGGTGAGCAGAACAGTGGCCGCTGTCGGAGCCACTTTCCGAGTCATCCGATAAACGTCCAGCATTGGAGGGCTGCTGCCTATGAGGCCGCTGATCAACACTGAATCTGATGTAGCCATTTCGAAAAACCGCCCAATAGGCACAAAAGTGAAGCATGTGCTGAGGGTGAACGCCCATTTATGGTGCACTACGGCGTTCAGAAACAAAACTATTCGACATCTCCACCAAGATCATACACGCACAGATGAGAATTTGAACATCAAAATGCCCGCTTCCTAAACACGGGCGTAAAAAAATGGCAGCTCCTGTTAGTGGTGATGCTGTTGAGGGGGAGGAGTTACCCGCTTCGGAAGTTCCCAAGGCCATTGATGGCAAACAGATCTGACGCCGGGGCTCAGTTAAGGCGGGGCAAAGGATGCTGAGTTGCACAGCGCCTGGTTCACGAAAACCATAGAGAATACAAGCCCGAAGCGCCAGCGAGTGAATGTGTCGCAATGGGCTCACTCGCTGGCGATTCGGGCTTGTAAGGGGGACAACCATGGCACTGACGACTTAGCCATCGATCAAAATGACCGCAGTCGTGTGTGTTTCCAGTCGCTCAGCTGAGTCCCAGTTCCCGTTCGATGCGTTCCAGCCGTTCCTGAGTCTTCTCCAGTGCGGCCTGCAAGTTCATCATATTGGACTGCACGAGATCCAGTTGCGACTGCAACGCGCGAAGCACTCCCGGTTCGACCGCAGGAGCAGCCGGAGCGGTGGAAACAGGCGCTGTGTTTCTCGGCGCGGCAGCAACAGCGGCCGGTGCCTGGGCAGCCGGTTCCTCATCTGCCGCAAAGTTACCGGCTGCCATCGTCATATTCTCTTTGGGAAGATAGAACGTATGGTCGACCTCCACACCTCGACGCTCCAAGGGTCCATTGCTTTGAACAAACCCCTTGTCCTGAAGTGACTGCAGGTCTGCCTTCAGCTGCTCCTGGCTATCAATACGCACCATGCGACTCGCACGTGTCCTCAATTCGCCCGGCTGTTGGCGACCTCGCAGCAAGAGCTCACACGTGATGGCAAACTGAGCCTCATTGAAATCAAACTTGTGCCGTGCATAATGTCTGTAACGGGCGGCTCGACCGCCATCAGTGAAGATTTCAGCCACTAATCCAAGTTGCCGAAGTTGTTCGAGCGCGTCAGCAACTTCCGCTTCTGAGTACTCTGTGACCGGATCTCGATTGCTCTTTTGATTGCAGCCCGTGGTGGCCCCCTTGATGGTCATCGGGTACTGATCCGGAGTTGTAAACCCTTTTTCCATCAGTGTGCCAAGAACTCGCCGCTGAAGCCGGGTGAGTTGCCGAATCGTGTTCTTTTCCTCTTCGTTCATCGAAATCTCGTCCATTGAATATCAGGATTGGCGGCAAGTCTGTCGTGTTGGCTTCTGCCAGCAAGACAACAGGAATTCGAGACCCGGAACAGACCGGAGTCAGCACTTCGCATCAAGCCAAGTGCCCAAAAATTCAGTAAAACACAGCGAATGCGGTCTTCGCCTGTCGCACCAGCAATCAATCTGACCGTTCCCATTTTCAGAGTGGCCTCAAAGTACAGCGCACGAAGTGGACACAAATCATGCCCCGGACTCAAGTGATGAATTCCGCAGATCCCCTACAATACGTCGCTTGTACTGGGGATTCGGAGTACCAACGTTGCCGATTTGCAACATCGAAGGCCTCACGAGCTAGTTTCGTGAGTACATGCGAATTTTGGCGTGGCATGGTCACTTCGAACACTCTGGACGTAAAAGAATTCCAAGACTCACTGTTTATTGGGTAGCTTCACGGAGGTGGTAGGGCGATGGATAAAATCAAATGGCTGATCGATGTGGTACTCCATCTGGATCGGCACCTCGCTGAGATGTCCAATGCCCTTGGCGGATGGCTTTATGTCACGTTGTTGGTCGTGGTCTTTTGCGAAACGGGGCTGATCGTCACTCCCTTTCTTCCTGGCGACTCATTGCTGTTCGCAGTCGGAGCCCTGGTCGCAATCCCGGAGACCAACCTCAGCTTTCCACTAATGTTCGCGCTGTTGCTGATCGCAGCCATTTTGGGCGACGCAGTCAATTATTCGATCGGTCGTGCAATGGGGCCGAAGGTATTTCATAGTGAGACATCCCGGTTGCTGAACAAGCAGCATCTTGAGAAGGCTCAGGCGTTCTATCAGAAGTATGGTGGCAAGGCGATTTTTCTGGCTCGCTTTCTTCCCATCGTTCGCACATTCGCACCATTCGTCGCGGGTATCGGCAAGATGGACCGCGTTCGTTTCTGGATGTTTAACGTCAGCGGAGCGATTTGCTGGGTCGGAATCTTCCTGACCGCCGGTTACTTCTTCGGTGGTTGGAAGCCAATCAAGGAAAACTTCTCGCTCGTTACTCTCGGGATCATTGTCGTTTCTGTGCTGCCAGTCATTTACGAGTGGTACAAAGCAAGACAGGAAGCCGCACAACAGAAGCCGGAAACGAACTGAGAATCTTCCTTCGACCAGCAGATTTTGCCGAAGAAGCCGCAAGTTCGGAACACACCTCACCGAAAACCTTTGCGCTGCCGTTGCGCCTGCGGGGCGCAGCCCGTTTGCTCAGGAGTATTGTGCCATGATTATGCAACGCCCCGACCATGACGATGATTCCTTTTTCGTTGCTTCTGCCCCATCCGACGACATGCAGGGTTTGATGGCTGATGCGATCATTCCCGGGCTTCTTTACCGTGGCGTGCCTCAGGATCAAAGTCGGCGGCTGATTCGGATTGACTCGGTCAGCAAGCATGTTTCGTTGTTCAATGGCCCGGCTTGGCGTCAAACTCGACGTGCTCAACGCGAAAGTGCTTTTTCTGAGTTACACTTTGGGTAACGTCGTTTCCTGCAATGGCCCCGGTTTTGTCAGGCGTCCTGAATCAGGAATTCTTAGTTTTTCTTATCGCGTTTGCTCTCCGTTGCCGACTGGGCTTTCTCCTTTTGGCCCCCGGGCCTGGTTGCAGCTCGACCGTTCGGTTTGTCCGGGTCAAAGGCCGTGTTCTGTTGGGGATGCTTTGCCCCGACATCTGTTTGCCACGCTGACAACTCATTTCGCAAACGGTTCACCATTTCAGGATTCTGCGCGGCCACGTTGTGTTGCTCGCTGAGATCCTGAGACAGATTGAACAGCTCAATTTCATCATTCTCCATCCATTGGATCAGCTTCCAGTCACCATGGCGAATAGCGGCGCCGGGAGCGCCTCCCTGATTTCCATAATGCGGGTAATGCCAGTACAAAGAACGTTCCGGCAGTGCTTGACCACTCAGTAGCGGGACCAGACTGAGTCCATCCACTGGCTGATCCTTGGGTGGTGCCGCCTTTGTGATATCGAGTACGGTGGCGAACAGATCAGGGCTGCTGATGGGTTCTGAAATCTTTGAGTCAGCTGCCACTACTTTGGGCCAGCGGACCAGAAACGGCTCACGAATACCGCCTTCGTAAAGCCAACCCTTGCCTCCTCGCAGAGGAAGATTGGACGTCGGCCAGCCTTCACTGGTGGATAGCCCCCCGTTGTCGCTCGTGAAGATCACCAGAGTGTTCTCGGCGAGATTCAGTTCATCAAGCTTTGCCAGGACCTTCCCCACAGCCAGATCCATCGCTTCGACCATGCCAGCGTAGACTGCATGATCCTGAACCAGTCGCACATCGCGTTGTCCTTCGCGCTCCCATTTCTCCTCCAATCCCAATTGTTTACGTTTGGCTTCATACTTCTCACGCAGATCGTCTCGAGACATCAATGGTGTATGAACCGAGTAGAATGAGAAGTAGACAAGGAATGGTTCATCGCAATGCGCTTCGATGAACTGGGCGGTTTCTGTTGCAAGGCGATCCGGCAGATGTTCTCCTTCGGGACCATCTTTCAGACGCGGATTTCCATACGGGGAAAAGTACTTGTTGCCACCATAGGGGCCCCCACGATCCGTGCCGCCCATGTTGACATCGAATCCCTGATTCTCGGGCCACCAGCCTTCGGGTCCCAGATGCCATTTGCCGGCGAAGAACGTTGCGTAGCCTGCAGACTTCGCGACCTCCGCCAGAGTTGTGGTCTCAAGCGACAATCGGTCTATGTACGGTGCAGGGAGCAACAGTGTATTCCGTTTCCATCCCTCGGGCGTCAATGGTGCACCAATGTAGTCCGTGATTCCAGTACGTTGCGGCCACAGGCCAGTCATGAGGCTGGCTCGAGTCGGAGAGCAGACCGGACAGGCAGCATAGGCATCTGTAAACAGAGCCCCTTCACGAGCCATGCGGTCGACGTTGGGAGTTTCGTAAAAACTGCTGCCGTAGCAGCCCAGATCCTGCCGCCCAAGGTCGTCGACAAGAAAGATCACGATGTTCGGGCGATCATCTGCGACGGCCAACCGTGACTGCAGACTGAACACCAAAACAAGGAGAAGTTTTCGTATCATCGAGAGCACTTCCGCAAACAAAACGGCAGAATCGGGCATCATTGAAGCCTGTGGTGCCCGCCCCGAACTGACGTCACAGATCAACTCTTGCATCAGTCTACACGTCCCTAACAGCTTCGTCACCGCTTGTCGCGGACTTTCACTTACTCAATAGTGAAGATGAACGCAGTGGTTTTGCACGAAGACCTCAGGACACCCGCTGCCAATTTCGCAAAAAACCGAGCTTACGACTCAGCTCTAATGCGATCACAGCACGAATCGCCTACGAATCCTGAATCACGTTTGTGATATCCATATTCTCGCAACGAGCTGATTGGGAGGTCAATTTACACTCGGCACAGTCTTCTGGTACTCTGGCCAAATCCGAAGTTATTGCGACACTGGGCGTGAGGCGTGGAGCATGAAAATTGGTTTGTTCACTTTTTCGCTGACTGTGTACCAGTTATCGCTTCTCCTCACTGCTGTGGATGCTGAAGAGTCTGTCCGCCCCATCGACTTTGATCGCGACATCCGCCCGATTCTTTCGGACAAATGCTTTACATGCCATGGTCCGGATGAACAACAACGAGCCAGTGGGTTGCGGCTCGATGTACGTGAGAGTGCTTTCGCACCACGTGACGGAAAGACTGTTATTGTTCCAAAAAATCTCAACGCAAGCGTATTGCATCAGCGCATTACTTCAACAGAAGCAGATCAGAAGATGCCACCGGCAGATTCGGGTCAGGAGTTGTCTGATGCCGAGATTCAATTGCTGACTCGCTGGATTCAGGAAGGTGCGAAATGGACCGAACATTGGGCTTTTCTCCGTCCCACCAAACATGAACTTCCGCAACTGGAGAATCCCCAATGGTGCAACAACGCGATTGATCATTGGGTCCTGCAGAAGCTTCGTCAGGTGAACCTCAAGCCCTCTGTGGAGGCCGATCGACGTACGTTGATTCGTCGCGTCACACTCGATCTCACAGGACTTCCGCCAACTCCGGCCGAAGTCGAAACATTCCTTGCAGATAACTCACCAGCCGCTTACGAAACCGTTGTAGACCGCTTGCTGGCGTCAACACGATTCGGCGAACACATGGCGGCCACCTGGCTGGATGCCGCTCGCTATGCGGATACCAGCGGCTATCAGAACGACGGCCCTCGCTCCATGTGGCGTTGGCGCGACTGGGTGATTGAGGCCTTCAACAGCAACATGCCGTTCGATCAGTTTACAGTGGAACAAATCGCTGGCGACCTGCTGGAAAACGCGTCTCTCAACCAACGCATCGCGACCGGATTTAATCGCAATCATCGAGGCAACTCCGAGGGCGGAATCATCCCCGAAGAGTATCAGGTGGAGTATGTCGTTGATCGCGTCGACACGACAGCCACTGTCTGGCTTGGCCTGACCATGGGTTGCGCGCGATGCCATGATCACAAATACGATCCCATCCGACAGACGGAGTTTTACAAAGTCTTCGCTTACTTCAACAACGTGCCGGAAAGTGGACGAGCCCTCAAGGAAGGCAACTCGCCTCCCATGATTCGTGCACCTCGGCCTTTCGAAGAAGAAAGGCTGCGTGAACTGGACCTGCAGATTCAAGCGACGGAATCTCGAATTCGTGAACTCGACGCCACGCTGACCGAAACACAACGCGACTGGGAACAGAGCGTTGCTGCTGCTTCCGAGATCGACTGGTCCGTGACCGACGGACTGGTCAACCACATGCCATTTGACCTGAGTCTCTACGATCAGGCACGCAAAATGGATAGCGTGTTCGACGTCACTTCCAGCCCCTATTCCCTTGGCGCGGTTGGTCATTCGATCAAGTTTCAGAATGGCAGCTTCGTGAATGCGGGCGATACGGCATCGTTCGGTTACATGGATAAGTTTTCCATCGCCTTGTGGCTTCGAGTGGAGGAGGCCAATGGGACGGTGATTTCGCGAATGACACCGGTGGAAGAAGGAGCAGGCTACTCCCTGCAGCTGCGTGATGGTCTGCTGCAGGTCAATCTGATCAATCGCTGGCTCGACGATGCCATTCGACTGGAAGGTCGACAACAATTGCCGTTGAATGAGTGGTGTCACGTCACGATGACCTATGATGGTTCTCGAGTTGCTCGCGGCGTGCAGGTTTATGTCAACGGCCAGCCGTTCGAGATGAACATTACCTTGGACCGCATCAACCAGACGTTTGCACTGCCGCTGGAGACTTTGCGAATTGGTGGCGGGGCGCTGCCTTTCACCGGAGCGATCGACGATGTTCGAATTTACAACCGCGATGTCTCCGCGAGTGAAGCGGAACTCATCGCAGTGGCTCAACGCATCTCAGACATTCTTCGGCTCAAGACAGAGAATCGAACGGCCGCACAACAGAAGAAACTGACTCAGTATTTCATTCGTCATCATGCTTCGGCAGAGATCCGCGAACCACACCTCAGTCTTCGGAAACTGCAACACGAGCGACGCATGTTTGAAGAAAACCTGCCGACCGTGATGGTGATGGAAGAAATGGCGACTCCACGAAAAGCCCACGTGCTGATCCGAGGACAGTACGATAATCCGGGCGAAGAAGTTCAACCCGGCGTTCCAGCCGTCTTTCCGCCGATCCCGGAGAATACTCCCAACAATCGCCTGGGCTTTGCGCGCTGGCTGGCGAATCCTCAACATCCACTGACGGCTCGTGTGGCCGTGAACCGCATCTGGCAAAAATATTTTGGACAGGGGCTGATCCGCACCACTGAGGACTTTGGTTCTCAGGGAGATCGGCCAAGTCATCCGGAACTGCTGGACTGGCTTGCGGTGGAATTCGTTGAGTCAGGCTGGAACATGAAGGCGATGCACAAGCTGATCGTGATGAGTGCGACTTATCGCCAGTCGTCGGGAGTCTCTTCAGAACTGCTGCGAATCGATCCCGAGAATCGCCTGCTGGCTCGAGGTCCACGGCGGCGACTTCCTGCCGAGGCGATTCGCGATCAGGCGTTGTTTCTCAGCGGATTGCTGAACGAACAATTGGGCGGCCCATCGGTCAATCCTTATCAGCCGGACGGACTGTGGAAAGAAATCGCGACGATCACTGATTATCCGCAGTCACACGGCCCGGATTTGTATCGACGCAGTCTGTATTCGTTCTGGAAACGTACCGTCGCGCCGCCAACAATGGTGACGCTGGACGCCTCAAGCCGTGAGGCCTGCGTCGTGCAAAGATCGCGCACGAATACTCCGTTACAGGCACTGGCTCTGATGAACGACGTCACTTTCGTGGAGGCCGCGCGAGTCTTCGCACAGCGGATGATGACGGAATGCGGGGACGATCCGGCCAAACAGATTTCCCGAGCCTTCGTGATGGCGACAGCTCGGGAACCACGGCCGGAAGAGCTTGCTATTCTGCAGCGATCTTACGAACGCAATCTGAACGCGTATGAGCATGATCCGGAAGCAGCGCAGTTGCTGATTCATTCGGGGGAATTCGCAGTCAATGCAGACCTGAATCCCGCGAAAATGGCTGCACTTACAACTGTAATGAGTCTGATTCTGAATCTTGATGAAGTGGTGACGAAAGAATAGGGAGTCTGCTCATGACGATGTTCAATGATCACCTCTTTGCCGAGAACCGTCGTCACTTTTTTGCGCGAGGATCTCAAGCGCTGGGCCTGGCGGCTCTGGCAGGGCTGCTGCAGGAGTCAAAGGCGGCCGACGTGCCTGCAGGAACTCCTGGACTCAGCGGCTTCCCGGACCTGCCCGTGAAAGCGAAACGCATCATCTACATGTTTCAGTCGGGTGCTCCGTCACAACTGGATCTATTCGAGCACAAACCAGCACTGGAATCGATGCGAGGTCAGGAGTTGCCAGATTCCGTGCGTCAGGGCCAGCGTTTGACGGGAATGACCAGCAGCCAAAAGAGTTTTCCGATTGCTCCAACAAAATTCAAGTTCAAGCAACACGGGGCATCGGGGGCGTGGCTGAGCGAACTGTTGCCTCACACAGCGAAGATTGCGGATGACCTGTGCTTTATCAAGACGATGCACACAGAAGCGATCAACCACGACCCCGCGATCACCTTTGTGCAGACAGGTGCTCAGCAAGCGGGTCGCCCAAGTCTTGGGTCATGGCTGTCCTATGGGCTGGGCAGCGAGAACAGTGATCTGCCAGCCTTCGTGGCGATGATCTCCGGGTCGGGCGATCAACCTCTGTACGATCGACTGTGGGGAAGCGGATTTCTGCCGACTCGCTATGCCGGCGTCAAGTTTCGTTCGATGGGCGACCCAGTCCTTTATCTTTCCAACCCGCCCGGAATCAGCAGCTCCGTTCGTCGAGGAATGCTGGATGATCTGGCGGCGATGAATGCCCTGAAGTTAAATGAATCCGGCGATCCGGAGATTGCAACTCGCATCGCTCAATACGAGATGGCTTACAGCATGCAAACGTCGGTGCCGGAACTCACGGACTTGTCTAATGAACCGGCCAGTACATTTGATCTGTACGGCGAAGATGCTCAAAAGCCCGGAACGTTCGCGTGGAATTGCCTGATGGCGCGTCGATTGTGTGAGCGAGGCGTTCGATTTGTGCAGATGTTTCATCGCGGCTGGGATCAGCATCTGGAACTTCCGAGAAATATTACGGCTCAATGCAAATTGACAGACCAACCGACGGCCGCTTTGGTTCTTGATCTGAAGCAACGAGGCCTGCTGCAGGACACGCTGGTGGTCTGGGGCGGAGAATTTGGCCGTGCCGTTTACTGTCAGGGCAAAATGACTCCCGATGATTATGGACGTGATCATCATCCACGATGCTTTACGATCTGGATGACGGGGGCCGGCATCAAACCGGGAACGGCGATCGGTGAGACAGATGACTTCAGCTACAACATCGTTCGCGATCCGGTTCACGTTCATGATCTCAACGCCACACTGCTGCATCTGGCCGGAGTTGACCATAAGAAACTCACGTACAAGTATCAGGGCCGTCACTTCCGACTGACAGATGTGCATGGAGAAGTAATTCAGGCGGCCTTGTCATGATTGAAGAATTCCCGTCGACGGTGCGACGGGGGTTCGGTACACCCGTCGCTCCGTCGACGGGAGCTTCTGATTTTCCCGAGCGAGCCAGTTGATGTTGTCGCAGACCTCTGCCTTTCTGACCCGCAGCATTCGGCAGGAATCACGCCTGCTGTCTCACCACATGGTACGTGGTGGAATGGTCGTCATGATGCTGTTTCTGCTGTTTCTGCAGGTTGTAGAAACAGCACGATTCGGAGCGGCCGGACTGACACTGATCGGCAATGTTGTTCAATGCTGTTATTGGTGCTTGACGCTGCTGGGAGTATTGTATTTTGCGGTAGCGATCACGGAAGAAAAAGAAGAGGAAACTCTGCCGCTCTTGCGAATGACCGGAGTTCGCGATGTGACTCTGCTGCTGGGAAAATCACTGCCGCGGCTGGCCGTTGTAATTCTGTTGATTCTGATTGCCGCCCCTTTTCTGATGTTGGCGGTGACTTTGGGTGGTGTTGTTCGAGAACAGATTTTCGCCAGTCTGCTGGGGCTGATCTGTTATGCATTTTGCCTGAGTCAGGCCGGACTCTTCTGCAGCACCGTTACTCGAAATAATTCACGAGCCGTCACGTCTACATTTCTGGTTTGGCTGACTTTGGAATTTGGCCACGTGCTGCCGTTTCTGATCTCATTGGGGTGCGATGAATGGGGGCTGCCAGGACTATCTGATGATCTGGCATGGCTCAGCGGAAACTGGAGGGAACGAACCATGTGGCAGGCATCAGGTTCGTATCTGATGTTTGAACGAGGCGACGCGATCTGGCATCCCCAAATGACATTTCATCTGATTGTAGGCTGTCTTTTCTTTGCAATCAGTCACCAATTATTTGAGCGATTTAATGAAGCTGCGATAGCACAAGGGGCTGTTGCGACCGTGGCCACAGGTCGCGGTGTACTCTCGCAAAGCCGAAAGCTGCCGCCTCGAAGGTCCTGGCCAAATGCCCTTGAATGGAAGTCCTGGCAGTTCGTCGGCGGAGGGCTTCTTTGGTTTATCGTTTGGCTGATTTTTCTTCCCTTGATTTCGGTTTCAGTCATCCTGACTATTTCGATCGCGATCGACGATATGGCCCCTGCCGAGGCCTATGCCGGAACGACGATGTTCGTTGGTGTCGCAGGTTTAGTTTTGGCGATGGGGCGAGTTTTCGGATTCCTTTTCAACAAGGAGATCTTCGAACAGACATTGATCTCGCTTTGCATGCTGCCAATGTCGCGAGCCCGTTTGTTGCGGCGCATGGCGGTTGGCGTGCTGCCATTTGCAATCCCGGGAGTCGTCTGTTTCACGCTGGGATTCTTCTGGATGCTGGCCGTCGAACCCGGATTTGATGAAGACGTTGCTGACTTGATAAGGGAACCCTGGTTCTGGGCCTCATTAAGCTGGGCTGTGGTCACACTTCATGTGGGCGTTTTGTTTTCTGTGTGGTTTCGGCATGGTGGCATGCTCGTCGCCTTTGCTGTGTGTTGCATCATCTTTCCGTTTATGGGTGGTATGCTCGTCGCTACACTCGCGATGGTTTTTCGAGGCGTTGGCGGCGCTGTGGACGACTTCTTTCAATACGTCGTCCCGTGCTTCCTGATTCCTGTTCATTTCCTGGTTTGTTTTGTGCTGCAGGAAATGATTCTGAGGCGAGTAGAGGAACTGGCTGCAAAATAATTCCTCGACAATCGGGGCCGGACGTTGCAGATTTGGTTTGCCGGAAACAGTCCCAAGGAAATGGAAGGCTACAACTCTTGACGGACGCATCCTGCAAGTACTTGCTAGGGCTGTTCTTAGTACTGACGTCAGTGCAGAGCGTCATCGGACAACAGGCCCCATCTTCAGTCACCAGGTCACACAAAGCAATTCTGCAGGAGTTCCTTGTTCAGTTCGACAAGGTGTCTGCTCGTGGCTTTGTGAAAACGCTCCGCCCGGGTGACACTGGTGTAGGGTATACGCTCGAAACTCTGCTGGAGATCCCGGAAAACAATTCTCCACGCGGTGATTTTCAGGGCATGGAGATCAAGGCCTATCGCGACTCAGAAACCGAATTCGACGATCAGGACAAAATGAATCTGTTCCTGAAAGAGCCCGAATGGCTGGATAGTCTGACAACGGCGGAACGCATTCAGCTATACGGCTACAAAGATCCCAACGGACGGCAGGCGTGGTACCTTTCAGTCACCAGTCGCAAAAACGAAGCCAACCTCAAGCTCGTAGTGAAAGAGCAGAGCGAGGTGCTGGAACTTCATCGCAACGAGCTGCCAATCGCTCGCTGGAGCCTGGAAGTCCTTGAACAACGACTTCAGGAGAAACATGCTCATTCCGTCTTCGTCAGCGCAGAATCAAGAGGGCAGGGGGCGGATGAAGAGTTCTGGTACAAGACCGTGACGTGGTGTCAGGAGCCATCCGCGAAACGATTGCTCCAACTGACGGCCAGTGGCGACATCATCGTTGAGCTTCGGATGCATCTTCGTCCAGACGGTTCGGCTCGCAATCATGGAACAGCATTCCGCATTCGCAAGCATAAGCTGCAAACATTATTTCGTGAGCAAAAGACTGTCAGGCCTGTGGCAGCAGATAAGAACTAGCCATCGGTTTCCGCACCGAATGCTCACCTGCTTCGCAGAAGGGCCTCAACCGCAACTCGCGTGGGCATCGCTGGCTGCGCACCATGTTGAGTTGTCGCCAGAGCACCCGCTGCGGCCGCAAAACAAGTGGCCTCAGAAACGGACATCTGTTCCGCCAGGGCAATTCCAAAGGCCGCAGCGAAGGCATCACCCGCGGCCGTCGTGTCGACCGCCTTCACATCAAACGGCGGCACGTGCTCCACGGTCTTCCCGTCATATACGACCGCACCCAAAGATCCCAACGTAATGAGACTGATTTGCGGACCAGGACTGCCCAATTGTCGAACAGCAGACATTGCCGCCTCGATCGAATCTACGACCTGCCCGGACAGTGACTCGGCCTCCGTTTCGTTCGGGCAAATTACATCAACCTGCAGGAGATCAACAGGAACAGTACTCACCGACGGTGCTGGATCCAGAATAATCTTCACGCCATAGCGATGAGCCAGCTCGACGGCTTTCTGAACTGCAGGCAAGGGGATCTCAAACTGAAGGAGCAGAACATTGGCCTTCGGAAACAACTCTTCCGCAGCCATCACATCGTCTGGCGTGACGAATCCATTGGCTCCGGGAATCACGGTTATGGAGTTCTGCCCGCTGTCTTCGACAGCAATCAGCGCAAGCCCGCTCGAACAATTCGGCGTCACCTTCACAAAACTCGTATCGATGCCTTCCTTGTTTAAACCTTCAATCAGCGTTCGGCCAAAACTGTCGTCACCAATTCGCCCGACCATCGAAACCTGAGCCCCCAGTCGAGCCGCAGCGACGGCCTGATTGGCTCCTTTCCCGCCGGGCACTTGTTGAAAACTGTGGCCAGTTCGCGTCTCTCCGGGTCGAGGAAGCTGGTGTGTGCGAAAGACCAGATCCATGTTGATCGAACCAACGACGATAATTCTCGCAGGTTTTGACATGAGGTCGTTATGCCCGCATTACGCAGATGTCTTAATAGAACGGACCGGCACCCCTCCAGCCTATTTCGAATCTTGCTTGAAAGGCGGAACATGATGCGGCGGTTCGCTCGATAGTTGGATCAACGCTTCCGTGGCCCTAATCTGCTGTTCCGGGGTCAGCGTCAAATAGCGATGCAACCCATTTTCTGACGGAGTAAACGTCGTGAATCCCTTGTCATCCACCGATACAGAACCCTTGGGCGAAATGCCGAAGTAATTGCGATCCGGCAACACTCCATACAACACACTGGTCAGGTCCCAGGTCGGACGATTGTGCGGTGGCGGCTCATACAACACGTATGACTCTTTCAACGGATGATGAGGCACATACTGATAGTCACTGAGAATGCTGGACGCCGGATAAGGAATCGCCAGTCCAATTTCAAAGCCACTATAAACGATCGCTGTTGGCCATTCGGTAGCCAGAGCCTTCGCAGAGGCAACATCCTCCGTAACATTGTATTCCGGATGAGGCTGACCATTAACTGGTGCAAACGCGCCCGCCATCGCGGAAACCAGCTTCACCTTTTTGATCGCCAGTTCACGACCAGTCAACGGACTGATGTCATCTGCAGGCGACTTGAGCAAGTTGGCCAGATTCGTCGAAAAGCCCACCTGAGCAATCACCACACTTCCGTCGGCCTGAGATGCGAGGACCTGTCGCAGAACCTTGACCGCATCCGAAGCATCCTTTCCCGAACGAAGATCATGCGGATAGCGTTCTGCGTCACCGTTCTTCTCAATCGCCAATCCCGTGAAGCGACTCTGTTGAGGAGTGATCCCGCTGCGACAAACACCGATTGGAATGTCGCCTCGACCATAGAACGTATTGATCGCATCCACAAAAGGAGCACACTGGTCATGGTCCTTTGTAATCGTAACCGCCAGCAATTGGCACAAGCCTCGACTCTGCAAAGAATGAATGACACCCATGGCCAGCACGTCATCACAATCATTGCCGATATCGGTATCAAAAATCAGCGGCACAGGAGCCGCGGGATTTTCCTGAGCCATAGCGAAAGAATGCAGCAGCCCGGGAACAAGCGTGAGCAGGAGGAGGTGTGTTTTCATAGTCGATCGGATGAAGCAACGGCCGGATTGAGCACAGTGAAGATTCGCGCCAGATCAGCAACTCAACCTGGCACAAAGCAACACTCTAACCAAAATTGCTCAATCTACGAAGTGTCACCGATCCACTTTAAACTACGCGACAAAAGCCCGCGTTTGCGGAGATTTTAATCATCCCGCTCTGCTTTGCGGCTTTCCCACTCATCAATCGAGCAAATGACTTCGCGAGCCTGAGCACCGTTGTAATCGCCGACAACGCCATCCTCGGCCATGTAATCAATCATGCGAGCCGCTCGACCGTAGCCAATGCCCAATGCTCGCTGCAGAAGCGAAACGCTGCCACGGCCCTCCCGAATCACCACTTCTACGGCCTGGTCGTAGAGGTCATCATGAATACGAGTTCCACCTTCACCGGACGCACCGCCAGCAGATGCTGCTGCAGCCGCAGCGGCCGTCAGCTTCGTAAGTTCCGGACTGTATTCAGGTTCGACGTCACTGAAGAAGTCGATTACTGCGCTGATTTCTTCATCACTGACGTACGTGCCCTGTGCACGTGTCAGATGACTGGTCGAAGGAGCAAGGTACAACATATCTCCACTGCCCAGCAGTCGCTCAGCACCACCTTCGTCGAGAACCACGCGGCTGTCCATCTTGCTGGCCACCTGGAATGAAATTCGAGCAGGCAAGTTGGACTTGATCAGACCGGTGATGACGTCGACGGTTGGTTTCTGAGTCGCCAGGACCAGATGAATCCCGACCGCTCGGGACTTCTGGGCCAGGCGAATAATGTGTGCCTCGACTTCCTTGCCCGAGGTCATCATCAAGTCGGCCATTTCGTCCGCGATGATCACAATAAACGGCATGCGATCAGGAACCGCTGCGGCATCAGGATCAGTTTCCTTCAGCCCAAGGCGCTCCAGAATCTCGGGTTTGCCAAGCTTGTTGTAGCTGTCCAGATGCCGCACACCAACCCGCGCGAGCAGGTCGTAGCGTTCTTCCATTTTATCGACAGCCCAGGCCAGTACCGCTTCGGCCTTCTTCATGTCCGTGATGACCGGATGCATGAGGTGCGGAATCTTCTTGTACGGACTCAGTTCGACCATTTTCGGGTCGATCATCAGCATGCACTTCGTCCGGAGTTCTGGTCATCAGCAACGACAGAATCAGGGTATTCAAACACACGCTCTTTCCGGTCCCTGTCCGACCAGCAATCAACAGATGCGGCATCTTGGCCATATCGACAACAAGCGGACGACCACCACGTCTTTGCCAAGGAACAACGGCAGACGCAGATCGTCCCAGGTCGAACGCGAAACCTGCAGCAGTTCCCGCATCCGCACCATGACCTGCTTATCGTTCGGAACTTCAACACCGACCGTATTCTTCCCCGGAATCGGCGCCACGACGCGAACGGAGGGAACTCTCAACGCGATGGCGAGGTCATCTTCCAAAGCCGTCACTTTGTTCAGGCGCAAACCTCGTTCCAGCTCCAGCTCGAACTGAGTCACCACCGGACCGGTATCGATCTCTGCAACCTTGACATTCAGGCCGAACTCTTCGAACGCTTTCTCCAGAGTCGTTGCTGCGACTCTTGCCTTCTTGGCGAGCAGTTCGTACGGGAACTCTTCCGATTCCTTGTAGTGTCACATCTGGAAGCGAGAAACCTCGACGATCAGAAACCGCGAGTCCTTCCGGATTATGCAGCGAAAGTGCAGCAGGTGGATTGATGCGAATCGATCGACCGTCGGCGTCAGCCGAAATCGGCTCAGCGTCGTCTTCAAGCTTAGCCTGAGGCGCCGTTGGCTGAGGAGCGACAAACGGAATCGTGGCAGGCGTCTCCGCAGCAGCCTTGCGCAGTTCGTATTCTTCCGGACTTCGAACTTTCGCCAGCCCGCTGAACATCGCTCCAGCGCGCGATGGCACTCGCAGGCAATACTGCAAGACGCAAGGCCGGCTGAAGGATATCTGAAAGAGGCGTCAGCAGGATTCCAGCCGAGCTTTCCGCAAAGATCATCACACCGACGGCAGAAAACTTCTTCTGGAGAACAAGCCCGGTCCATGCACCAATCTGCCCGCCACTTCCATACGTCGACCCGGAAGAAATCCCGGAGCGAACAAATGCAACAGCGCAGGACGAAACGACGGGCAGAAGATACCCATCAATGTGGGAGCCGTCCGACAGGCCTGCTCCCGTGCAGTTTGAGGTCCCACGAGATTAATGTCGCGAGAACAATCCAGACTCCAAAGCCCATCCATTGGCGAGAATGAAATGCGACCACGCTTTCAACTTCACCACAGATGTTGGTTGGCGCTGCCCGAGCAGGGAAGACCAGAGTCGACGGAGGATCAGCCGGGTCGTAGCTCAGAAAGCTTAAACCAACGAACACGACCAGAGCCAGCAGCCCCAGCGCGAGTAAGTCGGTTTTTAGTCGTTCCGTGTCCACGATGATGATCCAGACCAGATAATTTTTACCCACTCGCCGCGCGCAGCAACGCACGAGAGCGATGCCCTTACGAATTCAAAGTGAATTCAAGGCAGAACTCTTTGAATGACTCAACTAAGAAGAACTGTCGCCGCGAGAGCCAGGGCGACAGCCACTTCAGGGCGCAAGAATAACGGTCATCCGTGCCAGCACCCCGGCAACACTACCACTTCAACTTTTGTCGGCTGTTGCAAAAACTCAACCGACGTTTCGAAAACGCATCACACAGGCACGACCTGCGGGATGTAGCAATCAACGAGAGACTGCCGAAAATCCGCTTGTGCCAGCAGGGCCGAGTGGACGGTGGTATCGACTTTAATCTATTACCTGGCGATGAAAGCGCAGAAATCGTGGCTTGACATTCAAGATGCCTTCGGGACGGTCCACCTCAACCAAATCGTTCTCGAGCGATACCGCCTCATGCGTGACCAATTGCACGGGTCGCAACGTTTTGCACGACTTTGTCAAAAGAACTGCCTCGGCGCAGCGGCAGGGTGTCAGCCTTCCGTGTCCGCTCGCATTGCGCGGAATGGATTCACCACAGAGGTCACAGAGACCACGGAGGAAAATCGCAGGGGCGGACAGGAAACAAGTTGAACGCAGAGGAAATTACTGACTGCTAACCTCTGCGTGCCTCTGCGAACTCTGCGTTCAAACCCCTGTGCTTCCTCTGTAATCTCCGTGACTTCTGTGGTCAACCTGCGATTCAAAGCTCAACATCGGAGGGCTGACGCCCTGCCACTCGCCAGACTTGGGGACGATCAAGCGACAGCCCAGGCTATGGCTGTTCGCGATGCCACTGAGTCGCCTGCTGGTATTGATGGGCAAAGCGCAGTAGTCGGGCTTCTTCCAAAGCAGGGGCCTGGAGTTGCAGGCCGATTGGCAGCCTTGTCTTTGTCAGCCCACACGGAATCGAAATTCCTGGAAGACCGGCCAGGTTCGTGCTGATGGTGTAAATATCGTTCAGATACATCGCCAACGGATCGTCGAGCTTTTCACCCAGTCGAAACGCAGCTGTGGGAGAAACTGGTCCGGCAATCACGTCGACCGATGCAAAGGCCTTGTCAAAGTCCTCGCGAATTCTGCGGCGAACTTTCAAGGCTTTCAGGTAGTACGCATCATAATAGCCTGCAGACAGAGCATACGTTCCCAGCATGATGCGGCGTTTCACTTCGGTGCCAAAACCCTCGCCGCGGCTCTGGCTGTACAAATCGACGAGATCTGAAAACTTCTCAGCGCGATGACCGTAATGAATCCCGTCATAGCGAGCGAGGTTGCTCGAAGCTTCGCTACAGGCGACTAGATAGTACGTCGCAACGGCATACTTGGAATGAGGCAAAGACACCGGAACGACTTCCGCCCCGGCCGCTTCAAAAACTCGGATGGCTTCGCGAACACTCTGCTCAACTTCCGCATCAAGGCCTTCCACGAAATACTCATCCGCAATGCCGATACGAAGACCTTGGAGTGACGAATCCAGTTGACTCAACCAGTCTGGTCGCTCGACGTTCAGCGATGTTGAATCACGTTTGTCATACCCAGCGATGCATTCCAGCAGCAACGTCGCTCCCCACGCGTCTCCAGCCAAAGGACCGATTTGATCCAGTGAACTTGCGAAGGCGACCAGTCCGTAACGGGAAACTCGACCATATGTCGGCTTCATTCCCACAACGCCGCAGAAGCTGGCTGGCTGACGAATTGAACCACCCGTATCAGATCCCAGAGCCAGCGGAACCATGCCGCTGGCGACAGCCACGGCCGATCCACCGCTTGAACCGCCTGCAGTGTAGTCAGCGTTCCATGGATTTCTTGTGGGGCCGTAAATCGACGTCTCCGTCGACGAGCCCATAGCGAACTCATCCTGATTGAGCTTGCCAATCATGACGCCATCTTCAGCCACGATTCGCTGAATGACATGAGCATCATAGGGTGCTCGAAAATCTTTCAGCATCCGACTGCCGCAGGACGTTGGCAGTCCAATCGTGCACATATTGTCTTTCACAGCCACCGGCAAACCGGCCAGACGGCCAACCGGCTTTCCTGCTTGACGTCGCTGATCGATCTCGTCTGCCTTCGCCAAAGCACCTTCCGCGTCAATGCTGACAAACGCATTCAGGACACCGTTCAGCTCAGAAATCCGACGCAGGCTGTTTTCCACAAGCTGTCGTGAAGTCGTTTGGCCGGATTGCAGTTGAGCGATCAGTTCAGAAGTCAGAGGACGGTTCATCGACGAGGTAATCTCTTGGTTGACTGCGGTTTGTCGGACGAGCATCTGTGCGACTCACAACGCAACACGCCGTCTCAACGCTGCAAAACACACAGACCGTCAGAAACCGATGAGCGATGTGGCCCGAAAGATTACTGCGGATGCTATCGCGACCATTCAGAAACGTCCAACACGGCGAGTTTAGAGTTCCATTACTCCCGACCATAGCGAAACGACCTGTCCCCTTGGACTGCGGCAGCCTGCTGCCGCTTTGGTGCTGGCAGCCTGCTGCCAAACCACCCGATTTGAAAGCTCGTCAGACTGCAGAAAGGTTGTTCCACAGCAGGCTGTGGAACGAAAAGCTGCAGCGGGCTGCAGCAGTCCAAAGAGTGACTTCACGCCTCAGAAGCCACGCGTTATCAAGTCGCGTTTCCTGTGAAGAGTGGCGTTATAACTTCACCGTTCAGCAAATGATTCGGACGGCCCAGCGGATCAATCACCTGAGCATCGTGAGAAACTCCGAGCGAATCGAAGACCGTCGTCCCGACGTCCGCAGGGCTCCACGATCGCGACACAGGATAGGCGGCAATCGCATCGGTCTCACCAATTGCCTGACCGCCTCGAACACCACCGCCAGCAAACAACGCCGAATATGCATGAGCCCAATGGTCGCGACCGGGAACAGTTTGCCCGGGCAGAATCGACACGCGCGGTGTCCGGCCGAATTCTCCCATGACGATCACCATCGTCTGATCCAGCGTTCCGGTTGAAGCCAGATCATCAATCAATGCAGCCAAACCCTGATCAAGTGCTGGCAAGAGCGATGTCTTCAGACGTCCCCAGTTGTCGACATGAGTATCCCATGTCTGCACAATTCCCATCGCAGCCTGAATGACAGGAACACCCGCCTCGACCAATCGGCGTGAAAGCAACAACGACTGACCAAACTTATGACGCCCGTATCGGTTGCGAGTTCCGTCGGATTCCTGATCGATTCGAAACGCTTCAGCGACTTTCGCGGACGTCAGCAATGAAAACGCAACGTCCTGTTGTTCAGAGAATGCTCGCAGACGCACATCCGCCGAGTTCCGAGGATCAGCCTGATTCAAGCCATCCAACAACCTTCGGCGGGAAACCAATCGTTGATCACTGAGATCTGTTGGCAGCGACAATGAGTCGACTCGAAACGCCGCATCATTGGGATCATGATTGATCTGCCATGGATCGTGGCGAGTCCCCAGGAACCCAGCATGCTGCCCCGGCCATGTCAGCGGGCCTTCGATAAAGTAGTTCGGCAGAGACACTCCAGTTGGAATTCCATCTCGGCGAGGTTTCAGAAAATCCAGCGCAGACGCGAAGTTCGGAAAGTCGTTTCGAGATTCGACTCGATCCAGATCGCTGCCGCCTCGGGGAATTGGCGTCGGCCGACCGGTCAATGCCACATGAGTCGCGAGCAGATGATTGTGCTCCGGGTGAGCCAGAGTTCTCAAAATCGCCCAGTGCTGAAGTCGAGCCGCCAGCAGAGGCAAGTGTTCGCAAAGACTCACGCCAGGAATTGACGTTGATACGGAGGAAAACTCTCCTCGCACTTCTGCAGGGGCGTCGGGTTTTGGATCGAACGTGTCGAGCTGGCTGGGACCACCGCTCAACAAAACCAAAATGACTGACTTCGCACGAGTCGCGGATTCTGATGCGGCTACGGGGCGCTGCACCGGCAACCCTGAAGCCACAACTCCAGCAGCTGAAGCTCCCAGCAACCGCCGACGACTGATCAGGAATTGTGGGGTAAGCATCAGCCTGACCTCAAACAGGAAGCACAGTCACTCATTTCACAGCACATTTTGGAGACGTGACTCAGGCAAGTATGCAGGACGATCCAATGGCGAGCAATCGGACTTCTTGAAAAGACCGCCAGAAGTCAACTTAATCCAGAAAATGCGACTGATCGAAGACGGGAACGCTCCGCGAAGCCAACTTTTCGATTCGAAGCTCTCAGCGGCCTCAACGACTCCGCTTGCGAATCTCCTGTGACAACCAGTTGTCAGCATTCAGAACAGCGCCGATTGATGTCGCTAATTGAGGTGCAAGATCCGCAGTTTCTGGCACACAACGCTCTACTCGAACAGCCTTGTCCTGAAGTTGCAACAAAATACAACGTAAGGTCGCTGTCATCGCTTGTCGGAAGGCCGAGCATTCCGGCAGCGACAGATCGTAACGAAGCAATTGCACTTCAGACTCGGCACGAACTCGCTGCAACCTCGCAAGTCCCGAATGCTGACTGCGAAACAGAAAACCGCCCACAAAAGCCCGGCGAAGACGCCCCGATGGATCAAACTGATAGACCGGATCCTGCCCCACAAAAATGCTCATCGCACCATTGCTGCGAAATCCGATCGTGATCAGTTCTTGGAAACCAGGCACGAACAACTCGACTCGTTCCGTCAACGCGACCGCTTCACGAATCAGGTCTTCACGGTCGGCTTCATTTCTGGCCATACGGTCGTTACCCGAAACTAAAACAAAACCGGCTTGCCAAGTTTGCGTCGGACCACGGTACCCTGACCCAGGTGCATCATGATATGATCACACAGCAGGCCAAACGTATTGCCCAGCGTTGGGCAGAAGTTCGCAAGGTTCCCGAGCGTTGGTCGATCCAGATCTGCTTCGGTCAGCTTCTGCAACTCGGCAATGGTCACAGCACGAGTTGCCTCCAGCTGTTCCAGGTACTCTGCCACTGTGTAAAACCCGGCAGCATTGTCGGAGGAAGCGGATTCCTTCGAATGAGCCGCTTCAAATCCTACAGGCAAATTCGCAAACTTCGCGTTCGGCAGCTGCTCCTGAACGATGTGTCGTTCGGCAGTGATCAGATGCCCGAGTTGCCATGCCATGTGATTGGCCTCCGGCACTGGACGTACGAGAAGATCAGCGTCAGAGAAATCTGAAACAATCCACGCCAGCATCTTCTTTGATGATTCCAGAGCCGATGTCAGAAGGGCAATACTGTTCATAAGACTTCAACTTTCCAAAAGAGAATTAGCGAATAAAACGTCGAGCGTTTTCCGGACCGTTCTTACTTCTTCCGCAGGATGTACACGACATCTTCTGTGGTTCCGGAGACTACGTGCGGATTGCGAATGTCGTATGAAAAATCGTATGTCTCTGCAATCTCCAGTTTGGGAACCTTTTTCAGCAGCGACATAAACTGACTTTGGTTGTAAGTGCGATACTCCATGTGATCCACAATGCGCATACGCTTTGTGGGAGTAAACACATCAACGTGCAGACCGAGATGCTCAAGTCGTGTTTTGCGATCAATCCCTTTGGACCACATGTACGAGTTCACAACCAGGTTGCCTCGTCGAGCCGACCAGCCTTCTTCCTGCATGGCCGGACAAGCGGTGGGTTCCAGATGAATGCCCAGCACGTACAAACCGCCTTTGGTCATTCCGTTCGCCATGCACTCCAAATGACCAACAGCTTGCTTTTCGGTTGCCAGATGTCGAAACGAATTGATCATGTTGAACGCCGCGTCAAACTTCTTTTGACTTTAAAGTTCGACATGTCACCAACAACAACAGTTTCCGGAAGGTCGTAGCGGCGAAGGCGTTCGTTGCAGAAGTCGACAGCTTTGGGATTCAGGTCGTTCCCACCAACTTCATAGCCCGCTCGCCCCAGCTTAATCAACAGACGACCAGTCCCGCAGGCCGGTTCAAAATTCGTTTGACTTCACAACCAGCATGTTTCGCAAAACAAGCTCTCAGAAAGCGAAAC
Source organism: Planctomycetaceae bacterium (assembly GCA_046349735.1). Lineage (GTDB taxonomy): Bacteria > Planctomycetota > Planctomycetia > Planctomycetales > Planctomycetaceae > SXXK01. The sequence goes on from JAXMBU010000007.1 coordinate 65,034, forward strand.
TCGGCTGCGACGTCAGACCCGAACAACAGATCATAGTACTTGGGATAGTCATAAATGCTGGCTTCGACCTGATTGGACATGATCAAAATTCTGGGGCAAGAGTAAAAACAACCTGCACAGCCGGCTGCAGCAACTGGCCACAACGTAGCGGCAAAGACAGGACACCAGCAAACTGATGAATGCGAAGGATACAAAGACGGAGCCGTGAGTTCATCCGAACGCCGCAAGTGGCCTGCTACCTGAGCTGCGGTTCAGTGGTAACGCTGGAATCAGCCAGCATTCGCCGGAAGATTCCAGCGATAATGCTGACTGAAGTCGACAAAACGAACGGAACCAATCGTACCGTCTTCCTACGGCAGATCACTCAACTTCGGCGTTTCGCCATCCGGCTGCTTGTAGAAGCGAGTCAGGTCGAGGCCTCCTTTGACTTCCATTTCATTTATCTTGAGTCGCTGTTCAATCTTGTTCAGACGAGCCTCAAGAAACGGGGGCAGCTTTTTGTCTTCATCCGCCTCAGCCTGCGATGAACGAGGCACCGCTGGATAGTTGAGTTGTCTCTGCAGAGCCGCAAAGAAGTAAAGAGGATCACGGCCAATATTGGCTTTCGCGATGCGCCCTTCCTGATCACCGAATAATGCTGCAGGAGCGGTGACGGAAGATGCTTCTTCGGTGTTTGCAGTGGCCTTCTCAGCCGGACTTCGCGCGGTGTTGCGTCGATTCTGAAAGTGTTGTGAAGCTCCGTACACGATTTCGGCAAGTTCACGTTCACCAAGTGAAGCAGCCAGACGAGCAATCCAGCGACTCCACTCTTCCGAGTAAAGCGGGTCCGATATCATCGCCTTTAATCCCTCGCTGTATCCCAGTCGATTGCGGGCAATGCACTCAAACTGAAAAATAAACAGCCCCGGCATTGAAGCACCAGACGCCCGATAATGTGCTTCACTCTCCAGGATCTTCAACGCCGTCAGTTGCTCAAATCGCGACTCATCTTCTTCCGCACGACTGATCACGAACGCCTGGAACGGAGCAAAGTAGTGTGGCAGTCGAAACATGGCAGTGCTGATCTTGCCACTGTGCAGGATCTCCGCCCTCATAAAGTCGATTGCCATTGGGAGTCGTGTTGTCGCCAGGATCTCCTCAGAAATCGTCTTCAGGATCTCCTGCGACGGTACGTTTTCCATGAGCCGCTCTCGGTAAACCCGAAAGAAATACTCCTGTTCGATGTACTCTTCTCGATCCAGCACTGGGCCGCGCATGTATTGACCGTTTCATCCAGAAACCTGAAAACCGTGAGCCTTCCAGTGTGGTACCGGCACGGCAGAAACGCAATCGCTCCGCGAGAATGCCCCGTTCACGGGTGAGCACGCCGACATTTGCGAGACACTGTTCTATCTCGAACCCTGAAAAAAACTTGCTCTATGGGTTCTGGAGAGTACGATTTAAACGGTCGTACTGTCGATATGAACAGTAGAGGATTCCAGGTTTTGCTCGGGTTCTCCGCTTGTAACGGGCTGAATACTTGGAGAACATGTGTGTCAGCGAGTGTTTTCGAGCGATTTTGGTTCAGAACGAGCAAAAATCCCGGATCATCGTGTCGTGAAACCGTTCCGGGTCCCGATTGCAAATGTCGGAGACCCTGAGATTCGTCGCATTGTCGGAGCTTGCTTGTGAGCACTATTCACGCCAATTCAGCAACATCCGCGTCCAGTGAGACCGTGCCAGAGAGCGGCAGCACTGTCTGGTCAATGTTCGATGCGATGCCAGCCTGGGGCGTGAGCCTTCTGGTTCATATTGGCGTCATCATCATCGTCGCGATGATTTCACTGCCCGAAATTGTGTTGCCGGAATTCAATCTGACTTCCACCGTCGAAATGGAAGAGATCGCTCAGGTGGAGTATGTGCTCGACACTGAACCGTCGGATGCGCTTGGTACCAAGAGCGATCTGAACATTGCCAGCCCGTCGGCAGCAGTCGCGCAGAATCGTGGCCTTGATAATCACGAAGAAGAGATCGAGCAGATCGAGAGCTCCGTCGTGAATCCCAAAATCCAGCTGAACGAAACAGTATCAACTCCCAGCGAAGCAGAGATGTTGGAGAACATCGATCTGACTGGTACGACGGAACATGCCGGTGGAACTGATGGAGCCGTTGACCGTATCACCCTGGAAATTGCTAACTCGCTTCGACAGCGGAAGACTCTTCCCGTTTGGTTACTGGATGAATCAATTTCGCTCGAATCTCGCCGGGAAAAGATTATTGAACGGTTCGAGAACGTCTACCGCCAACTTGGCCTGATGGATGATATTGACACCAAGGATGCATTGAAAACCGGCATTGTTGGTTATGGCAAAGACATCCATGTCCTGCTGGATGAACCGTCCAGTGATATCAACGAATTGTCTAAAGCAATCAAGACCATTAAGAGTGACACCTCCGGCGTGGAGAACGTGTTCGCCGGAATTAATCAGGCGATGAAGGTCTATGGACCTGTTCGAAAAAAAATGCGAGCCAACATGATCCTGATCATCGTCACCGACGAACGAGGTGATGACTTTGGCGAAAACTACACAGTGCTCGAGGAAGTTGTTAAACGCCTGAGCCGTGACGGTGTCAGAGTCTTCTGTATTGGCAACACATCTCCCTTTGGTCGTCAAAAGGGCTTCGTCCATGTGAAATGGAAAGGCGACGACGGAACGGAGTACGAAGAAGACATTGGTGATGCGGATCAGGGGCCGGAAAGCCCGCTGCCAGAGGGTTTGCAACTTCCGTTCTGGACAGCTAACTCTCAGGGTCTCGAACGGATGTCGTCTGGCTACGGTCCATACACGCTGTCTCGATTGTGTGCCGAAACCGGTGGCATCTTTTTCATCGCCGACGACACATCCCGCAAACAGTGGGATCCACAGATTATGCGTCAGTATGCTCCGGACTATCGACCAGGAGCTGAGTACCGCCGACAACTTCAGGGCAATCTGGCAAAACAATCTTTGATCGCGGCCGCTCAACTGGCGGTGACAGAGCCCGTGCCGATTCCTCAGCGAACGTTTCAGGCCAATAATGACAACGTTCTGCGTGAACAAATCACAGAAGCGCAGAAGCCGCTGGCTGTTCTGGACTACTTCCTGGAGCGGGTTCACACAGCTCTGGAAGCCGGCGAAAAACATCGTGACAAATTGGACTCGGATCGCTGGAGAGCCAGCTACGACCTGGCCATGGGCCGAGTGCTGGCCATGCGAGTTCGAGCCTTCGGGTACAATGCTGTTCTGGCCGAAATGAAATCGAATCCAAAGAAGTTCGAAAAATCAGACAGCAATCAGTGGAAGCTGGAGCCATCAGAGACAATTGACGCTGGTGCTAACGTTCGGCGAATGCATGACAAAGCACTGGAGTATCTGCATCGTGTAATCAACGAGCATCCTGGTACTCCATGGGAGTTTCTGGCGACCATGGAACTCAATGAACCACTCGGCTGGGAATGGAAAGAAGGGCACATGGAAATCGCTGCGATGAACGGCGGCGATGGTCGTCGCGGACCTCAGTTTGCTCCGGAAGAGGAAGCTCGCCGTCGACAAGCTCAGGAAATGCAGCGGAAGAAAGAAGCTTCCAAACCCAAAATCTGAAGTCTGAGGGAGCTAACGATTGCCAGGTCAAAGAGCACCATGGCAACTCATTCAGCCCGTCATCCTCAGGATGCCGGGCTTGTTTGTTTAACTCGCGATGTTACGGCAGCAACCCCTGAGATTTCGCTATCACGTGCAACAACGTCTTGTTGTCCAGGAACGGCTCGTTTCCAACGGCAGCCCAGACCACCTTGCCGCTTCGATCGACGACAAAAGTGCCGTGCTTCATGAACTCCGACTTGTCCTCGGTTTCAGGCTGATAAACGCCCCACTGAGCTGAAACTGCATAGTCGACATCGGCCAGCACCGGAAAATGGAATTCACCGTACTCCTTGTACTTTTCTGCGGTGTGATCACTGGTATCAGAGCTGATCGCGACAATATCAGCATCCAGTTCTCGAAAATAATGCTGGTCTTTGTCCAAAGCGAGCAGTTGAGCGACGCAATGACTGCATCCATATCCCAGATAGAAAACGACCACGATCGGGCGGTCTTTCCCCAGTTGACTCAATTCCCGAGACACACGACTCACATCTGGCAACGTAAAGTTCGGAGCCGCTTTCTCAAGCAGCGAGTGTGATTGCGATGCCTCTGGAACAAATGCGGTCTCCGCAAGAACCACAGAAAGCCCGTCGGTCAATCGGCGCTTTTGAGCAGCTCGGAGATAGGCTTCTGCGTCGTTCCGAATATGACCTGTGGAGAGAAGGCCATACTGCATACAGATCTGACGACACTGCTCCAGCAATCCACTGTTTTCTGCTGAAGCCTCCGGAGGATTTGTCGCGTGATAAACAAGAATCACCGCATAGACCGTGGCGATGACACCCAGGAACCCCAAAAAGATTCGGGTGTTCAAATCGCGTGGCTCAGAGACTTTCTCTTCCGCTGATTCTTCATTCTCGCTCAACATCAACCAAACCTGCTTCCCACAACACCGCCGGACATGGGCCGATAGAATTCGCTTTCCGGATTCCTGAAGGACCACAACCGTCTACTTTGGCTCGGTTGGCGGAGTTGATTCAGTGGCTGGCAGTGCGGCTGGACCATTCGCTGCAGGAGGATTCGACGCCTGCTTTCCGTCATCAGCCGGTTGAGCCGGATCCGAAACACCCTGCGCAGCAGCGGAGGGCAAAGCGACGAGGGGCGGAAGTGCAGCAAACAACTTGTCCTGAAAAGCCATAATGTCCGAAGTTCTTTCGGGAAACGATCGGGAAAGCGACTGACACACAGTCATCGCAAAATCACTCAGCCCGATCTCCTGCGCAAGCTGGGCCAGTTTCAAACGCTCGTCATAACCAGATCGGCTTGCGGAAACGAGAGCCAGTTGATCGGCAAATTGCTTATCGAACTCCTGCAGTTGATCAACATTCTGCTGAGCCGCTAACGCCATCTTTTCATCTCCGGCAGCACCAGCCAACTCAACGACGACTTTGTAAAGTTCCGCATTCCGGGTCACCACCCGCAAACCGGTTTGAAGGCCGGCAAGCCCTTCAGCCGCCTTCTCGGAGGTCACCTCATGCAACATCATTCTGCCATAGATGATATGTGTGCGAGGATCAAATGCGGCATTCGTGCGAAGGGACTCCAGAATAGCGGCAATTTTCTGTACATCACCTGACTGCAGTAGCTTCTCTGCCTCAAGGAAAGCCTTGGCCGGAGATTGATCTGCCAACCCTACGTACTCTTCTGCTTTCTTGAGATTCTGAAGTTTCAGGAACCCCTGAATTAGTCGCTCGGCAATCAACGAGTTGATCGGATTATTCTTGTCCGCACGAATCGCAGCCTCATAGTCTTCAACAGCCTCGGCAAACTTTCTTTGGTCGACACGAATGTCAGCCCTCATTCTAAGTGTTTCCGAAAGCTTGAACTCTTTACTGATCAGTATATCCAGTTGAGAGACTGCCTGATCGAATGCCATTAATTCTTTGTAGATGGAGGCCAGCCGAAATCTCACATCATTGGAACCTTCATCCTCTTTAATCGCATTTTCAAACGTCTCAATAGCCTGGTCATATTTCTCAGACTGAGCATATGCAGAACCCAGCAGCAACAACGATCGCGCCCGGATAGAAGGTTCCTCGGAGGCCTCCTTCAGAAGTTCAATTGCTTTCAGGGGCCTTGAAGTTCCCAGTAGCAGCAGTCCATCCAGGTATTTCTTCTTCTTTGAGTACTCCGGATACTCCGTCAGCTTTTCTGCAGCCACCCTGACAGCATTTCCATCTGATTTTTCCGCCGCAGCAAGTGCCTGCTCAAACATTGTCGCCGGGTCCTCCGGAATGGATCGCTGAACCAAAGCGAAAACGATTCCGCCTCCAAGGACCGCCATGATCCCCCAAATCCACCAGGGAACTCCACCAGAGACGCGAGGCTTGAGATTCGTTTTTGAAGCAGGTTGTTTGGACATGAGTCTTTGTCTAGGAATGTCTGAATCGAAAAACGGTACGAATTCGAAAACGATGATCTGTATCAGGGTATCGGAGGACCTTGTCGCCAGTGAACTCACTGAGGAGATGTAACTTCCCGGGCACCTTCCCCATCACATTATAGCGGGGTTGATCCTGAATTCTGTGCAACGCAAGCCATCTTCGAAAAGCCATTTCTCCTGAAGTCCCCGCGTCATTACGGACTTTTCCGGTTTTGTATTGGAAAATCTGTACGATCTGCCAGGCTTTTCATGACACAGCGGATCGGCCTTGAAAGTCAGACTTGCTCTGAGGATGCTGTCGAAATGTCCGAACCTCGCCTCACCACAACTCGACGACAGGTGCTTTCTGCCCTGAAACCCACTCGGATCTCAGAAGGAATCCTGCCTTCAACAAGAGCCCAGCCCTCGGCCGGGATTACGGTTCGCCTGACAACGCGAGCCATGGCCTGCGATTTCTCCGTGATTATGAATCCGGGCCCCACCGAACAAATCGAAGCAGCCGGCAAAGCACTCGACGCCATCCACGCTGCCGAGGCCTTGATGAGCATTTATCGTGAAAACAGTCTGTTTTCCGAGCTAAACCGCAAGGCGGCTGACGCCCCCCAGACCCTCCGGGGTGACATGTTTGAACTGATTCAAACCGCTCAGAAAATCCATCTCGGCACCAACGGTGCGTTCGACATGGCAACTGGTGCTCTGACCAGACTTTGGCGAGCCTGTCGCCATGAACAACGGATCCCCTCCACGGACGAAATTGATGCAGCTCTGGACATCTCCGGCATGCAGCATCTGGCCCTGAATTCTCAGCAAAACAGCGTCGCTTTCAGCAGACACGGACTTCTGCTGGACCCCGGTGCCATAGGAAAAGGCTTCGCACTTGATGACGCGGCCCTGCAATTGAAGCAGGCAGAACACGCTCCGCTGTCTTTTCTCCTTCACGGAGGTCATAGCAGCCTGAAAGCGATCGGCCCCCACAACGGTCACGCCGGGTGGCCGATCGGGATCGGGAATCCCCTGTTCACGGAACAACGACTGGGAACACTGCTGCTTTGCGACAAAGCTATGGCGACCAGCGGGTCAAACATCCAGTTTTTCAGGCATGAAGGCCGCCGATACGGTCACATTCTCGATCCTCGGACTGGCTGGCCTGTGGACGGAATGCTGTCCGTGACCGTTCTCGCCCCCTCCGCAGCCGTCGCAGACGCTCTCTCGACCGCGTTTTTCGTCATGGGCGTCGAAAAAGCCAGCCTGTGTTGTAAGAATTGGCCGGAAGTTGGTGCTATCCTGATCCCTTTTCCGGACAAGGGCCGGAAAGTTTGCCCAACGGTGATCGGAATTCCTGACGAGCAAATCGTCTGGGATGAAGATCAGGTTGTACTTCAGGAAGGTTCTTTTCTCCCTAAGCCAGCCAGTTCTGAAGCACCGCTCTAAAATTGGTCATTGAGATTCACTTTTGGTCGCTGCTTCTGGATCCTCATTCTGATTTAACGAGCGGCATTATTCTGACAAATTCCCGCCGAACCTACTCTCCCGGAGCCCGTTTCCTGTGACTGATATTCGTCGATATTCATTCGCCGCTGTGGTCCTGCTGGTCGTGTTGCGACTCGGACTTGGCTGGCAATTGCTGTACGAGGGACTCTGGAAGATCGACACCCTCGGTTCTTCAACACCGTGGTCTTCAGACGGATACCTGAAGAGCGCACAAGGACCGATGCGAAACGTTTTTCGCGCGATGACCGGCGACCCGGACGACAAAAACTGGCTGGATGAAGAACTGGTCGCGCAGCGCTGGGATCAATGGAAGTCTCGCTTTGCGGCTCATTACGGTCTCGACGACAGGCAGGTCGGGCGGCTGAATGCATTGATCGATGGACCATCCGCGTTTGCTTCTCCGCTGGAAAACCTGCCTGCGGGAGTCGATTTCAAAGCGGCAAAACTGGACGGCACGATCAGCTTCGATGCAAAGGCCAAACAACTGCGAGTTGATGGCAAGAAACATCTGTTGGCAACAGAGAAAGCGACTCTGGAAGAACAAGTCGCTGACAAGGAAGGCCTGGAGTACGACAACTATCGCAAAGCTCTAAACGATGTCTTCGCTCGTGCGAGCAAGCTGTCTTTCAAAGAACGGACTCGAGCCCACTTGATGGGGAACCCGGACAACTCCGGAAACATCGACGGCCGCATCAGCCAGCTGGAACTCTACTCAGAGATGGTCAAGCGATACGAAGACAAACTGTCTGCAGCGCAAATCGCGTTTGAAATGGATCACCTGAATCGTGTCTGGTCTGATGCTCGCGCCAAGGCGCGAGAACTTGCCGGGCCCATTATGGCGATGGATGCGGAACTTAAGGAAGACGCCATGGACATTCTGTCTGTGGATCAGCTGAAGCGAGGACCACTGCCAGCGCCGTGGACTCCGATCAAGATTGTCGACACGCTGACGATTGCGGGCCTGACAGGACTCGGCATCCTGCTGATCATTGGATTGTTTACTCGTTTTGCTGCATTCTCAGCCGCGTTCATGGTGTTTGGTTTTTATATGGCCATGCCTCCGCTGCCGGGCGTTCCTGACGCTCCGGGGCCGGAACATAGCTTTATCGTCAACAAGAACCTGATCGAAGTTCTGGCATTGCTGGCACTGGCCTGCGTTCCGAGCGGGCAATGGTTTGGAATCGACAATCTGCTAAGCCGATTCTTCTCCGGAAAAAGCAAAGCGGCGGCGAAGTAGAACGATCAACAGAAGGCTGGAAAAGGGGTCAGGAACCAATAGCCAGATGGCCCAAAGGGTGCTCCGCACTATTGGTTCCTGACCCCTTTTCCAGCACCGACAGCCGAATTCAAAAACATCAAAGACAAAATAGTAAAATATTGGAGACGAATCATGGAACTCACACCAGAACAGACACAGATCGGGAAGGACAACTTCAACGAAGCTGTCGGGTTTACTCGACGAGACGTCCTGAAGACCGCCGCCGCCGGCAGCATTGGTCTCGGAGCGTTATACTTTGATTATCAGAAGCTCAACGGTACTCCCGTGAAGGCGGCTTTCATCGGCTGCGGTGACGAAGCCAATGTCCTGATTACTGAACATCCTCCGGAGTACATGGAGATCGTGGCCATCGCGGATCCACGACCAGCGAACATCGAACGAACGTTCAAAGGCAGCCATCCGGAAGCACGTATCGGGCTGAACAAAAAACTGGGCCAGGCCAAAGCTTCAGAAATCAAGGTCTACAAAGATCATCTGGAATTGCTCGAAGCCCGCACAAAGGGCGAAGTTGAATTTGAGATGGTCGTCATCGCTGTACCGCTCAGTCAGCATGCTCCGATTGCGATCGCCTGTCTTGATGCAGGTCTGCATGTACTGACAGAGAAGTTGATGGCTCACAATATTACTCAGTGCAAACAGATGATTCGCAAGGCCGAAGAGAAGGGCCTGCTGCTGGCCGTCGGTCATCAGCGCCATTACAGCGTGCTGTATGACAACGCGAATGATCTCATCAAGAAAGGTCTGCTCGGCGACATCAAGTTCATCCGCGCTCAATGGCATCGCAACAACAGTTTCCCTGGCCGCGACAGTTGGCGAAAATGGGATCGTGATGCCGATGCAAAGAAGGACAAAGAGACACTGCTGGAGATGGAAAAATCCGGCCGCCTGAAAGAACTGGGTTACGAAAGCGCCAAACAACTTGTTGACTGGCGTTTGTACAATTCGACCGGTGGCGGCCTGATGGCGGAACTGGGCAGTCACCAGATGGATGCATCCAGTATTTTCCTGGGCAAGAAACATCCGTTGGCCGTTCAGGGTTACGGCGGAAAGAACTTCTACGGTGTCAAAGGCGTTGGTCCGGAAGAGAACTGGGTAGACGACCGCGACATCGACGACCACATCTATGTGACGCTTGAGTTCCCCGGCAAGCACTACGAAGAAGACAAAAACGACATCGCGATCGTGACTTATTCTTCGATCAACACAAATCGCCAGGAGCCTTACGGCGAGACCGTCTTCGGCAGCCGCGGCACTCTGATCATGAAGACCGAAATGGAAGCCCTGCTATACAAGGAAGAAAGTCCTTCCAGCGGTGGCGGTCTGGAACAACGCCTTTGGGTGATCGACAATTCCAAAGGCGGTGGCCCAGCGCTCGACAGCTACAACACCGCAGCTCCCTCAGCAGCCGGAGCAATGGCAAAGGGCACGATGGGCGATAAAGTCAGCCGCGGCTATCGCGAGGAGATGGAACACTTCTGCTACTGCATCCGCAATGGCAAGGGCTGGCAGGAACTGCGGTGTAACGGTCGAGTCGCCATGGCTGACGCGATCATGGCCTTGACAGCCAACCTGGCAATGAAGCACAAGAAGCGCATTGTGTTCAAGGAAGAGTGGTTCGATGCTTCGAGCGATGCTGTTCCTGAAACCGACGAGCAGATTCCATCCTGATCTTTCGAAAAATCGCACATTGGTGCCAGAGTACTTCTCAGGTCCTGGCTATTCAACACTGACACAACGGCGGGATCTCCTCACAGATCCCGCCTGGAACCCAGACCATGGCGCGCTGGCCTGACAATCCTCGTTCCAACTTTATCGCTCTCGGGCTGATCTTTGTGCTGTTCCCGCTGCTGGCCTGGGCGTGTGTGTGGTTTATGAAACGGTAGGGCACTCCGGCGAGCGGCAGGGCGTCAGCCCTCCGAGCACAGCGCCGTGACACGGAGGGTTAACTCCCTGCCGCTCGACGCCGCATTTTGAACGCTCTGAAAGATCTAACTGTGTCTAACGCTGCTCCCGCCGCATCTCCTGCGGTGTCTTCTGTCAACAAAGCTACGCTGATGATCGTCTTCCTGACGGTCTTCATCGACTTGCTGGGTTTCGGAATTGTTCTCCCTTTGCTGCCGAGATATGCCGCGTGGTTTAACGCCAGCAAAATGCAACTGGGCCTGCTGATGGCCTCATTCTCCGCGATGCAGTTTCTGTTCGCTCCGATGTGGGGCGGCTTGTCGGACCGAGTTGGACGGCGTCCAATTCTGATGTTGGGACTTTGCGGCTCAGCGTTCTCTTACGGATTATTCGGCTTCGTTTCTTCACAAGGCCGCGATTTCGTATGGCTTGGCCTCGGTGCTTTGCCCTGGCTGTTTATCACACGCATCGGTGCTGGAATTGCCGGAGCCACGATCTCCACCGCTCAGGCTGTCATCGCTGACTGCACTGGTGCTGAAAACCGTGGCAAGGGCATGGCTCTGATCGGCGCGGCATTTGGCATCGGCTTTACCTTTGGGCCGCTGATTGGTGCCGCCTGCGTCTCCGAAGACGCCGCTGTGGCACTGAGTGATTCGCAACTGGCGATGGTGAAGTCGTGGAAGGATGATGATTCTGCAACGATCAGCTCTGATGATTTTATCAGCCTGCTGAACGACGCTGAGGCCTCCGCAGAGAACAAAAAGTCCATCGACGGCGCTAACAAAGAGGCCATCTATTTGCTTCTGCCCGCTCCGCTGGCTCGCAATGAACTCAAACGACAATTGCTGACGCCTCCTTCAGGCCTGCCAGGTTACGTCGCGTGTACTCTTTCTGCAATCGCATTGATGCTTGCAGCGATGAAGCTTCAGGAATCACGACGGCCGTCCGAGCAGGCTCAGCGGTCAACTCATCGAGCATTCCGGCCGAGTGAAGTGCTGCGTCATCTGACAACACCAGGCATGTCGACCATTCTCTTCGCCGTCTTCATCACCACATTCGGCTTCGCGCAGTTCGAGAGTACTCTGTCGCTGCTGACTCGAGAATTTGGTTACGGCAGCCGCTGGAACTTTCTGTTGTACGCCTATGTCGGATTGGTACTCACCATCGGGCAGGGCATGCTTGTTCGTCGCCTGCTGCCTCGCCTTGGCGAACGTCGCATGGCCTTGATCGGCGTCACGCTGATGACAACGGGCTTTGTGCTGATCGGACTGACGGGGCTGAGAATCCTTCCGCCACCGTCACTCTGGTTCATTCTGCCGATCGTCGTGATTGGATTCTCGGCGGTGACACCATCACTGCAGTCTTTGCTTTCTCAGGCGGCTTCCAGCGATGAGCAGGGATCCGTTCTCGGAACCGGCCAAAGCCTGTCATCGCTCGCTCGCATCCTGGGCCCGTTTCTCGGCATCCAACTGCTGGGCCTGTCGACGTCAATGCCCTACTTCCTCGGCGCCTGCCTGATCCTCAGCGGCGGTGCTTTGATTACTCGGCTGCCAGGGAAAAAGCTCAAGACGGAAGTTGCCGCTCCGTAAATTCGCCCGCTTTCTGTGAGCGATGATCAGGAGATTCAACGGGAAGTCATATTCCATGTTCAGGGTGACAACCTTGCACAGCGCGATGGGCTTTAGAGAGCTGTCGCAGGGCTGCTCAAGTATTCCCTGACCGCAAGTTGCATTCGGTCAATTTCAGAGATGAATCCGCTGGATGAGAGTCGGAAATTCTCGTGGTTCGTCTCTACTTTCCTAAGCAACTCCAACTGCCTCTGGAAATACCGAATACGTTCAAGTGTCACCGCGAGTTCTTCATCAGATCCGATCATCGTTCGACTCCTCAATTTCAATAATTCCCCGCTGGCGACCATCTCGCCTTGTTTGCCAGAACTCTATAGAAGCCTGCTCACCATCAAGAGCGGCGGGACGGCGTAGCCAGAAGACACTGGCACCAAAGTAAGCATCTGCTTTGGCATGATCAAGCAGAATTAATGCTTCACCGCTACATGACGATGCATCAAAGTATTCACCAAACACTATGAAGACATCCACATCATTTGGTAGAGGCTTGTCAGAAACAAAAGACCCAAAAACAACAAAGCGTGCCAAATGGCCGGTTGCCTTTGCTATGCCATAAATCCTGGCAATCCGTTGAAATAGTGAATGTCGCTCACGACTGATCGAGCCAAAAGCATTTCCGAGCTCCATCAATGATGACAGGTAAATACCAGCCGGAAGATCTCCCTCAGCGTTTAACGGCGGAAACGAACGCATGCTTGTCCCTAACAGTTCTGCGACGGCAAGCAGAACGACAAACTCCAACTTACAGGACCGGATGTTGCTTACCGACGGAAAAGTTCCGTAACCAAATCAGCTCATCCGGTCGGGAACTGACGATACAACCGCGCCTAGTTAATCCCTACGAACTCAACCATCCAAGTCCAACGAGAGTTCGCCAACACTATACTTCTTTTTCTTCCGGTGGCAGCGAACGCACTCGCACGTTCTTCAGACGTCCGGTTGTGGAGTACGTTGAAAAGCCAAACGGTTTTGATCGATCGACTTCGAATCGAGTTCCAATCTTCATATCGGTTGTATCAACGTCAACAATTTTGGCGTCATCCAACCAGGCATGCAGATGCTTGTCTCGCACAACGATGCGGACTTTGTACCACTGGCCTTTTTCAAATGTCTGATAGCTGGTCGTTTGATTCTCCGAAGCGTCCATCCCGTTGAGGCTGGAAATCCCGCAAACGCCTCCGCCCCAGCCGCCCAGAATCAAGGAGCAATGACTATCCTTCACGGGAAACGTCAGCCCCGCAAAGAAGTCGCTGCCAGCAGCTCGCTGAGCTTCGAACTGGATTTCGTAGTCAACCTTTGGGATCTCCTGCTCAGTGTGAATGCCGGAAAGGTCGGCTCCCTGAGTAATCACGACTTCACCATTCTCGACATACACTTCGCCTTCGCCTCCGAAGTTGGTGATCTTCCAACCTTCCAGATCCTTGCCGTTGAACAACTGCTTCCAGCCGTCCTTGTCGGCCTTTTTCGAATCTGATGCTTTAGGCTTCTCTTCCGTCTTTTCTGCGGCGGGTTTTTCAGTTTTCACGTCTTCGGCTTGAATCATTGATGATCCCGCAACGGCCGCACACAGGGCTGCAGCAAAGACGGGCTTTCGGCAGAAGAGACTGAACAGCGTTGATGGCATCGGTGGGGTCCTGAACGTAGGAGGACTGGGAATTTCCATGAATCATAGCCGGTGGAACAAGCATAAACACCAATGCTCAATGAAACGTCGCTATCCGGCTATTTTCTGACGAAACTGCGATTCGACGACGGAAGCAGGGCCGTCTTTGGGCACAGCAACCGTCCAATTCATCGTGCTGATGTAAGACGGCGTTTCCGCATTGATTTGAATTCAAATCCCAACTGAAGGTGGCAGAACGAGGCCATTTGAGGATTTGGTGAGTTGGCCCCGACCGCTTCCCAGCCCCGGGAAATCCTGACGGAGCCGATCGAAAATCGCCGATCAAGCCTGCCAGAAGCAACACTACGCGGTAGGATTTTCGGGCAGCTTCCGCTACATCCAAACCGGAAACACGTGAACATTTAGGCAGTATCAACGATGACGATCTCAATGACTGACTACTTCCGGACTCGACAGTCTGACCGGAAGAAGGAAACTCGTTACATCAACGTCATCAACAAGGACAATTGCACCTCCTGCAATTCCTGCGCGACGGTGTGTCCTGTTGACTGTATCTACGAAGTCGTCAGCCCGGTTCCCTCTGAGAGCTATCATCAGATCGACACCAGCCGCTGCATCGGCTGCCAGATGTGTTACCGATCGCCGAATGACAGCAGTGAGTTTTACCAACTCACGATCTGCCCATGGAATGCGATCGACATGCTTCACAACCCGAACGTGAAGCCGGACGACAATTCCGTGCTCGAGCCTTATTACCGTGGAACCGGCTCTAAGCTTCCATGGCCAAAGCTGGAAGAGTACGGCTACCAGCTGTTTCTGGACGGTGAAGTCTTTCTGCCAACCGCCGAAGAAGCTTTGCACAAGTACTTCCACATCCTTCAGGAAGAAGCGTGGATGTATAGCGAAGAGGACAATATCCGCATCGTCCAGGCAGAAGCTGAATCGGGCGAAGGCTTTATTCGCTACCGCGCAACCGAGGAAGGTCGCGATCTTCTGGACTGCATGTTCCGCGGCTACAAGCGGATCTTCATGGACTAGTCCTTTGTGACGGCGATGATTTGAGGTTAATCTGTCTCGCTACGAACGCGCGCCCGTGGTTCCGGCCACGTACCTGTGTTTCCGGAGGATGTATTGAGTCCTCAGATCGAACCTTCACAAAGCGCAGCAGGTCCTTATGGTCTCCATTGATCTCAGTGGCAAAGTCGCAGTCGTCACCGGAGGTGGGCAGGGACTGGGCAAAGCCACAGCCACCATGCTTCACAAAGCCGGCGCGGCCGTTGTGATCAATTATCTGAACGACTCATCGGGCACCGGCAAACGCGTCGCGGAAGAAACCGCAGCGGAGCTCGGTGAACGTTGCCTCGCGGTCGACGCGGACGTGCGATCTCGCGATGATCTGCAGCGGATGTTTACAAAGATCGAAGCACACTTTGGTCGCGTCGATTTTCTTGTGAACAACGCCGCAATCCTCCGCGACCGCACCATGAAGAACCTGTCTGACGCGGACTGGGACGACGTTATCCAAACCAATCTGTCGGCGGTCTTCAAGGTAAGCCAGACGGCTGTGCAGTTTATGAACGATGGCGGCCGCATCATTAACATGGCGTCGATCTCGGGCGTGATCGGCTTCTTTGGTCAGGCCAACTATGCTTCATCAAAAGCCGGCGTGATTGCTCTCACCAAGGTGCTCAGCAAAGAACTGGCCAGCCGTCAAATCAACGTCAACGCCGTCGCACCAGGCGTCGTGCTGACCGAGATGGGCAAGTCCATTCCCGATCAGGCTCGACAGCAAATGCTGGCGCAAATCCCGCTTCGTCGTTTCGGCGAGCCCGATGAAATCGCCAGCACGATCTTGTTCCTCTGCAGTCCGTTGTCATCCTACATCACGGGCCAAACCTTGCACGTGAATGGTGGATGGTGGGCATGATGACGTCTCTGACGAGTAAGCTGTGTTCAGCCAACGAGGCGGTTCAGCTGATTCAGAACGGCGTCACGGTGGCTTCAGGTGGATTTGTCGGAGCCGGTCATCCCGAAGCTCTCACCGCAGCTCTCGAACGACGTTTTCTTGCTGAAGGCAACCCAAGCAAACTGACGCTTGTGTATGCGGCCGGCCAAGGCGACGGCAAGCAGCGAGGTCTCAATCACCTCGCTCATCCACGTCTGATCAAACGCGTGATCGGCGGTCATTGGGGACTCATTCCGCGACTGGGCTCTATGGCTCTCGCTGGAGAGATCGAAGCGTACAATTTTCCTCAGGGAGTCATCTGCCAGCTGTTCCGTGATATTGCCGCCGGACGTCCCGGCTGTGTGACTCATGTGGGCCTTGGCACCTTCATCGATCCAGTTCATTCGGGCGGACGCCTGAACGATCGCACAACTGAAGAGCTGATCGAACGCATTCAACTGCGAGGTCAAACCTGGCTGCTCTATCATGCCTTTCCGATTCATGTGGGATTGATCCGCGCTACAGGCGCTGACCCGTTTGGAAATCTGATCATGGACGATGAGGCCGTGATTGGCGATGTACTGCCGATCGCTCAGGCCGTTCATAATCATCGCGGCATCGTGATAGCACAGGTTCGGCAAATTCTGGACAAACCTGCAGCACCACAACATGTGCGAGTTCCCGGCAAACTGGTTTCAAAGATTGTCATCGCCGAAGAATCAGATCATTGGCAGACTTTTGGTGAACCTTATAACTCCAGCTACTGCCAGCCCGCCTCGATTAACGATCCCGCGTTGCAACCCTCTTTACCCGCAATGCCTCAGGATGCTCGACGTATCATTGCCGCGCGAGCTTGCGACGAATTGCTGCCGGGGGCGATTGCGAATTTGGGGATCGGACTTCCCGAAGGAGTCGCTCGCATCGCCGCAGAGCGACAGCTTTTGCACGATGTCACTTTGACACTGGAGAGCGGGCCCATCGGAGGAATGCCAGCTGGCGGCTTAAGCTTCGGCGCATCGGTGCATCCGGAAGCGATTATTGATCAGCCAGCCCAGTTCGATTTCTACGATGGTGGTGGCCTCGATTTCGCCGCACTCGGCGCTGCGCAGGTTGATCAACATGGCAACGTGAACGTCTCTCGTTTTGGGACGAGATTTGCCGGCGTCGGCGGCTTCGTGAATATCTCACAGAACGCGCGACGACTTGTCTTTTGCGGCACTCTCACAACCGATGGCCTGGAAGTGGCGATCGAAAATGGCACGCTTCGCATCGTTCGCGAAGGTCGTGTTGCGAAGTTTGTGAAGCAGGTGGAACAGGTTTCATTTGCCGGTCAGGTGGCACGAGACGCCAGACGAGATGTTTTGTTCGTCACTGAAAGAGCCGTCTTCCGCCTGCAACCGGACGGCGTCGAATTGATCGAAATGGCCCCGGGGATTGATCTCCAGCGAGATATTCTTGATCAGATGGAATTTCGGCCGCTGATGCGTTCTATCGCGGTCATGAAAATCTGACACGTTGTGCCGCCTGTCGCTCGGCCAGCCACAAACCCAGTGTTTGCTGAAGCGGATCACTGGTCAACACTCGTCGACAATCGATCCCAATCGCCCCGCATTCTTTTTGCAGCGTGCGAGTAAACTCATTGTACTGCCGCAGGTACTCTTTTCGCAGCCGAAGCGGGTCAACAAGCAGTCGCCCGCGATCGGCTTCCAGATTATGAAACTCGGTCGGTCGCTCAAACGGAAACGTTTCTTCTTCGGGAGCCGCAACGCGAAAAATAATGACCTCGTGTTTCGCGTGCCGACAGCGTTGCAATGCCTTCGTCAGCAAATCAATGTCGTCGAAGCAGTCACTGATCAGAATCAACAGGCTGCGCCGAGTCATCCCGGGAAGAGCAGACTCCAGAACAGCAGCAAGACCCGTATCAGCGCCCGGCGTGGTCTCTTCGAGAATCTCCTGAATCCTGCGAAAGCCATCTCGATTGCTCGATGGTTTCAGTTGAGCACGTATCGCCGAATCAAACGTGATCAGTCCTACGGAATCGCGCTGCCCCAGCAGCAGCCAGGCGAGTGACGCGGCGAGCATACGTCCATACTGAAACTTGGAAATCGATCGACCGGCGTAGGCCATGCTACCGCTGGCATCGATCAACAAATGGGCGCGAAGATTGGTCTCGTCTTCAAACTCCTTGACGTAGTAACGGCCGGTCTTGCCGTAAGCTCTCCAGTCGATATGGCGAATTTCATCGCCGGGACTGTAGTCACGATGCTCGACGAACTCGACACTGGAACCTTTGAAAGGACTTCGATGACGACCCATCATCAGCCCTTCAACCAGCTGCTGAGCAATCAGCTCCAACCGCCCCAGCTGTGCGAGTTCAGCCGGGTTTTCGGGCAGCGAGGTCATGGGGATGAGAACTCCTGCGTCAAATGGCGAGGAAATTGCGGAGCAGGTCGTAACCCTTCTCCGTCAGAAAGCTCTCGGGATGAAACTGGACACCATGCACTGGGTAATCACGATGCTGCAAACCCATCACCTCAAACGATTGCCCTGGATCTTCGACCCACGCCGTAATCTGCAGACAATCAGGAACGGTTTCGCGAGGCACAATCAGGCTGTGGTAACGTGTGGCCTGAAAAGGATCCGGAAGCCCGGCGAATACGCCCTGACCCGTATGAGAAATCAGCGAAGTCTTGCCATGCATGAGCCGATTGGCTCGCACAACTTTGGCACCAAACACTTCCGCCAGACACTGATGACCAAGACAGACTCCCAGCACGGGCAGTTTCGGGCCAAAGTGCGCGATGAGATCACGCGAAAGTCCAGCTTCCGCAGGAGTACACGGGCCCGGAGAAATGATGATTCGCTCAGGCTTAAAGTCCTCAATCTGCTCCAGAGTGATCTGGTCGTTTCGTTCAACGTGAATATCGGCCGTGGGATCAATTTCACCGATCCGCTGGACCAGATTGAACGTGAAGGAATCGTAATTATCGAGCAGAAAAATCATGAACAGAACCACCTCTTAGGAGTGGAGAACAGTTTTTGAGAAGCTTTACAGGTGAAAATAGTCGTGGTCCGCAGCAACTTCAATTGATGAACCACGAATGCCGATCAGCATTGAGAAAATAGGCGAAGTGTGACGGAGTTTTCACGTTGTCCCGAGTCCAGAAGACTGATCTGATGGCCATTTTTTGATTGTGTGTAACCAGGACACAGGAAAGGTCGAAGAAGATAAGGAACCCTTCTGTTTTCTCATTGCCTTCCGACTTTGGTCGGCAGGATTTGCCGAAACAGAGGGCTGCTGACTGGGAGGTCAGCCAATCAGAATACGCTTCCGTCGCTGAGTGGATGTTGCCATGAAGAAGCTTGCTGTTCCGTTTGCCCTGCTGTTGGCAGGAGCAATGCAGGGATGTACTGCGGGGCCACAGTTTTTCGGGCACAAGGATCCGACCAGCTGCCATGAACCGGGTTCAGACGCATGGTGGGCCGAAAAGGCCGCCTTGCCTCCCGGCGTTCGCCAGAAGTACAAGAAGGGCAAAATCTGGCCCGCGCGTCCTCGCACCAACCTGCCACCACAGCAGTTTTCACACACGTACTATTCCGAGCACTAATGGCCGCTGCCTTATGTGTGTCAGGATCTCGAGTCAGTGCGGTTCTTGATGGACACACAGGTTTCACTGGGCTGGCAGGAAGAAACAACCCTGTACGATCGTCACTTTGATCCAAACAATCAGACCCTGACGCGATCGGGGGAATTGCATCTGCAGTATATTCTTCACGCTGTTCCGCCTGAGCGACGAGCAGTCTACATCCAGTCGACCTACGATTCTGCACTCGACGGCCTGCGAACCGAAGCAGTCAACCTGGCAATGGCGAAATGCTCACAGAATGCCGGGGAAGTCATGGTCTCAATCCGTGACTGCCAGCAGGTGGGACGGCCAGCTGCTGAAGTTCAAGCGATCAATGAAATGTACATGTCGACCATCCCGGCCCCACGTCTCGGGTCAGCATCGGCTGGTGGGGCCAGCACTGGCTCGTCGAGTAGTTCGGACTCTGGATCAACACCGTAGCGTTTGTTTGCTGGAAGAAATGGCCTTTGGGACAACTTCCGGTTAAAAACTGCCGAATCATGTCGCCCGCGCATGCAGGCCGTTTAACCAAACATATTGATGCGCAGTTCCTGCTGAAGTTGTGGCTGGAGACAGCCGAAAAGCTTCAGGGACTGCATCGTTCCGCAGGGACTCCGGAGAGCTTTCTGCCTTCTGAATGTTCGATCAGCAGTCGTGAATCTCGAGCCAATAAGGTTCGCGCACATGGAGGTGCGACATGAAACGACAATCTCTGACAACTCTGTTGCTTGTGGCCGCGTTCGGCACATCAGCAGGCTGCGCATCGTCCGGGAAAAGTCATTTCTGGGCGAAGCCATTTGCATCGAATCGAACTGTAACAGCAGAAGATGCCGTCGACAAAGAATCGACACCCGTCGAGAAAAAAGAAGAGTCCGCGATCGCCGCGTTGAAGAAAAGCTTCTCTCGAAACAAATCTGAGCAGGACGAATTGAGTCCGGAGTTCATCGCCGCGCAGAAGACGTTGAAGAAAAATCCGGAGAAGACGCTGCTGGCGTGGGCGCGATACCAGGAAGATATCGGCGAATACGCTGAAGCTCGCCGAAAGTATCGCGAACTGCAGATTGCCTACCCGGACAATCTTGAATCACATCTCGGTATGGCGCGCATTGAAATGCTGACAGGCCGCTCAAAACAGGCCGAGCAGATTCTTACAGATCTTGTTAAAGAGCATCCGGACAGTACGGCGGTTCGTATTTCCATTGGCCAAATGTACGCCCAACAGGAAAAATGGGACGAAGCCATCCGCGCCTTTGAAGAAGCGTGTGAGATCGATCCGGAAAATCAGGACTGTCGCTACGAACTGGGTGTAGCCTTCGCCCGTGTTGGCAACTACGACCAGGCTATTTCAAACCTTTCCTTTTCTGTCGGTGAACCTGCCGCCCATTACAACATTGGTTACATCCTGCACGAGCAGGGAAGAGATGCCGACGCCGCAGAATGGTTCCAGAATGCACTGAGCCTTCATCCGGATCATCAGACAGCGGAGAAGTCCAAAGCCATGTTGGCTAAGCTAAGTCCTGATCCGACAAGTCGCGGCGTGGTGACAACCCCGATGGTCGCTCGAAAGCTGCAGCCGAACTCCCCACCATCGTCTCAGCCCGTTGCAGCAACGAATTCGCAAAGTCGCCGTAGTGCACCGGCGGAAGATCTTCCCATCATTTCCGGTACAAGGAAGAAATCCGGTCATGTAGATTTCACCAGTCAGCCCTCGCCCTCAGGTTTCGCCCAGAACGAAACGGCCTCACACGAGTATCCGCCTCATTCGGTCCCTGAAGCGCATGGCACTTCAGGTCACTATCTCGATCAGAATTATACGACACCTGAGAAGCCAGCCAGCCAGTCGTCACCGTTCAGAAATGTCTCCTATACGGAGCCGCCTGTCGCCAGCGAGGCGCCAGGCGTCGGTTCACAACCACCGCAATGGCGTGGTCCATCACCGCAATCGGTGAGTCGCCCCGCCACGTCTCAGTGGTCTTCTGCTCCCAAAGATCCACCTAATTGGCGAGCTCGGAAGAACTAATCTCTCAAAACCTGACCATGGCCGACCGTAAAGACTTCGTTCGTTACGGATTCAAACCGATCGCGGGCGAGGCCGCCGTGTTTAAGAAGATTTTCCGAATGCGATGTCCTCTTTCAGCCCTGTCGATTCAGCGGCTCCCACTTCTTTTGCGGAGCGGTTTGTAGTACAGTACGACATTGTTTTGCTGCACGGTTGAGGCGAGGCTGCCGGAGCTTGGGATGTCCCCTCACCATTCCGCCTAAGCAGCGTCGGGGCTCCATATTAGTTAAAGACCGTGCATCGTGTGCGCCTTACCTTCGGTGCCCCATTAGCATCGTCTGAGACATCTCGACAAAGATCATTACAATCAGGGCCAATCGCAACTCAAAAGCCCTGTCGTCAGATCTATCCGAGAGGTAACTATGCTGTTCCCGTCTTTGGCTTCCATGTCTACAGCAACCGTTCCCGTTTTGGCAATCCTCGTTTTGTTTTTTCAGGATGGAGTCACAGAGAACGAACACGGCCCAGCAATCAACCAAATGCAGAAACCATCGTATGACGATGAAGGTCGTTTGCTTCGACCTTTCGGCTATGAAAAATGGGTTGTCGTCGGCACGTCAATTGGACTGGGTTATTCTGATGGCGACAAGGCTGACCCCACGAATCCCGGGACATTTCATAACGTCTACCTTCAACCCGAAGCCTTCGACCATTATGTTCAAACCGGCGAGTTCCCCGAGCAAACAGTCTTCCTCGTGACCAACAATAAGTCACGCCCTGCAAATACGAAGGGGGCTGTCTCGAGGAAGGGCTTTGTCGCGTCGCCGACCTCCGGCGTGGAGGTCGCCATAAAAGATACGAAGCGATTTCCTGATGGCTGGGCTTATTTCATGTTCCACGACTCACCGGAGAAACCGAAACCGGAAGCAATTCACGCTGAACGTGCGTTCGATCGAAAAGACTGTTACGACTGCCACGCCGAACACGGTGCGCATGATAATGTCTTCACGCAATATTACTCTGTGTTGACTGAAGCACGTCAACAACATCTGGACGCCAATAAAGCCAATCAATAGAGCGCCGCCTCAAAAATTTTCCAGCACAGCTTCGCCCAAACGTCGGCTACACGAGATCAAACTCGATTTCTCCAACAGGACTGAGTTTCAGTTCAACCGTCTTCAAACGTAAATCTCGACACTCTGTCAGAAATCGTGATAGCGGTGCAATGACTCGAGTCTCCAGCGTTCTCTGCAAAGGGCGCGCACCATAGCGAGGATCGAAACCTGCTCTGGAAAGATGTTCGACAACATCATTGTTCCAACTCAGTTTTAATCCGAGTTTCCTGATGCCCTCTCGGCTGCCAATCTCTCGCAACTCCTTTTCCGTGATCTCGAGAATGGCCGCACGAGTCAACGGATCGAATGTCACTACGCCATCCAGACGATTGAAGAATTCCGGGCGGAAGAACTCCCGCACGGCCGCCTCATGACGCAGATTGGGCATCGCATCATTGCCTGCGAATCCAACTTGCCATGATGAATCTGATCCCAGATTCGAAGTCAACAGAATGACAGTGCTTCGAAACCACGTCGTCCGCCCGAATCGATCCGTCAGCCGTCCCTCGTCGAACACGTTCATCAGGACGTCATAAACTGATGGATGAGCTTTCTCGATTTCATCAAGCAGCAACACCGTGAAGGGCTGTCGACGAATCTGCTGCAGGAAGTCTGAGGGCTCGCCATTCAACTGCATCAAAAGCCGATCTGCGGCCCAGGGACCCGAATATTCACTCATATCCAGTCGAATCATCCGAGCGGATTTTTCGCCCGCACCATTCCCCGAATGATCGCCACCATCGCTTCCTGTTCGGCCTCCAAATAAACACCGCGAAACAGCTCGAGCAAGCTCCGTCTTTCCAACTCCTGTCGGACCACAAAACAACAAGACCCCCAACGGTCGCGCGGGATCGTTCATGCCGGCCTTAAACTTCACAACTAAATCAGCAGCCGTTTCGCAGGCCAAAGGCTGGCCCATGATTTGCGATTGAAATTCATTGACCAATTCTTCACGAGACAACGGCCAGTCATCTCGTAGAAATCGATCCGGCAATCCTGTTCGTTGCAGGAATGCCTGCAGCACGCTTTCCATTGACAGACTTCTCCCGGACGATCGAGCCGTCCGATCCAGCAAATCACGCCAGAAGGTAACAACCTCGCCAGGCAAAGCATGATAAGGCTGAAATCGCTGAAACAATCGAATGGCCTCAGCAGCCGCGTCACGACCGACCGTCACCTTCGCTCCTGCCGGGCTATTCTCTGCGACTCGATCCAACAAACGCCTGGCTCGGGTTGAATCCAGCGGAGTGAGCGAGACCTTCTGAAACAGATCCGTCAGCCCTGGTAACAGTCGCCGGACCGCATCAAGCTCCGTTGGCGAAACCTCAGCGATCATTCGCAATTCGCCGCGCTGCAGGTAGGGAATGCAAAACGCGGCAAGGCTATCCGTCGCTTCGCGGCCCCCGGTGCGAACAATGTCCAGCAAACTTTCGACGCATAGAACGCCGTCAATTTCGCTCAATTCGCGAATCAAGCCTTCTAATCGTTCTTCCCATTGTCCCAGATACTTCATTCCCGAGATCAGCCGCCCGGCACTCGTCTGCCAGAATCGTCTTACCGGCTTTAACACCCATGTGTTCTCTTCCTGTTTCTCTTCGTCGTTCAGATGTCGCTCAATATGGCGAATCACTTCACAAAGCAGCGTCGTTTTGCCACTTCCATGTTCGCCCACAATCAACCAGTTGCCTTTTTCCGACTGCCACTGTTTGACGACATCCGCCACTTCACGATCCCTCTCCCACGCTCGACCAAACAAAGAGCGGACTGAAGCATCGCCAAGCGGATCAGCCACGCGCGCCAATTGCTCTGTCGAAATCCGAGGCTTGGCACCGGCGCGGTGCGGATCAACAGTAACGAACACATCATCCAGAAACACCTCATCTGGTGGAATCTGGCGTGACAACTGGCGCGGTGTTTGCCCCTCAAACCAGCGTTGCACCATCTGAGGAACCATCGCCTTAAGATCGTCGTGTTCACTCAGATTCAGCCGTAACCCGATCATCGGAATCGACGCCAGCCTCGGGCCGCCGATTTGCCGACCAATCACGCACCAGACCTTCAGATCGAACGGGCTCTGCACCGGATAGCGACGGCCCGTCATTTCATCCTGATACTCCGGCCTGACCGGGACTTTGAACAACTCCAGAACGGGCTCTTTCAAATCCGGCGGATCACGCCAGGGTTCTTCGCGATACTGCCAGTCCAGCAAACTCCGAAGTTGCTCTAATGCCTCGCGAGGTGTCGTAGCCACCGCCGCGCGATCATGCTGCTCCACCAGGCTGGCTGTGTACAGTCCAGCAGAGTTCTTCCAGATCAGAACAGGGCAACGGTAAGTGGGCATTTTGTTTAAATGATCAAGAGGCAGTGTTGAATGATGAAGAGAGAGCAAAGCTTGCGGCGAGCCTTCTCAACACAATTTGAAATCTCAAATTTGAAATTTGAAATTCACGTGCTCCGGCAATTCTTCCCATGCTTCCTGACGCAGGATTTCAACGGTCGGAAAGGAGTCGGCCTGATGATGTGTCACCTGATTCTTCTTCAATGGATTCTCTTCCGGTAACTCCAGCGTCCGAACAATCAGGTTCGGAATCTCTTCGCCTTCAATCTGTATTGACAGAAGTTTTGGCGAGGCAGAGGCCGCCGACCGTAAAACATGAAAACCAACTTCCACGCTGGCATAGTGTCTCGCCAGTGCCCCTCGCAAATGAATCTTCCGGTCATGGCCTGCAGTGTTGGCATCGTCCAGAGTCGCCTCAAGAGCCAACTCGTCGGTCCATGTCTCCCGGAAACGTTCCACAAGTTTCGTCACACCCGCGGAGGCTGTTGGGTCAGGGGACCTGATGCAGACACACACGGCCTGATCCAGTTCACCAGGCTCCGCCACTGCGACTGCAACAACCCAGCGACAGCGCGCCAGCAGAGCTTGTGGCTCCTGCGTTAGGTCGACATCTCGCGACGGACCATCGAACCGCGTCTGCAGGAAGTCATCGATCTCATCATCTGCAGCTGCTCGACTCACGATATTCCCGTGTGAAGGGCCGCGACGACGGACATTCTCGGGCTTCAGCGGCGAACTTCGCCCGGACTTCATCACGCCTCCCATGCGTCCAATTTTCTGAGCCGCCTCGTGAGCGGCCAAAAGCTCTTCTACCCAAGTCTTCAGCCTCGGCAATTCATCCTGCACCAACAGGTAGCGAGTCTGCTCAGCAGAAATCCTGCCAGATCCATATTGGATTATAGGTTTCAGCTCGGGCAACTTCCGCGTCAGGAAATCAATCGCCTTCCGGGCCGCAGCGAATGTCGCCGAGAAATCAGATTCCGCAGGCTTCAGCAAACCCTTTGTCTTGGTGGTGTGGCTGAGAATCCGAACAGCCACCGAAAGCCCACGCTCCGCGCGATCGATATCGATCAGCATCAAATCTTTGGCCGGGGCCCATTCTCCTTCAATGCCGTTATCGCTATTCTCCGCGACCTCTGGTGTCGAGGTAGAATATCCCGCAAGAAACGTGGCAATCGGCTGAGTCAACTCCTTCTCAATGGCCCGCTTCAGTGCTCGAGCCCCCAGTACCGGATTGTATCCCTGATCAATCACCCAATCGACAGCGGCAGTTGAAGTATTCAACACGCATTGTCGCCTGACCAGCCCATCTCGATGCAGAACGTCAGACATCAAGTGTCGAGCGATCACCTGCATGTCGTCGCGTGAAAGTCGCTCGAATGGGATTACTCGATCCAGTCGATTGAAGAACTCCGGGCGAAAGAAATTCTCAGCCGCTCTGATGGAGACTCCCGCCTCTGCAGCAACCGCGTTTCCAAATCCCAGACCACTCTCGGACCGCTGAGTCCCCAGGTTCGAGGTCAGCACAATGATCGTGTTGGAAAAGTCCGTCGTTCGACCACGAGCATCCGTAAGTCGTCCCTCACCCAGCACCTGCAACAGCAGATCGAAGACATCCGGATGTCCCTTTTCGATTTCATCAAACAGGATCACAGCAAACGGCTGACGACGAACAGCCGCCGTCAGTAATCCTTCGGGCTGAGCAAAGGTTCCGACAAGTTGAGGCACCGCGTTCGGCGAGACATACTCATTCATATCGAAACGTAACAGTCGATCAGCGTGTCCGAACAGATAAGCGGCCAAAGATTTCGCAAACTCCGTCTTGCCGACACCCGTTGGCCCGAGCAACAACAGCGATGCAATCGGGCGTGTCGGATCATTCAGCCGCGCTCGAGCAATCGCGATGATTTCGACAGCCGCTTTTACCGCATCAGGCTGCCCCACGAATCGTTCACGAAGCTTCTGAGCCACATGATCCGAGGCTGATGTCTGCTGCTGATCGAGAAATGAGCGAGGCAGACCCGTTTGCTGATGAAAAGCGTCCAACACACGCTCACGAGTGATCACCAGGGAAGTTGCCGTTTTGTCGGAAGTCGCGTCAGGTTGTGCCTCACCTTCAACCCGAACAGCAACACGTTTCATAAAGCTGGCCGCTTTACCCGGAAACGCCACATCCCGTGCGTAGCGACGCTGCAAATCGATCACAGTTGGCAACGCGTCGATGGAAAAGCGACAGCGATGTCGAGTCTCGAGTTGTCGCTGCTGGCTGAACAGCACTCGCAGATTGTCGTCGGCCGACAGCTCACTGATTCGTATCACATGAAACGCATCAGCAAAGCTGCGATCCTTTTCTCGCAGAACACGAAACGCTTCGGGAGTCATTTCGCCAATTACGCGAACATGTCGGCGTTCAAGAACCGTCTTCAGCAGTGCCGCCACGCTGAGCGTTGACTGACTTGTCACCCCAGCCTGAAACAGCCCCAGCAGATCATCGAAATACAACACCAGATCTCGTAACGAGGCGTGCTTGACAATCGCATGAAAGCGCGTTTCCCACTGGCCGACATACGACATTCCGGAGATCAGTCGTTGCGGCGACAACAACCAGACCGCCTGTTTATCGCGATGAGGATTGACAACGCGTTTCACATGCCGAAACACATACTCATGCAGAATCGACGTTTTTCCGACCTGACGTGCTCCCAGCAACAGGACTGGACGACGATCGTCGGCTTGCAATAGTCGCGTTAACTCATCGACTTCTCGCTCTCGCAACTCAACTCGATTCAGGTCCTGAGGATACTGATGATTCAGGCACCGACCGACTCGATAAAGTTCTGATTCCCCGTCAACAGTTTCTGATGCCCCAAGAAAAGCAAACAGATTGTCCTTCTTCTTTTCACGAACTCGAGGCGGATTCAGACGAAACTCAACTTCCGTGACCCACGCGTTACCTTTCAGGGAGAATCTCTCCAGTTCCGGCAAACTCTCCCCATGAGACTCCTTCGCTGTTTTCCGCAGATGCTCGGTGATCGCCTCTGTCAATCGTTCCTCGGGATCTTCATCGGCGTTGATTTCGAACCAGACATCTGGAAAGGCTGGCGTAAAACCGATTCGTCGATCAAACGCTTGAATCATGATCAAGAGCAGTTTCAGTCGTGCAAACTGTTTGGCGACTTCCAGGCGAATCTCACACCGTCTGGTTTCCAGTTCCGGACAATACGTCCATGCGGCAAGTGCATCGTGTCGCTGAACTTTCCCCAGCTCCACAAGATTCTCTCGCAGGCGATGCGTCAGTTTGTTCAGGGCACTTTGCAGGAACGTCGATTTTGTTTCGGGCCCGTCGAAGAACAATGGCCGAACGACATATTCCGGAGGCTTACCCGCCACCGAAGAAGCGGTCTCAACATAAACAGGAACCTTGATTTCCATTGTTTTCTCGTCGCGTGTTGATCATCCCGCCACCGACCCTGCGTCGGTGGTTTAACGGCTTTTTGCACCAGTAAGACTTGATCATCGTCAGCGGCACAGAAAGCCCACAAACCCCTCAGCTTCGTCGGCCGCTCCCTATTCTACCCGCGCATTGAACGCCAAACTTCGCCGCTCTCCGGTCCCTCGAAATGGCTCCGCGCCGTGCAACAGCCAACCGGGGAAGATATAGAGATCTCCGATCACGGGTTTGAAACTGATCAGTGATCGGGCAAATCTCTGTTTGCCGCCGATCAGAAAGTTGATGTATCCCGCCTGACGACCAGCGATGTAGTTTCTTTGCTCCTCTTCCGGTGAAATAGTCGGGACCTTCAGGTAGAGCACACCAGACAAATCGCCGGAATGAAAATGCACCGGGCTGGGAGTTCCGGCGAACTGGCTGACAACCCAGTAATTATCCAGTTGGACAAGTCCCGCGGGTTCATGTTCGACACTTTCGACATAAGTTCGAATCGCGCGAGCCACACAGCTCTGTAAAGAATCCTCGCCGCCCCACGAGCAATCTGCCTCCGACAACTCGAACTCAGCTCCTTGCCCCAGCGTCAACACTGCATCCGAAACGGCGTTGAGATGATCAATCAGTTCTACAGAGATCCGCGTCCGTCCAATCAAGGGACCGAACGGCGATAAAAAATCCATTCCTGGTGAGCCTTCAGAACGGAACGCCACCGACTCCCAGGCTTCATACTTTTTCAACCGGCGAGTTTTCTCAACGATATCCATAAACAGACTCTTCCGTAGTGCTGACTTCAGTCGGCATTTGCGATTACGCTTTTGTAGTC
Organism: Planctomycetaceae bacterium; assembly: GCA_046349735.1. Taxonomy (GTDB): domain Bacteria; phylum Planctomycetota; class Planctomycetia; order Planctomycetales; family Planctomycetaceae; genus SXXK01. The sequence continues at coordinate 94,297 of JAXMBU010000007.1, forward strand.
CCGATTTCCGTCGGCCCCGTGCTTCTATTCGCAATGATCTCGCTGGCTGAAGCCAGCGCTACATCTGGAAAGCCGACGAGATCAACTGCCCCAAAAGTTCCCGACCCCAAAAGCCGCATTCTCACTCAATAATCCTCTCCGCTGTCTCCTGATGACGACGCAACAGCACGGCTTCCAGCGTTCTGGTCAGGGACGCTTCGTACAAAACTGGCGACTCGGCAATCAGAGGATCAACAATACGCATACGTGGATAGTCGTAATCTCGACACCGAGTCGTCGGCAGGATCGTCCCTTTACGTTCAATCCCGGATGCTGGCAAGAACGCATCCGGCTGCGGCAGGTTCGTAAACACACCACATGCCTGTTTGCTCTGTGAAAACGTGAAGCGATGCATTCCATCCTCATGCACAAATCGCTGAAAGACACGCGAACCCCGGAACTCGAAATACAGCCCCAAAACTCCGTCCAGATTGTCATTCAGAAACTTGCGAGCATCCGCGGGACGTTGTCTCAGCAGCCATGGGCGGGGTGTTCCATCCGACACCGATTGTCGCTGAATCAACTGCCACGTTTCAGGCTGATTCGGGTCCTTTGATCGTGCCATTTCGTCCCATTTGAGTTTCTCGAGAGTCCATTCTTCGTCAGGGATCGGCTCACGTTTCAACCCTGTAGAGACATAGACCCACAGATCTCCCACCGCGCCCATGTTGGCCGCGATCGTCCAGTAGGCAAGTGCCAGTTGCTTCAGCGCTCCCGCATCATCAGCAACAAGCAACATTCTGATCACATCCGGCTGCTCCGTCTGCAGATCCAGCAAGTCCAAAAGCTGCTCCGAGAAATCAGCAACACCCTTCGAGACAGCTTTGCTCAATGCGTTACCCTCAGGCATCTCTGGACGATCTTCTGCGTAGAACGACATAAGAGCCAGATCTTCCTGCGCAACAATTCCATTCAGGAACTGCTCAAACTTCATCATCCATTCGCGACGGCGGTCCAGCTCGTGACGCTGCTTCAGAACGGCTGCCGACTGCTGAGCCTGTTTGTTCCACCGTCGCTCCTGCCGCTCCAGATGAAACACCGTATTCTGCATGTCCAGAATCACGGAGCTGGCCTGAAGACGCTGTGATCGAGAACGCAGTTCCTGCAGTTGCGTCACAACCTCCATTTGCCCCGCGTCAGCTCCGACGGCTGTCAACAATCTTCCAGTCGCATCGGCCTGAGCCTTCACCGAATGCTTCAGAACAGGCTTTCGATCCGGAGCATCTGTCACCACTGAACACTCGGCATGCAATACGATGTCTCCAGCATAATAGTTGAACTTTTCCGCCAGCGGGGCCAACAGATCGCGTTCCATCACACGCTTCAACGATCGCGCACCGTAACGCGGTTCGAAGCCGTGTTCGAGCAGATAATCGATCACCTCGTCACTCACCTGAAAAGTCACGCGACGATATTTCAGTCCGTCTCGCTGTCGAATCAGTTCCAGTTGCCGCTCCACCACCTTCCGCGCCGTGGCTCGATCCAGAGGCGCGAACGGAACGATGCGATCGATGCGATTGAAGAGTTCCGGACGTACGAACTCCCGCACAGATTTCTCAAAGTGATCACGAGAATGCCGGACATCCGATTCGCTCAAACCGAATCCCACAGAACCGCGAGCGTACGTCGCGGCTCCCAGATTCGACGTCATGATGACAACGCAGTTGCGAAAGTCGGCGACTCGTCCGGCCGCATCCGTGAGTCGACCTTCTCCCAGAATCTGCAACAAGAGATCAAACAACGACTGATGAGCCTTCTCGAACTCATCAAGCAACACGACCGCAAACGGTTGTTCACGAACTCGCGCTGTCAGAACTCCTTCGGCGTCTGTTGTTCCGCCGATCAAACTCTGCACGGCCATGGGATCGGCATATTCGCTCATGTCAATGCGAATCATGCGAGAGTCACCTGCTCCGCCCGATCCAAACAGGTACTCGGCCAGCGTGCGAGCCATCTCCGTCTTGCCCACACCCGTCGGCCCGATAAACAAAAAGCTGGCCAGCGGCCGATGATCTCGATTCAGCTGAGCTTTTAGCGTAGCCAGCAAATTGACGATCAGAGCCACCGATTCCGGCTGCCCAATGACTCGCGCCGCAAACCATGCTTCGGCAGCGATAAGATCCAGACGAACGCTGTCATCCAGCAGCCACATTGGCAAGCCGGTCTCGCGAGAAAACGCCTGAGTCACATCCGTGCTGCTGATCAGAAATTCGGAGCTTGCTTCAGTGCCCGCCTTCGAACCTTCTGTCACCAGTTTTCTCGTGGCAACATCACGCCGTAAGTTCTGCAGAAATCTCACCGGTCGCGCGGGGAAGGCGGAGTATGTCGCAAAGCGACGATGCAGTCGTTCGATCTCTTCAATCGCCCCCGATGAAAAGAGCTCCGCCGTTGTCGTCCATCCAGCTCTCGCCACCTGCGTCAGGATGTTCAAACGTTTTTCCTGTGGCGGCTCATGAACTGGCATCTGCAGGAATGCACGCAGCAACGCGACATCCTGACGTTCAATCAGCGACAATTGCTCGGGAGTGCATTCCGCCACGACCAGAATCTCGCCGCGAGCGATCGCAGGGCGAAGAAACGAAGCAATCCCCTGTGTCTGACATTCACTGCGCCCAACCTCCATGAGCTCCAGCAATGAACCCACATGCAGGATCACATGCTCGCGTACCATTTCCTTTCGCAGAAGCTCCAGCCGCTCCTGCCACATTCCGAACCCCGTCATTCCCGAAACCAGACGCGAACCGCTGGTCGCCCAGAATTTCCAGGCCCCGAGTCCTAATTCTGTGCTACGTCGCACCACTTCTTTCAGGATCGAAGTTTTACCCACTCCTGATGGGCCGACCAACAGCACGCTGCGAGCAATCGAGCCCGTAAACGCATCGCTCAGCTGCCGCACGGATTCTTCACGATCATACGCCTGTGGCATCGTCAGGCCTGAGATCAGGTTTCCGATCTTTATCAGAACCTTGCCGTCGTCCAGGTCTGGCTTTTGCTCTGCCTGCGTTTGTTGTTTGGGAGTTTCAGCGAAGTGTTCGATGACGACCGTGTCCATTTCCAGACTTCGGCATCGAGCCTGCTGGACCATCATCTTCAATGAACGTGTTGCTTTCAGCCGAAACAGAGCGAGGCGGACCTGATCTTCCACCAACTGCGGCAGTTCCTCTTCCTTGTTTGAAAGCACCTCGATGCCCAGCGACGGCAGATAAACGATGAACCCATCCCAGCTCTGCTGCCAGCGAAGCGCCGGAACCCTCAGAATGACATGATCCCGCCAGATTCGATTCTGCTCGGCCGGTTCAACGGTGACTTCGACGGGAATTAGCTCTGGCCTAATCAACAGCAGACGTCTCGCCAGTTCCAGATTTGGAACTTTCGCGAGGAGCGCCAGGCTGTTTTCAGCCACGAGATTCTGCAGATTCTTCTGGGTATCGTCGAGACATGTGACTTCGGGAAAGAACAGGGCCTCACCGAGACGACATTCCTGAGTCTCCTCGAAGTTCTGAGAGATCACATAAAGTTGTATGGACAATGTCGGCATACGCAGAATGTCGCTGAAACCCCTGCGTGTGGCAACTATCGGGGGCAAAGAAGTCGGAGGCTAAAACTCCTCAGCATCCACGAAAGACTCAATTCCGTTTACAGCACGTTTCCTTTATGTCGGCCCAGCCGTAATCTGACATCACTGCCACAGCACTCGCGCCCCACACGATCAAAATGGTTGTATTCAGCAACCACTCGGCGCCGCCAACCATGAATTGCACTGCGACCGTTCACTTCATCGATCGATGCGACCAAGACAGCGTACGGCCTTGGACGAACAGGCGCCGGTCAGTTACACGTCGGTTACACCGCAGTAGGTTGGCGAGTCGGTTACGGGGCGAAGTTCAAATAACTTTGGCCTTCTGACGAGCCATGCGATTGCAGCAAACCCGAGAGTCAAATTGACCTCGATATGCCTGTGGGCTTAATGCAATTCGTTCCAATCATGCCCCAGGGGCAAGCAACGGAACCATTGTTCGAATTCACGACAGCATCTCTTCACCAGCGGTTGTGCTTGATGTAGTGGCTGTTCTGGTGGCCGGGACATTTCCCAACTCCAACCGAACCATTTGAAGTCGCCTGAAATCGGAAATGAATCCGACGGATGTCAAGTTTTCCCGTGATAACCAGGCGAAATTCGCACACTCCCGAGTATTCAGTGCAATCACTGAGTTCTCTGAGAGGCCGCAATGATAATAGGTCTGGTCGCCAAAATCGGCGAGTCGCCTGATCGGAGATACTGCCAGCCCGACTTCTTCCCTCACTTCCCGTACGATGGCTTCCTCACACGTTTCCGTCACTTTGATTTTTCCTCCCGGAAGGCACCATTGTCCGGGCCTGCCGGAAACTGAAGACCCATGCTGTAATTCTCCCGGACGAAGCACCAGCAGGAATTCATCGTTATGGTTGAAAATGACAGCGAGGACTGAAGCCATAAATGTGTCTTTGGAAATGAAGACTTGCTTAAACTCGTGAGACTTCTCCAACCTCATTCGGGCGACCAGATCCTGCCGGACTTCCACGCAGCCATTCGATCTGTCGAATAGCGACCTCCAGTGATGTCGAGATGTTCAGCGAACTCTTTATCCTTCAATGCTTCCGATTCCAGCGTTATGGCTTCAGAAAATTCACCACGAAGGGCCAGCAAGCAGGCTTCAGCAGATTGTCTGAAGCCACTCTGCGGTTCGATCTGCCTTGCCACAGCGATCAGGCTTTCAATCACCATGGGATCTCGCAGCTTTTCATCCCGGCAGGTCGCCAGGAGAAACGCCTTATTGAGCACGGCAAACGACGACTTTGGATCAAGCTCAATGCTGGTATCATAGCCGCGGGAGTTACTGTCGAAAGTTGTGTTTGAGTGAGGGTTGAAAAAGGCGGCGTTTTTCGAGATGAGTTGGTTACCTAACAAAGACCAATTCCCCCCGAAAGGAACGCCACCCACGAAGAACAGTAATCAGAAATCCGCCTCCGAAACAGTCTGCGGCATCGACAATCCGGAGCTTGCCTCGGAGAACTCTGCCATCAGTGAAGTCCGTGATGTGCTGAGTCAGATTCTGCGAGAAGGAGTTCAGAAGATGTTGCAGACCGCCATTCAGCAGGAGGTGGAGGAGTATCTTCAGAATCGAGCCAGCATTGTCGGCGAAGATGGGCGACGACTCGTCATTCGGAATGGATCACTTCCCGAGCGAGAACTCATTACTGGTGTCGGGGCCATCCAGCTTCGGCAACCTCGAGTTCGTGATAAGCGACCTTCAGAGGAGCGTGAAGTCTTTCACTCATCGATTCTGCCGAAGTATCCGCGCAAGACAAAGTCCATAGAGGAGTTGGTGCCATGGCTGTACCTTAAAGGCATCAGCACCAACGACTTTCCGGAGGCGTTGCAGTCAATTCTCCGCAAAGTGCGAAGGGCTTTTCACCAACGACGATCACCCGACTGAAGTCCGTCTGGGAAGAGGAATACGACGAATGGTCAAAACGCTCTTTGAAGGACAAGCGATACGTCTACATGTGGGCGGATGGCATTCACAGCAACATTCGCTTCAACGATAACGAAGGTCGTGACTCTGATGAAAAACGCCAGTGTTTGCTGATTTTAATGGGCGCCACAGCAGACGGCACGAAGGAACTGATTGCCGTTGTTGATGGCTTTCGTGAAAGCGAATTGTCATGGAAGGAACTGCTGCTGAATCTCAAAGCTCGCGGCCTGCGATCCGATCCACTGCTTGCTGTTGGCGATGGTGCTTTGGGATTCTGGAAGGCTCTTGAGAAAGTCTTTCCGACAACACGAGTCCAGCGTTGCACGGTTCATAAGACAGCGAACGTTCTCGACAAGATGCCGAAGTCAGTTCAGCCTCAGGCAAAAAGAATGCTGCATTCGATCTGGGATGCACCGAAGAAAGAAGAAACTCTCAAAGCGTTTGACTTGTTCCTCAATACGTTCGAAGCCAAGCACTCGGCCGCCGTGGAGTGTCTTCGCAAAGATCGTGATGTGCTGCTGACGTTCTATGATTTTCCCGCGGAGAACTGGTGTCACATTCGCACGACGAATCCGATCGAAAGTACCTTTGCGACGATTCGTCATCGGAAGACAAAGAACAATGGCAGTGCCAAAGCCTCACTGGTGATGATCTTCAAGTTGGCTCAGAGCGCTTCCAAGGGCTGGAGAAAACTGCGAGGTCATCAGCACATTCCGGAGTTGATCAAAGGCGTCCGTTTTATCGACGGTGTCAGCGAACAGTCAGCTGATGAACTCAGGTCCTCAACCACCAAATCCCCTACAACTCATACCGAAATCGTCGCCTGAAAAATTCTCACTGAACACAACATTTGGAAGTAACTCCCGCCGAAGCAGATTCGAGTACGGGAGTTAGCCAAAGACCTGAGTCCTGGGGAAGTGGACTATATGGCGTGGATGCCGCTGCCTGAAACGTTTACCGAGCGTTTCAAGTTCCAATTGCGGCTTGTTGCAGAGTTAGTGCTTCAGCCTCCCTGCGAAGTCCTGCATAGACACAAATTGCGACCGTGTCACATTATTGTACAAGCTCTATTCGCACTATAGGATGCCAACAACGATCTCGAATGAGACGATCAAACCTCCGCGATGCCGCATGGCATGGCCAAACTGCCGGGACAGAGTGAAAATCAGCGGGACATCCTTTGGGCTCGACACATTGTTGTTGAGGGCTGCCGCTGAAGAGATCGAAATTACACAAGCCAATGTCGCATTGAACAACGCACTGGAAGTCTGGGCGCAGTCGTTGAGTGTCCTTCAATTAAAAACTCTTTCGAATCGATTTCTGATTGGAGATTCACAGGACATCAAAGCGGAGATGCCTGCTAAGGTTCGTGCCACACCGCCTTCAATCTCGTGGCCAGCGACCTGGAAGAAACAGACACTCAGTCCGTTGCTGGAAATATGCAATGTGTTGAGATCAGAAGAAACCAGGATTCGCAAGCAAGAGACCGACGCAAAGGCCAATCGCACGGCCGCAAAGGCCGAAACAGAGCGGCTGGCACGACCGGATGGATGCGTCGCCAGCCACGTGGCTGAACAAAGCCGAAAAATGATGGAATCACGTGGGACGGATAATGATAAAGCGGCTGCCGATATTCTGACTGACCTGCTTGAAGCAATTGCGGGGAGGAGAAGGTACCAAACTCGCCTGCCGAGTGGCGACACAGCTCGCAAAGAAATATCCGACGCTCAATCACCTGACGTCCGCGTTACGTAAACGCCGTGTGCTCGACTGAGGTTGTGGAGTTGAACAAGTTCTTCCAATGGAAGATCAAGTCGCAGGGTGACCCGCCTGTGCAGGTCGGTCAAACCTGGACCGAATTCTCGCTGCTCGCACCTTGCTCTGGTCGGGAAGATTCTGCATTCTCTGCGAGAACTCGTTGACGTATCACAGAGAGTGTTGGGCGATGAGCACCCGACCATAAGTTAAGAGGCTCACGGAATTGTCACCAGCGTGATCACCAGGTGATAGTGGGGCTCCGCACAATTTGCCAGAAGATCGCAGAGCTCCTGTGCGCCTCTAAATCTTGAGAAGTCGGTAATCACCTCCGAAGTCGAGCACAACGCCTCATCTGAACATTTCGGCCTGACACACCTTCGCAACCTCGGCGATGTGCTTAGCGTGGAGCAGAGCTTTCGTAACTCAGCTGTTCCGGATGTTTTGCGAATAACCAGGCTGAAGTTTTGGAGGTGCGGAAGGGCAGTCTTGGTTGAAATTGTGCAGGCGAATCGAGAACCTCATTGCCAACACAAGTCATTCCATACTGTTTCTATGTCTGCGAAGCCAATGAAATCTGACGAACACCCATTTGGCGCCCTGGCGCCGAGAGACGCGCATAAACGAGGACTCCACCGGACGATGACTCTGGGTGGAGAATACGCAACTCGCAACTACACGGTTAAACACCTCAGAGATTTGAAAGGCAAAGCAATTCTCACCGAGACCATGCCGTTCACAACCAGGGAGGCCGTGGCCGCAGAAGAGGCGGGCATCGATACGCTGAAGGTTAGGTTTGACCCGGCAAATCCGGCTGATGCAATCGCGATGCGAAAAGCAGCACCCCATACGTTCATGACGTTCTGCATCGGCCTCACAAAAATTGCAACTGCCGACGAAGCGGTGCGAGCTGGCTACATCGCAATGGAGGCCGGCGCTGATGGGATCATGTGCCAATGGGGACCAAAACTGATTCGCGCGGTTTCTGATGCTGGCATTCCGGTGGAAGCGCATGCCGGTCTGGTACCGCGTCTGAGTACATGGACGGGAGGCCTCAGGGCGGTCGGCAAAACGATTGAAGAAGCGATGTGGATCTTTAAACAGATAAAGTCTTTCGAAGACGCTGGAGCATGGGCCGTTGAAGTTGAAGTTGTGCCAGCTCAATTGCTTGCGGAAATCTCAAAACGGACTCGGCTGGTCACCTCGTCGATTGGTGCAGGCAGCGGCGGCGATATTCAATTCATGTTCGCCGAAGACATCCTCGGATGTCATGCTCCTCCCTATCCTCGACACACAAAACAATATCGAAACCTCTACGCGATGGAACAGGCGATTCAGGTCGAACGAGTTAAAGGTTTCCGCGACTATATCGACGATGTCAAGAGCGGCGCATTCCCAGGCCCCGAACACATCGTAAACGCTCCGGAAGGACTGATTGATCTGTTCCGGTCCACAGTGGATGGTCGCGGGAGCGAGTAACTTTAGACGACGTGGAACGCGAGGCCAGTGAAAACTGAGAGGCAACCCTGAGCGGACAGGATGGTCGTAGCGCCTACCCGATCGGTCGTTCTCCACCATGTGGCCGTTATTGTCAGCGCGAGAGTTGAATGTGACTTCTCTGCGGCAAACTTTCTCAACCCTTCGACGATAGATTGCCGTGAGTCATATCGATCGACCCCGTTCTTCGATGGTCACTACCGAAGTGAGAAACAGACTCCATCCTGCACCGACAGTCCGAACAGGGGAAGCAGGCGGAAATGTCGGGCCTGATCGGGGAATATCGATTGACGCATTTCGATTCTGTCGTGAGGAATGGCTGCTATAGTGCGTCATATTTCATTTTTTGTGGAGTAATCCTGTGACCACAGACCTCAAAGAAAAACTCACACCAATTCTTGGCCGGATCCCCAGCGGCGTCTTTATTCTGGTCGCTAGCGACGGGGAATCACGAAAGACCGGACTGCTGGCGAGTTGGATTCAGCAGGCGTCGTTTGAGCCACCTCAAGTGACAGTTGCCGTCAATAAGTCTCGCTATCTGATTGACTGGCTGAAAACCGGATCAGCGGTCACCTTGAATCAGGTACAAAAAGGTGACAGCACTCTGTTTAAACACTTTGGCAAAGGCTTCGAGCCAGACGCAGCCGCGTTCGACGGTGTCGACACGGTGCTCGGCGATAACGGACTTCCTTTACTTCGTGCGGCGATGAGCAGTCTGGAAGGCACGGTCACAGGCCGAATGGATGCTGGCGACCATGTCATTTTTCTGGTGACACTGACAAACTCGATTGCTCACCGGGAGATCGCAGATTTTGATCCATTTGTGCATATCCGGAAGAACGGATTCAGCTACTGACCCCGGATCACATGCGTAATCGGAATCACTATTTCTCTTTCTGGCTGCAGATTTCGTAAGCACGGCGACATAACTTTCCACGGTACATTTCACTTTGCAGAAAAACTGACGAAGATTTCAACACTCGAAAAATCTCGCTGAAAGAGAGTTCTTCGGCTCACAAACTAAACATACCGACCTTTCATCAATTCCCCACATTCTCTCCCGGGACCCACTCTCCATGAGAACATTTCTGATTACCGCGATTGCTGCATTGGCGATCCACATTTCGCCTGTGTATGCCGCCGACCCCATCAAGGCCCTCATCGTTGACGGCCAGAACAATCATGGTGTCTGGCCAACAACAACAAAGATGATGAAGGCGTATCTTGAACAAACAAAACTCTTTACCGTTGACGTGGCAACAGCGGCCCCCAAAGGTACTGACCCCAATTTCAAACCGGACTTCAGCAAGTACTCGGTTGTGATCAGCAACTTTGGACACGGGGCTGCTCCGTGGCCCGAGGAAACTCAAAAAGCCTTCGAATCCTTTGTCAGCAACGGCGGCGGGTTTGTGGTCGTCCACGCGGCAGACAATTCGTTCCCGGAATGGCCAGCCTACAACGAAATGATCGGACTCGGTGGCTGGGGCGGTCGAACAGAGAAAGATGGTCCGTACGTCTACGTCAATGCCGAAGGTAAACTTGTCCGTGACGAAACGCCGGGCAATGGCGGCAACCATGGTGCTCAGTGGGAATTCCCTGTTGTCATCCGCGATCGCGAACATCCGATCGTGAAAGGCATGCCTGTCGAATGGCTTCATGCCAAGGATGAACTCTACGACAAACTTCGCGGCCCGGCGAAAAACATGCAGGTGCTTGCCACTGCTGAATCGCAAGTCACCGGTCGACATGAGCCCATGATCTTTACGATCACCTACGGCAAAGGCCGAGTCTTTCATACTCCGATGGGGCATGCAGAATACTCCCAGGAATGCGTTGGCTTTATCACGACTCTGCAGCGCGGCACGGAGTGGGCAGCGACGGGAAAAGTGACTGTGGCAATTCCGGACGACTTCCCTAAGGCTGACAAGATCAGCAGCCGCAAATTTGCCGAGTAAACTCATGCCCTGGCTGCAAAACTACGACCCGCTAAACTCCCAGTTTCTTTCCACGCTCGTCGCGGCACTTCCGATCGTCGTGCTGCTTGGACTGCTGGGTTCCGGAAAAGCCTCGGCTCACGTAGCTGCGGCGGCGGGTCTGATCACGGCCATGCTGGCAGCGATTTTCGTGTTCCACATGCCTGTCAGCGCGGCCGTTGCTTCAGCGGCCAACGGAGCAGGGTACGGACTTTTCCCAATCGGATGGATCGTCGTCATGGCGATCTTCCTGTATGCACTGGCTGTAGAGACCGGTCAGTTCGAGATTGTGAAAAGGTCCGTCGCGTCTCTGTCGCCCGACCGTCGTATTCAGGCACTGCTGATTGCGTTCAGCTTCGGAGCTTTCGTCGAAGGAGCGGCCGGCTTTGGAACTCCCGTCGCGATTTCCTCGGCATTACTAATCGGAGCCGGCTTTCGTCCGCTGCAGGCTGCGGGAATGGCACTGATTGCCAACACCGCCCCCGTGGCATTTGGTGCCTTGGGAACACCTATCAAAGTGCTGGCCGATACCGCTGGGATCGATGAAATGCTGCTCAGCAAAATGGCCGGACGCCAGTTGCCGTTCTTTTCGCTGCTGGTGCCCGCATGGATGGTCTGCACCATGTCCGGCCTGCGAGGTCTTGTCGGAGTGTGGCCGGCGGTTCTTGTCTGCGGTGGTAGTTTTGCAGCCGTGCAGTTCTACACAGCCAACTACCTGGGATCAACACTGGTCGATGTCGCCGCTGGCCTGGCATCGCTCATCGCCTTGACGCTGTTCGTCAAAGTGTGGCAGCCAAGATCCATCTGGAAGTTCGAGGACGAGTCGGAAACGTCCACAACGGCTTCCGCCGCGATCGCGCAGGCAGAAGTTATTGAGAAGCCAACAACCTCAGTCGACAGCACCAGTGGGATCATCTCCGCATGGATTCCGTGGGTCTTGTTGTCTGTCTGCGTATTCGCCTGGGGTCTGAAAGATGTGAAGACGTATTTCGACGCTCACACGATGATCAAGTTCGAAGTTCCCGGCCTGCATCATCAGGTCCAGCGCAACAAAGACGTGTCCACCGACAGCAAGCCTGAAGCGGCGGAGTTCAAAATCAACTGGCTGTCTGCAACGGGAACATCGATCTTCTTTGCCTCGGTCCTGTCAGCACTCTGGATGGGCGTGCGGCCTGCGGAATTCTGCCGCATCTTCTTCCGGACAATTCGCGACATGCGCTTCCCGTTGCTTACGATTGCACTGATGCTGGCACTGGCTTATGTCACTCGATACAGCGGCATGGACGCCACACTGGGCCTGGCCTTCACGAAGACCGGTGTTCTTTATCCCTTCTTTGCCGCCATGCTGGGTTGGCTTGGAGTTGCCCTGACCGGATCAGATACATCGGCGAATGCACTCTTTGGAAGCCTGCAACGCATCACCGCCGAACGAATCGGGCTTGATCCGGTTCTCATCTGCACGGCCAACAGCAGCGGGGGAGTTATGGGAAAAATGATCGATGCTCAGAGCATCGTTGTCTCCGCTGTTGCCACCAAACAATCCGGCAACGAAGGTGAAATTCTGCGTTTCGTCTTCTGGCATAGCGTTGCGTTAGCATCCTTGATGGGACTACTAACGCTGGCTCAGGCTTACTGGCTGAACTGGATGGTGCCGAACTGACTATCGTCTGCAAATAGAAATTTGGTGGAAGCGACAGTCGACGATCAAATGGCCAGTCCACCAAGGTGATGCGAACGAACCAAGATTTTCTCTGACACTCGGACCTGCGTCGGTCTGATGACCGGTCGTGTTCTTGAAAGGCGCAAAATGGCATTTCGTCTGAAGAACTATGTGCTCCGCGGAGAGATACGGAACTCACAACGAAATAGTGTATCCGGATGGTTGGAAGTGCTCAGATCGTCTGGAAAAGGCAATGACGTGGCTTCGGAACCGAGACTGGTAATGTTGTCGTTTGCGGGCAACTTGCTCGGAGAACTTGCCGGGCGTGATTTTCGCTTTGAAGTTCGTGAGCAGGATCTTCCCAATCCGCGGCCTGTTCTCGATGAGCAGTTTCATAACGATCAGATCGGGCCGATGGGCGACAGTCTTTATCGCATGGTCCGCGTGCCGCTCATTCCGATCGAAGAATTCTGCATGGCTCTGGAACGAGGAGAGACACCTCCGGAAGAACAGCGAGCGTCTATCTATCTCGAGTGGTACAGTCAGAACGGCCGAGTCGTCCTGGAATTGCTCGACCCGATCCTTGAGTTCGCCGGACAGTATGACCGGCTGGCAGATCCGGAGCCTGAGCCTGTGCCGGATTCGGAAGACGTCGCACCTCCGTCCATCACAGCGATTTCGCTCGATGACGATGGTGTCTTTGACATCAATTCCGTATCACCCCCTGACGCTGAAGACGATGATGATCCGTTTGGACTCTTTCCGAAAGGTCTGAGCCAGCAGATCAGTCAGTCATCGCTTGATGCTGAGTCGGCAGACGAGTCTTTCGAGCATGATGATCAATTGCCTTGGTCCGAAGACGAGCCGCGGAAACTTCGCCGTTGGGATGAAGTCATCCCTGGGATCGATCCGGAAACAAAAGCCCTGTATGAACAGTGGGACGAGGTGACCCACGGAACGAAAAATGAACCGCTGACATGGCTCTTCGAGAGTCCGCTCTGCCTGCCAAAACCCGACCACGTGCTCGATGAACAGCAGGCATGGAACGCTCTGCATTCGCTGCTGGCCGCAATGGCTCTGCGAGGTGTCGCGTTCGACATGTGTCCTCACTTTACCGCAATGCAGGCTTATCGACTGCTGATTGAAGAGCTGCTACCCGAAGCCGGAGTCCATCCCAATCTCGTCGCTACTGGTTGGATTCAGCACTATAGCTCATGGGAATCCTGCAAGGAATGCGAAGCGGAATTCGACGAAGAATACGAACGGCGACACCCGAAGGAAGATGCCTGAACTCCGACCATCATAGGATGCAGGCGGAACAAGCGGCCGATGATGCGGTAGTATTGTCCCGGTGACAGAATTCCCACGACCAGCGGTCACATGCCGCCACGCAGCAGATCGAGTTCCACAAGATGCGAGTCGCTCAACCTTTGCTGTGGGGTCACTTCGGCAAAATCTGCTGCACATAAGGCGGAATTTGCTGTCCTGAGTCCGGAAATTGGCATTCGTCTTGACCCGGTACGGGAACTTTCCATAGAAGCCATTCCGGCTAAGTTCTCCTCTCTCAAATCCTCTCTTCTCTCTACTCATTTCACCATCCGCAGGTCACGAAAAGTGTCTGATCCTCTCAGGCATTCACCTGTGACTGGCCCAGATCCTCTCACAGACTCAATTACCTCTCTTCATTTCGCAACTGCCGATCCATGCATCGCTGTTTCTGGCAATACCTCCGCTGCGACTCAACGACTTTGCACATTGCAAATTCGCCGATCTCTGCGCGCGGGAACGAAAAATGGAAAACGGTCTTTGTGATGTTGATCTGCCTGATGTTCTCCGGTTGCCAGGCATCGAACCACTACTATGCGACAGACAGTGTCTGGGGGCAGAAGATGCCCGAGACTCTCCGACTGGCGAAGCGAAGTAATCCACAAACGGTCGACTTGTCTCGACTGGCCAGCGGAACCGGCGGCAGTGAAACGATCGGAGTCGGTGATGTTCTGGAAGTCCAGATCGCGGCAGGCCTCACCGAAGATGATCAATCAACGATGGCAGCACGAGTCGCCAACGATGGAACAATCTCATTGCCAATGATTGGCGTTTTAAACATTGCCGGCGTCGAACCGCAGGGTGCAGAATCATTAATTCGCGCCGAGGCGATTCGCAGACAGCTTTATCACAACCCGACGGTCACCGTGACAGTGACGCATCAGCGGATGAATAAAGTGCGAGTGCTGGGAGCTGTGAAAGCTCCGGGGCTTTATGAACTTCCTCCAAACGCCAGTGACGTCGTCAGTGCCATCGCGGCGGCTCAGGGTCTTGAGAAGGACGCCGGGCAACACGTCGAGGTTCGGAACCCCTATCGAGCGACATCAACGGAACGGCCAGCTGTGGCCGGGATGAATAATCCACCGTTCTCAACGGCCAGCAGCACAAGCGTCAGCGGCACAAATACAGCGAGCTCAGCCGAGAATGGCATGAACTCGTATTCGATCGATCTGATCTCAGCGGCCAAAGCTGGTGATGGCCAGTACATCGTGCAGGACGGCGGAGTTGTGATGGTTGAAAAACGAGATCCCGCCCCGATCTATGTCGGAGGACTCGTGAAAGCGGCCGGGCGTTATGACTACCCGATCGGCCAGGACCTGCATCTGCTGGATGCGATCAGCCTGGCCGGAGGAATGTCCAATCAGCTGGCCAACAAAATCTACGTCGTTCGTCCGGTCGTCGGACATAAGGACCCGGCGGTCATCGAAATCAGTTATCGCGATGCCAAACGCAGCGCGGATTCCAACATTCTGCTGGGACCTGGCGATGTCGTTTCCGTGGAACAAACTCCGGGCACAGTCTTTATGGAGGCTCTTAACCTGATTCGGTTCGGTATCTCCGGCAACACCACATTGTTCTGATCACAGCAAAGTAATACAGGCGGACAGGATGTCAGTTCCCGACGGACAATTGCTCGGCATTCAGGAAACTCAGAATGCCGCCGCAACCACGCTGCACCTGATCGTTCGCTTCCTGCGAACGGTTCGGCTGCGAAGCGGGATCCTGATCGCTGCGCTGGTGGTTTCCGGAATCGCCGGCGCTGCCTGGTACATCATGGCGCAACGGATTTATCAGTCGAATGCCTCGCTGTTAATTGTTCGCATCGGCACGGGTGTGACCGAAGACACGGCTCAGAACAACGGCAGTCCCAATAACGACATGCCGACATTTATCGAAATCATGTCACGCGACGAAGTGATTTCTCGCGCATTGAAACAGCTGCCGGAAAAGTACCGAGTCGACCTGAAGGGCTATCCCGAGACACAGTGGATTCGACTGATCCGAGATAATCTTTCTGTCTCGTCCGCGTACGCAACAAACCTGCTGGATATGAGCTATCAGTCAAAGGATCCTAAGGCGGCTGCGGCCGTGTTGGTGCACATGCTGAAGGCTTACAAACAGTTTCTGGATGAGACTCACCAGGGCTCGTCGATTGATAATCTTCGCATGCTGAATGAGAAGTTGGTTCAGATTTCCGAGCAATTGGATTCGCTGACCGAACAGCGACTTCAGCTCAAAGCGTCGGCTCCGGAATTGGTCGATACCGGTGACAAGACAACCAGTCTGAGTGTTGTCTCAGAAACGATTAAACTGCTGGCCACAGAGTACGCCGTTGCTCGTAAAGAGAGCGAAGAATCCCGCACGAAGGCGGCTGCATTGAAACGGGCCATTGACAATGGCGAAGACATCCTGCAGTTCGCTCTGGAGACACTGGATTCTGCAGGTCGGCAATTGATCGAAAACTCCATGGGACTCGGCAGCACTGATGCTCTGCATGTGCAGCGGATTAATCAGGAGCTTCTTGATCTGCGTTCTGAGCTGCGCGACGCCAGTCTCAAGTACGGCGTCAATCATCCTAAGATCGTGGCTCTGAACGATGAGATCATGGTGAAGGAATCCTATCTGCAGCAACTTCCCGCTCTGCAGCGTCAACGGCTGGATGAGATGGCTCGTACGGAACTCGGCCCACGACTTTCTCAGTATCTGAACCAACAATTGCAGAAGAATGAACAAAACGAACAAGCGATTGCAGCGCGGTTAAACGCCGAGCAGGCGAAAGCTCAGATCCTGACACAGACGCTGACACGATTGTCGGACCTCGATCGGGAAATCGAACGGCTCTATACTCAGCAAAGCGAACTGCAGAATCATTCCGATGGAATCAGCCTGAACAAAGATACTTTTATCCGTACTGAAATCGCCAGTAAGCCTTCGGTACCGACTCGCCCGGTTTCTCCACGCCTTGCAACGACAGGGATTCTGTCTCTGATGATGGGGACAATCTGCGGACTCATGATCATCTGGGTTCTGGATATTCTGGACGATCGCTTCCGCACGCCGGAAGAGTTGAAAATGCAGCTTGAAACTCAGGTGCTCTCGATGATTCCTCGTCTGGATGAATTGCCGGGCGAAGGCTTCGAAGCGGTCATGTGTCATACTCGACCGCACTCCAAAGAAGTGGAAGCGTTTCGATCTCTGAGGACCAGCATTGAGTTCTCTCCGCAGGAAACAAATCGGCTCGTTTGCACAAGTACCGAACCAGGCGATGGCAAGACCACGGTCTCGTCGAACCTGGCCGTCGCGTTTGCTCAGTCGGGCCGCCGGACTTTGCTGATCGATGCCGACATGCGTCGCCCGGGACTCTCGACCTTGCTGGGGCTACGGGATGACATCGGGTTGTCTCGAATTCTGCGTGATACGGAAGACCTGGCAGACTCCATCGAAAAGAACCTGCGAACATCAATCGTTCCTGGTCTGGATGTGATCTCCTGCGGACCTCGACCAGTCAATCCGGCCGAGCTTCTGGCAGCCGATCGATTCTCAAACCTGCTGGCCTGGGCAGAAACTCGCTACGAACAAATCATCGTTGATGCACCGCCAGTTCTGGCGGTCAGCGATCCGGCGATCGTCGGTCGACTGGTTGATGCGGTTGTGTTGGTCGTTCGCCCGGATAAAGATCGTCGCCGCATGGTGATTCGCGCGACCGAAACGCTGCGTTCACTGGGCTGCTCATTGCTGGGCGTTGTGGTCAACCATCTGACGACAACCGATGCCGGCGGCTATGGATACGGTTACGGTTATGGATACGGTTACGGCTATGGATATGGTCACGATCAGGAGCCGGAACAGAGCGAGTCATCAGAAATCAAGTCATCAGAAAAAGACGTCGCTCATACCTTGTCGATGCTGGCGGCTGGTTCAACTCCTGAAACATTGACCGACAATATCCGGCGCGCGGCCTGACTTAGTACCCCGGCTTTTGATCCGGGCGAGGCACTTATTTGAGATTTGAAATTTGAGATTTCAAATCTGTTGTCGGCGATCTTAAGTCTGAATTCACGCGGATCCCCACATGTCACGACGTTCTCAATCTTCTCGAAAACTCGTCACGGAAACCGAAAGGTTTACTGGCGTTTCTTCGTGGAAGATTCCAGATCGTCCAGTTCTGATGTGGCTCACCGATGCAATTCTGGTAGCACTGATTGTTGTGTTTCCATTCATCATGGGTGGACGTGAAGAGTGGGGACATCGAATCCTGATTACGTTGTCGATGGCCCTGGGATTCATCTGGTGCCTGCATCGTATTCGAACAGGCGGCAAGTTGGTGCTGCTTTCGCTGGAACCTCTGATGCTGGCCGGGCTGCTGCTTGTGTGGCTGCAGACAACACCAATCTCGAACAGCGTTTTGCATCAACTCTCTGGGGAATACGAACGACTGCTGCCCGCCTCCGCAGAAATCACTGCAGACGCAGTAGATCAGCCTGCCTCATCGATGTGGTCATCCGCCAGTCTTTATCCAACGGAAACTCAACATGCGTTTCTGATTCTGGCGTCGTATATCGTGATTGCTGTCGTCGCAGCCCAGCGCATTGCCAGTGAACAGGATTGCCATCACCTCCTGAAACTCGTTGGCATCTCCGGACTTCTGATGGCAGCGTTTGCCGTTGTGCAGCTCGTCACTTCCAACGACTACTTCTTTTGGTTTTACAGACATCCGTACACAGGAACGCGCGAAGTTCTCAAAGGCGCATTCACGAATCGCAATCACTTCGCTCAGTTCCTGTCGCTGTCGATGGGACCACTGATCTGGTGGATGCTGGTCGGACGGACGACGAAAGACTCTGCCGGTCCTGCACGTCGAGCGAGCCCCGGCCCTGCTCAGGGTAGTCATTCGAGCTTTGATCGAGTGATTGATCCGCGATTGATTCTGCTGATCTGTGCAACCGGTGGTGTTCTGCTCGCCATCATGCTTTCACTTTCTCGCGGAGGCATGATTTCAGCCGGTCTCGCCTGTGTTGTTAGTTTGGCGGGCCTGTGGAAAAGCGGGCGAGTGCAAGCATCGCTGGCCTTCGTTATGCTGAGTCTTGGTGTCATTGCCGTTGGTGGCCTGGTGATCTTTGGCGATGACAGTGTTGAGGAACGAGTCGCCCAGCTGGCCTCCGGCGATGCGAATCAAATCGACCGACTGAATGCTCGCCGATCCATCTGGAATGCCGACATTAAAGCGATCAAAGCATTTCCGTTTCTCGGCACGGGAGTCGGCAGCCACCGCTTCGTTTATCCGCTGTACATGGAAGATCTTGCGAAGTTCCCCAACGTAACGTTCTCTCACGCCGAAAGCTCGTACATTCATCTGGCTCTGGAAACAGGACTGTGTGGGCTCGGACTTCTTGCTGTTGGTCTGCTCATGTCCGTGGGACGTATCATTCGCCACATCCTTGTCAGCAGCGAATCCTCGAGAATCGCGTTACTGACAGCCATCTGCGCGAGTTTGATCGGCGGGATGTTTCACGCTGCGGTGGATTTTATCTGGTACGCTCCGGCAATCGTGGTCTCGACGATTCTGCTGGGAGTCGCTGGACTGAGGCTTTGCACTGGTTTCGCTTCTCGTCGAAGCATTCCGATTCCACGTCTCGGTTGGTTTGCGATGGGAGCCGTCTGCCTCTTTGTTTTGTGCAATGCTCAGCCGGATCTGCAGCGTCGAGTCGTCGGGGAACGGCTGTGGTACCAATACCTGAATGCCGACTTCGATGCTGCAGTCGCTTTTCATGAAGAACAGACGACGACAGCCGATGCTGATGATGCACTTGAGTTACTCAACAAATCAGATGAATTCTCGTCCGATTCCGGTCTTTCTCATGAAGAGTCGCCCACACAAACGTCGGTCAGCCAAACTGACGCAACTGCGAATTATGATTCGGACGCAACCAAGCCAGCCTTTCATCGAGCTCGAGCCGAATCATTACGAGATCGCATTCACCTGCTGCTGGCATCGCTCAAGGCCAACCCAAACCAGGCCGAGGCTGGTCAGGAATTGGCTGCCACATGCCTGGAACTATTCGATGTTCTGCAGATATCGAGTGACAATCGAATGTCACTGCCTCAAATCCGCGATGTGGTGCTGACGACAGGCTACAAGACCGATAAAGAGATGCTGGCGTTCCTGAAGCGGGCCTTTGGATCATCTATGCGGTTGCCTCTGTTGAGCAATCATTTCAGTCGACAGGCTCTGACGCGGTGTCCGCTCGCGGGGAAGGCGTGGGAAGTTCGCATGGCGACAGATTTTCTTCGCGATCCCTCCGACGCCCATCATAGGTTTTTGCTTGCTCGGGCCATCACAATCGGCCACAACTCTCCCAAAGCTCTGTACTCGATTGGATCGACTCTGCTGCAGGGTGAGAACGAAGCCGCATTGAAACTCTGGAATCGGGTATTCCATTCCAGCCGCGAGCTGCGTCTTTCGATCTGCAAGTCACTTTTGAAAACTCAGTCTGTCAATCTGATCCTGAAGCAATTCCGACCGACGGTAGATGAGCTTCCGGAAGTGCTGCTGGCCTGTCAGGACTCCGGACGCAAAGCAGACCTGCTGACGTTAGCCTATGCAACTGCTGAGGCGATCCAAAAGTCGATTGATCAAGATGATCAGTCCTCTGAGGCCGGGAATGAGCGGCTCGTTGCTTTGCTGATGGATGTCTATCGCAACGTCTATCAATTGCGAGCGTATGAAGAATGCCAGACGCTGCTACAACTGGCGATTGACTGCGATCCTACAGCCGAGCCACCTCGACGAGCACTTGGGCTGCTGTTTCTGGATCTGAAACAGTATGCCGAAGCGGAAGCTCTCTTCGCATGGTGTGCGGACCAACTTCCGGGTGACGCGAAGCTGGACGAACTCCGCCGTGAATGCCGACGTTTGGAAGCCAATCAGGCTCGACGAGTTCGCACCGTGGGTTACGAACTGCCTTAAGTTCATTCACGGCCACATTAATCGCACCACAAAGCCGGCGGTCACACACGTCGCCAGAGTCACCGCGAGTCCTCGACGAAGGACAAACATCACCACAAAGGCCAGCACAGAAATCACGCAGGCTCCTGGAAGTACGCTGGATCAGACAAGGAATCACAAAAGCTGCGATGGGTGAATGTCCCCCACTTGATACCGAGAGGTCCAAGTGAGATTCCACTTTTCATCCTCAGGCACCGTGTTTTTCTCGTCACGAAACATGTCTATGACCCGATCGGCATTGACGACTGCTTCCTGTCGTTTTTGACTTCTCAATCAACTGATTCCTGATCCCCCGACGACGCCAGATTTTGGTCTCTTCGTTACCGATCAGAACAAGCTGCTCATCCACGATCGAATACTCGGCACCTTTGAATGTCAACACGCCAGAGGGCACGAACATGGTAGACGCTTCAACTACCGAGTCAGGCTTACGATTCAGCAAAGTCGCGAGCAACTGTCTGCCTGCGGGCTCAGGCTGATATGTTGTTTTCCTTTTCCAACTCGAGTTCCAGATCCAGAATGTGGGCGTGGATTCGTCAAAACGATTCAGTTGTCGTTTATCATGTCAGCCACTTGATCAGACGCAGCGAGTAGCACAACGCCAACGAACACGAGTAAGACGACCGACATCCGTCTGAAGCGATCACCTGGCACCCGATCACAAGTCCCTTCTTCCTGCGTCGATGTCGTTAATGAATCAAGTCCTTCGCATGGTGCAGAATCCCACGGTTCAATCGGCTGATGAGTGCCACGCAAAGCCTCCGAAGCGAGTATTGTGAAGCACACGAGAGACAATGCCGCGCCGGGGATAATAAGCCCATAGGCAGTTGTTCCGTCGGGATAGGAATAGAAAGCAAGTTCGAATGCGGAACCTGCTCCACACGCGGCCAGCCCAGCCGTTAGCCAGAGTGAGAAACGATCTCCGCGCACCATTGAGACCGCCACTGCGCTCGCCAGCACAAATGCTCTCACATAAGAACCTCGAACATGACCGAACGTCCAGGATTGCATGCCGTAGTATGTACCCACTGCGATAACAAACATGCATGCCGTCGCGATGGTGAGTGACTTCGCTGTCATCAAAACACTCCGAATGTATCTGCGAGCTCGGCAGTCGCGACCACCAATCCCGATACGAAAAACCGGTTTGGACGACGTCTGACAAAACGCTGTGACATCGATGCACTGTCAGAGGTGTCTCCCCCAAACGGCGTGGGCTTTACGAATCAGTACCGCTCGTTGACTTCCTCCGGAGCGACGAGCCGTGGTTCTGTGACACCTTTCGACTTAAGGACATCGCGCCAGGCCGAGAGTTCCAGTCCCTTCGATGTTTGACCCGATTTTGAGTCGATCCAGAAGTACCCCGGAGTGTCACTGTTTTCGGGTACGTGTTCGTATTTGATGATTCGACCGTAGATCAGATCGCCATCACAGCCAATTGCGTCGACGCGTGGTCCGATCAAAGACTCTCCGGTTCCGGTAACGATACGCACCTCCGTACGTCCCGCGAAGAAGACTTTGAAACCGTTGGGAAGCTTCTCAAGGCTCGGCTGCTTTTCCACGAACGGCTTGCCAATGCGAACAGCTGACATGCCGGATACGACATGTGAGTCGTTGTGTCGATAATCGGACCACCGCAGGTCTCCATTGGGATTGACGGTCATTTCGAATGAATCGGGGTGGTCTTTGCGTGCATCGTCCCCTGTGATCACCACACCCTCTTTTCCTTTGGTGATTAAGTCGATCTGCTGCGGAGTCCATTTGACAGTCGACGTCGTTGCATCCCACACACCATTGTAAGTCTTGTTTTTACCGGGTAACGGTTTGCCATCGACCACGTATTGAGGAATCAGCATCAGCTTAACAGCATCCGGCTCTGGTAGAACCATCACGCTCAGCAGCAGGGTGTTCGTCGGCTTCTCGCGTGGCCAGGAGACTGCAATCTGCCATTGTGGAAATGCTCCCTCTTTGACTTTGCTTTGGAAACCTCCCTGGACCTGCATCACCGCCTCGACCTCGGCCGCTTCTTCGTCGGTAAGCACCTTTACGGCAACTCCCCAGTCGCCTCGGCTGCGGTTCAAGCCTTCAATCAGGATGGGCATGTCAGCAGGATATCCCGCTGGTGGCTCCGTTCCCAGTAGTGACTTCCAGGTGACGGGTGTTGCCTCCTCTGCCTTGCGAATGCTCTCGGGATGATTGTGAGGAACCTCTTCAATTGGCGGATTGGGCACTTCCGCTTTTACGGGTGTCATAACAGTCGTGCCGGCCAAGACAATGCGTTCGCACATGCCATTCGAATCAAACTGCAGCCTCATGTCTGGTTTGTCGACCTTCGGTTCAATAACGAGCAACTCGAAGCCGCCACCTGCGATTGCCTGACGCTGCAATCTCCAGCCCGTCTTAGTCTTGAGCAAGCTGCGCTTTGGCGTATTGTCCAGAGTCGCCCAGACAATGCTTATATTCCCGTCTTGTGGGAGCAAAACCGGTCCTATCGCCTGAACGGTCTCCGGAAGCAGGATGTGTCCCTCAGGCAACATCGCCGAACTGGAGTGCAGCGTCGGCGTGTCCAGCTTATGGCCTCGTTCATGGTATAAGCTCCACTCCATCTCCGCTTTGCCATTCGTGATCGAGGCAGTTCCTTTGATAACAGGATCACCAGCATCCTTGGCGGACGTCACAATATGTGTGAGCACAGGGACACCTGCATGCAATTGATACTCAGCCTGGATATCACGCCCGAAAATACAGTCAATCTCAGCGACGTTCAGAGTTAATAGCGATTCATCCGAGACTGTCACATTGTTTGCGGTCGCTTCGACTGCGAGGTGTCGTTTCCCGATCGACTTATTGGAGTCGCTGATTTCGAATGTCTGTTCACTCGATTTGCAGTTGGATTTTGGTTCGTGACCATGGTCGTGGCCCACGGCCTTAATCGTGGACTTACTGGCAGATGTGCCGTGGTCCCGCTCCGGGGGATCAAAAACGGTAAGAAAGGCAAGTGAGACAGCCAGTGAAAGTACCACGGACATAAGGAGGACTCCTTTGAAGGACGCAAGATACGGCCCAATGGATTGCGAAGGTGTAGTTCCCGGAAACCTGGGCAGCGCGGAAACCGTTGGTTGTTGAACATGACTAAGGCATGCTTCGAGTAGCTCATGCACCTCGGCCGCCGACTGAATTCGATTCAATTGGTCTTTGGCCATCAACTTGTTGATGATCGCGCACATCCAGTCGGGAATGGCGGGGTTGATTTCTCGAATAGGGGTTGGTTCCGAATCCGAGATCCGCCGCATGACGCTGAGACTGTTCTCTGCACGAAACGGCGGGCGTCCCGTGCACATCGTGTATAGAGTGCTACCCAAACTGAACAGATCGCTGCGTGCATCAACACTCTGCCCAAGGGCCTGTTCAGGCGACATGTATTGAGGGGTGCCGGGATGAAAGCCGGGACGAGTCAAGGTTGCGTCATCAGCCGCTCTTGCCAGACCAAAGTCGCTGATCAATGCTCGGTCGACATCTTCTTCAAGCAGGATGTTGGACGGCTTGATGTCACGATGGACGAGTCCTTGCTGGTGTGCCGCGGACAAGCCATCGGCGACCTGCATCCCGATGCGCAGGATTTCGCATAGCTCACAGGGCCCTTGTCGGTCGATTCGATCCTGCAGCGATTCACCAGACACAAATTGCATCACAATGAAAGGGGCGTCACGCTCTGTTTCGACATTATGGATTGGCACGACGTGCTGATGCACGACCGCAGCAGCCGCCCGCGCTTCTCGAGAGAATCGCTTGCGAGCCGGACCGCTGGACGCCAGATACGGCGCGAGCAGTTTGATGGCCACGGGGCGATTCAATTCGCTGTCATGTGCCTTGAAAACAACGCCCATTCCACCGGAGCCGATCAGTCGTTCAATCTCGTATCGCCCAAGTCGTCCCATCATCTCAGGATGCGTCGCCGGTGACAACAACTGCCGAGCCATCGACTCAGTCCAGTGAATTGTCTTTTGACCGAGCTCCGAAAAATCCAGGGCGAATGAATCCAGCTTTCGCTCCGGTGAATCACTCATGGCTTCCGTCATTCGCATCCAGTCTGCGGTAGAACCTGCCAACTCGGTGACTCGCTGCTGGCAACGCGGACAGCTTTCGACATGAGCGATCAGATCGTCGCCTGCTTCAGCCGGAAGTTCTTCGCGAAGCATGGCCTGCAGTAGCTGGTCATCACAGCGAAGGTGGTTCTCAATCATTTCTCGTCCCCATATTGTTCCACAAGCTGCCTGATGCGAGACATGACGCGGCTTCGCGCGAAATAAATATTGCCCGGCCGCGTTTTGAGTTTCTCAGCCGCCTCATCAATGGAGACGCCTTCCATACTTGTCATCCAGAACGCGTCCCATGTATGTGCTTCGACCGATTCACGAACCTTGTCAGCAGCCCAGCGAAAGACCATTCGTTCGTATTCCAGATCCAGAGCACTGGAAAACTGGGAAGGTGCCGCCATGCCGGCAAAGATGGCATCCGCCGCGCTTCCGTCGCGCCCCAATGTTCGCGTGGCCCGCTGCGTCAGCATGTCAACGGCGGCGTTCCGAGCGATTCGCAACAGCCACGCTCGAAATCGTCCGCGATTGTCCCGTTCCAGCCATGACGAAATCGAGTTTGCCACCGCAAGAAAAACCTCCTGAACGACGTTTTCTGCATCCGCCGACTGAAACCCATGACTCATCGCAACTCGGTAAATCGCAGGACCATAGATCGCCGCAAACTCATCCCAGGCGGCCACGTCTTCCACGTCCTTCAGACGCAGAATCAGGCTGGCTCGTGTTGCGGAGGAAGTGTGGTTCATGTGGGTTCGGTCGCTACCAAAATCGAATTGCTAACTGCAAGACCGGGCTGGCAGTTGTCATCTTGCGCTACCAGGCGTGATTTTTTCGGAAATTCCAGAAATGATCCATCGTCCGAAATCGATCGTGTTTTCGACACTTCTGCCAACTCTCAACTCTTGCTCACAGGAATACAAGGGCGGAGTAGTTCGGCAGTGAGCCGATGAAAGTACGCCGCCAAACCGCTCGAACACCTGTTGCAGTCGGATTTAAGAGGCTGTTGTGAGAATCCACATCGGAAACTCCGGCCTTAGGCACCGCCAGTCAGTCTATGGCATTTCGCGCAGGGACAGATCTCTCACGGCCACACCAGTCGCAGCACAAACCCGGCTGTCACACATGTCGCCAGTGTCACCACGAGGCCTCGATGCAGGACAAACATCACCACAAAGGCCAGCACAGAAATCACACAGGCTCCGGGAAGTACACTGGACCAGACAGGCATGGAGAACGACGCTGGGCCAATCATCAGTGTTGAATGTTTCTCAAAGAGCGTGGCCAATGCAAAGTTGACTCCGAGTGTCGCGATGACCCCCACGACAGACGCGGTGATCGCCGTCAACGCGGAACTAAGCCATTTCTTGTGCAGCAGCTTTTCCACATACGGAGCACCCAGGAAAATCCAATAGAAGCATGGGACAAACGTAACCCACGTCGTCAGCACGGCTCCGCAGGTTCCGGCCAACAGAGGCGGCAGTCCCGTGCCTTCAGCACCGTGACGCCAGGCGGCGAGAAACCCGACAAATTGCACCACCATAATCAGCGGACCTGGCGTTGTCTCAGCCAGCCCCAATCCATCAACCATTTCTTTCTTTTCAATCCAATGGAAATGATCAACAGCCTGCTGATCCACGTAACTCAGGACCGAGTACGCACCACCAAACGTCACCACTGCGGCTTTGCTGAAGAAGATCGACGATTGCGTGTAGACGCTGTCACGGCCCGTCAATTTTGCGGCCAACAGTATCGGCGTAAACCAGAGTGTGAGACAGATGACACTGATAACCAGCGAACGCCACAATTCCGATCGCCATGATTTGTGGTGGACACTGACGTGCAATTCGAGCTCGCCATCCTTCTTCTTTGCCACCACAAACATCGCTGGGGCAACTCGCTGACCAATGACCCCAACCAAAGCCGCAGTAGCAATGACTGCAGGAAACGGCAACAGTTTTGCCCACAGCACGAGGAAAGCAAGAATTGAGATCACAACCAGCGCGCGATTCTTGAGCACGCGTCGACTCACTCGCAGCACGGCTTCCGCAACAACCGCCAGCACTGCACATTTGAGACCAAAGAAGAGCGACTGAAATGTGAACGAATCCTGAAACGAAACGTACAGCAAACTCAGCAGCAGAATCGAAACAAAACCCGGCAGAATGAACAACAGCCCCGCCATCAATCCGCCGCGAACTCCATGCATCAACCAGCCGATATAGGTCGCCAGTTGCTGAGCCTCAGGCCCCGGGAGCAACATGCAAAAGTTCAGAGCATGCAGAAAGCGGCGTTCATCAAGCCACTTCTTTTCATCCACGATGATGTGATGCATGACGGCGATTTGTGCGGCCGGACCACCAAAACTCAGCAGAGACACTCGCAGCCAAACGACAAACGCATCCCAAAATGAAACAGCTGCCACCGAAGGCGAAGAAGGAGTCTCCGACGACACGCTTTGATTCCTCTGCTGAGCCGCAGGTCTGAATACTGAAGACCTTACTGATTTGTCAGACCGGCCACGACGCGGGCACCGAAAACAAAGAAAACTTTACGGCGATGTCCCCGGCTGCTTCACCACGTTATCAGGCAGAAGATGTCCCATCTTGTCACGCTTGGCTGTCATGTAATTCGTGCGACATTCATGCGGTGGAGCGACTATAGCCACCTGCTCAACTACAGTCAGATCAACTCCTGAATAGACGAACGCATCTGTCTTTTTGGGATTGTTCGTCAGCAGCCGCACACGACTCAATCCAAGGTCTTTCAGAATCTGCAGACCAACCATGTAGTCTCGCATATCAGCCTTGAAGCCCAGCCGATGATTGGCTTCGACCGTATCGAGACCTTCATCCTGAAGTTGATATGCCTTAAGCTTTGCCAGCAAACCGATACCACGACCTTCCTGCGGAAGATAAACGACGGCACCGGTTCCTTCGTCATGAATCATCTTCATGGCCATCCGCAGCTGATCACCGCAGTCGCAGCGCAGTGAATCCAGAACGTCACCCGTGAAGCAGGAAGAGTGCATGCGAACGAGCGGTGCTTCGGCCTTGCTGAGATCACCCCAGACAAGCGCGAGAGGTTCCTGATTTTCATGAGTCACCTGGTAGCCAACAACCATCGGCGTCCCAAGGTCAGCGGTCGGCATTGGCACTGAGACAACTCGTGTGACAAGTTGCTCACGCATTCGTCGAAATCGAATCAGCTCTTCGATGGAGATCATCGGAATCTGATACTGATCAGCCAACGCTCGCAGTTCGGTCAGATCCGCCATGCCATGACTCGTCTGACTGCAGATTTCGATCAAAACACCGACTGGACGTTTTCCCGCCAGTCGCATGAGATCGATCGTTGCTTCCGTATGTCCCGCGCGACGCAGAACTCCGCCGTCCATCGCAAGCAAAGGATTCACATGACCCGGCTGCACAAAATCATCTGCAACAGCCGCCGGATCCGCCAGCGAGCGAATGGTACGAGCGCGATTGATGGCACTGACACCAGTGCCTGCAGACACGTGATCCACAGCTCGCAGAAACGCCGTCTTGTTCGGGGCGGTATTGCTGGATTCTTCAACCACGGGCCGCAGTTTGAGTCTTGACGCATCTTCAGCCGCCACCGGAACACACAAAGTTCCTCGACCAACACGAAGCATGAAGTCGACTTGTTCCGGTGTGATGGATTCCGCCGCGCAGACGAAGTCGCCTTCATTTTCACGATCTTCGTCATCAACAACGATGATCATGCCACCGGATCTCAGTGCGTCGATCGCCTGCTGGATTGATTGCAGAGGCACGGGTTCCATTCTCTTTCAAAGTTCGAGGAGATAATTCTTTGAAGGCAGGCCGATGCACGATCCCGGAAAATCCCGCTGGAACCTTCCCGGAATCAACACCCTCTGTTTCATAAACCAGACTTTACAGTGTTTTCACCCCCTGCCATTCTAGTCCTCCGCAGGAAAATTCAGTAGTTCCAACTACGGCAAACTCACCGAAAGCAAGCATCCGCTGGCCGGTCGTGCCTGAACATGAAATTCCAGAGGATTTGCAGGGGCTCTGCATTTCTTATTGGGAGTAATACGCATGGGCGCCGTAACGGTTGGTGCTCCGAGAGAAGAATTCTGAGTGTCAAGGATTCTAAATACCCTTTCCGCACAAGCCCAACGTTCTCGGACTCAGACAACCGCTTCCGCTTTAACAGAGGACCTTCCTCAACTCTGCTCAGGCCAGGGCCCCGAGGTTACCGGAATCGGGCCGCTCCAGTAGCGGCTGTTTTGTCTCCCTGACTTTTCTCGCTGAAGACAATCTTCCGCAGATGCTCAATGCGGCCGTAGGATTAGCAGATTTCAACGGCCTTTCCGTCGGCCCCGTGCGGCTGGTCAAGAGTTCCCTTGACGTACATCATGCTGGCGAGTGAGGAAAAAGACGGAGACGGCCTGAGAGCATCCTGCGTGACGTTGACATCAGACAGGCACATAATTGAACAGAACTACATCCTGAGATCATCCAACATCGTGCATCGAGCCACGCCTACCATGCAGGAAGACAACGCCCCGAACTTTCGTGGACGACGCTCATAGTGCACGAGAGAAACGGTCCGCTTCAAGTCGGCTTCAATATTTGCCGAGAACACCCGAAGTCTCTAGTCGGGTCGAATTGTGACTTGATTCTTTCACCAACGAAGAACGCCCCTGAGATTTCTCAGGGGCGTTCTGCATTTAACGATCTCTGTTTTGCTTCCGCAGCGCATTTACTGTGGCAGACGAGCTGTGGACACAAATGGAAATGTCCCGGTGCAGGCTCGCATGAACTCAACAAGGTCGATCTTTTCCTGTGGCGTCAGCTTGAGCGGCACGATCTTGTCGCTCAGCCATTTGTTCTTATCGCCACCCTTGTTGTAGTGTTCGACAACCTCTTCCAGCGTCTGCAAACTTCCATCGTGCATGTAAGGAGCTGACAACGCGACGTTGCGAACGGTTGGTGTCTTGAACGCGCCTTTATCTTTTTCCACCTTGGTTTCAGCAAAGCGTCCGAGGTCTGGCTCCTTCGCAGACATGCCGATGCCAAGGTTGTGGTACTGCTCGTCAGCCAGATTTGCTCCCACGTGACACGCGGTGCAACCAACTCGCTTGCTAAAGAACAAATCAAATCCTCGAACAGCACTATCTGACATCGGATTCGTCTGCACCTGAATCTGCAGCTGTTCATACTGAGCATAGGTGTCCGGCGAATCGTCCTTCAACTCTGCCAGATCCTCTTCTTCGAGTGACGCGAATCGCTTGTAAGCTTCGTAATAATCAAACGGTGACGGCCCCGTCACCAAAGTTCGCTCGAAAGACGCGATGGCCTTGCCAACGCCTTCGATCGTCACTCCTTCGCCTGGAAAGACCTTCTCGAACTGCATTGCGTAGCCCGGGATACCTTTGAGAGTTTTCACGCAGGCGTCGTGAGTATTCCCCATCTCGATCGGATTCTGAATCGGACCAACCGCCTGAGCTTCCAACGAGTCAGCTCGCCCGTCCCAGAACTGTGCTCCACTCAGAATACGGTTGTAGCTCACGGGTGAATTGCGTCCGCCTTTCTGTCCGTTGATGCCGACGCCCGTCGCAGTGTGTCGAGAAAACCCTTCCTGCGGATGGTGACAAGACGCACAGCTGACCGTGTTATCAGCAGACAAGCGAGTATCAAAGTACAGCTGACGTCCCAGCTCAATCTTGGCACGAGTCAGAGGATTCTTGTCGAGTCCCTTGATCTGCGATTCCCCAAGATTCATGCCGAGAGGCAGTGTCACCTTCAGAGGCTCATGATTGGCAGGATTCGCCAGCCACTCTTCGATCTGCTCGTTGGTCAGAGTTCCCGTTCCAGGAATGCCGGAGGCCAGAGTGTCGTCTTCCCCCAGCACAACGGTTTCTTCGGCCGAGGCCAGCGGTGCTGAAAGTGCCAGGCACAAACCAGAGGCCACACAAAGTGACCGTAAAAACGTTCTCATCATCTTTACTCCGTGAATGATCAAGTGAGTGGCCGCCACCCGCATTAATTGGAACTGCGGGATAGAAAGCCGTACGTTCCGCAATCTGTCAGCGATTCACCGCCACCACACAAAAGGTGATAAGCAAATCTTCAACAATCTGCCACGTCTTTTCCGCCACCAACAACTGCGTTGGAGCAGAATCTTCCGCGATTGTAGACACTCGGCCCGTTCGTTCCAGGCAACGCGTCCGTAAGGCGAACTCAGGAGACCAATTATCGCATCAGAAAATACGCAGCCGCACCGACTGCGGATGCCAAAACGATCAATGTTACGACGATCGTCAGGCGACGGCGATTGTCCTGTTCCTGAGTCAGATTGACCAGCCGCAACTGAGCATTGCCGCCAAACGACAACCGACTGCCATGTCTTAATTGACAGTAAGCTTCCGCTGAGCCATTCACGTAAGTTGGATGAATGCGAGATTCCTGACGAAGCTGCCAGTTCTGACCGTTGAACTCGATCCAGCACTGGGTCGCATCGACTTTGTCTTCCGAAACACGAACATCGGCAGAATAACCCGAGCCGACCAGATTCCGACTTTTCACAAGCGGAATACGCTGCTGGCCGCCCTTAAACTCAAGCCGCCAGCCAGACGGAGCAGGGCCCTTGAACGCAACAGGACGAATCGGAGCCGTTGACGATGGTCTTGTTGACTCGGACTGAACCGACTCGCCGACATCCGAACGCAACGGAGGCGTCTCCACCTTTCCAAATCCACTGGTTCCTTCGGCAAAGTGATGACTGTTGGCCTGCAGCCATCCTGCTGATGATGTGATCGACGATTTCGGTGCAGTGGCGGCCTTCCTGCCCTGACTTTCTGCCCGGGCCTTCGCCTGCCTGGCACGCAGAGTGACAAGCTCTCGAAAATCAAATGTGATCGTTTTCCGTTTCGCAAGCGGTCGCAGAGCATCTGCCACTTCGGCCATTGACTGAAACCGTTTGGCAGGATCCTTCTCCATCATCCTGGCAACAACATCACTGACCTCACGAGGAACCTCAGGCTTCAGATCGCTCACTCGCCGCACAGTTTTTGTGCGATGAGCATCCAGTTTGGCTTTGTTTGTCTTTTCCGGAAACGGCACATGAGCCGTCAAAGCCACGAACAATGTTGCCCCTAAACTGTAGATATCGGCTCGATGATCGACCTTGCTGCTGTCCACGATCTGTTCCGGCGCGATGTAGTCCGGCGTTCCCAGACAGTCGTGACCAAACACCATCGACAATGAAAACTCTTCATCACCACCATCCTTCAACAACGCCAGGCCAAAGTCCAGGATTCTGGCGACACCTGATTGTTCGATCAGAAAGTTGGCTGGCTTGATGTCGCGATGAATAATTCCCTGATCATGAGCCGACTGCAACGCTTCAGCAATCTGCAGAATGATGTCGCAGGCCATCGGCCATTTGATCGCGCCATACAGAGCCACCAGTTCATGCAGGCTGATCCCACGGACCAGTTCCATCACCAGAAAGTGGACGGCTCCCGTTGAATCGAGGCGATAAGTTTTGATGATGTTCGGATGAGTTAACTTCATTCCGGCCACGGCTTCCAGTTTTAACCGTGCCAGCATTCCGGCATCCAGAGAATGTTCGGCCGACATCACTTTCAGAGCAACCTTGCGGTCCTCGTCGGGATCCTCAGCGATGAAGACACAGCCCATCCCGCCGAATCCCAGCAGCTCGCGAATCCGATATCGATCGATGACGAGGCCACGATACCGACCCTCCAGAAGTCGCTCGGCCTGAAAAGGCGTCAGCAGTTTTTCCCGGACCATGCGCCGAGCCGTCTCTTCGGCCGATGCGTCTTCATCCAGCTGCAGCTTGCCCTGCACCTTTCTGACTTGCGCAGCCGTCAGCAGACCGCTCTTCGCGATCAGGTCGAAGAAATCCTGTGCTGCCACCGGCGACTGCATAGTCTGATCTCTCGATCGGCTCTGAGCCTGTTCGCCTCACCTAAGGGAAAATTCCCGAGAAGAGCGATCAAGGTCCGGAGACCAGGGTGCATCCAACGAAAAAAGGCTTGCAAACTTCAGAAAGTGCTGTGGGGAACAGGCTAACATCTGCTGTACAGAAATCCAAATCTCAAATCGGCGGCTCAGCACCGATCAGGCTTGAAAATCCACGTTTGTCGGAAAGAATCGACTCGGGCCGCATTTCCATGCCTTATGAACTTCGTAGCACCCCAAAGCTCGCCAGCCCAAATCTCGCTCTTCAAATCACAGAAATTTGCGAAGTCAAAGCCCTTGGGAATCTCTCAATGCCACGAAAGGGTGTGGCGTTCGTCAGGTGCGATGGAAAATCTGGCTGGGCCGTGGTAAGTTCTCGGGACGTTTGAGGGCGACTCACGCCCCTGGTCTTGAAGAATTGTTTTGCTCTGCAAATACACAGGTTCGCCATGTCAGCTCAGGCTATCGCTGGTGTCAGCCCGACTCTGGAATCCCGCATCATGACGGAGTTTCCGTCCATTGGTGCGACAGCTCTCGGTCGACTCATCGGGCAGTTGCTGGATTCCATCCCCGCAAAAATCTGCGGTGTGAAGCTGTCCTACGTGATTTTTGGGCTGCCGCTGGCTCCTCTGGGATTGCTTTTATTTCTGCTGAATCGTCTCGGATCACGATACGTCCTGACGAACCGATCTGTTCAGATCTGGTCAACCATGGGCAGCGAACGTACCAGCAGCGTTGATTTGAATGAAATCGCATCCGTGGAACTGGATCAGCTTCCGGGCCAGTCATTTTTCCGAGCCGCCGATATTCGTCTCAAGGCCGCCAGCGGCCAAACGATCATGCTGCTGTCCGGTGTTGCTGATGCCGGAGCATTTCAGAATGCCATTCGCGGGGCCGTGCAGTCTCGCCGCCTGGTGCAAGCCTCCCTCACGACGATCAACGCCCGCAAGTAATTGATCCTGCGAATTCAAGAATTAAAAAGAGCCCGGGAGGAGTAATCATCCCGGGCTCTTTTCGTTGGTTGACCAAGTGTTGAATTAATGAACCTCTGCAGAGGAATGCTCTTGATTCACCACGGAGGTCACAGAGAACACCGAGGGGTCACAGAAACAAGTCGATGTAAGAATGGTTTATGGTTTTTGAACGCTGGGCATGCGAAGTGACCACGAAAGAGAGCAACTTGCAACTCTCTCTGCTAGGCCCTGCGATTCAAACCTGTACTGATCTCTGCGTTTCAACTCTGTGTAACCCTGTGACCTCAGTGGTCAATCTGCAATTCTCTGCAATGCCCTACAACACAATGCCCGGCACCGGATACGCTCGAGCGAACTCAGCGATCTCCAGACGAATGCGTTCCAGCTCGGTCGCGTTATCGTGCCCTTTCAGAGCCGCCAGGATCCATGCACCCACTCGCTTCATTTCGTCAGTCTCCATCCCGCGAGTCGTCAGGGCAGCCGTTCCGATTCGAACACCACTTGGATCCATTGGCTTACGCTGATCGTAAGGAATCATGTTCTTGTTGACCGTGATACCGGCTTTGTCCAGTGCATGCTCACCGATCTTGCCGGACAACCCAATCGTCGTAACATCACACATCATCAGGTGATTGTCTGTTCCGCCGGAAACAAGTCGCAAACCGCCTGACATCAGCGTTTCAGACAGAGTTCTCGCGTTATCCACGATCTGCTGACCATACGCCTTAAACTCGGGTCGCAGAGCTTCTCCGAAGCAGACGGCCTTCGCCGCAACGATGTGCATCAGTGGGCCGCCCTGAATTCCCGGGAACACACTGCGGTCAACATTCGCCGCATGCTCTTTGCGACAAAGAATGAAACCCGAACGAGGTCCTCGCAGAGTCTTGTGCGACGTCGATGTTACAAAGTCCGCGTGAGGAACCGGGCTGTTATGGATCCCGGCCGCGACCAGTCCCGCATAGTGAGCCATATCAACCATCAGCATCGCGCCGACCGACTTCGCAATCTCGGCAAACTTGCCATGATCAATCTCGCGAGGATACGCACTGGCACCGGCCACAATCATCCGTGGCTTGTGCTCTCTGGCCAAAGACGCCACCTGGTCAAAGTCAATCCGGTGATCATCTTGACGAACACCGTAATGAAAGACTTTGTACAACTTGCCGCTGAAGTTCAGATGCATCCCGTGAGTCAAATGCCCACCATGAGCCAGATCCATTGCCAGAATTGTGTCGCCAGCATTAAGCACGCTCATGTAGGCGGCCATGTTGGCCTGCGAACCCGCGTGAGGCTGAACGTTGACGTGTTGCGCGCCGAACAGTTCGGCCGCTCGATCGCGAGCAATATTTTCGATTACGTCGACGTTTTCACAGCCGCCATAATAGCGCTTGCCCGGATAACCTTCTGCATATTTGTTGGTCAGCACCGTACCAGCCGCTTCCATCACGGCTGCACTGGTGTAGTTTTCGGACGCGATCAGTTCGAGACCTTCGACCTGACGACGACGCTCGTTGACAATGGCATTCCAGATTGATGGATCGGACGACTGCAGAGAGGACATTCCCGGGACCTTCGACAATAACTTGGTGGATTGAACGACAGGAGATGAGATCTGAATTCCGGCGACATTCAAGCGACAACCGCAGATACGCCTGAAAAATCACGCGATTTCAGCCACTGTTCCAGATCTTTTCAGGACTTTACTCTCTTATAGCAGTAGAACGCCCGATTGCTACCCTTCGTCTTTTTTCGACGGTATCTTCGGGCAAAACAAAGGGAGTTTCCAAAGTTCGAAACTTCCTCAGTCATCTGAATTTCTTGATCGATACGAAAGCTGGCCGGTAATCGACCGGAAATCAAAAGTGTCTGCTGAACCGCCCAACGCCGAATTCAATTTGAGTGACGAAAACGGTCACGTCAACGAGCAAGCAGCCGATGCCTCGGCCGTTGCCGAATCCGCTGTGCCACTGCCGACGGCTGTCAGTTCTCTTCCACTCTCCGGGGAAACAGTTGCGTTCACGGGCACCCTGGCGTCCATGATCCACCGCGACGCCATTCGCATGGTTGAGCAATACGGTGGTCGAGCCACCCATTCGGTCAGCGGCTCCACAACGATGCTGGTGATCGGCGAAGAAGGCTGGCCACTGGAAGACGACGGCGGAGCATCTCAAAAGCTTCAACAGGTCATGCAGATGATTGCCGATGGCCTGGAAGTTCGCATCCTCGCAGAATCCGACTGGCTGCAACTGCTCGGCCTGGATGACCACCGCGAAGAAATCCGTCGCGCGCATACTCCGGCGATGCTCAGTCGTTTGCTGGATGTTCCCGTTCGAATGATTCGCCGCTGGGCAAGGCTTGGACTGATCAAGCCGGTTCGTCGAGTCTGCCGGTTGCCGTATTTTGATTACCGTGAAGTGGCTAGTGCACGTCGTCTGGCGTCACTGCTGGAACAAGGTGTCTCAGCCCAGACACTTGAGAAAAGTCTTGCAGAACTCAGCCTGACAATTGCCGGGACCGATCGTTCACTCGCGCAACTGAATCTACTGGTGCAGGACGAAAAAGTCCTGATGCGAGATGACCGCGGCGTGCTGAATCCTCGCACCGGTCAGCGACTGCTGGACTTCGACGCTGCCGAACCATCTCTCGAAGTCTTTCAACCGAAGTTGTCAGACTCAGCAGAGTCCGACAGTTTGGATGATGACCTGACTGATGATGACGATCCGGTCTCATTGCCGTTCTCTGCCGCACAGCAGCGTGAAGAACGACAGATGTCGGACTGGAACGCAGAAGAATGGTTTCACGAAGGCTGCCGACTGACAGAAGAAGCCGAGTTTGAATCCGCGATTAACTCATTTCGCAATGGACTGAGCTTGCTGGCTTCAGAGATGTCTTCGATCCGATCTGGCCTGTCATCCCCTGACGATGAACAGACGACTCTGTTTCCCGATCCCGCCGATCTGAATTTTCATCTGGCCGATGCGTTGTATCGAGCTGGTCGAGTCGACGCGGCCATCGAACGCTATTACTGTGCGATTGAGGCAGCTCCGGACTTTATCGAAGCGTGGACTCAGCTGGGGTGCCTGCAGTCTGAGCAAGGCCAATTGGACCTGGCCGAAACGTCACTGATCACCGCGATTTCAATCCACCCATCCAACCCCGACGCACTTCTGCACTATGCTCAACTGCTGGAACAAACCGAGCGAGCTGACGAAGCGGTGAGCTACTGGAAGCAGTATCTGCAATACGATTCTCGCGGCCCGTGGTCCGACCACGCCCGCAACCGCATCGCCGAATCGGAAAAGACTGACAGCGTGATGCTGTAACTCTTGTAGATTCGGCTTCAACCGAAGTGATTTACAGAACAGACTCTCGTCGGCGGATCGACCGGTGTAGCGTACTCCCGTCACTTCGTCGACAGGATTTCCTTGCCACGGCGGCGAACAACTTCAAGATGCGACTGACCGTGGACAAAATCGGCAGCACGCGCCTCGACGATGCTGCGCGATTAGACTCTCGCGACTACCCGAACGGAAAGAGTTTTCAGGAGTCGCACGATGGCCACGCAGGTTAAGAAATCGAAAGATCTCACACTCACTGACAAACTCTCGCGGCTGACATTCTCACAAGCTTGTGAGCTGCTCGGCGGGCCGGTGGAAGGCAAGAAGCTGCTGTATGCAGGCGGGAAGATTTCGGCGGAGAATCTGAAGGAACAAGCGACGCTCGTCGGCGACATGTTCCGGCTGTAGTTGCCAGCAGAAGACGTCATCGTCACCATCACGCTGCGACAGGATAAGGTCCAGCGACTGCTGGTCAACTGCGACAAGTGCCACGACACGTGCGTTCACATGGGCACTGCGCTGTCCACGATTCTCGAATCGAAAGTTGCCCTTGGACTGGCTCGCGCACCAGAAGAACGGAAGCCCGTTGAAGCACTCAGCGAAGAGCAACTGATTGAACGCGCGATGGCCGAACGGCAACAACGTGCCAAAGACGAAAAGATGAGCGTCGAAGCAGTGAACAAGGCAGCGACGACTCCGTGGGGCGAATACATCGTCACGAGCAAGCTCAGCGGCAAGTCTTATCGAGTCGCTCTGCGAGGCGCAGAGCCCGGCGATTCCTTCTGCACGTGTCCCGACTATCGTACCAATACGCTCGGCACGTGCAAGCATATTCTGCATGCCCTGCATAAGCTCAGGCGGCGTTTCGATGCGTCCGCACTTCGCCGCAAGCCAAAGCAGAAAGAAACGAGTGTCTATCTGAAGTACGGCATCGATCTCGCATTGCGATTGGGTGTGCCGGATAAACTTGATGACTCAACCGCCAAAGTCATTGGCCCGATCAAAGATGTCGATATTTCTGACGTCAATGATCTTGTGCGACGCATCGACAAACTGGAAGGCATGGGAGAACAGGTTGTCGTCTATCCGGACGCGGAAGAGTTCATCCAGCATCAGCTTCATCGTCAGCGCATCAAATCACTGGTGGAGGAGATTCGCAAAGATCCGGCAAAGCATTCACTTCGCAAGACCCTGCTGAAGACGGACCTGCTGCCGTATCAGATGGATGGCATCGCATTCGCCGCAGGAGCTGGTCGCGCGGTTCTGGCTGACGATATGGGGCTTGGCAAGACGATTCAAGGCGTCGGAGTTGCCGAACTGCTGGCTCGTGAGGCGCAGATTGATCGAGTGCTGGTGATTTGTCCGACGTCGCTGAAGTCTCAATGGCGAAATGAGATTCACAGGTTCTCAAACCGTGATGTCCAGCTTGTCATGGGCAGCGCTGCAGATCGAGTGAATCAGTATCAGAACCCGGCGTTCTTTACGATTTGCAATTATGAACAGGTGCTGCGAGACATCATGTCGATTGAATCGGCGCGGTGGGATCTGATCATTCTGGATGAAGGGCAGCGAATCAAGAACTGGGAAGCGCAGACGACGCGCGTCGTCAAAAGTCTGAAGTCGCGGTTTGCTCTCGTGCTGTCGGGAACACCGCTGGAAAATCGACTGGATGAATTGTACTCCGTCGTGCAATTTGTGGACGGTCGGCATCTGGGACCGGGCTTTCGGTTCTTCAACAAGTATCGCATCACCGACGACAAGGGTTACGTGCTGGGCTATCAGAAGCTGGATGAACTCCGCGAGCAGCTCAGGCCGATCCTGCTGTGACGTACTCGCAATATGGTGATGAAGGAGTTGCCGCCTCGAAACATGGAGATCGTGCGCATCCCGCCCACGGATGAGCAGCGAGCACTCCATGGGGCTCATATGCAGATCGTGGCGTCGATTACTCGCAAGGCCTTCATCAGCGAAATGGATCTGCTGCGACTGCGACAGGCTTTGATGATGTGTCGAATGGCGGCGGACAGCACAAAGCTGGTAGATAAGCAGGGGCCAGGATTTTCGACGAAGCTTGACACGTTGGATGAGCTATTTGAACAGCTCTTTGTCGAGGGCGATCACAAAGCTGTGCTCTTCTCGGAATGGACCGGGATGCTGAACCTGATTGAACCTCTGTTGAAGAAACGCAAGGTGCCCTTCGTCAGGCTCGAAGGAAAAATCCCGCAGAGCAAACGTCAGCAGATTGTGAATGAGTTTCAAACCAATCCAAAGTGCAAAGTCTTTCTGTCGACCAACGCCGGCAGTACGGGATTAAATCTTCAGGCGGCGGACACGGTGATCAATGTCGACTTGCCGTGGAATCCTGCCGTGCTTGAACAACGCATCGCACGCGCGCATCGAATGGGGCAGAAGCGACCCGTCAACGTGTATGTTCTGGTCACCGAACAGACTCTGGAAGAAGAACTGCTGAAGACAATCAGCCAGAAGAAAGAACTGGCGATGGCGGCGCTGGACTATGAATCGGACATCAGCGAAGTCAATCTGCAGAGCGGTATGGATGAGCTGAAGTCGCGTCTGGAAGTTTTGCTCGGCGCGCTGCCGGAAGGTCATCTCGACGCCAGCTTGAAACGCGACAAAGAGGCCGAGGCGGCTCAACTTGTACAACGCCGCGAGAAGATGGCCGACGCAGGCGGTCAGCTTCTGACGGCAGCGTTTGGATTCCTCTCGCAGATGCTGCCCGATACCGGCGCGGCCCCGGCGACAGAGACCGTCACGGCTTTGCGTGAGCAGTTGTCGGCGGCAGTGGAAACTGACGAGAAGGGCCAAAAGTCGCTGAAGATCAATCTGCCGTCGGAGGAAGCTCTGTCTCAGTTCGCCGAAGCGCTGGCCAAGCTGCTGGCGTTTCGTCAGTAGGCCGATCTGTCCTCAGATCGGCAGGATATTGCGTTGCGTGCTGGGTGCAGATTGCGATCAGCACACAACGTTGCTTCGCGGATGACGATTTTAAGACAACCCGGCTCTGGCGGATGCGGTTGCACACGTGTCGATCTGAGACAGATCGACCCACGTAGGCCGATCTGTCCTCAGATCGGCTTTGCTACCCGTGACTTCATCGCGCAATCTTTGCTGCATAAATAAATCATTGACAGACCTAGAGGATATCTCGTATCGGTGCAGCAGGTTCGACGCCGGTCAGACGAGAATCAAGGCCCTGATGGCGAATGCTGAATCGCTCGTGGTCGATGCCAAGTAGATGCAGCATCGTGGCGTGCATGTCGCGAACGTGAACGACTTTTTCCACCGAGTGATATCCCAGCTCATCCGTGGCTCCGTGACTCAATCCGCCGCGAATTCCGCCACCAGCCATCCAGATCGAAAAGCCCTTCATGTGATGATCGCGGCCGGGGCCACCTTTGCCCTGAAACATCGGCGTTCGTCCGAATTCTCCGCCCCAGACGATCAATGTGTCGTCCAGCATTCCACGCCGTTTCAAATCCGTCACCAAAGCCCACGTCGCGCGGTCCGTTGCGCCGCAGCAGATGTCCATGTAGCGAACAAGATCACCATGATGATCCCAGTCCCGATGATACAACTGGATGAATCTCACCCCACGTTCAGCCAGCCGACGAGCTGTCAGACAGTTAGAGGCGAATGATCCATCACCGGGAGTTGCTCCGTACAGCTCCAGCACCTCTTTGGATTCTCCCGAGATATCCATCAGCTCTGGAACACTGGCCTGCATGCGAAAGGCCATCTCGTATTGGGCAATCCGAGTTTCCACGTCGCTTCGCTGCAGATCCTGATTTCGATGTCGATCGAGAGCTGCCACAGTGTTGACCAAAGAACGCTGCTGTGTTGCGGAGATGCCATCAGGGTTCTTCAGATAGTTCACCGGATCGCCGCTCGAATTGAACTCAACGCCCTGAAATCGTCCCGGCAGAAATCCGTTGCCCCACATGCGTTGAGAAATCGGCTGAGGATTTCTTCCCGCGAAACTGGTCATGACCACAAAACCCGGCAGATCTTCCGCTTCGCTGCCGAGCCCATAAGTGATCCAGCTGCCCATACTGGGTCGACCACTCAACGCGGTGCCGGTATTCATTACCGTATGCGCAGGGTCGTGGTTGATCTGGTCGGTGACCATCGAACGAATGATGGTGATGTCGTCGGCCAGTTTGCCATGCCATGGCAGAAAGTCACTGATCCACTGGCCGCTTTGACCATACTGACGAAACTTCGTCAGATGCCCCTGAACTCGCAACTGCTGCCCTTGCAATTGCGCGATCGGTTGGCCTTTTGTAAAGGATTCCGGCATCGGCTTGCCGTCGAGCTCATTCAATCGCGGCTTGTAGTCAAACGTCTCCAGATGACTCGGTCCGCCAGACATGTACAAATAGATTACTCGCTTGGCTTTCGCCATCTGATGCCGAATCGATGGGATTCCCGGCCAACGGTCGCTGCCTGCGGATCGAATTTGATCCTGAGCCATCAGCGAACTCAGCGCCACGGAACCCAGGCCCAGTCCTGACGACGACAAAAACGCGCGACGATGGCGATTTGAAGCACTCATGACATTACTCCCGTGAATACGTCTCGCTGAGATTCAAAATGGCGCGGCAAACCGATGTCCATGCGGCCAGCTCAACAGGATCGACCGAAGAATTCTTCGGCAGTAATCCAATCTGATTGATCTTTGTGGCCGACTCCGGAGACTTCTGAAACTCCTCCCGATCCTGCTGAAGCAGACTGATCAATGTGGCTGCTTCTGTCTCATCCGGTACGCGACTGGTTACCTGTCGGAACGCATATTGAATTCGATCAGCATCACCGGTGCCCGTCTGAGAATTCTTCAAAGTGCTGGTTGCGAGTGCCTTTGCACATTCGATAAACGTTGGATCGTTGAGCAGCACCAAAGCCGCCAGCGGCGTATTCGATCGCGGTCGGGTTGCCGTACACTCTTCACGGCTCGGTGCATCGAAGGCTTTCATCATCGGATGCAGAAACTGTCGCTGCCAATGCACGTAAACACCGCGACGCCATTGAGAATCATTCGTGTCACTGGCATATTCTCGCTTGGGAAAATTGAGATGGCGATAGTAGCCGGCTGGCTGGTACGGTCGAACGCTCGGACCACCAACTTTGCGATTCAGCAACCCGGACACCGCCAGCGCTGTATCTCGCACAGCTTCTGCTGGAAGCCGCCAATGACTTTGCCGAGCCAACAAGCGATTGTCCGGATCTTTCTCCATGAGGTCCGGGGACGCTGTCGACAACTGCCTGTAGGCACGGCTCATCACAATCGTGCGGACAAGATGTTTCACGTCCCAATCATGTTCGATGAAATCCAGAGCCAACGCATCCAGCAACTCGGGATAATCCGGAGCCTCGCCTTGTCCACCGAAATCTTCCTGAGTCCGACAGAGCCCGGCCCCAAAGAACAACGCCCAAACGCGATTCACGAAAACTCGTGCGGTCAACTTACCGACGCCTCGCTCGGAATCAACCAACCAATTCGCCAGATCCAGACGATTCGCTCGGTGCGGCACATCGAGCTTTCCCAGAAAGGCTGGCACCGCAGGCTCAACGACCGGACCACTTTCGTCGAGCCAGTTTCCACGTGGAAGAACTCGCACTGTCCGCGGTGTTTCCAGCGCCTGCGTGACCATCACGGCTCGCTTCGGTTTTTCGGCTGCAGCCAATTGTGCTTTCAACTGCTCAAGCGCCTGGCGTGACGCTTCATCAGTAACTCCTTCCAGAGTCGCAATTTGCTCCTGCAGATTTTTGAGCAGTTGTCGCTCAC
Source organism: Planctomycetaceae bacterium (assembly GCA_046349735.1). GTDB lineage: Bacteria > Planctomycetota > Planctomycetia > Planctomycetales > Planctomycetaceae > SXXK01. The sequence goes on from JAXMBU010000007.1 coordinate 137,248, forward strand.
GGCGCGTGTGAACAGGAATCTCCGGTTGACGCCGTGTTGGCAGAGTATCCCCGCCATCGCCTCGCAGATGGCGTTCTTCATCGATATCAGCAAAGAACGCAGCCAGAGAATAAAAGTCCTGGGCCGTGTAGGGATCAAACTTGTGATCATGACACTGTGCACATCCGACTGTTGCTCCCATCCAGACGGCCGACAGATTGCGAATTCGATCCGCCTGATACATCGCCAGGTACTCCTTCGGCTGCACACCACCTTCATGAGATGTCTGCAGAAGCCGGTTGTAGCACGTCGCGATTTTCTGATCTTCAGTGGAATTCGGAAGCAGATCGCCGGCCAATTGTTCGCGAGTAAACTGGTCGAACGGAATATTTAAGTTGAACGCATCAATCACGTAATCGCGATACGGCGACGAATTGTGATCCTGATCTCCGTGATAACCCACGGTGTCTGCATAGCGAACGAGATCCAGCCAGAAGACGGCCATCCGTTCTCCAAAGTGTTCGCTGTTCAACAATCGTTCAACTGCCTGCGGCCACGCATTCGAAACACTCTGATTCACGAAGGCATCAACGTCCTCGGGAGCAGGTGGAAGGCCCAACAGATCAAAATTAAGTCGACGAATCAGCGTCCTCCGATCGGCTTCCGGCGCGAGCTGCAAGCCCTGTTGTTTTAACTCGCCGACGATGAAAGCATCGATCAAATTGACTTCGTCGGAGCCATCCGGAATTGATGACATTTGCGGGGCGACATAAGCCCAATGAGGCGCAAATTGAGCACCAGCGTCGATCCATTGGCGAAGCACCTGAATCTCCTTCTCCGTCAGTTGCTTGCCCGTCTTTAGTGGCGGCATCCGTTCGTCAGGATCGGTCGTTACCAGACGTTGAATCATCTGGCTCTCGTCGGGATGCCCGGCCACGATGATGTTGGCCGCTCGCGTTGTATCTTCAACATCCAGCCGCAACTCTGCTTCTCGATGCTTGCTGTCCGGACCGTGACAGGAAAAACATTTGTCGGCCAGAATTGGACGAACATCGCGATTAAAGTCGGGCGGTTCCGCCAACAAGCGCGCGGATGAGACACCCAGCGTCATCCATACGACGGACAGAGCCAGAGAAAAAATCCAGCGAAGATCAGAGTTCCGAATTTCGGTCATGGGACCACTTTCCTCCGCACGAATACGGCGAGTATCTGGTTCAGCCTCAGCGCTGGCGATATGATGACCCGTCTGTCGAACTTCTGCCAGCGTATTGGGCAGTTGATCATTCTGTGTGATTGGCGACAGCCGACTTTGAATCTCTGAGAATAACAGGTCGGCACCGGTGGCTAGCGCCATTCCGCTCTCTTCAAGGAGTTTCTGCGATGCGGTTCTGCCTGCCAGCAGTTTTTCTTCTTCTTCTGATCTGCCTGACGAGCATTGCAACGGGCGACGAAGTGAAATCGCCGCCGACAGCCAGCACTCCGCAACAGAAAAGTGTTCCGCCCGATCATCCGGAACGAGCGAAGAAGGGCCTGGCACTTTTCAAATCGTCCGTGCGAGCCACGCTCACGAAGCATTGTCTGGATTGTCACGGAGGCAAATCCACGAAGGGCGACTTTGATCTCTCTTCGCGTGAAGTCCTGCTGGCCAGCGGCTTCGTGACGGACTCTGCGGATGACAGTCACCTGGTCGCCTTGATTACTCATGCGGCCGAACCCCACATGCCATTCAAGGCCCCCAGGCTTTCCGACGCGGAAATTGAACAGATTCGCCAATGGATCAATCTCGGCGCGCCTTATGACACGCCGCTTGTGGAAAAAGCAACCGGCCCAAAACTTGAGATGCAGGTAAAGGACAGTGATCGAGAATTCTGGGCGTTTCGATCACTGCAAAAAGTCACGGTGCCAACGCCTGCTGATGCAGCATGGTGTCGAACTCCCATCGACCGTTTCATCCGCACACGTCAGGAAGCGGAAAAGCTCACTCCCAACGGCGATGCTGATCGCAGGATTCTGATCCGCCGTGCTTACTTTGGATTGCTCGGTCTGCCACCAACGCCAGAACAGGTTGATCAGTTCGTCAAAGATCCCGATCCGGATGCCTGGCCAAAGCTTGTTGATGGATTGTTGGAATCACCTCAATACGGTGAACGCTGGGCACGCCATTGGATCGATGTGGCTCGGTTCGCGGAATCTCATGGCTACGAACAGGATTATGATCGCCCAAACGCGTATCACTATCGTGATTTTCTGATTCAGGCATTCAACAACGATCTGCCTTATGACAAGTTTGTGCAATGGCAACTTGCCGGTGATGAACTGGCTCCCGAGAATCCGCTGGCGATGATGGCCACTGGCTTTCTGGGTGCCGGTGCGTTTCCGACTCAGCTCACCGAAGCCGAGTTTGAATCGGCTCGGTATGACGAACTCGACGACATGGTGATGACCACGGGCGTTTCGTTTCTTGGGCTGTCAGTGGGATGTGCGCGCTGTCATGATCACAAATTCGATCCGATTCCTTCACGTGACTATTACCGTCTTGCCGCAACTTTCGGGCGTGCGATTCGTTCTGAGACAGAACTCGATCTGGACCCGGAAGCCAACAAGAAACGTCAGAGCGAATTCGATACCCAGTTGATGGCTCGCAAACAGACGGCCGCTGAATTCCAGACGGCCAAGTTGCCCGCAAAGTTCCGCGAATGGCTGAAGACGGCACCATCTGGTGAGCCGCAAGGTCCGTGGGAGACGCTTCACGTGGTGTCTGTGGAATCGTCAGGCGGCACTAAGTTTACGCCGCAGGTAGATTCCTCGTTCCTCGCCACCGGAACAACTCCGGCAAAGGAAGTCATCACGATCGTCGCGGAATCTCATCGACCGGGAATTCGCTCGATTCGACTGGAAGCGCTGGCCCATGATTCGCTGCCGCAGAAGGGCCCGGGCCGTGCTGGAAACGGAAACTTCGTCGTGTGCGATCTGCAGGTGGTGGCCACTCCATTGACGGAAAACAAGTCCGCCGATGCATCGCCGTCTGCAGCCCCGATCATGCTCGTGGCCGCTCGTGCGACTCATCAACAGAACACCGGTGATCTGTCCGTTGCGGCCTCCATTGATGACAACCCAACGTCAGGTTGGGCAGTCGACGCCGGAGGTATCGGCAAAGATCAGGCGGCCGTCTTCGACTTCGATGCTCCCGTCTCCTTTGCAGACGGAGCACGATGGACGATCACGCTGAGCATGAATCATCCGAATCCGCATCACACGCTGGGACGGTTTCGCGTGTCCGTTTCGGATCGAGTTCAGCCGACCCCGGAAGTCGGCAGCACTGGTCCCGATGCAAAGGTCCTGCATGCGTTGGAGACGTTGCGAAAGTCCGTCGATGAAGCATCAGACGAATGGAAGACCGGACTGCAGTGGTTCGCCACCACCGATCCGGAAATGATCGCACTGACTCAGGCCGTGCGCGAACTGGAGCTCAAAGGCCCAGGGCTGCAGAAAGCCAAAGTGATGGTGACCAGCGAAGGGTTGCCTCACATGAGCCATCATGCGGATGATCGAGGCTTTCCGCACTTCTATCCGGAAACACATCTGCTGAAACGTGGCGATGTGCATCAGAAGCAGGAAGTTGTCGCTGCTGGATTGCTCCAGGTGCTGGCTCCAGCTGGCAAAGAACTCAACGACTGGGAATTGAAGCCGCCAGAAGGCTGGACTCGAACAACATTTAAGCGAGCGTCTCTGGCTCACTGGATGACCGATGCTCAAAACGGCGCCGGAAGTCTAGCAGCCAGAGTAATGGTGAACCGTTTGTGGCAACATCACTTTGGCCGTGGTCTGGTGTCGACGCCCAACGATTTCGGAGTATCTGGCGAACGGCCCTCACATCCGGAGTTGCTCGAGTGGCTGGCGACCGATCTGATCGCCAACGGCTGGACTCTGAAACGTATGCACAAGCTGATCATGACCAGCCAGACGTACATGCAATCCGGCGCTCATGACGAAGAGCGTGCCACGATTGATCGCGAGAATATTCTGCTGTGGCGTCGAACTCCGCAGCGGCTTGAAGCAGAAGCGATCCGCGATTCGATGCTGGCAGTCTCGGGAAAACTGGATCTCCGGCAATTTGGTCCGGGCACACTCGACCAGAACATGACTCGCCGCAGTGTGTACTTCTTCATCAAACGGAGCCAGTTGATTCCGATGATGATGCTGTTCGACTGGCCCGAGCATCTGGTCAGCATCGGCCAGCGTCCCGTAACGACCATCGCGCCACAAGCGCTGATGTTTATGAACAGTCCACAGGGTCGAGATTACGCGACGGCATTTGCAAAGCGATTGCCTCAGGACAACCCTGATCAGGCCGTCCACGATGCGTGGCGACTGGCCTTGGGTCGTGTTCCTGTCGATGCGGAGTTAGCAGCCGGTCGACAATTTCTGCAACGACAGCAGGAACTGCACACAGCCGCCGGCCGAACTGATGCAACAGCGCAGTCGTTCGTAGATCTTTGCCAGACGATCCTGAGCATGAACGAGTTTGTTTACATCGAATAAGCTCTGACGCCTCGCTGTTTCGGATCTGCTGCGTATCTCAAAAAAGGGGTTGAGGATGCTTCCATTGCTGCGTCTTGTTGTGGCTTCCTGCCTGCTCAGTCTGACCTGTGTCGCGGCCGATCGCCCGAACCTGATCTTTATCATGGCCGATGATCTCGGCTATGGCGATCTCGGGTGTTATGGTCAACGCGTCATCACAACACCGCACATTGATCGTATGGCTGCGGAAGGACTCCGGTTCACACACTTCTATGCCGGAGCAACAGTTTGTGCTCCTTCTCGCAGCGTGCTGATGACAGGGCTGCATCACGGGCACACGCGGGTTCGAGGAAACGCCGGCCAGACCAATCCGGCCGCTCAAGCGCTCAAAGAAGGAGATGTTACAGTCGCGGATGTGCTGAAGTCAGCCGGATACAGAACTGCTCTTATCGGGAAATGGGGACTAGGCAACGTTGGCGAAGCCGAAAGCGGATTGCCTCGCAAACATGGCTTCGATGAATTCTACGGCTACCTGAGCCAACATCATGCTCACAATCACTTCCCGGACTATCTCTGGAGAAATGAAACGCGGGAACCGATCGACAATGTCGTCACCTATGTCGGGGAAGACGGAGCTGGTTACGCGACCGAAGCTCGCCATTTTGCGGACGACCTGTTTGCTGATGAAGCTCTAAAGTTTGTCAGTAACAATCGAGAGCGCCCATTCTTTCTTTACTGGAGCATGGTGACTCCTCACGCCAATAACGAGCGCAGCAAAGTTCTGGGCGATGGTGCTCACGTGCCGGACTATGGGCCTTATGCAGACAAAGACTGGCCGAAACAGGACAAAGGACAAGCGGCGATGATCTCACGACTCGACGCCCATGTCGGTCGAATGCTGGATCATTTGAAGCAACTGGGGATTGCCGAAAACACGCTGGTCATTTTCACCAGCGACAATGGCCCACACAATGAGAGCAAACACGATCTAAAGCGATTCAATCCGTCCGGGCCATTCTCCGGCACAAAGCGAAGTCTGACGGATGGTGGAATTCGAGTTCCGTTTATTGCATGGTGGCCCGGCAAAGTAAAAGCTGGTGAGTCAGACCATGTTGGCTACTTCGCCGACTGGCTGACGACGGCTGCCGAGCTTTCAGGTGGCGATGCTCCTGCGAATCTGGATGGGATCAGCTTTGTTCCGACCCTGCTGGGTTCCGGAAACCAGAAGGCCCATGAATTTCTTTACTGGGAGTTTCACGAAGGCGGTTTCAAACAGGCCGCACTTTATCAGGGTCGCTGGAAGGGAATTCGCTCGGGGAGTGAAGATGCTCCTATCGCTCTTTACGATCAGCAAACAGACGTTGCCGAGAAGAACAATGTTGCGTCACAGCATTCGGAAATCGCTGAAACCATCAGCAATTACTTGAAGTCTGCACGATCCCCGCTGCCTGACTGGAAACCTCGTTGGGGCAATGAAAAGAAAAAGGCGAAGTGACCTTTACAGACTGTTGGTTTCATCAGCCGGAACGCGTTAGCGTCCGGTTTTCGTCGCTACAAAGTGCTACTCTGGCTTACCCTGCCAGCGATTAAGCCGCGGCATGTCAGCATGAGGAATCTCAAGGCCGGCCAACTGAACGAGTCGCGCGATTTCTGCGATGGAGGTGACTCCCAGCTTGCGAGAAATATCTGATCGATAACGTTCGACCGTTCTCTGAGCAACACCCAATTCCTTTGCAATGGCTTTGATCGGTGAACCATGCCCGACCAATGTGAGCACTTCCAGTTCACGCGATGTCAGAGCATCCAGGGGGCCAAGATCCACGAGGTTTGAATCGATCACACGGTAGTCGACGCCAGGCTCAACGACATCGACTCCCTGACGAGTCACCGAAATAATCCGAGGCTTCTTCTCCTCCACCGCCTCCATCGGCCAGATCATGGCTTCCGTCCAGCGACCACCGCGAATATGCCGCAACATGACGGGCTGACGAGTTTCAATCACCTGGCGAATAACGGGCATGCGTTCAGCGGCAAAAACGGGGCCTTCAATCTCTTCTATGGTCTTGCCGACAGGATTGAAGTTGTCACCATAGTAGATCTGCTTCGCCTGCTTGTTGCAGAATAGAACAAGGCCATCAATGTCGATGATCAGGATGCCAACGCCGGGCTGGCTTTTGAGCAGATTCCAGAATTCGTTCGACATGGATCAGTCTGTCTGTGGCACTTCGAGGCAGCAAAATAAAACAGGAAGCATTCTGGCGAGATTCACTGAGGCGGGCTGGTCAGAATGTCGGGCCCCTTCCCGGTCTTACGCTCATACTGGCCATCACGATTCTTGACGTACTTCGTGAAACCCTTTTTCTCCAGATTTTTGTCGCTGACACTGCGTTTCATTTTCATCGGAGACCACATCCCCGCCACAAACGGGGCGCACATCAGGCGTCGAACAGGCTCACCAGTGACCGGATGCTTTGTGAGCGGAGGATCCTTGATTCCCTGTTCAATCTCAAACGTTTCACCAATCGCTTCGTCATCGTCTTCGGAAAGAATAACACCGTAAACATAGGTGGGCACGCGACAACTCCTCCGGTTCCAACAGCAAACAGACCTGCGGAAGATATTCCAGCAGCGGCAGTCTATCAAACTTTCTCCGGTTGCTGAGCAATAAAGTCGACGCGTTGATGCGCGTCGCTCGGGAGTTATTCTGACTGTGTCATTTTTACGGTCGCAGAAAATGACGCAGGGGACTCACGTTGTCAGGAACCGCGAATAGACGCGAATGAACGCGAATAGTTTAACGTAACGGGCAGGTTTTCACTTCAGGGAAAGGTGACTTCGCAGCAGCGTGTTACAGCCTCAGCAAGAATCACCTGAGTCTTCGCACCCCTGCTGTTCTCTATTCGCGTTCATTCGCGTCTATTCGTGGTTCAAACTTTTCCTTCAATGATGCGTCCAGAGAGATCGAGCTCTGAGACAAAGATGCGCCACCATCAAACTCGATCCATGAATACGATTTGTTTTTCCGCCAGGATACGCGTTCCTGGCGGCGTGGAAGCCGCGACTGCTTCAAACCCGAACGCCAGTTGGCTGAAGCCAACGCTACATGGGAAGGTACGGAAAGGAGCCAGTCAGGTGGAGCGATGGATCGCGAATTTTGCGATGGCTTCGAGTGCGTGCCGGGCAGGGCAGTTGGGGAGAGGACGCAGGCAGCGGATCGCTCGTGAAATCAGCAGTTCGGCGCTGGCTTGAGCGGACTCGATGCCCTGACGCACCAGCGGCTCCTCACGCAATCTCAGATGATCGGCCGCTTCGGAAGAAAACAGCAGCTCACGCAGTCGCTTGCGATCGTTCTCTGAGGCAAGCTTCAGAGCTCTCAGCAGAGGCAACGTCAGGCGATGATTGCAAAGATCATTGGCCGCATCTTTGCCCGTCGACTCAGCAGACTCCGTCAAATCCAGAACATCATCTGCAATCTGAAATGCCAGTCCAATGCGGTTGCCAAAAATCTTCAGCCGAGACTGCTCTGACACCGTCGCCCCGGCTGCACGAGCACCCAACAGACAACTGACGGAGAACAACTGTCCGGTCTTGCCGCTGATGACTCGAAAATAATCGGCCTCTGACGTGGACTGCTCCAGCCGGGCCGCGATCTGATTCAGCTCGCCCTCGCAAGTGCGGTCGGTGGCCCGACCAATGAGTCGGCAAGCTTCCGCATCACCTGTCGTTGCAGCCAGATGAAACGCTTTGGAGAAAAGGTAGTCGCCGAACAGAACACTGGTCTCTGTATTCCAGCGACGATGAACCGTCGACACATGCCGTCGCAGATCTGCGTCATCGATCACGTCATCATGAACAAGCGTCGCGGTGTGGATCATCTCAACGACCGCGGCCAGTCGGTGGGCATTCTCGCGAGCCGCCTGAGACAACGAAAAAAGCTTTGCAGCTCAGCAGGGTCAGAATCGGACGAATCGCTTCCCTGAAACCGACCAACATGTTGAGCCACATCCTGCACAAACATGTTCGGGTTACGAAACTGTCGTTCCAGCAGCGGCGTTGACGGCCAGCAGTCCTCAGCAAGCAATTGCTGAATCTGCTGTTTCAGTTCGTCGCGGCTGGACACAACCGTGGACATGACACAATCGTCTTTTCTAAGGTCTTTTGAAGCCCTGACAAAATCGGGACAGTCGCCTTCAATTGCTGGTGACCAACTCCCATGGAACCATGAACAGAGCCAGCTCCCATTTTGTCAGGTTATGTTAGTAAGGAACTTCGCTGGACGGATCCCTCAGGAAATGTCCGGAACGTCCGCCAGACTTCTCCAACAGACGAATCGTGTTGATTTCCATCTCCCGGTCAACCGACTTGCACATGTCGTAAATCGTGAGACACGTAACACTCACGGCCGTCAGGGCTTCCATCTCCACGCCTGTTTTCGCTTCCGTGGAAACACTGACTTCCACACGCACCTGAGTTCCCTCAAACGAAAAATCCACGTTCACCTTCTCCAGCGGCAGCACATGGCACAAGGGAATCAGGTCCGAAGTCCGTTTGGTGGCCATAATTCCGGCCAATCGAGCGACCTCCAGAACGTCACCCTTGGCAAACTTCCGCTCCTGTAAAGACCGCAGAGTCTCGGCCTTCATTAACACGAATCCCTCGGCTCGAGCCATACGGCGCGTCACAGCCTTATCACCAACATCCACCATTCGGCTCGCGCCATCGGCCGTAAAGTGAGTAAATTCACCCATAGATTCGTCCGTTTCCTCTTTCGATGATCCAAAGGCCGGCAGGGGGGGTCAGGTCAGAAATAATGAAGCGATCTCGTAGAAGATGACTACGCCAAGAACGTCGACCATCGCGGCGATAAGAGGATTCGACATAATCGCCGGATCCATACCAAGTCGTCGCAGCAGCAGCGGCAACAGAGTTCCTGCAGAGGTGCCGAGGATAACCACAGCAACGACGGTGGTGGCAATCGCGGCTGATTCATTGACGGTTCGCCCAAACCACAGCCACGCGACGCCAAAGTCCAGCGACGCCAGAGCAATCCCGAGACACAAGCCGATCAGAAACTCACGCAGGATCAAAGCTCGATCAATGGAATCGTCAGGGCTACCTTTCGTATCCGTCGGCTGAAGAGCAAACATGCGGATAAACAATGTCGCCGATTGCGAACCCGCATTTCCTCCGCTGGCCATGACAAGCGGAAGAAACAGAAGGATCAATGTCGTCAATCCGCTCAGCCCCAGCGCTACGGGTTCACCGCCACCAGTTGACTGACGATAATGATCGATCACATGAGCATTCATCAGCGCGACGATGGAAAGAAACAGCAGCCAGATTCCACGCTTCCACAGAATCGTGAGCAACGGTGTCTCTTCGTAGGTATCTCGCAAAGGAGCAACAGCACCCTGCAGATACGCATCTTCCGTCGCTTCTTCCTGAACAACGTCCAGAGCATCGTCGTGAGTCACAATGCCGACAAGGCGATCATTCTCATCGACGATCGGCAACGCGATGAAGTTGTAGCGAGCCAGCTCCTGAGCCACGACTTCGCGCTGCTCACTCACTCGAAAGCGAATTACGTCACGCTGCATGATTTCTGAAAGTCGAGTTTCCGGCTTCGCCAGAATCAGTTCTCGCAGAGAAATAAAGCCTTCAAGGCGACGTTCTTCATTCAGAATGTAGACGTAATAAATTGTCTCGCTGTTTGGGGCTTGCTGTCGCAGCTGAGACAACGCATCGCGAACGGTCACATTGGCCGGCAGCGACGCATACTCCGTGGTCATGATCGACCCGGCACTGTCTTCGTCGTAAGACAACAGCTTGCGAATGTCGTTGCGCTCGGCCTTGGCGATCAGTCGCAGAACTTCTTCGCGATGCCCCTCAGACATCTCCGAAAGCAAATCGACGCGATCGTCGGCCGACATCCATTCAAGGAGATTCGAGAGCCGCGTTGAATCCAGCGTTTCGACAAGTTCAGTTTGCCGGCGCAGAGACACATATTCGAAGATCTCAACACGCAGAGGCAGTTCCGCCTGATCCAGAATCAACCAGATCTGCGGATCGTCCAGCTCTTCAAGGATCTCAGCCACGGCCGCCGGGTGCACGACCTTGCAGAAAGCCGCCAGACCAGCCAGATCTTCTTCCTGCAGCATCTGCTGCACGTCAGGAAGGATCAGGGATTGATAGGCGTCCTGCATTGCTTCATTCGCTTTGCGAAGCCGCGTGGGCCAGCGGTCCAAAAAAAATCCCTGCAGGACAGTGATCCGGCAGGGATGAATATCAAACCGATGTTCAAAGAACGAATCGGATGAACAGAAGGTCTTGAGGCATTATCGCTTGGAGAACTGGAAGCTCTTGCGGGCTTTCTTCTTTCCATACTTCTTTCGTTCGACCATTCGGTCGTCGCGAGTCAGCAGGCCAGCGTCAGCCAGAGAATGGTGCCATGCTGGGTTCATGCCCTGCAATGCTCGAGCGATCCCCAGAATGATGGCCCCGGCCTGTCCGGTTGTTCCACCACCCTGTACGCGGACAGAAATGTCGACCTGGCCAACTTTGCCAACGACATTCAGCGGCACCAGAACGCTCTCACGGTCTCGCTGAATTCGCAGGTACTCTTCCATAGGACGACCATTAACAACAAATTGGCCAGAGCCTTCTTTGACGCGAACGCGAGCGACAGATGTCTTACGGCGACCAGTTCCCATCGCAACGCCAAACCGATCCACTTTACCGCGGATCGTTGGCTGATAAGCTGGATCAGCAACAGCAGTGCCTGCAGCACCAGAACCGATTGTCAGTTCAGGAAGCTGTGATGATGGAACTTCCGGTGCGGTTACCGAATCCGAAGAGACTGATGGATCCATACTCATGAGAACTCGTCACAGAGAAAAAGTGAATCAAAACCAACCGAACTCTTAGCAGAAAACTATCCTACAGACAGTCTTAGCCCTTGATCTTTCGGTCTGGCAAAAGGTGAGCTGGGAATGGCTTTGGCAACTGAGACTGATGCGGGTGGTTGGTGCCAACGAAGACACGCAACTTCTTCAGCATCTGACGACCCAGCTTATTCTTTGGCAACATGCGACGAACCGCTTCGCTGAGAAGCTGATCTGGTCGCTTTTCCCAGGTTTCAACGGCCGATCGCACTCGCAGCCCACCCGGATAACCGGTAAATCGATCGTAGTTCTTCTTGGCCATCTTTGTGGTCAAGTAAGGAATTTTCGTGTGCTGCATCGCGTTGCCTGTGAAGCGGATTCGCTCACAATTCAACACGATGACACAATCACCAGTATCAACGTGAGCCGTGTAAGTCGGCTTGTGCTTGCCCATCAGAACGGTTGCAATCTGAGTTGCCAGACGTCCAACAATGTGTCCATCCGCGTCGACGACAAACCAATCACGGCCTGCTTCGTCAACAACCTCTTTCTTTGCCATCCATGTTTTGCCAATCGCCAGCATGGAACCGTCATCCTTTGGGCCGCCGATAAAAGCGGACTGATCAAGTGTTCAAAAACGGAAGAGCAGACGCGAAAGCCTGCCTTTTGCAGCACTTCCAGCCACTCACCAACAAAACATCCAGCGTTTATCGGCCTTGGGCGGAAAGAAGTCGAGCAATCTAGCGAGTTTGGACCTCGTAATCAATGCTGTGTCCGGCATTTCGGGCCGCGGATTCCCAGGAACAGCCATTTCCGGGCTGATCCGGACGATTTTTCTCCGGCAGGATTTGTATCACACGTGGCAGTTGGAGCCCGGCATGCTGACTAAATTCCTGAGCCTGAGGCGCTAGCCGATTCTTTCCCCCGGTTCGGCCAGTGGGGCGTTGATTTAGTCGTTTATCGCCCAGCCGGAGGCGCCGGCCAGCACAAAAGCCGGCGCCTCCTGCTGGGGGGGGGGGTAAACAGAGAATCGCAGGGGCGACTCAATCAACAGTCTGCTAGCGCCTCAGGCTCAAAGGTTGATCAGGCAAAATAGAGAAGACAGCTAGGTCGTGCCGCGTTGAGACGAATTGCCGCCGAAGACTGCCTACGACCAGCAGAAATGGCTATGCCATCTGCAACACCCAGTCCGATAACTCCAGTTGAAGGAATAGGTCTGCAGAGTCCTGAAGCAACGGGCCAGGGACGGCTGGTTGAATTGGGGAATGAACTCTCAGCACCATTTTCACGAAATACCGCGAATGCTCACCGACCTGCAAGGATGCCGGACGGTCTGCATGAGCGGTCCGTGAAAATCCTCCCCTGCCAGAACGGATTCACTCTTTGGGGGCACGGTCGACATGAAGTCGCCAATCCTGAGGCTTGTTCAAGCCGCATGTTTTGTCATTGCTATTCCCGTCTTCTTCGTGGACGCCCACGCTCAGCTTGTTCCCGGAACCGGGATGAAGCTGAACCAGGTGGGAGATGACTTCGAAGACGAAAGCTGGAAATGGGTCCCGAACGGCGCGAAGGCCAGCCGTGAGCAGGACGAACAGGTTCGCTCTCCCACGGGATTCTCGACCAACAAGCGTTGGTTCGAAAGCCCTAAACGCGGCATGCCGGACCATATCGTTCGAGTTCCCACGCCGGAAGGTGGACTGCCCGGCAGCAAAGGCGCGCTGAAGATTCAGACTTTGAACTCAGGCGTCCCCGGAAATAACTCCTACAAAATGGAGCAGGACGACCTGATCATGGCCTGCTCTTCCAAGGTGGGAGCAATCGCGACGGGCCGAAATCCAAGCTGCGTGACTCGAGTCTATCTTCCTCCCTTCGAACAGTGGGAGAATCGATCAGGCTCACACTTCGGCTATCGCATCGACCTGAAGACAACGATCACAGAGACGGAGAAGAAGTTTCTCTTCACATCGACGAAGCGTAAGCAGGAAGATTACTGGCCGGGCTACTTTATCGAGTTCCACAGCAGCCATGATGGCAAGTTCAAGGAAGATGAAGCGATTCTTCTGATTCGCGGTAACAATCTCGGTCATGAAGTCAAGAGCCTGAAGCTGACTCCAGGCTGGTGGACGCTGGGCATGTCAGTGACTGGCGACGGTCGAGTTCACTACTACGGAAAACAGGGCACTGACAACCTGACCGCCGCTGACCATCTTTACTCCAGCTTCCCGTACGGTTATCAGGCTGAGTACTTCGCGACTCACTTCTTTAACTCGTGCAATCAGAACGACGGCAAGACCTGGTCAACTCCGATCATCATTGATGATCCGGCGATTTATACAACACGCTAAGCACCTCGGATTCTCAAACACTAGTTTCCTGACAGGGAATCATCACTGGCCAATTCGGCCATTCACGTCAGCTCGTAAACACGCTGCGAGCTGACGGAAACACGAGGAGTCCGCACAGTACAACGAAAAGTTCGTTCCGAAGTTACTCCTCACCTTCGGACGACCCGATGTTCCGGGGTTGGTATGTTTCGACATGCCAACCCCGGTTCGCATTGAGGGCGGTTAAAATCCGTTAGTTGGACTGCTGCAGCCCGCTGCAGCCTTCGGCTCCACAGCCTGCTGTGAAGAACAAATGTGGAATCCGACCAGCACCAATGAACATCGCTTGCCAGCAAGGCTGCCTGCGCGAAAGCGGCAGCAGGCTGCCGCAGTCCAAAAGACCATAGCCCAAAAGGCCGGTGAATTCCCGCGAGGTTCCGGAAAGGGTACGATGTCTCGCCTGCTGAGATATCCCGCCGTTGTTGCGAGCCTTTCCTGTGTTCTCTCGCTTCTTTATTGATCGTCCGATTTTCGCCTCTGTGATCTCTATCGTGATCACAATGGTCGGCGGCATCGCGCTGTATCAATTGCCTCTTGCCCCGTATCCGCTGATTGCTCCTCCGACGGTTGAAGTTGCGTGCAATTATCCCGGAGCCAGCGCGCAGACAGTGGCGGAAACGATCGCAGCCCCGATCGAGCAGCAGGTTAATGGCGTGGAAGACATGCTGTATATGAATTCGTCGAGCACCAACGACGGTTCCTATGCTCTGACCGTTTCATTCAAACCGGGTGTCGATCTGAATCTGGCTCAGGTGCTGGTCCAAAATCGAGTCAGTCTGGCGCTGCCTCTGTTGCCGGAACTAGTGCGTCGAACGGGCGTGACGACTCGCAAGAGATCGCCTGATATTCTGCTGACGATCAGCGTGAATTCTCCGGATGGTCGATACGACCAGTTGTATCTGAGCAATTATGCTCGCCTGAGGCTGCTGGATGAAATCAGTCGGCTGCGGGGCGTCAGTGAAGTTCGAGTCTTCGGGCAGCGTGACTACAGCATGCGAATCTGGCTCGACCCGGACAAGCTGGCCGCGCGCAACGTCGCGGTGTCGGATGTTGTGTCGGCTGTACGTGAACAAAATTCCGAGGTCGGTCTGGGACAACTCGGGCAACAACCAACTGCAGAGAATTCCGTCGTTAAACCCAACATCAGCTCCGTCAATATTCTGACCACTGGCGGTTCTGAATCGAAATCTGCAGACGCCTTCACGCGCACCAATGAGACGATCAAGAGCCAGCCGCCTGCTCAACACGCCTGGCAACTTCCTCTTCATGTTCAGGGACGCCTGCAGACTCCGGACGAATTTGGCGACATCATTGTGCGGACAACTCCCGATGGTCGCACACTGCGGATCAGGGATCTAGGGCGAGTCGAGGTGGCCGCCAGAACCATCGAGACTAACAACCGATTTAATCAGAAACCCACAGTCGGCCTCGCGATCTTTCAGTTGCCCGACGCCAATGCGTTGGAAACCGCCGACCTGATCAAATCCAAGATGGATGAACTGGCGGTCGATTTTCCGGAAGGAGTCATCTGGGAAGCTGGCTACGACACGACTCCATTTATTCGTGAATCCATCGGAGAAGTGTTCAAATCACTACGAGATGCCGTGATCCTGGTTTCACTGGTTGTGCTTCTGTTTCTTCAGGGTTGGCGTCCGGCCATCATTCCGTTGATTGCGGTGCCCGTAGCGATTGTCGGCACTTTTGCGGCGATGCTGGCCGTTGGCTTTAGTCTGAACAACTTGACTCTGTTCGGCCTCGTGCTTGCGATCGGTATCGTGGTCGATGACGCCATCGTGGTCGTTGAAGCTGTGGAGCAATATATCGAACGAGGCTTCAGTCCTCGCGAAGCGGCCATTCGAGCAATGGATGAAGTGACGGGCCCTGTGATCGCCGTGGGGCTAGTCCTTTCTGCTGTCTTTATCCCGTGTGCATTTGTTTCAGGAATCGTGGGCCTGTTCTTTCGTCAGTTCGCGCTGACGATTGCGATCTCAACGGTCATCTCCACGATCAACTCTTTGACGCTCAGCCCAGCCCTCGCCGCGTTGCTGTTACGGCCGAAACATGGGCGACAGGATTTGCTGACACGAATCCTGAACTTCTTTCTAGGCTGGCTGTTCCGTTTGTTCAATCGCCTGATGGGAGCCAGTGTTAACGGCTATGTCGCAACCACATCACGGCTCCTGCGAGTTCCCTTACTCGTGTTGATTGTTTACGTCGGACTTGTCGGCCTGACATACACAGGATTTCATTCTCTTCCCACCGGCTTCATTCCTGCTCAGGACAAAGGTTATTTGACGGGAAGCGTGCAATTGCCGGATGCGACGGCCGCCGAGCGAACTCTGGAAACACTGACGAAGATCGAACGCATCGCTCTCGATACGCCGGGCGTTCGCAGCGTTAACTCCATCGCGGGGAACTCGTTTACTCTGGGCGGTCGAGCTTCCCATTTCTGTTCCATGTTTATCATCCTGGAAAACTTCGACCAAAGAAAAACACCGGAAACAACGGCCAACGCTATTCAGGAATCTCTGCTGAAACAATTCGCGAAACAGATTCCCGAAGCCACCGTGACGTTGGCTCCACCGCCTGCTGTCTCCGGGGTCGGCCGTGCTGGAGGCATGAAGTTGATGGTTGAAGATCGCGGAGACGCGGGGCTTCGAGTCCTTCAGGAACAAACCGACAACCTGATCACCGCAGCCAGCAAAAATCCAAAGTTGAAAGGACTCTTCACCGGTTTCAACGTCAATGCTCCACAGCTCTACTTTGACGTGGATCGTGATGCCTGCCTGTCACAGGGAATCAGTCTGGGCGAAGTCTTCGGAACTCTGCAGGCCTATCTGGGTTCTCGTTACGTGAATGACTTCAATATGTTCGGCCGTACCTGGCAGGTTGTGGTTCAGGCCGATCAGGGCTATCGAAATTACGTAGACGACGTCGCCAAACTGCGAGTCCGAACAAATACCGGTCGCATGGTCCCACTGGGATCTGTGGCCTCGGTGCGAACAATCGGCGGACCGCTGATGGTGACTCGTTACAACATGTATCCTGCTGCGGCGATTATCGGCAATGTGGCAACCGGAGTCAGCAGCGGGGAAGGAATTCGTATTCTTGAAGATCTGGCAACGTCTGAATTGCCGTCCACGATGGCCTTCGAGTGGACCGAGCTTTCCTTTTTGGAGCGAACATCGGGCAGCACAGGAATGTTGCTGTTCGGTTTTTCCGTGGCGTTTGTGTTTCTCGTTCTGGCCGCGTTGTATGAAAGCTGGTCACTGCCTCTGGCCGTGATTCTGGTTGTGCCTATGTGTGTATTGTGTTCGATTGCTGGTGTCGCCGTTGCCAAGCTGGACATCAATATTTTTACTCAGATCGGCTTCGTCGTGCTCATTGGTCTGGCCTGCAAGAACGCGATTCTGATCGTGGAGTTTGCCAAGTTGCGTCGTGACGAAGGCCTTGATGTTTACGAATCGATCCTGCAGGCCTGCCGACTTCGTCTGCGACCGATTCTGATGACATCGTTTGCGTTTATTCTTGGAGTCGTCCCGCTGGTCGTCGCCACCGGTGCGGGATTCGAAATGCGTCGCGCGCTGGGGACGGCCGTCTTTAGCGGGATGCTGGGGGTGACGATCTTCGGGATCTTCCTGACACCAGTCTTCTTTCTGATCGTTGATCGCATTTCACACTGGTCCATATTCTCCGGGCACGGCCCACTCGCACGTATCGGTCGGATTCTAACTGACGTCATGAGGCTGCGATTTTTGACTCGACCAGTTCGTGCCGCAATAGCCGGTATACCCACTGAACCGCGAGGAGTGCCATCCACGCAGAGCAGCCCCACAATCAATCCTGACGAACGAACGTCACCAACTGGTGAGTTACCTTCGGTCGGTTAAGGTCTTTGTTGAATGTTTTCTCGTTTCTTTATTGATCGACCTATCTTCGCCACGGTGATGTCCGTTGTCATCACGCTGGCCGGAGGTATCGCGGTCTTTACATTGCCAGTCACGCAGTACCCGGAGATCGCTCCACCGACTGTCGAAGTGTCGACGATGTACCCCGGTGCCAACGCCAGGGTTGTCTCTGATACAGTCGCCGCGCCGATCGAACAGCAGGTGAATGGCGTCGAGAATATGTTGTACATGTCGTCGCAATGCACGAACGATGGCATGTACACGCTGACCGTCACGTTCGCCTCAGGAACCGATCTGAACCTCGCACAGGTCCTGGTGCAGAACCGAGTCGCTCTGGCTCAGCCGACGTTGCCGGATCTTGTGCAACGACGCGGAGTCACCGTCAAGAAAAAAGCTCCGGGCGTGTTGATGATCGTGAATCTGTTCTCGCCGGATGGCTCGCGCGACAACCTATATCTCAGCAACTACGCCACGATTCAAATGCGGGATGAATTGTCACGAGTCGAGGGCGTGGGGGACATCACGTTTCTTGGTCAACGCGACTACAGCATGCGAGTCTGGCTTGATCCGCAGCAGATGGCGATGCGAGACATCAGTACTCAGGACATCCTGCGGACGATTGAACAGCAGAATACTCAGGTCGCGGCCGGACAGATTGGCCAGCAGCCCACAACAGAAGGGCTCGTGTTTCAGTACACGATGACAACGCTGGGACGACTGACCAGCGAGGAGCAATTTGGTGACATGGTCCTGCGAGCCGACGCGCAGGGCCGGATGGTGCGACTGAAAGATGTTGCTCGCATTGAACTGGGAGCAATGTCCTACGATCAGGTTTGCACCCTGGACACAAAACCGTCCATCGCTCTTTCGATTTATCAATTGCCGGGATCGAATGCTCTGGAAACGGCCGCCGAAGTGCGAGCTCGCATGGAAGATCTGAAGTTGCGATTTCCGGAAGGTGTCGACTACGCAATCGTTTATGACACGACGCCGTTTATTCGTGAATCGGTGAAGGAAGTTTTCATCTCTCTCCGCGACGCCGTCATTCTGGTCGCGATCGTCGTACTGGTGTTTCTGCAGGGCTGGCGACCGGCGATTATTCCTCTTGTGGCAGTGCCTGTAGCGATCGTCGGAACCTTCGCGGCGATGCTGGCGTTTGGCTTCAGTCTGAACGCGCTGACACTGTTCGGTCTGGTGCTCGCCGTGGGGATTGTTGTCGATGATGCCATCGTGGTCGTGGAAGCCATCGAACACAATATCGAACACGGCATGACACCTCGCGATGCCGCCATTCACGCCATGGAGATGGTCGCCGGACCGGTGATTGCCGTCGGGCTCGTGCTTTCTGCCGTCTTTATTCCCTGCGCGTTCATTACCGGAGTTGTCGGACAGTTCTTTCGACAGTTTGCGGTCACGATTGCGATTTCAACAATCATCTCGGCGTTCAATTCACTGACTCTCAGCCCGGCGTTGGCCGTGCTGTTGTTACGTCCTGGATCGGGTGGTACCGGCAAGAGTTCTCATCGTAGCGAAGCGTTGCCTCGGCCCGGACTTGCACTTCTTGGTGCGTGGCTGGGTTATGCTTTTCTGAGTGCTCCATTGGCGAATCAGCTTCAGCGATTTGACATTACGAAGAATATCAATCCGGCGCTGTGGCCGTGGATTGCCGCAGCGGTCGGATTTGTCGCTGTTCTGATCATCAGTCGACTCATCAATAGCCTGCTGTCGATTTTCTTCCGCATTTTCAATCGTGGATTCAATCTGGCGACGGATGCTTATGTGACCGTCGTAGGATGGTCACTGCGAGGAAGCGTGCTGGTTCTGCTGATCTACGGCGGAATGATCTACGGAACCTACTATCTGTTCGCGATCACTCCGACAGGATTCATTCCGGCTCAGGACAAAGGCTATCTGATTCTGAATGTGCGGCTCGCCGACTCTGCATCTCTGGAGAGAACTCAGCAGGTCATGGCGAAGATTGAAACGCTGGCGGGTAAAGTTCCGGGAGTCCATCACACGGTCGCTTTGGCCGGGCAATCTCTGCTGCTGAATGCGAACGCTCCGAACTTCGGCTCGATGTATGTGATGCTGGATGATTTTCATGACCGAGTCAAAACAAATCGGACGGCTGATGATGTTGCCGCAGAACTGCGGAATCTGTTTCTGTCCGATGTTGAAAACGCCGACGTCAATATCCTTGGCGCGCCGCCGATCGAAGGACTTGGCACTGCGGGCGGATTTCGTATCGTTGTTCAGGATCGTGGCGACAATGGTCTGAATATGCTGGAATCGGTGAGCCAGTCTATTATTTCCGACGGCATGCAGTCTCCAAAACTGCGAGACCTGTTCTCGGGGTTTCGAGCCAACACGACGTGGCTCGAACTGGATATTGATCGCGAGGCGGCCAAAAAACTCGGACTGTCCATGGCCGAAGTCTTTAGTGCTCTGCAGGTAAATTTCGGTTCTCTCTACGTTAACGACTTCAATCGCTTTGGCAGAACCTGGCAGGTGAACGTGCAGGCCGATGCAAAGTATCGCATGCAGACTCAGGACCTGCAGCGCATGTACGTCACTTCGACCACGGCTGGCAGTATTCCTCTGGCTGCCTTTATTAAAGTCCGCACGGTGACAGGGCCGCTGATGATTCTTCGGCACAATCTCTATCCCGCGTCATTCGTCAATGCCGACGCTGCGATCGGGGCAAGTTCCGGAGAAGCCATTCAGGCCCTCCGCGAAGTGGCTGACAAGAACCTGGCTCCTTCAATGCGAGTGGAGTACACAGAGCTGGCTTTCCTGCAGCAGTTGGCCGGCAATACCGCGATGTATGCGTTTCTGCTGGCGGTCATCCTCGTGTTTCTGGTTCTGGCAGCTCAATATGAAAGCTGGGCGCTGCCGCTGGCGGTAATTCTGGTGGTGCCGATGTGTCTGTTGTGTTCAATCGCGGGTGTCATCTTTGCCGGGATGGATATCAACATCTTTACTCAGATCGGCTTCGTGGTACTCGTCGGACTGGCCTGTAAGAACGCGATTCTGATTGTTGAGTATGCTCGAGCCAGAAACCAGGCCGGCGTGTCCGTGTTTGAAGCGACTCTGGACGCCTGCCGGCTGCGACTTCGTCCGATCATTATGACCTCGTTCGCATTTATCTTCGGAGTCATCCCGCTGGTTCTTGGCGAAGGAGCCGGTGCCGAGATGCGACGCACGCTGGGCACGGCCGTGTTCGCCGGCATGCTGGGTGTGACTCTCTTCGGGATTCTTTTGACACCCGTCTTCTTCTATGTCATCCAGCGCGTTGCAAACTGGCGAGAAAGCAAAGCCCCGGAAATGGATAAGTTTCAACCGGTACCAAACACGACTCACGGGACCAGATCGTCCTGATCAGATCGATGCTTGTTACCAAACCGTCCGCCAATGTTTCTGGACTGTTGCTGAGACGAAGCTTTCAACGCAGTTTCACTTCGGAACCGGGTGGCATAAATTTCTCTCGCTGACCTTCCCTTTTTTCGACGAGTCCACCATGCCTCAGTTTTGCCTGCCGCCTTTCGTTCGTTTCTTGAACTGGCTTTCTGCTCTGGTCTTTACGATCGGAATGGTTCAGCCAGTCCTGTTCGCAGAGGAGCCAGAGAACGCATCAAGCCTGCTGCAGCCATTCGTCGATCGGCACGAGCTGGCCGGTGCTGTGATGATCGTGGCGGATCGCGAAAAAATTCTGTCGACGGAAACCATTGGGTTTGCCGACATCGCTGGCCAAAAGCCAATGTCTCCCAATACCGTTTTCTGGATCGCCTCACAGTCGAAGCCTATGACAGCCGCTGCCGTTATGATGGCTGTTGATGAAGGAAAGATCTCGCTGGATGATCCGGTCGAAAAATATCTGCCTGAATTTCGGAGCCAGATGGTGATTGCAGAAAAAGACGATTCCCATGTCCTTCTGAAGAAGCCATCACACCCAATCACAATTCGCGAAGTTCTGAATCATACGAGTGGCCTGCCATTCAAGTCGGCGATGGAAGAACCGACTCTGGACGGACTACCTTTGGCAATGGCTGTTAAAAGCTATGCGATGACGCCGCTGCAGACCGAACCGGGAACGCACTATCAATACTCAAACGCCGGCATCAACACTGCGGCACGAGTTCTTGAAGTTGTCAGCGGCATGAAGTACGAAGACTTTATGCAAACAAGGTTGTTCGAGCCGCTTGGGATGAAGAACACCACGTTCTGGCCCAATGCCTCGCAGGAACCATTGATCGCAAAATCGTATCGCCCGAACTCAGAAAAGACCGGACTGGACGAGTTTCCAATCAGCCAATTGATTTACCCTTTGAGCGACACGACTCATCGCTTTCCAATGCCGGCCGGTGGATTGTTTTCATCCGCCGAAGACACGGCAAAATTCTGTCAGATGATCTTGAACAACGGCGAACTGCACGGAAAGCGATTACTGAGCGAAGCGGCCGTAAAAGAACTCACTCGACGGCAGACCCCGGAATCCCTGAAGGAAAGTTACGGACTTGGTTTTGCCGTCAGCGCAGACTCGTTCGGCCATGGTGGGGCTCATGCCACGAACATGGAGATTCGACCATCAACAGGACTGGCCGTCATCTGGATGGTTCAACATGGAGGATTCCCCGGTGAAGGCGGCAAAGCTCAGGGTGTCTTCAAGGATTGGGCATACAAGCGTTTCGGAAAATGAACCTTCACTGTGCGTCGTAAGACGGGACGGAGCTGACGACCATGACGACACGACTTGTGATTTCAATTTGCCTGATAGTCTGCTGCGGATGTCGTTCAGACGTTGCTCAACAGGATGCGATGGCACTTGCGCGATCGAAGGGCGCTGACATACGGATCAGTATCAAGGGTGATGCTCATCGAGTCGACCTGCGGCGATGCACTCTTGATGGAGATATCAAATCGGCGATCCGCAACATGCCGGCGATCGATACCCTGCTGGTTGGCAAGGCGTTTACCGATGCTGATGTGGAACTCGTCGAAGGACTTGTTTCCCTCAAAAATCTGGATCTTTCACGCACATCCGTGACGGCCACAACCTTCGAACGGTTGACAGGCCTGCGGCAGTTAGAGTTTCTCGCCCTGAACGGTCTCACCCTGTCTGACCAGGATATGGAATCGCTGGCAAAACTTCGTCAGGTCAAAGCCATCAGCCTTGTTGACGCGAAATGCTCGGAACAAGCACTACAGCGATTCTCTGAGCAAAACCCGGATTGCACGATCGCTCGCTGATCCCGCTGTTTTTGTGAACATTCACGGACCACAGGGACTCACGACGCGATCGTTTTCCGGCATTGGCGATATGATATCCCTCTGTTCGCGGCTGTCGTCGCCACATGAAATCTCATTGAGTAACGGTGTGCCATGGCTCACAAGGTAATGCCCCCGCAATTCCTCGCTCTGCTGACAGCAGTTCTTCTGTTCGCGAACCAATCCGCGGCGGATGATCTGTTCAGCAGCAAGATCGTGCCACTGCTTGAGAGGAAGTGTCTTGCCTGTCATAACACTCAGGAGAAAAAAGGCGAGTTTTCGCTGCAAACGCGAGACGAGATCCTCTCTTCGGGATTTGTTGTTGCCGGCAAACCGGATGAAAGTCATCTGCTCAGTTTGGTGATTCCGGAATCGCCCGACAAGAAACCATCGATGCCCCGAGATGGTGCACCGTTGAAGCCGGAGGAAGTTGCACTTCTGCGAGATTGGATCGCTGCAGGTGCGGAATGGCCAGAGGCGGTTACGCTTCAGGAATCCTTAGTAGACGATTTCAACTGGTGGTCTCTTTCGCCCCTGCAGAAAAATCAGGTTCCGCAATTCTCGGATGATCAGGCAAAAGCATGGGTCAGAACACCCGTCGATGCTTTTATCCTGTCGACGTTGCGAAAGAAGAACTTAGCCCCGTCAAAAGAAGCCGATCGTCGAACACTGATTCGCCGAGTCACTTTTGATCTGATCGGACTGCCACCAACTCCGGAAGAGATCGAAGCATTCATCAATGATTCTTCGGCAGATGCCTGGGAAAAGGTGGTCGAGCGGTTGCTGGCGTCTCCTCACTATGGCGAAAGATGGGCTCGGCACTGGCTTGATGTCGTCCGCTATGCAGACACCTGCGGTTACGACAAGGATAAACTGCGACCCAATGCGTGGCCGTATCGAGATTACGTGATTCGCTCATTTAATGAGGACAAGCCGTACTCACGATTCGTTCAGGAGCAACTGGCGGGCGACGTTCTGTTCCCCGGCACGCCGGATGGCATTCTGGGACTGGGATTTATCGCGGCAGGTCCATGGGATTTCATCGGCCACGTGGAAGTGCCGGAAACTAAAATCGATGGCAAGGTGGCTCGCAACCTTGATCGAGATGACATGGTGACCGGAACCCTGAACACATTTTGCAGCGTCACGATTCAGTGCGCACGTTGTCATAATCACAAGTTCGACCCATTCACACAGCAGCACTATTACAGTCTGCAGAGTATCTTCGCTGCGGTCGATCGCGCTGAACGGCCGTACGATACAGATTCGAAGGTGGAAAAGCGTCGAGCAGAACTGGTGGCACTTCGAGAGTCTTCTCGCTCGGAACTCAACAAGCTTGAAGCAGAAATTCGCGCAGAGGCCGGGGATCCATTAGCAACGCTGGAGAAACAAATCGCAGAGCTGAAGCCCAAAGCCGAGCTCGCGCCGAAGCGCCCGGAGTATGGCTATCACAGTGCGATTATGCCTCAGGCCGAGTCTGAAAAATGGGTGGAGGTTGATCTGGGTGAAGACACTCCGATCGAACAAATCATTCTGCATGCCTGTCACGATGAATTCGGAGGCATCGGGGCCGGATTCGGTTTCCCTGTGCGGTTTCGCGTTGAAGCAACGACGACAGCGGATCGATCTGTGCCGGATGCTTCTCAACACAACGCCACAATCGTGCTAGATGAAACAGCGGCTGATTTCTCAAACCCTGGTCTGACGCCGGTTGAGATCAGAAAGCCCCTGACGGCCAGATATATCCGAGTCACGGCGACGAAACTGGCTCTGCGGCAGAACGATTTTATTCTGGCTTTGTCGGAACTTCAGATCCTAAATTCAGACGGTGTCAACATCGCGAAGGGCAGGGCAGTGTCTGCTCTGGATTCCATCGAAGCCCCGGATCGATGGCGAAAGTCTAATCTCGTTGACGGAATATGGCCCACTGCAGCCGATCCTGGTGCGGCCGCGCAGTTGGCTGAGATGATTCGCCAAAGAGACGATCTCCTGAAAGCGTTAAACACGCCTGAACGAATGGCGCGCCGAGACATGCTCAGCAAGCAACTGACTGACGCCGAGCAGGAACTTGTGGGCCTGCCGGCCGGACGAATGGTTTACGCCGCTGCCACAAATTTCGCGCCTCAGGGGAATTTCAAACCGACCAACGGCACGCCTCGACCAGTACGACTTCTGCATCGCGGCAACGAAACGCAGCCGGGAGAACCTGTTGGGCCCGGGACTATTCCCCTGACACCTTCCGATCAATGGCAATTCGAACTGACCGCTGAACACACAGAAGCCGACCGACGCGCGGCGCTTGCGAAATGGATTACTCGCGAAGAACATCCACTGACGTGGCGATCGATCGTTAATCGCATTTGGCAATATCATTTTGGTCGTGCCATTGTCGATTCACCGAACGACTTTGGTCGCATGGGTCAGCAGCCAAGTCATCCCGAATTGCTGGACTGGCTCGCGCTGGAGTTTCTGAAGAATGGCCAGTCGATCAAATCGCTGCATCGTTTGATTGTGACCAGCTCTGTTTATCGCCAGTCGTCCGATAGCAATGCTGCATCAGAAGCAATTGACGGCGAGAATCAGTCTCTCTGGCGGATGAATCGACGGCGACTGGAGGCGGAAGAAATCCGCGATTCCATTCTGGCTGTCAGTGGCCGACTGAATCCCGAAATGGGAGGCCCGGGGTTCTATCTGTTCGAACTGGAAAAGCCCGAACATTCGCCTCACTACGAATACAACAAGTTTGATCCGGAAGATGTCCGCTCACACCGCCGCAGTGTTTATCGATTCATCGTGCGCAGCCAGCCTGATCCCTTTATGACCACACTGGACTGTGCGGACTCATCACAAAGTACTCCTCGGCGACACGAAACACTCACAGCACTGCAGGCGTTGTCGCTGTTGAACAATCGTTTCAACGTCACCATGGCACGACATTTTGCAACGCGACTGAGTCAGGAGACGACGGCCTCGGAAGAACAGATTCATCGAGCATACCTGTTGGTAACGGGCCGTGCCCCTGACGAGGATGAGATCGCTCGTATGAAGGCATTTGCCGCAGAACATGGCATGTCGGCACTATGCCGATTGCTCTTCAATCTCAGTGAATTCGTCTTTGTTGATTGATCGCCAATGAGTCGCTCCGCGCCAGCACATTTTGACCTCGATCGACTGATCGCAGAGACGAGCGTTCAGCATGTGGAGTATCATCCAACGCTGCCATCCACCAGCACGACCGCTCTGGAACTCTTGCAGCCATTGTTGGATGTATCGCCAGCGTTAGTGCTTACCAGCGAACAGACCGCCGGGCGAGGTCGCAAGGGGAATGTCTGGTGGTCATCCGGAGGCGCTTTGACGTTTACGTTGGTCGTCGATGCGGGTGAATTGCCGATGGCCCCGGAGCGTCGTCCGATGGTCTCACTGGCTGCAGGGCTTGCGGTGCGAGATGCACTTCAGGCACATGCCCCTCAGCAGGAGTTTGCGTTGAAATGGCCCAACGATGTTCTGTCAGGAGAACAAAAAATCTGTGGAATCCTTGTTGAGCAACACAGTCATGGAAATCGACAGGGGGTCCTTGTTGGCATTGGAGTCAATGTGAACAATTCACTCAGCGGGGCACCAGCTGAAGTCGCACAGAGAGCTACATCCCTGTTTGATCTTCAGGGCAAGTCTTTTGATCTGACGGCCATTCTGATCGAGATCCTGCAGCGTCTGGATTTTCGAATCAGTCAGCTGACAACTCATCCCAGACTGGCACTCTCGGAAGCCAATCGTCACAACATGCTGACAGGACGAACCGTCACTCTTCAACTGGCCGATCAGACTGTCACCGGCATCTGCATTGGCATTGATGATGAGGGTCAACTGGTTCTGCAGACGGAAGAAAAACTGCATCGCTGCTCCAGTGGAATCGTGATGCGATGGTAACGCCACAAAAAGATCGCTCAGAAGGAGAATTCGGGCAATGCGTCTGGGAACTGTGCTAACACCAATCTCTGATGAGAATCTGCAACTGGCGGCCCAGTGCGGAGTCACAGATGTCGTGCATCGCTATCCGGGTCCCGATGCGGCCGTGCTGAAGAAAGCTCAGGACAGAATCGCCTCTTTCGGGCTGCAGCTATCTGTTGTCGAAGGCTATTTGCCGATTGAGAACATCAAACTGGGGGTCGACGACGGCACCGAAGTCGAGGCAATGAAAACGCTCATTCGACAGATGGCCGATCTTGATATTCGGCTTCTGTGCTACAACTTTATGGCGGGGACCGACTGGTGTCGCACTCGACTCGATGCACCAGAACGTGGCGGCGCGAAGGTGACCGCGTTTCACCTTGCGGATGTCGAGCAGGCCGTTTTGCTTGGCTACAAGGCCCCGAATGCTCAGTTCGATGAGCTGGCAAAACGACTCACGCCGGAGAAGTTGTGGGAGCAACTGGAGCGACTGCTCAACGAACTGCTTCCCGTGGCGGAAAAATGCGGAGTGACGCTGGCGATGCATCCGGACGATCCGCCACTGCCACAACTGCTGGGGAAACCTCGAATCATGCACAATGTGGCTGGCTTTGAACGACTGATGAAGTTAGCTCCAAGCGATTCGAACGCCATCTGTTTTTGCCAGGGTTCGTTCGCCACGATGAATGTGGATATTCCCAATACGATTCGCCATCTGGGGAAACATATTCGATACGTACATTTTCGGGATGTGATTGGGACTCCTGAGTCCTTTGCAGAAACGTTTCACGACAACGGTCCAACAGATATGGCCGCCGCAATGCGAGCCTATCGTGAAATTGGCTTTAGCGGGCCAATGCGACCTGATCACGTACCACAGATGGTTGGAGAAGACGACGGCGAGCCAGGTTATACCATGCTTGGCAGGCTCTTTGCTTACGGCTATATGCGAGGATTAATGCACGCCTCGGGATCCTGCGTTCCATCAGCCTGAACACATGAGCGTCCGGTTCAAACTTTACGAATAGAGGCAAATCGATGCTGACACCAGAAACACGAGCTATAGATTTCCCGTCGCTGACCGGTATCACTTATCTGAATTCTGCAGCCGAAGGCATTCCACCACTCTCCGTGGGAGCTGCTCTGCAGCAGTACTTTGCCGATAAGCAAAAAGGCATGGACGGTCGAATCCCGCACGCGGCTCAATGGGATGCGGCTCGCCAGCGAACGGCTGAGTTATATGGACTGACTGAGTCAGAGATTGCCATCTGCTCCTGCTCGTCTGAAGCCTACAACCTTGCGGCCATGGCTCTGCGACTGAAAGAGGGCGATGAAATCGTCATCAATGATCTGGACTTCCCGGCCGGGGCAACGCCTTGGCTCCAGAAGGAAAGTCGAGCCACCGTCAAAGTCTGGCGTGCGCGAGACTGGGTGTTGCGAGTTGAAGACCTGATTCCATTGCTGAGTTCACGCACGCGGCTGGTGAATACGTCGCTGGTGAGCTTCTTTAATGGACACCGGATTTCATTGTCAGATGTCGCAGCAGCCGTTCGAAGTCATTCTGATTCATTGCTGTCCGTCGACGTTACTCAGGCGCTGGGAAGAATTCCGCTGGATCTGCAAGAGGCCGATCTGATTGTCAGCAGCACTCACAAATGGATTCTGGCATCTCACGGCGGTGGACTGGTTGGTGTGCCATCTCGACGCGCGCAGGAATGGACGGTGCCCGCGGGTGGATGGTTTAACCTGAACGACGCCTTTGGCGCCACTCGATTCGAACAGGCGGTCAGCAAACCCGGAGCAGCAAGCTTTGCGGTCGGGATGCCCAACTATCCGGCCATTTACGCCATCCGCGCGGGACTAGACTACATTTGTGAGACTGGAGTCGACAGGATTGCTACGGCGACAGATCCGCTGGTCAGCATGTGCCTCGAAGGGCTTGCAAAACTGCCCGTGGAATTGATTACTCCGAACCTGCCTGGACATCTTGCCGGGATTATGGCGTTTCGTCATCCGGACGCAGCTCGCATTCACCAGCATTTGCTGGCGAAGAACATCCACGTGATGCATCAGGCTGGGCGAATTCGAATTGCCATTCATGGCTACAACGCAATGGCCGATATTGAACGCCTGCTGGCAGAATTGACGGCCGCGGTTTCGTGAGCAGTTCCAAGTTGGTATCGTGCGGAGGCCTTTGGAACACTGGTACTCAACAAGACCTCAACAGGAATTGATCCATGAACTGGACTGATCTGACGTGGCCCGAGATCAAGGCCCTGGCTCCGCATACTCCACTGGTCATTCCAGTGGCTGCCATCGAACAACATGGTCACCATCTTCCGGTCGCGACCGACAGCATGTTGCTCGGAGAAGTCATTCGTCGCGTTTCCGAAAAGCTGAACGACAAAGTACTGTTTGCTCCATTGCAATGGCTGGGGAACTCCGACCACCACATGGACTTCAGCGGCACGCTTTCAGCTCGTCCTCGGACGTATCTGGACCTGCTCGGTGAAGCCATGGAGAACGGCATCATTCACGGGTTCCGCAGAATCGTGTTCGTGAACGGCCATGGCGGAAATATCATTCCCGGCAAACAGGCCGTGTTTGAAGCCCGCCAGCGTTATCGCGACCGCAATGATCTGCTGTTGCTGTTCACAACCTACTGGGATTTCGCCAAGCCCTGGGAAACACGCAGCGATCTTGTCCAACGTTCGATGGGCCATGCCTGCGAATTCGAAACGTCGATGATCCAGAGAATTGCTCCACATCTGGTCAAGAAAGACGTGAAGACGCTGGAAACAGTCAGCGTTGATTTTGGATTTGAGCCAGCGTATCGCGGCTGGACCACGAAAGATCGAACAGTGCCCGGTCACATGGGATCGCCTCAACTCGCCACGCCGGAAAAAGGTGAGCACTTGTTTGCAGAGTTTTCAAAGGGACTTGTGGAGTTCCTCGGTCAGGTCATCAGCTGGGATGGTCGCGGCTGGGTGACCGGCGAATCGCGTACTTAGGATTCGAGAACGGCACACAGACATTCATTAATCCCACGGTGCGACAGGCCAGGTGCAGTCACGCCAATTTTCTTCAACACGATTCAGGATCAGGTGCAGAGATGATCAGACGAAGTTTGGCCGCATTCCTGCTTTTCAGCAGCGTCTCGTTTGCAGCAGACGCTATTCCGGGTATTGGACCGACAGGTGAAATCAAACAGATACAAACTGGTTTTGAATTCACTGAAGGGCCGGCATCAGACGGTCAGGGAAATCTGTATTTCACAGACATCCCGAAGAACCGAATTCACAAACTGGACAGTGCCGGAACGCTTTCGGTATTTGTCGAGCCCTCGGGACACTGTAACGGTCTGATGGTCGCTGGTGATCGCCTGCTGGCCTGCGAGATGGACGGACGTCTGAAAGAATTCAGCCTGAAGGATGCAAAAGAAACGGTGCTGGCCGACAAGCATGGTGATAAGCGATTCAATGCTCCGAACGATCTTGTGATCGATCAAACTGGCGGGGTTTATTTCACCGACCCACGATTCCGTGCTCCGGACCCATGGCCTCAGGGGAAAGAAGCCGTTTACTATCGCGCGGCAGACGGCAAGGTGACTCGATTGATCGAGGACCGCAAAGCTCCCAACGGCGTGATTCTTTCGATTGATGAGAAGACTCTTTACGTCGTGCCGAGCATGGAAAAAGAGATGTGGGCTTATCCTGTGGAAGCCCCGGGAAAACTCGGTGCACCAAAGCTGCTCTGTGAGCTCAGGCAGGCACCCGGAGCGACAAATGGTGGCGGAGATGGACTGACAATTGATACCGTCGGTAATCTCTACATCACCTCTGCACTTGGCATCCAGGTGGTAAGTCCCGACGGGAAGATTCTGGGAGTGATCGCTTTCCCGGAACAACCCGCTAACGTCACATTCGGAGGAGCAGACCGAAAAACGCTGTACGTGACCGCGAGAAAGTCGCTGTATGCGGTCGGCATGGAAGCCACAGGCCACGCTTTCCCGGGACCAAAAGCGACCGAATAGCTCTACCGGCAAACTAATGGCCAAATGGAAACGCCCCGAGCATCACTCGGGGCGTATCTGTTTCTTCATATCTCACTGACGTTGCTTCTCGCGAAAAGAAGCCGACAGATCAGCCGCCGCTGGACCAGCCGTATCCATTCAGTGACAACACCAGAAAGACGATCCCAACGATCACTGCCCCCAAAGAGACAAACATCAGGCCGTCATAGATCGTTGGATCAGAGTTTTGTTGTGACATGGTCGCCTCGTTCAATAGTACCGTTACGTGTTTCTTCAATCACCCGGCCGACGGCAACGTCCGGATAAACCTCGGTCACTTCAATTTCACAGATAAACTTAGCACCGCGATAGATGATCAACCGGAGCGACTTGGAGATCCCATCATCACTGCCAACAGAAATCTCAACCAGCTCAGCCGAACGAGATTCGTTCTTTCGAGCGGCTCGGACAACGCCGTTGACTTTTTCAGAGACTGGCAAAACCGGTCCCTTCATCGCTTCTTCCCAGTCAATATTATTCTTGCTGAGCACGCCACGCAGGCGTTCGAGCTTCTCAATATTTGCCTGTTCGCGGCGAATTGCTTCGTTAATCTGTCCCTGAAGTTCAAGGACCTGGTCTTCCAGAGTACGACGCACAGAAATCCCGTCGACCACTCGATCGTTCAACCGGAGGTTTTCACTGCGAGCATCCGTTGTCTCTGAAATTCGTGCCTGAGCTTCCTGCTGAGCAATAGCCAGATCAGCAAGGTGCTTGTCTCGCTGCTGTTCTGCATTGGCGAGATTGCCCAAAGCCTGAGCCAGACTGGTTTCCAGCCCCGTCACTTTGGCTTCCGCCATCACGGCTCGCTCGGTCTGCGTTTTGACGTCAGCCGTCAACTTCTCCTCCAGCTGCTGACGAGCCGTCTGAGCCTCGGTGAGCTGCAAATTGGTGTTCTTCAGCTTGTCTTCCGCTGTCGTTGCGCGGTTCTTCCAGCCTTCATGAAATGTGTAGGCGGCACCAGCAAAGCACATGAAGCACAGGCTGAAGACCAACTGCAATACTATCAGAATCTTGCCGACGACATTGTTCATCGAGCTGCTCCGCACAAACCTGCGCCAGGTTCAAAAGACGATCACAAGAATTTCGTAACTCAATCACCAAAAGCAACACAACAAAATGCCGCCCTGGCACCGGGGAACTTACGACACCTGCAATGTGCAGATCCGAAGCTTGTTACACGGTTCTGACTTAAACAACTGTTGACCAGAATCATTGGCCCAAATCGGATGCAGCAGCCACCGGGTCTCCTCCAAGCTGAGCATGCCGATCCTTCATTCCCTGATTCTCTATCTCAATCCGCACCAGACGGTCCATCAAATCACGACGAATGGCTGTTAACCGAAACAAGTCTGTGCGCGCTTCTTCAAGCTCATGCCGCAGGCGGAGAACGTCGGTTCTGCGAGCCGCCGTTTCCTCTCGAATCTCACGAGACTTTACGGATAACGCCTGCAACTCTTCCGAACGTGTTTGAAGAGCAACGGCCAACTGATCAGCGGCGACTTTTAGTTGAGCAGCACGCTCTTTCATCGCGGCCACATCCTGAGCCTGACTGGCTTCAAAGAGAGTCGCCTCTGAGTCAGCCGTCGCCTTCTGAGTTGACATCGCCGACGATTGCTGAGACAAATAATTCTTCAGGTCGCCATGAGCTTTGATCAGTGCCTCATAGGGAGAATTGAAGGTTCCAACACTGCCACGCTCGGCCGGATCCGCCGGGTTATTGCTGAAGCGACGGGTCACCGTCCACTTGGGAACCTCGCCAGGAACCTCTTCAAAAGAGTAATTCATCATCGCAGGTGTATTCATTTCGGACCTTGCGTCCGGATGAACAAAAAACGTCGCGAGGGCAGCACCCATCATGGACACTGCCACGACAGTGATGAAGACCGCAAAAACTTTGAAGATTGCTTGCTTCATAGGGAACTCAAACCCCTCTCGGGACGACTCAGACGACGGCGAGAAAATTCAGCCAGACTAGCCAATTTGCCCAAACAGGATATAAGAAGCTCTGGAAAAAACAGAGTCAAACAGAAATCCCCTCAGGCGGACTAATTCGCCAAAGACACTTGTCGGCGCGCGAACAATCGGTCGTCGCGCAGAGCTTTCTGGACTGTGATATCGGTCTAAACCCAGTACCATCCTGTCCATGGTCTGGGATTCCGGCCCCCAATAGGTGACCCTGAATCCATGTGGATCTGCATATTCGCTACATTCCTAACTGGCGTGGTAACGAGAAAAGCAAACAAATGTTCATGCGAACACTATGCACTTGGTTGAGTGCGGTGTAAATGATCGACGACGAGGTTCGATGAGAACTTCCTGACAGATTGCGACTGCGATATGGAACCACGAGTCTGGCCGGGTAAGCCGAATCCTCTGGGAGCGACGTGGGACGGAGGGGGCGTCAATTTTGCCCTGTTCTCTGAACACGCGACAAAAGTTGAGCTTTGCCTCTTCTCCTCAGTGACTGATCGGACGGAAACACATACCGTCAATTTGAGAGAGCAGACAGATCGTGTCTGGCATGGATATCTTCCGGATATACGCCCAGGACAGCTTTATGGCTACCGCGTTCACGGTCCCTATGACCCTGCAGCCGGGCACCGCTTCAATCCGCATAAAGTGTTACTGGATCCCTATGCCCGAGCGATTGGCAGAGGCATCGGCTGGTCGGATGCAATGTTTGGCTTCAGAATCGGAGATCCTGCAGAAGATCTGAGCTTCGATGACAGAGACAATGCCTGGTGCGCTCCTCTGGCAGTCGTCGTGGATCCTCAGTTTCGCTGGGGAAACGACAGGCCACTGAGGACTCCTTGGCATCAAACAATCATCTACGAAACACACGTCAAGGGTCAGACGAAGCGACATCCAGGCGTCCCACCTCAGCTGCAGGGAACCTATTCTGGTCTGGCTTCAAAAGCTTCAATTGACCACCTGAAGAAACTGGGGATCACTGCGATCGAACTGTTGCCGGTCCATTATCATGTGGACGACCGGCATCTGGTCTCACACGGGCTGTGCAACTACTGGGGCTACAACACGCTCTCGTTCTTCGCACCGGACACTCGATATTCCTCGGCCAGCCGACCTGATGAAGTTATCCATGAATTCAAGAGCATGGTGAAGCGGCTGCACGAAGAAGGTATCGAGGTGATTCTCGATGTGGTCTACAACCACACTGGAGAGGGCAATGAAAAAGGTCCCACGCTGTCTATGAGAGGCATCGACAATGCCTCGTATTATCGCCTGATGCCCAATAACCGACGCTATTACCAGGACTTCACGGGCTGTGGTAATACTCTGAACATGCAGACTCCGCGAGTTCTTCAGCTGATCATGGACAGCCTTCGCTATTGGGTGCTGGAAATGCACGTCGACGGATTTCGCTTCGATCTGGCCAGTGCACTAGCCAGAGAACTGCACGATGTCGACAAGCTGAGCGCCTTCTTTGACATCATTCTGCAGGATCCGGTTCTTTCGCAGGTTAAGCTGATCGCCGAACCCTGGGACCTTGGAAGCGGCGGTTACCAGGTCGGAAACTTTCCCCATCTCTGGTCCGAATGGAACGGCCGGTATCGGGATACAATTCGACGGTTCTGGGCTGGAGACGGCGGCCTTATCTCCGAGGTCGCGACTCGCCTGACGGGAAGCAGCGATCTCTATCAGCACAATGGCCGCAAGCCGTATGCGAGCATCAACTTCATTACTTCGCATGATGGGTTCACGCTCAGGGACCTGGTCACGTATCAGGAAAAACGCAACCACGCCAACCTCGAAGAAAATCGCGATGGCGACAGTCATAACAACAACTGGAACTGCGGCATCGAAGGCGAAACGACGGATCCGGACATAAGAACTCTGCGACTCCGCCAGCGCAGAAATCTGATGGCGACATTACTGCTGTCTCAGGGCGTGCCTATGATTCGTGGCGGAGACGAACTGGGGCAAACTCAGTTGGGGAACAATAACCCGTACTGTCAGGACAATGAATTAAGCTGGCTGAACTGGGATTTGGATCCGGAACAGTCAGAGTTCCTGCGGTTCTGCGAGCGAATGACCGAACTTTGCCGAACGCAACCAGTACTGAGCCGCCGTAATTTCTTTCTGGGCCGGCGAATTCGCGGAGCGGGAGTGAAGGATATTTCCTGGCTGACACAGGACGGAAATGAGATCGCTGATTCTGCGTGGCAGTCTGGTCTCAGAGCCCTCGGAATGCGTCTAAACGGCGAATCCATTGATGAAGTTAATGAGCGAGGTGAACCCATCGTTGGGGACACTTTACTGGCGTTGTTCAATTCTCAACCAGAACCGGTTCACTTCAGGTTGCCCCGACATAAACCATCAGAGCGCTGGGTCATCTGGACGGATACCAGTCTGTCCATGGCGGAAACACCAATCTACTCACATGATGATCAATATCTGCTGAATGGACGCAGCGTGGTTGTCTTCGTGCTGAGAACCGGATGGCCATCAGTGAAAACTGCGGTTCATTCAGCACATCCACTTCCTGGATCTGAACTGCATCTGCCCGGAAATCTGTTCAATCAATCCCCGGAGCAGCAGAGCTAAGCCGTCCGACAGCAAATTCACGCAAGGTCCAAAAAACGCCGGACGTCTTGTCGCGGCGGAATTCAAGTGACGTCTTCAACGTCACGAAAGACACACTCGCGTGGAAGAATACCCTATGAGTCTTCGGTGCCTGTGTTCGGCACGCAACATGTCTTTTACAAGTTCAAGAGAGACGGTTCTCAGGTCGACATTGGCCTGAATGAGAGCGTCATAGACGGCTTGTCCGGCATCGGATTCCAGCAGCTGGCGTTCGAGCTGAAGATTGCTGATCGACATGATCAAGTCCTTTCGTGGCAGTTCAGCAGGGAGGAAACAAAGAAGGGATCGAGGTTCGGTTGTTTCTCAGAAACAGGGCAGAAAAACGATTGTTCCCGAACAGCATTCAGGGGGGGGCCTCCTCCGGGAATCATGGTTCCTGGAGGATCATGAATTAAAGCCTTGTGTCACTGAATGACTGTCTGAACAACATTACGCCTTTCCCTTCTGGCATCCTCTGTGCCGGATCATCGACAATCTCTGTCGAAATCTTCGGCATCGTCCTAAGTCCTTGCCAGACTTGATTTCACAGCACAGCTTGCATCGGCATTACCGGCCGTACAGTCGTTTCCAAAGATCAATCTGCGCCAGCGTTGTGATACTTTGTGCCATCAGGATGATGACTCTATCAGAAATCTCCGCAGTGCCTGCTGATTGACACCAGCCACAAACACTTTGAACGGGCCAATACTGATTGAAGATTGTGCAATCTCACTCAATTAACCAGCATTGCCCATCCTCAACGGTGGTTCCGTCAGAACTCGCCAACAACTTCACCGCCCTGAATTGTCGACAAGGACTGGTACACCCCTTTGTCAATGTTTTCAGAGATAAATCGTACTGAGCCATCCGCGAGACAGAACTGTGATCCACCTGTGTGGTTGCTGCTGAAGTCATCAAAGTGATGATGAGGATCATTCGGGACGTGGTCGGCAGAACCACAGACTCGCTGAAACGCTTCTTCTCCTTCCGCAATCATCCCAGGCCATGACGTATACCAATCCATATCAACTCTGGTTCGACGTTCTCCAACCATAAAAGTTCCTGAAGTTCCATCCGTGATTGACGACATTTTGACGCTACTATTGTGATAGAACATCCCGCTGCCTTTACAGGTCCCATCGGGCAGAACGGGAGCGTTCCCCGCCGGCAGTTCGCAGTCATCGAGACTTTCAGGACCAAACGCTGCGATATAGTTTGCGATTGGCAGGCGTGCCAACACCGGACCGCCACCTTCCTCATGCAAATCGAATTGCATTGGCTGGGGATCGGATGGGCACTTATAGGCATTTACCTGCGACTGCAGAAAAGCGGCATTTGCCGGATCTGTCAGCGGAAGGCTGGGGTTGAACAGACGATAGATCGCGTCCTGTTCGATATAAGGCAGAATTGCCGTTCCCCAACCGACTCCGCTGGTTCCTTCGTGAGCACTGGGCATACGGAATTCATCAACTGCAATCCAACCCGGCGGAAACACTCGATGGCTGTCGTGGTAATTGTGAAGGGCCAGGCCAATCTGCTTCAGGTTATTCTTGCACTGAGTTCTTCGAGCGGCTTCTCGAGCCTGCTGCACTGCAGGCAAGAGCAATGCGATCAGAACGGCAATAATTGCGATAACGACTAACAACTCGATCAATGTAAATCCGCGCAGGCTGAACGAACTGGGCTTTGAAGAACGCATGATAACAACCCCCGAAATCCGCAGGCTGCGGACGAGCTTGTTCTGGAAGGCTACAGACCCAGCGCACGGCTTTGTGCGGCACAGGAAAGGTCTGAGCAGGGACGTCAGGTTACGACAGATGCATCAGGATGCATCATCGCTACGTCAGAGGGCGACTTCGAAAACAGAACCAGCCAAAGCGGGACTGTCACAACAATGGCCTGCAGTACAGGAAGAATTGTCGCACGGGTTTTCGAAGAGCAGCTCAAACCACAGGCGGCCCACGAGCATCGGCAGTACGCGGTGCGGAAGCAGACAAACTCTCGCTGACGATTGATTGCCGGCTGACACAAACAGGAGGCATCAGGCAGGGCAATGGACAGTCCGGCGATGTCGCTGAAACGCATAGCGCCTGGCACACAGAACAATCGTGCGAATCATGGGAGTGCTTCGGATAATCGCCCTCCGATCCATGGTCATGTTGTTCATGGTTATGGGAATGGTCTGACGTGCCGCACAATGCGACATTCATATTCCGAGAGCGTGAACCACCATCACACCTGTGACCATCGCGGGACGCTTTTGAAGTCGCACAGGAGACTTCCGCTGCGTGATGAACCGACTCTCCACCAGCAAGAGATGATTCTGCCTGATGCTGCAGTTCATGGAGAGGACGACCCAGCAACGAACACACCAGAAACGCCGCACAGGCGGCAATCCTGACTGTATTTCCGTGGATCGTGATCTTGTTGAACACTTAACACAACCTGTATAGAAGTTTGCTTCTGACCAGCAACCTGCTCAAAGTATGGCCACAGTCTGATCGCATCTCAAGCCCTTTGAGCACCTACTCCCGAAAATCCGGAATCGCTGGACCACTTGCCGACAAATTGCCATTCGGAGCAGAACAACCCATTTGAGGAAGTCAAGCCGACGAAACAACCGTCAAAATCGGGCCCGCTATAAAACTTATAGGCCGCATATGCCGTTCCAATCCCGAGTTTTCCTATTGGCAGAACATTGACTTCGCTGAAACTCGCCAAGCTGAACGATTCTCAGGTTACGTTTCACAAATGAAACATGTTGTTCCCATGCGTCAAAAGGGATCCCGGACGACGCGAATTGCCGCACCGATGCAAAGTGAGACAGTCGTATCATGCAGATTCTGGTCATCACCGACAAAGCGGAATTCTTCCAAAACGTTCACACGCTTTGTCGTCAGGTGATTGGTCGGGCAGGGATTTCCCATGTCAGCAGGGAATGCTGGGACAGATCACCAGGCGACCGTCTCGGCAAAAATGACGTCTGTATCGCTCACCCTGGAGCCCTCAGGATCAATGAAGTCGAACAAAATTCCCAAAATGCGTTTGCAGTGATCGGCCGAGTTTGTCAAAACAACGAGCAGCCAGAATCGTGGCTGCCTGTCTCAAGAAATGATTTGATCCTCCGTCTGAGGGAACTCCCAGTCATGACAACTGAAGCGACCATTGTCGAGGAGGTTGTTGTCCAGTCGCCGCACGTCCGGCTTGCTCAGTTTCGAGTTCCCACCTGCTGCCGCCTGATCCCAAAGCTACGCGACCGTCTGATGCGTGGCATTCAGGATTACCATGTCGTCGAAGGCACGAAAGAAAATCATTTCTGCATGGCGCTGGAAGAGGCTCTGAATAACGCCTTTTATCATGGAAATCTGGAGATCAGCTCCGAACTCAAGGAAGACGGTTCCTCTCGCTTTGTTGACCTCGCCGCAGAACGCGAACTGCTGTCACCATGGTGCAACCGCAATGTCTACGTCACAGAACTCGTCAGCCCGTTCGGTCTCTGGATCACGATTCGAGATGAAGGCAACGGCTTCAACGTTCAGGCGGCCCTGGATCGCTGCAACGACCCGGAGGCTCTCCTGGCAAGTGGTCGTGGTCTGCTGCTAATGAGAGGATTCTCGGACGAACTCTTCTTCAACCCAGCCGGAAATGAAGTCACGCTGGTGCTTTACAGCGAAAGCCAGGACCGCGAACTCCCGCTGGGAACAAACGACTCCGTGGGCACCGAACGTCGATTGGTTGTCGCCTGAAGTGTCTTCCGAGCTAATCCAGTAAAGTCAGTGTGATTCTGCGGACATCCATGACGGATTTGCCCGGTATCTCCACTGCTCTTACAGTCATCGGCCCCTGACCCGCAGGCAGCCTGATCTCGCCCAACGTCAACGTGTGGAATTCTTTCATCTGGCTTTCACCATCGGGCCGAGGCAGCGTGTCCTGATTTGTGTACAACGGCGGATCCCAGCCGGGCTCAACCGTTCCGGTAAGCCGCGAATCCTGAAAGGCCAGTTCCACCACTGAACCTGCATCAGCAAGTTTGCAGGTGTAATCAATGGTGACCTGGTATCTCCCAGCCGTATGCACATCCAGTAGCCAGACCATACTGTCATTAACATTGGTCCAGTTGACGAAGTAAGAGCAATTAGGTGCCGCGCTGCTGCGTTTGATTCCGCCACGAGGTTCACCGTCGCGGGCCGGCAGCATCGTGATCGGGAACTCACGGAAGCCGACCGGAATCGGCCGCGGATCGATCGCATTGCCTCCACCGGGCTTTGCTTTTCCTCCGGCCGATTTTCCCCTGGTTTTGCTATCAGCAGAGCCAAACATTTCTTCACGCCATTGTGTCACAGCGGTCTTTAATTGAACCGCCAGCTCTGGCTGCTTGTCATTGACAGGCATTGTCTGGCCTGGGTCCGCCACCATATCAAACAACAGACCGGCATTGTCCAGCCGATGAGTCTGGGTTCGGACACTAATGTTGCCAGCCCATGTCGAGAAGATCATTCGCTCGGGCCATTCTACCGCCTGTTTCATTAACAGCGGACTCAGGTCACTTCCATCCAGCGGCTTGTCTCCAACTCGATCAATCCCCGCCAGCGATGTCAAAGTCGGCAACAGATCAATCGCACCAGCAATCTGAGTCACGGTATGTCCAGCAGAAAGCTTTTCAGGCCAGCGGAGATAGCAGACAGAACGCACTCCGCCTTCATCCGTCGTCGCCTTTCGCCCCTTCATTCCACCTGTCCAGCGCATGGAGTTGGGACCGTTGTCGGAGAAGTACACAACAATCGTATTTTTCGAGAGACCATGTTCCTCAAGCCGCTTCAGAATGCGGCCCACGTTGCGATCCTGATTCTCAACCATTGCCAAAGCGCAACGAGTTTCATCCAGGACTTCTTTTGACGAATCCGTGGCCCGTTGAACAATCGGACGATCTTTGAAACGCTGCCAATCTTCCGGAGCGCGGCCCACGGTGAATGCGGCGTGGTAAACGGGACAAAGCAGAAGAACGGTTTCTCTTTGTTTCGATCGATGAACGAGATCGCTCGATCCGTACAGACATCGACGATGTAGCCCGTGGTCCGAATCATGCGGCCGTTGTCTTCCAGCGGCGCATCGAAATATTCGCCCCAATGACCTGATGAGTGTCCAAAGTATTCATCAAACCGGGCGCCATCGGATGATACGGCCACTGACTTCCATTATGCCATTTACCGAACGCACCAGTCGCGTATCCAGCCTGCCTTGAAGGCGTCGGCGACGGTTTTCTCATCGAGATCCAGCCGTTCCTGTCCGGTCGACACTCCCCGCACTCCGCCGCGCGGATGATATCGACCCGTAAGGAATTCACCGCGAGTCGGTGCACAAACCGGGCACACGTAGAAACGGTCAAGCGACACGCCGCCCTGAGCGATCGAATCGATATGTGAAGTACTGACCTGCTGATTGCCCGATTGGCTGTAGTCTCCCCACCCGGCATCATCCGCCAGAAATACGACAACATTCGGCGGCGAGGCTTCGGTCGAATCGGACGCTGCCAACGAACCGGCCAGGACAATCACCAAAACGATCAGGCTTCTGAACATAAATTGACTTTTGTGAGGAAAAGCGGTCACTGAGGATTCGGCAGGACTTTTCGCGGATCTGCTTCACTAACAGCGAATTCCACGGAAACACTGAATCACCACGAAACAAGCGGCACCATCAGCAGACAGGTATAGCCCGGCGGAAAAGTCTATACCAGCGTCAGAAGACTTCTGAATCCAGTCACGATGAATGGTGCCATTCCCGGATCTCGTCGCTTGTAGCCTGACGACGCCTTCCCGATAATAGAGGGTTCGTCGAGGGCGGATCCTGCTGTCCTTCGACTCGTTGCGGTCAGAATCCTGGGTGGCACAATCTCGTGGTGTCAGCGTCTTTGTCTTCCGATGAGAACAAGACGCAGCACAACTGCGGGATTAGACCAGAAAGCGACAAGGCTCAGGCGCATTGCCTGCCCTTTGGAATTCTGTACCGCTGACATGTCCCACCATTCTCAAGGCGAGAATCCATGAAACTGAAGTTAGCGATTTTTGGAGCATTCCTGATGACATCTGTTGTGTCCGGTGCTGAACCCGTCTCGGAACCCTTCGGCAAGACCAAAGACGGACAGGCCGTTGAGCTGTATACATTGAAGAACAATACGGGCCTCGTCGCAAAAGTGATGACTCGAGGTGCGACTCTGGTTCAACTGCACGTCCCCGACAAAGACGGCAAAGCGGCCGACGTAATCCTGGGCTTTGATGATGTCACCGGCTATGAGTCCGAAGATAATCAGTACTTTGGATGTTCGACAGGTCGCGTCTGCAATCGCATCGCCAAAGGAAAATTCTCCCTCGACGGCAAAGAGTACACCCTGGCGATCAATAACGAGCCGAACCATCTGCACGGTGGACTGGACAAGAGCCTCGATAAACTCGTATGGAAAGCCAATCCTTACTCAAATGAAAAAGGGCAGGGCGTGAAGTTCACCGTGACCAGCCCTGATGGCGATGAAGGTTACCCGGGAACTCTGGAGATCTCGGTCAGCTACTACGTACCGAACGACACGAACTCTGTCTCCATTTCGTATACAGCGACTACCGACAAGGCAACACCCGTTAACCTGACAAACCACGCCTACTTCAATCTGGCCGGTGCAGGCAGCGACACGGTACTCAACCACAGCCTGCGACTCAACGCAGACAACTACACTCCAACCGATGACACTCTGATCCCAACTGGAGCAATTGCTCCGGTCGAAGGCACAGATCTCGACTTCCGCAAACGCACAGTCATCGGTAAACGCATCGAATCAATCGGTAAAACAGCCGCGATC
Source organism: Planctomycetaceae bacterium (assembly GCA_046349735.1). Lineage (GTDB taxonomy): Bacteria > Planctomycetota > Planctomycetia > Planctomycetales > Planctomycetaceae > SXXK01. The sequence goes on from JAXMBU010000007.1 coordinate 179,640, forward strand.
GGCTACGATCACAACTTCGTATTGAATCCTCGCGAAGAAGGCAAGACCATGACTCTTGCGGCTATTGTTGTCGAAAAAGAGTCCGGTCGCCGCATGCGTGTGATGACCACCGAGCCCGGCATTCAGTTCTACTCTGGAAACTTCCTGAAGGGTCAGAAGGGCAAAGGCGGCAAGACGTATGCTCACCGCAGTGCCTTGTGCCTTGAAACTCAACACTATCCGGACTCTGTGAATCACGAGAACTTCCCGACGACGATTCTGAAGCCGGGTGAAAAGTACGAGTCTAAAACAACGTACGCGTTTGAGATTGAGAAGCCGGAACCTGCAAAGAACTGAGCCTCTACGGATTCGGTTCGAAGTAGTAACCTTGAATGGTGTGCCTGCGCATTCGCTTGTCACACCCTACAAATGCCGATGTTTTTCTGTAGGGTGTGACAAGTGAGCATCAGCGAACGCAGGCACACCGGTTGTATCTTCTCTTGAGTCGGAAATTGTTTCGAGACTGTTCCTAACTCGTCTGGTCTCTCGGCTTGATATCGAACGAATCGCCTAAGTTGTTCGGGTTCTGCTGCAACACGCGAACAACGTGAGCATTAACAAATGACAAAATCGTTAGCAGAAATGTCATTCAGCAGCGAGCTGTGGAGAGCGCGTTTCTCTCAGCCCGCCGGAGAGAATTATGTGGCCGGAAGGTGAACAGACTCAGGAGCTTCTCAAGGGAGTCACCGATGGCGATTCGCAGGCGGTTAATCGCCTGATGGATCGTCATCGGGAGGCTGTTCGTCGCATGATCCAGATGCGACTTGATCAGGCGGTGGCTCGTCGAGTCGACGCCAGCGATGTCGTCCAGGACGTCCTGATGGAGGCATCTCAGCGCCTGAAGGACTATCTGGCAAACCCGGCCATGCCGTTCCACCTTTGGCTGAGACAATTGGCCAAAGATCGCATCATCGACATGCACCGACGCCATCGAGCGGCCCAGCGCCGCTCGGTGGATCGGGAGCAGAACATGAGCGGACTAGGAAACGATGAACAGTCGGCCGCAGATCTGGCAGCTCTGCTGAAAGATGCAGAACTCACGCCAGCCGCCGCCGCTCTTCGCAGAGAAATGGAGCAACGTTTTCTCGTCGCTCTGGATCAATTGGAAGAGAACGATCGCGAAATCGTCGTCATGCGTCACTTCGAACATCTCGGAAACAGCGAAGTGGCAGAAGCCCTGGGATTATCTCCACCCGCCGCCGGCATGCGTTACCTCCGCGCCATTCGTCGCCTGCGCGAACTCCTCGGCGGCGACGATGCGTCGCTGAATTCCTGAGTGGACGCCGCCTTAACCGCCAGGCATCGTGACCGTTGTCAGCAGAGCCATGTAGCTTTTTCGACCGGACTCAGCTCAGGGATTCGTGACTGTGGCTTTCGCATAGTGCCGGGTGATAAAGTCGTTTTGGAGCCAGAGAAACTTACTGAGTGCTCGGATGATCTCTCGTCGGGATTTGTCTTCCAGCGGCAGAGCCAACACGGCCTCCAGCAGAATGTCTGACAGGAATCCCATCAGAGCGTTCATCTGGACGAGTGGAACGTCGATTTCGTGATTTCCGGCCGCAGGCGTGTGGATCTTTCCGACCATATCGAGATACGGAACCAGCTTCTCATCGCACGTTCTTCCGAGCACCGTGGTGAGGTATCTCGCGAGATGTTCTTTGCGAAACTGAATCTGCGGGTGCCTTGCAGATATTGATTGCAGGTCCGAGGGAACCGCTCCTTCAAATCCGGCCTGTCGCGGCAAAAAATGACGAGCTGTGCAATCACGATCCAGCAGTTTCTGATACGTTCTATCCACAATATCAGGGATCATCGGGCCAAGAAACATCGCGGCCGACTGCAGCGACGCAGCATCATCCTTTGTGAAGCCAATGAAATCAGCGACGAATTGAAAACGATAGACCAGATCCGTCTCCAATCGAGCCTCATCGATTGATTGCATGACAAGCTGACTCCCCCGGAATCCTGACGTGATACATGACAAAGTATGGAAACAGGAACCAACTCCGCCAGAGCGACTCGTTGGTTTCGAGGTCGGCCAATTGCTGCATGAACAGGAAAAACGCCTACACTGAGCGAACCAGTTCGGCAGGTGGTTCAGCTTCGATCACTTGAGATCAAAGAAGTCCTGCAGGATCCTGAACACTATCTGGAGACACGAATGCGGAGAACAACACGAATCCCTTTCACTCCCAACGCCGTAGAGACTGGAGTAATACAGCGACAGCCTTTTGTTCGAACCACGACAGGACGATTGACAGCGGTAAATCATTGACTCCGCAGTCGAAGTTTTTGCAAGTCCCAGCAACCTGCACTGCTCCAAATGCGTCGCTGCATTGCCCCATATCAAGCAGCTGTGTCCGCGACCGCAACATAGTTGTGGATTTCGAATGCGGTATTTCCCGCATCTGAGTGTCAGAATTACGGACTCGTCAGAGTTCGCTGGGCCAGCTTGCTGTAGTAATTCGCCAAAGTTCAGCTCCATCACAATAGCCGCCGATAAGGTAGAAACGCTTGATGTTTCCGACTTGACGGCATCAACAACCTTGTCAGCAATGCCGAGTATCACGCTGTGATGGAATCCGATTTCATTGACTCCCGGACCTTTCTCTCGGGCAATGGTGACAACTGCTTCGCCATTTGAATCACTTCGGAGAAATTATTGGTCTTCAACCGACGCCCTCCGGGAACAGCCGTAATGCGAGTCGTAAAGAGACGGTCTTTGTAGGAATCTGACGGGATCAAAATGCAGTTTGTTGTGGCAACGATCGGACCAGTGAAGGAAGGAAACTCCCAATACTGATTTTGCCATGGTCCACCGAAATGACCAGCCAGGTGAGGATGAGCCTTCAGCTTCGGATAACTATGAGCTGGCAACATCTCACCGTGCGTGTAAACATTCACTCCATGACCTGCGGCCTGCTCCAGCAGATCGGATAAGTCCAGCAGATCGTGTCCCGTAACAAGAATGCCGGGGCCAGCCTTCGTACCTTCATAGACCGTTGTCGGTTCGGGAGTGCCGAACTTCTCACAGTGCCCCTCATCCAGCAACTGCATCACTCGCACATTCTGACGGCCACATTCGAGAACCAATTCCAGCATCGTTGGAATGTCAAAATTGACATTCGTCATCGTGGAGAAAAGTGCCTCTTCGATGAATGCACTGACATTGTCATCGACCTTCCCAAGTCGGCGGGCATGGTTCGCGTAGGCGGCCATCCCCTTGAGACCGTACAGGAGAATTTCCTGCAACGACTGCACATCCTCATCCTTGCCGCAGACTCCAACATCCGTACAGCCACGCCCATTTTGAGTTTGCTCACATTGATTGCAGAACATTTCACGGTCTCCTTGGAACGCCATGCCTTTCAGCGGACAGAACATCCAAACCACCTAAAGCGGATATTTACATCCTCTTTTCGGCAGACCACAACAGAAAGAGGACAACAAGATCCGATTTCTGAAATGAGAGACTTTTTGGGGCAGAAACGGGAAACGAAAGCGAACAGACCTGCCAAAGGACAGTTTGCTGTCGGTCTTTCGAATACCCCGAAGATTGCAGGATCACTTCATCTGAGCTGCAAAGCCGTCAACCGCCAAAGTCGGCAACGCTTTGCACCGCCTGCCCCGAGTATTCATCCAGGCGTTAGTTAGCGAGACCGGACCGGAAGACTGGGTAGCCGCATGACAATTCTGGAGATCAGCCTGCTGCCAACACGAGGGCCCAATGGGAACTTCGCCCGCTTGAATTTTGACAGCAGGAGGCCCTACGCCAATCACGGGTGTGTATCGCGCAAACACGCAGCAAGCAGATCGCACGTCATCGTTCGCTGGAAAAGTCGGTCAATGCGATTCAGCAAAATGCAAATCGCTCTCGCAAGTTGTCATCAAAACAGCAGAGTGCCAATACTCCCCTGAAATCTCACGGCGGCAGACAACACCGTAAACAGTTCCGCCAGTCCGACACAAAACGACATTAAGTGCCGTCACCTTCCTGCTTCGGTCCGACACGCGAATGGCACGTAGATTTTATGTAACCCTTTTCGCCAGTTCACGTTTCAACGTGGCTCTTGGCTTGCGGAGGAAACCGTAATTCTTCTGGCGTCGTTTCTGGAGTCGCGGTTCATATCGATCAGGACGATCAGCGATTCGATGTCTGCTGATTGCATCAAGCAACCGATCGAATAAGTTCATGAGAACGAGGCTGTCACAGGACTCCTGAAGGGCAATCATTGGCTGAAACGCGTTTAGCGTCTGCATTGTGCCTTTGAAGCTGATCGTTCGTGGATTGACATGCTGATTCTCTGCAGCTTGGGCAATGATGGTCCGAATCAGGTTATAGGCAATGACGTGAGCCCACACTTCTTTGTGGACGAGGTCCGGAGTCTTGCATCGCAGAAAATCCATTTGCATCGTGGATTTGATCGAACGAAGGTCGAGTTCAGTCTGCCAGTTTGACTGCGACCAAAGGCGCGGCTTTTATCGTTGTTGGAAGCGTTGGT